>NZ_CP127247.1:0-600000 GCF_030285785.1 Parasedimentitalea psychrophila | reverse complement strand
GACGGGGTGAAACTGGCCGGGGTCAACTCGATCAACATCGCCCGCGTTTTGGCGCAGGTGGTTTATTACTTCTCGTCCGCCGTGTCGCTGGGCGCGCCGCATCGCAAGATCAGCTTTACCGTTCCCACCGGGAACTTCGGCGACATCTTTGCCGGTTATATTGCCAAGCAAATGGGGCTGCCGATTGATCAGCTGGTGGTGGCCACCAACCAGAATGACATCCTGCACCGCTGTCTGGACGGGCAGGGGTACTACAAGGGTGAAACCATCCCGTCGATCTCGCCCTCGATGGATATTCAGGTCTCGTCGAATTTTGAGCGCGCCTTGTATTTTGCCTACGGGCGCGACAGCGGCGCGGTGGCGCAGTTGATGGACGAGTTGGCCTCTGGTGGCTTTGATGTCTCGCAGGGCGCCCTTCAGGCGCTGAGCGAAACATATGACTCGGGCCGCTGTTCCGAGGCCGAAACCCTGGCCACCATCAAGGCTCAGCTGGCGGCCAGTGGCGATCTGTTGTGCCCGCATGGGGCCATTGGGGTCAAGGTGGCCGGCGAACACCGCAATCCGGCCGTGCCAATGGTGACGCTGGCCACCGCGCATCCGGCCAAGTTTCCGGCTGCGGTGAAAGATGCCTGTGGCATTCATCCGCCTCTTCCCACACAGATGTCGGATCTGTATGACAGATCTGAGCGGGTGACCCGGATCGCCAACGACCTAACGACTCTCGAAGAGCACATCAGAAAGCACATCTCCAAGTGACTGTTCAACAAGACCAGCTGTCTAACGGCTTTCGTATCGTTTCTGAAAACATGCCGGGGCTGCAATCCGCCTCCATTGGCATCTGGGTAACTGCGGGCGGTCGTCATGAGCGGCTTGAGCAAAATGGCATCGCCCATTTTCTGGAGCACATGGCGTTCAAGGGCACTGCCACCCGGTCGGCGCTGCAAATTGCCGAGGCGATCGAGGATGTTGGCGGCTATATCAACGCCTATACCAGCCGCGAGGTCACCGCCTATTACGCGCGGGTGCTGCAGGACGATGTGGCGCTGGCACTGGATGTGATTGGCGATATCGTGCTGAACCCGGTGTTTGATCCCAAAGAGATCGAGATCGAGCGCGGGGTGATCCTGCAGGAAATCGGTCAGTCTCTGGACACGCCGGATGATGTGATTTTTGACTGGTTGCAGGAAGAAAGCTATCACAACCAGCCACTGGGCCGCACCATTCTGGGCCCGGCTGAGCGGGTCAGTGCCTTCAACCGCGATGATCTGGCTGGTTTTGTTCGCGAACATTACGGCCCCGGCCAGATGATTCTGTCGGCGGCGGGAGCGGTGGATCATGATGCTCTGGTCAAAACCGCGGAAAAGCTGTTTGGCCATATGCAACCCCGCGAGAGCCAGCTGGTGGAACCGGCCCGCTTTACCGGTGGTGAGGCGCGGCATGAGAAATCGCTGGAGCAGGCCCATTTTGCGCTGGCGTTTGAAAGCCCCGGCTACCGCGATGACGCGATCTATACCGCGCAGATCTATTCCAGCGCTTTGGGCGGCGGCATGTCCAGCCGGTTGTTCCAGGAGGTGCGCGAGAAACGTGGGCTGTGCTATTCGATCTTTGCCCAGACCGGCGCCTATGCCGATACCGGCTCGGTGACCATCTATGCAGGCACCTCGGCCTCGCAACTGGGCGAGCTGGCCGAGATCACCATCGACGAAATGAAGCGCGCCGCCGAAGATATGGGCCCGGAAGAAGTAGCGCGGGCGCGGGCGCAGATGAAGGCGGGGATGCTGATGGGGCTGGAAAGCCCGTCGAACCGCGCCGAACGGCTGGCCCGGCTGGTGCAGATCTGGGACAAGGTGCCGCCACTGTCGGATACGGTGGCGCGCATTGATGCGGTCACCACTGGCGATGTGCGCGAATTTGCCGAGACAATGGCGACCCAGGCCCCGGCGGCTTTGGCCCTGTACGGGCCAGTGTCAGAGGCCCCCAGCCTGGCCCGGTTGCAGGAGAGGCGCACCGCTTGATGCTGCTGTCCAAACGGAAAGTTCGGGTTGAGACCGAGCGGCTGACCCTGCGGCCGCCGGTCCATTCCGACTTTCATGCCTGGGCCCGTTTGCGGCAGGACAGCCAGTCCTATCTGATGCCATGGGAGCCCAACTGGGCGGAGGATCATCTGAGCCGGAAATCCTTTACCAACCGGGTCTACTGGGCCCAGCGGGCGATCAGCGGCGGCACCGCGCTGCCGCTGTTTCTGTGCCGCCGCGCGGATCAGGTGCTGGTCGGGGCGATCACTCTGGATAACATCCGCCGTGGCCCGGCGCAGGCTGGAACCCTGGGCTATTGGACCGGCCTGCCCTTTGCCCGTCAGGGCTATATGCGCGAGGCCATTGGGGCGGTGGTGCATTATGCGTTTACCAAACTGGATCTCAGCCGTATCGAAGCGGCCTGCCTGCCGGAGAACACCGCCTCACGCGGGTTGCTGGAGCGCAGTGGCTTTAAATATGAAGGCGTGGCGCAGTCCTATCTGCAGATCAATGGCCGCTGGCGTTCTCATGTTTTGTATGCCTCGTTGCGCAGTGACCGCCGAGGGCGGACTGAGACGGGATGATTTTTGGGGGCTTTGTCTTGGGGCGCTGCCCCAAACCCCGGGATATTTTTAGCCAGATGAAACGCGGACCCGGGTTGCGCAGCTGGTCTTTGACTATACGCTATATTCAGGGTGCCTCTATGTGCTGTACTGCTGAGTGAGCGCAAAGGAATGAAAAGAGATTGAGCATGGATTTGAACTCTGTCGATGCTGATTTTATTGCCGGTCTGGAGGCAGACCTGCCTGCGGGCATATTAGGCGAGGCTGACCATAGGTATCTTGAGGAGCCGCGCGGGCGCTATCGCGGTCAGGCCGGAGTGCTGGCGCGGCCGCAGAGTGCGGAGCAGGTCTCGGTGTTATTGCGTGCGGCCAATATCGCCCGCGTGCCGGTGGTGCCTTATGGCGGCGGCACTGGGCTGGTTGGCGGTCAGGTGATGGGGACGGGACCGGCGCCATTGGTGATCTCGATGGAGCGAATGAACGCGGTGCGTGTGGTCTATCCCCAGGAGAATGTGCTGGTGGCCGAAGCAGGAGCCATTCTGGCGGATGTGCAGGCTGCAGCGCAGAGTGAGGAGCGGTTATTCCCGCTGTCGCTGGCCTCGGAAGGGTCGGCCCAGATTGGTGGGAACTTGTCCACCAATGCCGGTGGAGTGAATGTGCTGCGCTATGGCAATGCCCGGGAATTGTGTCTTGGTTTGGAGGCGGTGCTGCCCAGTGGCGACATCTGGCATGGGTTGAGTCGGCTGCGCAAAGACAACACGGGGTATGATCTGCGAGGGCTGCTGATTGGCGCGGAAGGAACGCTGGGTATTATCACCGCCGCGGCGTTGAAACTGTCGCCCATTCCGGCGGCGACAGGCACAGCTTTGCTGGTGGTGAGCTCGCCTGCAGCGGCGCTGGCCATCCTGTCACTGGCACAAGATCGGCTGGGCGAAGGCATCAGTGCCTTTGAGCTGATACACCGTCAGGGGCTGCAGTTTCTGACGGAGACATTGCCGCAAGTGCGCCAGCCGTTTGCGACGCCACCGGAATGGTGCGTGTTGGTTGAGCTGGGGCTGGCCCGGGGATTGGATCCCGAACTGGCACTGGCGGATCTGTTTGAGGCGGCGATGACGGCGGGCCATGCGCTGGACGGGGTGATTGCCCAGTCCGAGGCACAGCGGCAAGAGCTATGGGCGCTGCGTGAGCAGATCCCCGAGGCGAACCGGCTGATCGGCTCGGTGTCCAGCCATGATATCTCGGTGCCGCTGTCGGCGATCCCGGAGTTTATTCTGCGCGGTGGCGTGAGGATCGAGGCGCTGGGAGATTTCCGCATCAACTGTTTCGGCCATCTTGGCGATGGCAACCTGCATTACAACGTGTTCCCCGCGTTTGGGCGATCGCGGGCGGACTATGAGGCTCAACGTGGCGCGGTAAAGCGGACGGTGCATGATCTGGTACATGAGATGGGCGGCTCGATCAGTGCCGAACACGGCGTTGGCCGCATCAAGGTCGAGGATATCGCGCGCTATGGGGATCCGGTCCGGCTGGCGGCGATGCAGGCGATCAAGCAGGCGCTGGATCCCAATGGCATCATGAACCCCGGCGCCGTGCTGCGGGTCTAGCTGAAATTGTAGGGTGCGTGCTGGCACGCACCGGTGGTCACGGCGTGGCAGCTGTCGCGGCCTGGTGTTCGCCCCGACGTTCTGCCGTACGGCTGCGCCGCAGCACCAGCAGTGCATAGCTGGGCACAATGCCACCCTGAGCCAGGCCAAATACCAGACTGACCATATAGAGCGAGACCATGCCGTCGTAGGACAGGTATAAAAACAGCGCCAATTAGTGCAGCATGGAACCGACCAGCAGGGTCAGCAGCCCCCCCCCCAGACGATCAGCCAGACGATCAGCCAGCAAGCAAGCCCGAGACAATGCGGCTGGCAACGCCGCCCAGCGGTACAGTGACAGCCTCTCGGCGCCAATTGCCGGCCCATAGCCCAGACCAACGCAATATGCGACACTGCAAACCCGGCTGCAATCATCAGGGCGGCACCGTTCAGGGCCAGGGTGCCCCCAACCCGCTCCACCAATCGTCAGATAACACGATTGCCACCGCAAATCCGATCATCGTCAGGGTATAGGGCAGTGCGGTCTCGGCCAGACCCGCGCCAAATTCCACTTCAACTGTCGGCAGGATCACAATCAACGCCAACATGCTGACAATGGCCCGCGTAGCGATGGTCAGGGTCATAATCAGGCGGATCCAGGACTAGCGGCTGTCCTGTATCGATGGGGTGCTCATTGCGACAGGCTAGGTCAGACGCAAAACTGCCCGCAAGCCGTTTCGCGCCAAATTTGGGAGGTTATTCGCCCTCGAATTCACACAGGACATGCACATCCATGCCCATGCTTTCCAACACTTTACCGCCGCCCAATTCCGGCAGGTCGATGATGAACGAGCAGGAGACGATGTCGCCGCCCAGTCGCTCGATCAGTTTGATGCCCGCAGCGGCGGTGCCGCCGGTGGCGAGCAGGTCGTCGACCACCAAGATCTTCTCGCCCGGTTGGATCGCATCCTTATGGATCTCGACGGTGGCCTCGCCGTATTCCAGTTTGTAATCTTGGCTCAGGGTGGCGCCGGGCAGTTTGCCCTGCTTGCGGATGGGCACAAAACCGGTGCCCAGTTGGTGGGCAATGGCGCCGCCCAGAATAAAGCCACGCGCCTCCAGCCCCACCACTTTGTCGATGCGCATGCCAGCATAGGGATGCAGCATCTGGTCCACCGCCATGCGAAAACCGCGCGGATCGGCAAATAAAGTGGTCACATCGCGGAACATGATACCTTTGTGCGGGAAATTCGGAATGGTGCGGATGTAATCTTTGACGGTGGTATGCTTTGGCATGGTGGGGCCTCTTTGGGGGTCGGCTCTAAATGGCGCAGGGCTGACCCGTGCGGCCAGACCAAAGATGGTTTGTCTTATGTCTGCTTGTCATGCAAGCCGGAACCTAGGCCGGGCGACGTAGAAACGCCGTGGTCAGCCCCATGCCAATCAGGGCAACGCCGCCACCTTTGGTCAGGTTGGCCACGACGGCAGGGCGGGCGATCCAGCCGCGCAGGCGATCTGCCAGCAGCGCATAGGCCAGCGCATTCAATCCGCCTAAGATCACAAATGTGGCAATCAGAATGGCAAACTGCGGTGCCAGGTTTCCTTCGGGGCGGATGAACTGCGGCACAAAAGCAATGAAAAAGCCAATGGATTTAGGGTTTAAGGCAGTCACGGTTGCTGTATGGCCAAAGATGCCTTTGGCCTGCACATCGCGGGTGTTGGCGAGTTCGGTTACGCCTTCTGCCGAGGCACTGCGCCACAGCTTGATACCCAGCCAAACCAGATAGACCGCCCCCGCCCATTTCAGAACCACAAACAGTGTGGCAGAGGCCATCACCAATGCGCCCAGTCCCACCAGCGATGCGGTCATGGCGATGAAGTCCCCCAGCGCCACACCTAACGCCGCCGCCACAGCCACTTGCCGACCCTTGGATAGGGCATAGCTGAGAACTAACAGTACAGTTGGTCCGGGGATCATCAGTAGGGCCACAGATGCGGCCACAAAGGTCAGCCAGAGGTTCATGTCCATAAAAATCATCCTGTCTAAGTGGTTCTGGAACAGCAAAGACAGCGCTTTGAAGCTACGTCAACGCCAAATTCTGATATCTCGCCTAGACTAACCCAGCACGCGCCCAGCCACCGCATCCAGTTTTGTCAGCAGCGCCGGGTCGCGTTTCTCCGGCGCGGTCATGATTGCATATTCCAGTGCGGTGTCACAGCCGTGGGGGCATTCAGTTCGTTCACCGCCAAGCAGTGCGGGCAGGCGGCGCACCAAGTCAGCCCCATTGCTGGAGTTGCCCTGCAAGGTCGCAAGGATGGCGGTGATATCAACGGCGCCGTGATCTGGATGCCAGCTGTCAAAATCGGTGACCATGGCAATCGAGGCATAACAAAGCTCGGCCTCCCGGGCCAGTTTGGCCTCGGGCATATTGGTCATGCCAATGACGTCGGCGCCCCATTGTTCGCGGTACAGCTTCGACTCGGCCACGGTGGAAAACTGCGGCCCCTCCATCGCCAGATAGGTACCGCCCCGATGCACCGTGATGCCGGCGGCGCGGGCGGCGGTCTCGCAGGCGTCTCCCAGTCGCGGGCAGGTGGGATGGGCCAGGCTGACATGGGCGACACAGCCCGATCCAAAAAAGCTCTTGTGCCGCGCGAACGTGCGATCAATGAATTGATCGACAATAACAAAATCACCCGGTGCCATGGACTCGCGGAACGATCCACAGGCCGAGACCGAAATCACATCCGTGGCCCCCAGCCGCTTCAGCGCGTCGATATTGGCGCGGTAGGGCACATCCGAGGGCGCATGGACATGGCCGCGGCCATGACGCGGCAGAAACCCCATTTTTACCCCGTCCAGTTCCCCGGTCAGGATCTGGTCCGACGGCGCGCCCCAGGGGGTGTCTACGGTAACCCACCGGGCGTCCTGCAACCCGTCAATCTCATACAGGCCCGAGCCGCCGATCACGGCAATCATGGTGGGTTTGGTCATGGTCTGCTTCCTGCTTTGTAATTTCCACCTTTTGTTGTGCCGCGCAGGCGGGCTGTTGGCAAGCGGGGCCTGTATAACAACTACAGTAAACCGCGCGGTTTGGGGTCCCATGTTCATCTGGCCTTAAATATCCCGGGGTTTGGGGCAGCGCCCCAATCTGTGTCACCAGTCAGCCCAATAGCCAGCCCAAATACTCCGGCAAAAGCGCCACCGCCCTGCCGCGCATCGCAGCGCAGCCTTGTATCATAGGCGAATTTTCGCTAGGGGCGGGCAGCGAACACATATTCCCCAAGACACAGGTAACCCGATGAAACGCGCCGCGCTGGCCTTATTGGCCAATCACATGTCCCCGCCCAATCTCTCTATCATGCAAGACGAGGGCTGGTCAGTGGCCCGGGTGCGGACCGAATTGCTATCGGGTCTGACCGTCGCACTGGCGCTGGTGCCCGAAGCGGTGGCCTTTGCCTTTGTCGCCGGGGTGCACCCTCTGGTGGGGCTTTATGCGGCCTTTATGGTCGGACTAATTACCGCTGTGTTTGGCGGCCGCCCGGGGATGATCTCCGGTGCAACCGGCGCCCTGGCCGTTGTGATGGTGGCTTTGGTGGCTGAACACGGGGTGGAATATCTGTTTGCCACAGTGGTGCTGATGGGGGCGCTGCAGATCATCGCCGGCATCATGCACTGGGGCAAATTCATCCGCCTGGTGCCGCATCCGGTGATGCTGGGCTTTGTCAACGGGCTGGCGATTGTGATTTTCCTGGCCCAGTTGACCCAATTCAAAGTGCCGGGAACCGAGGGCAGCGAGTGGCTGACCGGGGTGCCATTGTATCTGATGCTGGGGCTGGTCGGGCTGACCATGCTGATCATCTGGGGGACTCCCAAGATCACCGCGGTGATCCCGGCGCCACTGGCCGGGATTGGCATTGTGGCGGCGATCGTCATTATCTTTGGACTGGATGTGCCACGGGTCGGAGATCTGGCCTCGATCCAGGGCGGTTTGCCGAGTTTTCACAACCCCTTTGGCGAAGGGGTGGGGATCTATGGCACGGCGCTGGCACCCTTCACCTGGGAGACCTTCCTGATCATTCTGCCCTATTCGGGTATTCTGGCGGCGATTGGCCTGATTGAGAGCCTGCTGACGCTGAACCTGGTGGGTGAAATCACCGGCAAGCGGGGCGGCGGCGCCAGTCAGGAATGTATCGCGCAGGGGGCCTCGAATGTGGTGACCGGCTTCTTTGGTGGCATGGGCGGCTGTGCGATGATCGGCCAGTCGATGATCAACGTCAAATCCGGTGGTCGCACCCGCATCGCCGGCATTGCCGCCGCTATGTTCCTGCTGTTGTTCATTGTTGCGGCCTCGGGACTGATCGAACAGATCCCGCTGGCGGCGCTGGTGGGGGTGATGTTCATGGTGGTGATCGGCACCTTTGCCTGGAATTCGATGAAAATCATGACCAAGGTGCCGCTGATGGACGCCTTTGTCATCGTGCTGGTCACCGTGGTGACGGTGATGGAAGATCTCGCCATCGCGGTGGTGGTCGGGGTGATTGTCTCGGCACTGGCCTATGCCTGGAACAACGCGCGGCGCATTCACGCGGTGATCCGCGACTCGGAAAGTGACAAGGGCGCGCGGGTCTATGAAATCGAAGGCCCGCTGTTCTTTGGCTCCACCGACGGGTTTACCGAATTGTTCGACGTGGACGCGGACCCCGATCGGGTGATCGTTGATTTTGTCCGCAGCCGGGTGGTCGATCAGTCGGCCCTGCAGGCGATCGAGGCGCTGGCCGGACGCTACGAGGATGCCGGCAAGACGCTGACCCTGCGCCACCTGAGCCGGGACTGTCACCAATTGCTGTCCAAGGCTGGCCATCTGATGGTCGACAGTGATGATGACCCCGATTATGAAATCGCGGCGGATTACTCGGTTAAGACGGGCATTCTGGGCGGCCATTGAGCCCTGAAAAAACGGAGTGCGCCCGCGGGCGCACACAGGTTTGTTGATTGGAATATGTAGAAGGGCCAGTCTGTTTGTTCAGACCGGCCCTTTTTGCTGTTGAGGGTGAGGGGCTTGGCTCTCACCAAAACAGCGATCTTCAGCTCAGGGTGTTGAGGGCGTCGAGATCACCGCCGAGCAGAGCAGGCCTGGCTGTTGCAATGCTGTCTGCTGGCCAGTGCCACCACTGCAGCTGTTGCAGCCTGTCGATCTGGGCCTGCGCAAACCGATAGCGGCTGACAGTACCGGGATTGCCGGTCACCACGCCGTAGGGCGGGATGGTTCCGCGAACCACGGCTCCGGCGCCGATAATGGCGCCGTTTCCGATTTGGGCGCCGGGCAGGATCAGCGCGCCATAGCCGATCCAGACATCATGACCGATCACCGTGTCGCGGGTATCCGGCTGAAAGCCGATCCTCTGCTCGGGATCGAACGCCGGAAAGGGGAAGCAAGTCAGCCCATCCATGGCGTGGTTGGCACTGGAGGTGATAAAACGGACACCATGGGCGATCTGGCAGTAGCGTCCGATCCGCAGTGTTTCCTGCGACATGGGAAACAGATAGGGCGCCAGGCGGTTGGCCCAGCCCCCGACCGGCGGCGGATCAAAATCCGAGGCATAGGTGAAATCCCCAACCTTGAATTTTGGGTGATCAATGACATTGCGCAGAAAAACAGAGCCAAGGTGGGGTTGGCCATCAGGCAAGACAATGGGATGGACGCTGTTTGCGTCGGGCAGGGAGTAAGGCATGGGGCCTCCTGAACTGGAAAATGTGGTAGTCTTCGTGGGCTACAGGTGCTGGTCCATCATGCCCTCCATGGTTGAGGTTAGATTACCCAATTTCTGTGTGGGGGCAAGCTGTGCCGAGGGATCCTTTTGACGTGTATAAGCTTGGCACGCTGTGCCTGCCGTTGGGTTTACCCGTGCGGGGAAAGCTGAAATGGTTTGTCGGATGTATCCGGCATGTTATTATTGAGGAGACAAGTTTTGGATCAGTTCACCGGTGGCTGCATGTGCGGCGATGTTCGATTTATTGCGTCAGGACGCCCACACCGGGTTGGCATTTGTCATTGTCTGGATTGTCGCAAGCATCATGGCGCGTTGTTTTATGCCGCTGCTGTGTTTCCGCAGGATGCGGTTTTGGTCGAAGGCGAGACGCGGGACTATATTGGACGACATTTTTGTCCACAGTGTGGGTCGTCCGTTTTTGCGCGCAGTGGCGACGAGGTTGAAGTGCACTTGGGGGCTCTGGATGCAGCGGATCAACTTGTGCCGACTTATGAAAGCTGGACCGAGCATCGTGAAACCTGGTTGCCGCCGTTCCCGGAAACGAGACTGTACCAGCGCGACCGCGAAGCCACTGGCCGGTCTGATGAATAGATAATTAGGAATATGGAAGAGCGATCGTTGGAACCAGTTTGTAGGCAGCCCGCTTTTTTAGTCTGGGACGGGCTGCTAGAATGCCTCACGAGGCCTCGTCTGGCCGGGTCAGGCTGAACACCTCGCGGACGGCAGAATAATCGCGGTATCCCATACGGGCCAGCGGCACATAGCGGGTGACGTCAAAGGCGCCACCCACCAGACAGTCATCGCGCATGTGGATGCCGACCACCTCACCAAAAACCACACGGTTGGCGTCGCCGGGTAGGGTGATGACCTTGGTCAGTTTGCATTCAAGTGCGGCGGGCACATTGGCCACACGGGCGCAGGGGATCGTGCTGCATTCCACCGTTTCCAGTCCTGCGTGGACGAATTCGTCATCCTCGCGGGGCAGGGCTGCCGAGGAGGCGTTCATCGCGTCGCGCATGGCATATTCGACGATGTTCACGCAGAACACGCCGGTCTCCAGAATGTTGGCGACGCTGTCCTTGGTGCCGGTCTGATCCGGTTTGGCGCTGGTTGAGGCGAACATCACCTGTGGTGGCTCATAGGCCACTGCGTTGAAAAAGGAATAGGGGGCCAGATTGTTCACGCCATCGGCTGAGCGGGATGAGATCCAGCCGATGGGGCGCGGGGTGACGATGGCGTTGAATGGGTTGTGGGGCAACCCGTGGCCGTCTTCGGGGCGATAGAACATGCGTGTCTCCAAGTGTTTGCCCAAGGCTTAGCCCCGTGTTAGGGCGAATGCCAGTCTGAGTTGGGATGCGGGAGGCCATGTGCGGTGATCGAGCTGATAGCGGAACAGCCGCAGGACCGCTGGGAGGTCGAGGCGCTGTATGATCTGTGCTTTGCGCCCGGTCGCGAGGCCCTGTCGTCGTACCGGTTGCGGGACGATATCCCCCCGGTTCAGGGGCTCAGCCAGGTGGCCCGCGATGAGCTGGAAATTCTGGCCGGCGCGATCCGCTTCTGGCCGGTGCATGTCGGTGAGGTAGATGCGCTGCTGTTGGGACCGGTTGCGGTGCACCCAACCCACCAGGGCGAGGGGCTGGGCGGCTCGCTGATCCGCGATTCTCTGGCCAAGGCTGAAAGCAGTGGCTGGGCGCGGGTGCTGCTGGTGGGCGATGCCCCATATTACCGGCGGTTCGGCTTTGAGCGCCTTGCCGGGGTTGAAATGCCGCCCCCCACAAACCCAGCCAGGGTGCTGGGTTTTGCGTTGCAACCTGGTGCCTGGGACGGTGTTTTTGGCATGGTGCGGCGCTGGCAGGGTTGAAATTTGCGCGCCACCGGCCAATGTTTGATGGATAGAGGAGGCTGATTTGAGCGAAATTCTATCCCCTGCACGCGGCCTTAGCCGGCAGGAAACCGAGGCTGAACTGGATATCTTGGCCGAGCGCTATCGCACTGCGGCGGGTGTTGGTGTGCAGCTGTTGAATCTGGTGGGTGGGCAGGCTGAAAACCTGTTGGACCGTCTGCCGGAAGGGGTGCGGGCCGGGTTGGGCCGCGCCACCGAACAGGCCTTGAGGTTGGCGATGGGGGCGGCTGTGCGCTCGCGCCGTGTGGTGCCGGACCAAAAACCGACAGTGAACCGGGTGATGAGCGCCGCAATGGGCGCGGCTGGTGGCATGGGCGGATTGCCGGGGGCGCTGGTGGAACTGCCAACCACAACCGCATTTCTGTTGCGCATCATTCAGGGTGTCGCCGCCGAGAACGGATTTGATCCCGAAGCCGAGAGTGTCACATTTGACTGTATCCGGGTGTTTGCCGCCGCAGGCCCGCTGGCGCATGACGATGGCGCTGATCTGGGCTTCCTGACCCTGCGCCTGAGCCTGTCCGGTGGCGCCTTGCAGAAACTGATCGCGCAGGTTGCGCCCAAGCTGGGCGTGGTCATGGGGCAGAAACTGGCGACCCAAGCAGTGCCGGTGCTGGGGGCGGTGGCTGGCGCCACTACCAATTACGTTTTCTCCGGCTACTACCAGAAAATGGCCCAGGTTCATTTTGGTCTGCGGCGGCTGGCGATTGATGCCGATGTTCCGCATCAGGATCTGGTGCAGGCTTTGCAGTTGCGATTGCAGCCGGCGGTTTCCAAGGGCTGACCCGGAATGGGCGGGTGTTTTGCAACAGTTTTGCCCGGAAGCCCGGCGGCAATTGGCGCATTGCGCTTGATATTGTTCTGGTCTGGGCTTTAATCAAACTCCGCAACGCGAGAGCAATACATGATACAATATTCCCTGAAATGTGAGGCTGGACATACCTTCGACAGCTGGTTCCAATCCGCTGCGGGTTTTGACAAGCTGGCGGCCAATGGTTTGATATCCTGCGCGGTCTGCGGCAGCGGATCGGTTGAAAAGGCCATCATGGCGCCACGGGTTCGCCCCGGGCGCAATGCTGTTTCGGGGCGCGGTGAACCAGATGTGGTTGCCGCGGACCGCTCGGACAGGGATCAATCACCGCAGGCCGGAGAGAGTGCGCAGGGCTCTGCTCTGGCTGTCCCGACTGCGGGTGCGTTGAGCAAACCTGCCAATGAGGCGGAACAGGCGATCGCCGAATTGCGCCGCAAGGTCGAAGATAATTCGGACTATGTGGGCAAGGATTTTGTGACCCAGGCGCGGGCCATGCACGAAGGTGATGCGCCTGGCCGGGCGATCTACGGTGAAGCCAAGCTGGACGAGGCCAAGGCCCTGATCGAAGAGGGGATTCCAGTGATGCCGCTGCCGTTCCGGCCCCATCGCAAGACCAACTGACAAACGGAACCAACAGGGAGAGTGCAAAATGCATGTTGTGGTGACAGGATCCAGCCGTGGCATCGGCCGCGAAATTGTGAGCCGCTTGCGGGGGGCGGGTCATGCGGTGACCGGCACCGCGCGGGATCATTCCGCCGACGCCCGGCTAGAGGTCTCGGATCCGGGTCAGCAAGCGCGGCTGGCGGCGCAGTTAAAGGGCCAGCCGGTGGATCTTCTGGTCTGCAATGCCGGGGTCTTTCTTGATAAGAATATGGCGCTGGAGGACTACAGCGCCGAGATCTGGGCCAGCTCATTGGCCACCAATGTCACCGGGGTGTTCCTGACGGTGCAGGCGCTGTTGCCAAATCTGCGGCTGGTAACCGAACCCAAGATCGCCATCATCTCGTCACAGATGGCCAGTCATGCGCTGGCACCGGGCGGCGCTTATGCCTATCGCGCCTCCAAGGCAGCGGCAGTGAGCATCGGCCGCAATCTGGCCGTTGATCTGCAACCCGAAGGCATTGCTGTGGGGATCTATCACCCCGGTTGGGTGCGCACGGATATGGGCGGCGATCAGGGCGAGATTTCGGTGCAGGACTCAGCCGAAGGGCTGCTGAATGAATTTGAAGTTCTGAACGTTGCGACCTCGGGCTGCTTTCATACCTGGGATGGCCGCATCCAGGCGTTTTGACCACGGCTGGTGCGTGCAAGCACGCACCCTACAATTGCCAACAGGACGTACTTAAACAAAAACGCCGGGACCCTGGGTCCCGGCGTTTTTGCTATCGTTTTGTTTGGTGCGGCTCAGTTCCAGCAACTGACCAACACCGTCATGCCATTCACCAGGCGGTTCATTGCCGCGTTTGTCAGTGTTGCCGCTTCGGGGGTGCGGTCGCTGGCGGTCAGTCCCGCGTCGGTCAGAACCACCCGGATTGCCGCCGCGTTGGCGGCAAAGCTGACACCTTTCGGCAGTTGCCGCGCGCCGATTTCCTGCGGCAGCAGCATCCCCAGAACCGCGCCGCTGCCATCCAGCACCGGACCGCCGGCATCACCGGTCTGGGCGGCCAGGTCCAGCCGGGCAATACCGGAATTTCCGTCCAGGCTTTTGATGTCGGCGAGGGTGCCCCAGGTCAGGCTGGGCGCGCCGAGGATGCCCTCATAGGAATAGCCGGAGACCGCCACTTCGGACTGCAGGCGTGGCGATGTGGCGCTGAACTCGGCCACTGCCATGGGCGCCAGTGGGGTTGTCGGGCGCAGCACGGCCAGACCATTGGCGCTATCGTTGCTGAGCAGCTCGGCGGTATAGTCGTGATCCAGGGTGATGCGGGTACAGTCGGCCACCACATCCGAGGTGGTCAGCACCGTACCTGCGCCGTCAACATAGAACCCCGACCGCGACATCCGGGGCTGGCGGATCTGCAGGCCCGACATCAGGTCGATGCTTTGCTGCGCATCGCCACCAGCGGCCGGGTCCAGAACGCCGTCGATGCGGGTAAAGCTGGTGCGCATTGCAGTGAGCACCCTGGAGCGGCGGTGTTCATCGCCAGCGGGCCAGATCAGGGTGAAGCCTTTGATCTCGCCATTTTTCAGGCTGGCCTGAGTGAACGAGACAAACCCCTTGCCGCGGCCCTCGATGGTGAAACTGTCAGAGCCGCGTTCCCGTGGCCCGACCAAAGGTACGATTTCCAGCGTTTGCAGAATGTCATAGAGGCCAAACAAAGTGCGCTTGTCGCCGGGCTGCGAAATCAACAAGACCCGGATTTCGCCATCGTCCTTGCTGCTATAATGCGCAAATGGCGGCTCGAACCGCGCAAAAGCCACTTCGCGGGTCGGGATCTGCATGGTAATACCGGCGTCAGTGTTGGTCATCGAAGCCATGCCAACCGAGAGCAGCGGTGCGTTGTATTCATCCAGCAGTGCCTGACGTTGCAGAGTTGTCAGAATACCGCTCAGCTCATAGCCACTGGCCGCCTGCCAGTCAGTCATCGAGGCCCGGGTGCCGCGGCCAAAAGACCCGTCAATGGCGGCGCTGTAAAACCCGGCGGCCTTGAGCGCGATCTGCAGCGCCTTGCGCTCATCGGCGCTCAACTGGCGTTCGCTGCGGCGGGCCTGGGCCGGGGTTTCATCGGCGAGAGCTGGCGTCGGGGTGGGTTGGATCGCCTCAACCTGGGTTGTTATCGGCGCAAGAGTGGCGGGCAGGGTGGTCGCGGCTGTACTTGGCGCGACGCCATCGGGCCAGAACTGCTGACGCAGATTGCGGCCAAAGGCGATAAAGCTGTCGCGCGGGATTTGCCCCTGACCACGATAGACCTGCATGGCCCGTTCGGCATCGGCGCGGCTGTAGGGGCCCAGCACAACGCCGTACCAGCCGCCCCCTAGGGTAAAGCCGCTGACGTCGGGCAAATTGGATGACAGCAGGGCCGCCCGGGCCTTGGCGTCCGCAAGAGACGGGTGGGCGGCGACCTGAATCCAGACCGAGTTCGGTGAGACTTGCTGTGCCTGCGCCGCCCCCGGAAGAGTTGCGGCCAGTGCCATCAGTGTCAGCACCATTGAAGCAAAGAAAATCTTCATTGCAGTTCCTTAATCCCTGAGGAGTCCATTTTTCAGGGCAATTAAGCATTTTAGCGGCTCAAAGGGAATGCCCTATACGGGGGGGAATTCTAGGATTGACGCTTCAATATGGGCTGATTTGGCCAGAGCGGAGATATTCTGGCATAATTCTGCGTCTGAGGCTGTTCCTGCCATATGTGGCGTTGACCCTGACCGGGGGCTTGCATAGGAAAGACCCCGCATTTGCAGCCCCAATAGGGAAAGAGACATGACCCAGACCAATGGCGCTCCGCGCTCGTTCCAAGAGATCATCCTGCGGCTTCAGAGCTATTGGGCCAGCAAGGGCTGCGCCATGCTGCAGCCCTATGACATGGAGGTTGGCGCCGGCACCTTTCACCCGGCAACCACGCTCCGCTCGCTGGGCCCGACGCCCTGGGCCGCCGCCTATGTGCAGCCATCGCGGCGCCCGACCGATGGCCGCTATGGGGAAAACCCCAACCGGTTGCAGCATTATTATCAGTATCAGGTGCTGATCAAACCCAGCCCGCCCAATCTTCAGGAACTGTATCTTGGCTCACTTGCCGCGATTGGCGTTGACATGGAACTTCATGACATCCGCTTTGTCGAAGATGACTGGGAAAGCCCGACACTGGGGGCCTGGGGCTTGGGCTGGGAAGTCTGGTGTGACGGCATGGAAGTCAGCCAGTTTACCTATTTCCAACAGGTTGGTGGCTATGACTGCAGCCCGGTCTCGGGCGAGTTGACCTATGGGCTGGAGCGGCTGGCGATGTATGTTCTGGGTGTTGATCACGTGATGGACATGCCGTTCAACGACCCGGATTCGCCGATCCCGATGACCTATGGCGATATCTTCAAGCAGACCGAGGAAGAATACGCCCGCTGGAACTTTGACACCGCCAATACCGACGTCTTGCTGCGCCATTTTGAAGAGGCCGAGGTGGAATGTGCCGCGATCCTGTCGCAGCCCGCTGACGACCCCAAGACCGGCAAGCGCATTGTGATGGCGCATCCGGCCTATGATCAATGCATCAAGGCCAGCCATATCTTTAACTTGCTGGACGCGCGCGGGGTGATCTCGGTCACCGAACGCCAGGCCTATATCGGCCGGGTGCGGGCGCTGGCCAAGCAATGTGCCGATGCCTTTGTGCAAACAGCGGCGGGCGGCTGGGCGGCCTGATCGGCACTTATCGCGCCTGCCCGGCCAATAGGGCAGGTGCGAGCCAAAAATGCTGACAGCCGGTGCGGGTGACCGGTTGTCAGTGACCAAAAATACAGCAGGGGCGCAGCCCTTCATAGACTGTCTAAAGGACGATAATCATAATGGGTAAGTTTCTTGCCGCCTTCATCGTGGTCTGCGCCGTCGGCGCCGGTGCTGCAATCTATTACCTGAACGAATATGCCTACTATGAAGAGGTCACCCTGCACCCGGGACTGGATGTGGTTCTGCTGCCGCAGAATAGCGACGCCAGCGTGGTCATTGATTATGCGGATTTTGAGGCCATTGACGCCAGCAGCTCTCCGATCCGCTATCGCGCCTGTTTCACCACAGCGCTGACACGTGATGAGCTGGCCCAGAGCTATACCGTGTTGCAGCAGCAGAAACCGCGTATTGCGCCGGGCTGGTTTGACTGTTTTGATGCTCAGGCAATCGGCGCAGAGCTAGAGGCGGGCACCGCCACCGCCTTTATGTCGGTCAAGAACATCGAGTACGGTGTGGATCGCATTGTCGCGGTGACGGATCAGGGCCGCGGCTATGTCTGGCACGAACTGAACAATTGCGGCAAAAAGGCTTATGACGGCACCGTGGTAGGAGAGACCTGCCCGGATTTACCAGAGGTAAGCCAATAACTTAGGCACGGCAACACGGCGGAGATAGATATGAACGCAGCAATCGTCATCCCGGAATTCATCACTGTGACCCTTGGCTTTGCAGTGTTCCTGCTGGGGGCGCGGCTGAATGCCCGGGTCGAAGTTCTGCGCCGTTTCAATATCCCCGAACCGGTGACCGGTGGCTTGCTGGCGGCGCTGGTGGTGCTGGTGATCTATCTGGCTTCTGGCCGCGCGGTAGAGTTTGAGATGGCCAGCCGCGATTTCTTTCTGGTGCTGTTCTTCGCCGGGATTGGCCTCAACGCCCGCCTCAGTGATCTGATTGCCGGCGGCAAGCCCTTGGCGATCCTGCTGGTGCTGACCCTGATGACCATTATCGCGCAAAACCTGATTGGCGCGGCCGGAGCGGTGCTGTTTGGCTATCCGGCGCAGGCCGGGGTGCTGTTTGGCTCTGCCTCGCTGATTGGCGGCCACGGCACGGCAATCGCATGGGCGCCGGATGTGGCCAAGGCCACAGGATTGTCCGGTGCGACTGAGCTGGGGGTTGCTGTCGCCACCCTTGGCCTGGTGCTGGCGGCACTGGTCGGCGGCCCGGTGGCGCGCCTGCTGATCACCCGCAACAATCTGGCACCGGCGCGCCCAGAGGACGGGTCCACCATCGGACTGCCAGATGCAGATCTAGCCCCTGCGGCACAGATTGATCACCTCAGCCTGATGCGTGTCATGCTGTTTTTGAACTTTGCCATTATGCTGGGCTATGTCGGATCCGAGCTGATCGAGGCCGCCGGGCTAAAGCTGCCGCTGTTTGTGCCCTGTCTGATTGCAGGTATTCTGATCGCCAACCTGCGCAGCTGGCTGCGCCCCAATGCGCCCGCGGTGGCGCGCACCCCGGCGCTGGCACTGGTGTCTGAATTCTCGCTGGGTGCCTTTCTGGCGATGTCGCTGATGGCGCTGCAACTGTGGACCATTGCCGAACTGGGTCTGGCCATTGCGGTGATCATGACCGCGCAGACCGCCTTTGCCGTTTTCTTTGTGCTTTATGTGCTGTTTCCGCTGCTGGGCGGTGGCTATCGCGCCGCTGTTCTTGCGGCCGGCTTTGGCGGTTTTGCGCTGGGCGCCACCCCCACCGCCATCGCCAATATGACCGCCGTCACCAAACGCTACGGCCCATCGCCTATTGCCTTTGTGGTGCTGCCCCTTGTATCCGCCTTCTTTGTTGATATCGCCAATGCCATCGTCATCCAGATGATTGTGAATTTCTGAGGACCCCCAGATGCCTGACCTGCTGATTGAACTGTTTTCCGAGGAAATCCCGGCCCGCATGCAACGTCGCGCCGGTGACGATCTGAAAAAGCGGATGACCGATGGTCTGGTCGAGGCGGGTCTGACCTATGCGGGCGCCCACGCCCTGTCGACACCGCGCCGCCTGACGCTGGCCATCAGCGGCCTGCTGGCAGCCTCGCCGACGGTGCGCGAAGAGCGCAAGGGGCCAAAGGTCGGCGCCCCTGATAAAGCTATTGAGGGTTTCTTGCGCGGTGCCGGCCTGACCCGTGACCAGCTGGAAGAGCGCGACACGCCGAAAGGCGCGATCTATTTCGCCTCCATCGAAAAGCCCGGTCGCCCGGCAGCCGAGATCATCGCCGAGGTGCTGGAAACCACCATTCGCAACTTCCCCTGGCCCAAATCCATGCGCTGGGGCACCGGTTCGCTGAAATGGGTGCGCCCATTGCACTCGATCCTCTGCCTGCTGTCGGATGAGGCGGGCGCCGAGGTTGTGCCGCTGGACGTGGACGGCATTGTCGCGGGCAATAGCACCCGCGGCCACCGTTTCATGGCGCCGGATGTGATCACCGTCAGCAGCTTTGACGACTACGCCGCCAAACTGAAACGCGCCTTTGTGGTGCTGGACCCGGATGAACGCGCTGATGCGATCTGGCAGGACGCCAGCAATCAGGCCTTTGCCAATGGGCTGGAGCTGGTCGAAGACAAGGCACTGCTGGCCGAGGTCGCCGGTCTGGTCGAACACCCGGTGGTGCTGATGGGGACGATTGACGAGGCGTTCCTGTCGCTGCCGCCGGAAGTGCTGCAAACCTCTATGCGCGAGCACCAGAAGTTCTTCTCGGTCCGCAATCCCAAAACCACCCGTATTGAGCGTTTCGTCACCGTCGCCAACCGCGCAACGGCGGACAACGGCGCCACCATTCTGGCTGGTAATCAGAAAGTGCTGAGCGCGCGTCTGGCCGATGCCAAGTTCTTCTGGGAGAACGACCTGCGCACCGCCAAGGCGGGCATGGGCAAGTGGACCGAGGCGCTGGAGAACGTCACCTTCCACAACAAGCTGGGCACCCAGGCCGACCGTATCAACCGCATCGCGGCGCTGGCGCGCGAGATCGCACCGTCTGTTGGCGCTGACCCGGATCGGGCCGAGCAGGCGGCACGGATCGCCAAGGCCGATCTGTCCTCCGAGATGGTCTATGAATTCCCCGAACTGCAGGGCCTGATGGGGCGTTATTACGCCGAGGAAGCAGGCCTGCCACAAGACGTCGCCAATGCCTGTGAAGCGCATTATTCACCGCAAGGCCCATCGGATGATGTGCCGAGCGAGGCGGTTTCCGTTGCTGTGGCGCTGGCCGATAAGCTGGACACCCTGACCGGATTCTGGGCGATTGACGAGAAGCCGACCGGGTCGAAAGACCCCTTTGCGCTGCGCCGTGCAGCGCTGGGTGTTATTCGGTTGATTTTGGGGAATGACCTCAAGATACCTCTTGTAGATGCTATGAAGACTGCATTTGGTCCACAGCCTTCGGAATTTCTGATTAGGTCAGCGAAATCATCTGGCGGTGAAGCAAAGTTTCAAGCTGCAACTAAAGTTTCAGGAGAGCATCTTGAATATGATGAAAAGAAAGCGGTAGTCTTTGACCTCCTCTCCTTCT
The DNA here is from genome assembly GCF_030285785.1 of Parasedimentitalea psychrophila. Lineage (NCBI taxonomy): Bacteria > Pseudomonadati > Pseudomonadota > Alphaproteobacteria > Rhodobacterales > Paracoccaceae > Parasedimentitalea > Parasedimentitalea psychrophila. The sequence goes on along the minus strand of NZ_CP127247.1, from coordinate 579,422 downwards.
TCCACGACCGACTCAAAGTCTTTCTGCGCGAGCAGGGCATTCGCCACGACGTCATCGACGCCTGTATCGCCATGGATGGCAATGACGATCTGACCCTGCTGGTCAAACGGGCGCGTGCACTGGAGGACTTCATGAAGTCCGACGACGGCACCAACCTGCTGCAGGGCTATAAGCGCGCCAACAACATCCTGATCCAGGCCGAGACCAAGGATGGGGTTGAATATTCCTATGGCGGCGACGTGAAATTCGCCAAGGATGCCACCGAGATTGCCCTGTTCGAAGCGCTTGCTTTGAGCGAGGGGGCGATCTCTTCGGCCATCGAAGCCGAAGATTTCGCGGCTGCCATGGGCAGCATGGCAGCGCTGCGGGCGCCGATTGATGCGTTTTTTGAGGCGGTGCAGGTGAATGATGACAACCAGGTGGTGCGCCGCAACCGGTTGAACCTGTTGCATCAGATCCGTCAAATCTGTGGTCAGGTCGCTGATTTGACTGTCATCGAAGGGTGAGCGGCGACTAAGAAAGGCTCCGGGGGAGCCTTTCAGCCGCGAACGGGCGGAGCCCCGGAGCAAACGGCGACTGGTCGCGTCCTTATCGCTTAGCATGCAACGGACCGGGGCCAGCCCCGGACCCCGGAGTAGTTGGACAAAGGTGAATTGCGGGGCGCTCCGCCAAACCCATTCACTTTGCCAAAATACTCCCGCCGGAGGCAAAGCCATCCACGCCCACCCATCGCGCAGTGTAGGGTGTGTGCTTGCACGCACCACTCGGCGCTTGCACCATAGGCGCACCGCATTATGCTGCGGGGCAAATGAAAGGTGCTGCAGTGCAGAAACAATTGCCAGAGATCCCGTTTGCGGCGCTGATCACGTCGGATGCCCCGATTGTGGCCAATGCCCATGGTGGCCGGGCCAAATGCCTGCAGCGGCTGGTGCGGCTGGAGTTGCCAGTGCCCTGCACGGTGGCGCTGTCGTTTGCCGCTGTGCGCGCCATTGCCGAGGGGCAGATACCACATCTAGGCGCGATCCTGGGTGAGTTTCCAGCAGAGGCCCTGCTCTGTGTGCGGCCCTCGTCCGAGGATCCGGATTGGGGCGGCCCCGGCGCGGTGCTGAATGTGGGCATGAACGATGCCCGTTATGTGGATCTGTGTGACAGCATGGGGGCGCAGGCGGCAGCGGCGCTGTATTTGCGGTTTGTGCAATCTTATGCGGTGCATGTGGCGCGGCTGGACCCGGATGTGTTTGACGCGGTGGCCGAGGACGGTCCCGAGGCGCTGGGCCTGATCCTGCAGGCCTATGAGGCGGAGACGGATGAGAGCTTTCCGCAGGATCGCGGCGAACAGCTGGCGGCGGTATTGCGCTCGATGGCGCGGGCCTGGGATGGCACCACGGCCCGGTTGTTGCGTCAGGCCAAAGGTGCGCCTGTCGATGCGGGGCTGGGGTTGGTGGTGCAGGAAATGGTTCCGGGGCTGGGCCAGGGCGAATGCGGCTCAGGGGTGTTGCAGCTGATCAATTCGCAGACCGGGCAGCCGCAGATCACTGGCCGTTATCTGAGCCAGTCGCAGGGGCGTGATGCCTTGGGCGCCGGAGTGGCGGCGCTGTATCTGGAGCAGGACCCGCGGGGACCGGCGCTGGCGGATGTGGCGCCGGCGGCGTTTGCGGATCTGAAATCCCATGCGGCGCTGATGCGACGGCGCTTGCGCGAGGCGATGCAGGTCGAATTTGTCATTGAGAACGGCCATGTGCATATTCTGGACGGGGTTCGGGTGGCGCGCTCGGCGCGGGCGGCGGTGCGGATTGCCGTGGCGCTGGCCGAAGATGGCATTATCTCGCCGCAAGAAGCGGTGATGCGGATTGATCCGCATTCGCTGAATGAACTGCTGCACCGTCAGGTGGACCCCACCGCGCCGCGCGAAGTGATTGGCTCTGGCATTGCCGCCAGTCCCGGCGCCGCCAGCGGACGGCTGGTGTTTACCGCCGCCGAGGCCCAGGCCAGTGCGTCGCGGCGGGAGCCCTGCATTCTGGTGCGCCGCGAGACCTCTCCCGAGGATATTCGTGGCATGCATGCCGCCGTGGCAGTGTTGACGCAAAAGGGCGGTGTCACCAGTCACGCGGCGGTGATTGGTCGAGGCCTGGGGTTGCCCTGCATTGTTGGCGCCTCGACATTGAAATTTCTCAGCAAGGAAAAACAGCTGATCACCGCCGAGGGGCGGGTGTTCAAGGCCGGTGATATCGTCACCATTGACGGCAGCTCGGGGCAGGTGCTGGCCGGAGAGCCTGCCATGCTGGAGGCGACGCTGGATGATGCCTTTCAGACCCTGATGGGCTGGGCGGATGCCGAGCGTGACATTGGCATTCGCGCCAATGCCGATACCCCGGCGGATGCGCAGCTGGCGCGCAATTTCAATGCCCAGGGCATTGGCCTGTGCCGCACCGAGCATATGTTCTTTGAGCCCGGACGGCTGACGGTGATGCGCGAGATGATCTTTGCCGAGACCTCGCTCGGGCGGGCCGCCGTGTTGGCGCGATTGCTGCCGATGCAGCGCGGCGATTTTTACGAGCTGTTCCGCATTATGGCGGGGATGCCGGTTTGCATCCGCCTGTTCGACCCGCCGCTGCATGAATTCCTGCCCGCCACCAAGACCGGCCAGCGCGAACTGTCCGAGGCGCTGGGCATTCCGGTCAGTGATGTCACCCGCCGGGTTGAGGAAATGGCGGAATACAATCCGATGCTGGGCCTGCGCGGGGTGCGCTTGGGGGTCACGGTGCCGGAAATCTATGACATGCAAGCGCGGGCCATTTTTGAGGCGGCATTGGATGCCTCGGAGGATGGCGTGCCGGTGGTGCCGGAAGTGATGATCCCGCTGGTGTCGGCCAAGCGCGAAGTCGAACTGGTCAAGGCCCGCATTGATGCGGTGGCGGCGGCGGTGAAATCGGAACGCGGGGCTGAATTTGAGTATCGCCTGGGCGTCATGGTGGAAACCCCGCGGGCGGCGTTGCGGGCGGCTGATATTGCGCCGCAGACGGCCTTTCTCAGTTTTGGCACCAATGACCTGACCCAGATGACCTATGGGCTGTCGCGCGATGATGCCGGCCGGTTCATGTCGGACTATGTACGCCAGGGGGTGTTTCCGGAAGACCCGTTCCATGTGCTGGACGTCGAAGGGGTGGGCGAATTGCTGAAGCTTGGGGTGCAGCGGGGCCGCGAGAGCAATCCCGGCGTCACCCTGTCGATCTGTGGGGAGCACGGCGGCAACCCCGAATCGATTGCCTTTTGTCGCGAGGCCGGATTCGATTATGTGTCCTGTTCGCCGTTTCGGGTGCCGGTGGCACGATTGGCCGCAGCTCAATTGGCGATTGCACATACGTTAGCGGTAGAGCCCCCTGCCTCTGCCTAGATGTAGCGAAAACCGGGCCGATTATCGAGGTATTCTGGGTGTTAACAGCCTGTTAGTCCTCTGTTTTGAGTTGCAAATTTTTCGAAAACTGGACCTTTTCGCGACTTTGGGGTAAATGGTCCCCGCGCATGAATTGACGGTGGGCGCGACCTTTTGGTACCTGGGGGTATCCGGAATGAAATCTCATGTATTGGCCGCATTTGTTGCGGCGTCTTTGGCTGCGCCCTGCGCCGCCGTTGCCGAAACCGCGCTGGGAGGCGTGTTCCAACGGGATCAATCGACGCAAACTGCGACTGCCAAAGAGGGGGGGCGCGGCTTTTTGTTCTTTGGACGTAAATCGCCAAAACCGGAGCCGATGGATTACTCTACCGCCTGGTTGGATGCGCGGCCTGCTGCCACGGGTGATGCCGATTTTGCCTGTCTCGCACAGGCGCTGTATTTTGAGGCGCGGGGCGAGACCGTGAAGGGTCAGTTTGCCGTCGCCGAAGTGATCTTGAACCGGGTCCAAAGTGCCCAGTTCCCCAAGTCTGTCTGCGGCGTTGTCAAACAGGGCACCGGGCGTCTCCATCAGTGTCAGTTCAGCTATAACTGCGACGGGCTCACTGAAGCGGTCAGTGAACATCAGGCCTACACGCGGGTTGCCAAGGTCGCCCGGGCCAGTCTGGATGGCGCGACAGAACAGCTGACCGATGGCGCCACCTACTATCACACCACGGCTGTTCGGCCGCGCTGGAGCCGTGTTTTTAAAAACACCACCCAGATCGGAGTGCATCTGTTTTACAGTGACGAGCGCTATCGCACCGCCTCTACCGAATAAGGCGCGACGGTTTTCTCACCAAAATCTGCCGTGTGACTTTCATTGTGCCGCATTTTGCCATTGGATTGGCGCAAGTGGGGCTGTTCTCCGGCTGCGCATCGCCTAAAGTATATTACCATCTTCTGCTACTGTTAGCCAAAGGCGCCATCCCATGAGTTCAGAAATTCGTCTAGCGTTTGAGCATCCTTCTGAGCGCGCCGACGCGATGGCATCCGGTGGGGTGTTGGATCGTATTTCATTGCGTGACCACATCGTTGATGTGGAAATCGGCGCCTTTCAGGCCGAGCGCGGCACCACCCAGCGGATCAGTTTCAACGTGGTGGTCGAGGTGGAACCGTTGGCCGACGATGTTGACGATGATGTGGACCGCATCTTGTCTTATGACCGGGTGACCGAGGCGATTGCACATGAGCTGGCGGACGAGAGGTTGAACCTGCTGGAAACCCTGGCCGACCGGGTCGCCGAGCGTATTCTGCTGGAGCCGCAGGCGGTGCGGGCCTTTGTGCGGATCGAGAAACTGGACCGTGGCCCCGGCGCGCTGGGGGTTGAGATTGTCCGCGCCCGTGATCCGCACACCCCGGATGCCGAAGTTGAGGAACCACCGCATCCGCGGCTGCTGTATCTTGCCAACGCGGCGATCGACAGTGACAATTTCTCGGGCTGGATTGACCAGATGCAATGCCGTCAGCGGCCGCTGATCCTCTGTGTCGGAGCCCATGAGCTGGCGGTGCCGCGGACCGGTCACAAAATGACCGAACGCCGGATTGATCTGCTGGCCATCGAGCAAAACGCCTGGCGTCTGGCGGCGCATGATGATCGCTGCGTGGTGGTCTCGACCCGGACTGAGCTGGACTGGGCAATGAAGAATGGCCAGATCAGCGTCTGGGCCCCCTCCAAAATTGTGCTGGATGCGGTGGATGGCCCCTCGGCGGCGCCGTCCCAGCCGGTGGAACTGGCCGCTTGGTTTGCTGCAACATTTGAGGCCGGTGAGCTGATCGTTATCGGCGCGGACTTGCCAGAAGCAGCCGATGTGCCCCTGCGCGCGGTGCCGGCGGATCAAGTTACGTTATGACCTACTACCGGCCTCTGGTTCAGCACGGCGATGCCCGACCAGAGGGCGCGGTCGAACTGGCCGGGGGGGCGTTGTGGTTTACCCATGCCGAGGCGCTGGATCGTCGGTCGCCTTCTCATATCATCCCAGCGGGGCTGGTGCCTGAGCAGATCCTGCGCCGCCTGTCCGGGCACCGGCCGACAATTGCCGGTCTGGATATGGCGCAGCCGCAGCTGATGGGGGTGCTCAATGTGACGCCAGACAGTTTCTCGGATGGCGGTCAACACGATGATTTGGCCGCGGCGGTCGATGCTGCCCGCCAGATGATCGCCGATGGCGCCAGCCTGATTGATATTGGCGGTGAATCCACCCGACCGGGGGCCGATTTTGTCCCTGAAGACGCCGAGATTTCGCGGACCGCGCCGGTCATTGCAGCGCTGCACGCAGCCACCGGAGCGGCCATTTCCATTGACACCCGCAAGGCACCGGTCGCCGCCAAGGCGCTGGCTGCCGGCGCTGCTCTGATCAATGATGTCTCAGGCTTTACCCATGACATGGCGCTGGCGCCTCTGGTCGCACAGGCCGGGGTGCCGGTCTGTATCATGCATGCGCAGGGTGATCCTGCGACCATGCAGGACAAGCCGGTCTATGAGAACGTGCTGCTGGATGTCTATGACTTCCTTGCGGCGCAGATTGACCGGCTAGAGGCCATCGGCGTGTTGCGCGACCAGATTGTCATCGATCCGGGCATTGGCTTTGGCAAAACGCTTGCGCACAATCTGATCCTGCTGAGGGGCATTGCCCTGTATCATGCGCTGGGTTGCCCGATCCTGCTGGGGGTATCGCGCAAGCGATTTATCGGCACAATCGGCAAAGAACCGCAGGCCACAGCGCGGGCTCCGGGGTCGATTGCCGTAGGCCTTGCAGGCCTGGCCCAAGGCGTGCAATTCCTACGGGTGCATGACGTCGCCGCAACGGCGCAGGCGGTGCGGCTCTGGCAAGCCACCCGTTAAGGCCCGATTAGAAAGAAGAATATGCGAAAATTATTTGGTACCGACGGGGTGCGTGGCACCGCCAATATTCACCCGATGACCGCTGAAATGGCGCTGCGTATTGGTGCGGCGGTGGGGCGGTATTTCCGCCGTGATGCCTCGGGGGTACACCGGGTGGTGATCGGTAAGGACACCCGGCTGTCTGGCTATATGTTTGAAAACGCGCTGACCGCCGGGCTGACCTCAACGGGCATGAACGTGCTGCTGATGGGGCCGGTGCCCACCCCCGCCGTGGGTCTGATGACCCGCTCCATGCGCGCCGATCTGGGGGTGATGATCTCGGCCAGTCACAATCCGGCGGAAGACAACGGCATCAAGTTTTTCGGCCCCGATGGCTTCAAGCTGTCCGATGCCGCCGAGCTGGAGCTGGAAGCGCTGATCGAGGCTGGTGTTGAGCCTGCCCAGACGCAGAATATCGGCCGCGCCAAACGGATCGACGATGCCCGCTTCCGCTACGGCGAGCGGGTCAAAAGCTCATTGCCCAGGGATATCCGCTTTGATGGGCTGAAGGTGGTGATCGACTGCGCCAATGGCGCCGCCTACCGCGCCGCGCCGGAAATCCTGTGGGAGCTGGGCGCCGAGGTGGTGCCCATCGGCGTGTCGCCGGACGGGGTCAATATCAACAGCGGCTGCGGCTCGACCTATCCGCAGGCGGCGGCCGAGGCGGTTGTCGCCCATGGCGCCCATGTGGGGATTTGCCTCGATGGCGATGCGGACCGGGTGATCCTGATCGACGAAACCGGCGCCGTTGCAGATGGCGATCAACTGATGGGGCTGCTGGCCTCGCGCTGGGCCGAAAAGGGCCAACTGACCGGCAATGCTCTGGTCTCCACCGTGATGTCCAATCTGGGGCTTGAGCGGTTTCTGAACGATCAAGGTATCGGCTTGGAACGCACCGCTGTTGGCGATCGCTACGTGGTCGAGCGGATGCGTAGCGGTGGCTTTAATCTGGGCGGCGAGCAATCGGGCCATATCGTGATGACCGACCATGCCACCACCGGTGATGGCTTGATGGCGGGGCTGCATTTCCTGGCCGAGATGGTGCGCACCGAGCAGCCCGCCTCGAAACTGGCGCGGCAGTTCCAGCCGGTGCCGCAGCTATTGAAAAATGTACGTTTCAAGGCGGGGCAGACGCCGCTGGAACTGGACGCGGTGCAACAGGCGATCCACGCGGCGGAACAAGCGCTGAGCGGGCAGGGGCGTTTGCTGATCCGCAAATCCGGCACCGAGCCGCTGATCCGGGTGATGGCCGAATGTGAGGACGAAGCCCTGCTGCATGTCACCGTCGACAAGGTGGTGGATGCGGTCACAGAGGCGGTCACAGATCTGGCGCCCGTTTAAGCGCGCCAGTTTTCCCTGTCAGGCCCGTCAGGCGGCGACGGCCTGACGGCGTTTGCGGCTGAGCAACAGACCGCCAAGGATCAGCGCCAGCGACAGGTAGAGCTGCGGCGGCAATATTTCGTTCAGCAATACCACGCCAAACAGCACCGACCAGACCGGCACCTGGTAATTCACCAAAGACATAAAGCTGGGGCCAGCATCGCGAATGACCTGAACCAGCAGCACCTGCGCCAGAGCAGTTGGAAACAGACCCAGATACAGGATGGCCACCAGTGACAATGCTGACGGCATCGCCGGGATGCCCTCAATCGCCAATGCAAAGGGTGTGATGATAACCGTCGCCGACAGCAGCGCCGCGGCGGACAGCGACAGCATATCGGTCTTGGGGCACAGCCGGGTGATAATGGCGCCGGCTGCATAACACAGCGAGGCGCCTAGGCAGGCAATCCGCGCCAGAGCCTCGTAGTCACTGCCGACCAGCCGCAGCGCGTCAAAGCCGATCAGCACCACAACGCCGGCAAAGCCAATCAGAAAGCTGATACCCCGTTGCAGGGTCAGCCGCTCTCCGGGCACCAGAAAATGGGCCAGTGGCAGCACAAACAGCGGCACCACCGCCATGCAGACCCCGGCAAAGCCACTGGCGACATATTTCTGCCCCCAGCTAAGCAAGGCAAAGGGCAGGGCGCTGGAGAACAGCCCCATTGCGGCGGCCGAGAGCCAGACCAGACGGCCATTGCTGGTCTTAAAGCTTGGCAGGGTGATACCGCGCATCCGGAGAACGACCAGCAGCACCAAGGTGCCCAGCCCGACCCGGCCGGCCACGATGGTCAGCGGCCCCATGTCGCGCAACGCCACCGAAATAAACATGAACGATGCGCCCCAGATCAGGCCAAGGGCCAATAGTTTGATCCAGTTTAGCTTTCCAGCAGATGCACTCATGTCGAACTCTCCAGATGAAAAGGGCGCCCCGGTCTGGGACGCCCCAATTGTCTCACTTGGGCGGTCGCCCGCCCGCGCGGTTTAGTTCTTTTCTTTGTCGACCATTTTGCCAGCCGAGATCCAAGGCATCATGGCGCGTAGTTTGCCACCAACCTGTTCGATCTGGTGCTCGTCGTTGGCGCGACGGGATGCCTTGATTGTTGGCTGACCAACAGCATTTTCCAGCATGAAATCGCGGACAAATTTGCCGGACTGAATGTCGTTCAGAACGGCTTTCATGTTTGCCTTTGTCTCGTCGTAAGGCAAAATGCGCGGGCCGGAAACATATTGACCGAATTCGGCGGTGTTGGAGATCGAGTAGTCCATGTTGGCGATGCCGCCTTCATAGATCAGGTCGACGATCAGTTTGGTTTCGTGCAGGCACTCAAAATAGGCCATTTCAGGCTCGTAGCCTGCTTCGACCAGGGTCTCAAAGCCCATGCGGATCAGCTCGACGATACCGCCACACAGAACAGCCTGCTCGCCGAACAGGTCGGTTTCACACTCTTCGCGGAAGTTGGTCTCGATGATGCCGGAACGACCGCCACCGATGGCCGAGCAATAGGACAGACCGATTTCCAGCGCTTTGCCGGTTGCATCTTTGTCGACAGCGACCAGGCAGGGCACGCCGCCACCTTTGCTGTATTCGCCGCGCACAGTGTGACCGGGGCCTTTAGGCGCCATCATGATGACGTCGATGCCTTCTTTGGGCTCAATCAGGCCAAAGTGAACGTTCAACCCGTGGGCAAAGGCAATCGCGGCGCCCGGCTTGATGTTGTCGTGGACGTATTTCTTGTAGGTTTCAGCCTGCAGCTCGTCGGGCATGGTGAACATGATCAGGTCACACCAGGCCGCCGCTTCGGCAATGCCCATAACCTTCAGGCCTTCACCTTCAGCTTTGGCAGCGCTGGCCGAACCTTCGCGCAGCGCGACGACAAGGTTCTTGGCGCCGGAATCGCGCAGGTTCAATGCATGCGCGTGACCCTGCGAGCCATAGCCCAGGATGGCCACTTTTTTGTCTTTGATCAGGTTGATATCGCAATCGCGATCATAATAAACGCGCATGTCCACGTCCTCTCGGTTTGATGTCTGTTTGTATCTGCGGCGATCATAGCGCTGTATACACAGGGTTCGAGAGGGTGATTGAGATAATTTTGCGATTTTTCGCCCTATTCATTCGCCAACTTCAGGTATAGTGACACATTCATGCTAGATGACCTCGACAGGCGCATACTGCGCCATTTGCAAAGCGACCCAGCCCAGTCGATTCCCGATCTTGGCGAGCGTCTTGGGCTGTCGATATCCCGCCTGACCCGACGGCTCGACAAGCTGCGCCAAGGCGCGGTGCTACGTGGCCAGCATGCGGTGATCAACTGGCGGGCCCTTGGCTATGCGGTCGAGGTCAGCCTGCGGGTGACCTTGGACAAGACCCAGTCCCGCGCCTTTGATGACTTCATCGAGGCGGCGCGCGATATCCCCGAGGTGATCGAAATCCAGACCTTTCTCGGCCGGGTGGATGTGCGATTGTCGGTGATCGCCCGCGATATGGCCCATTATCAACAGATCTACCGCGCCGGCATTCTCAGCCTGCCACATATCGCCGACATCGAGGCGCTGATGCATGTGGCCCGGATTAAAAACGATGCGGGGCTGCCGTTGTGACGGATCTCGACGACATCGACCAGCACCTGCTGCGCGCGCTGAGCCAGGATGCCAGCCTGTCGGCCGGGGCCTTGGGCCGCACATTGGGGCTGAGCCAGCCGGCCACCTGGCGCCGCATCAGGCGATTGCACGACAACGGCATTATCGCCGGGCGCCGTCTCGATCTGGACCACGAGAAGCTGGGCTTTGGTGTTACCGTGTTTCTGGGCATCAAACTGGCCACCAAGGGCCGGGTCAGCCTGGATGATTTTGAACGCGCTGTGACCGCCATTCCCGAAGTGCAGACGGTGGAACATGTGCTGGGCATGTATGATTACCGGCTGCGGGTCACCGCCCGCGATATCTCTGATTTTGAACGGGTGCTGCGCCGCCGGATCATGACCCTGCCGGGGGTCGGCGATGTCGAGGCCAACGTGCTGCTCAGCGAAGAGCGCCGCCCCGGACCGCTGGGCTGACCGGTCCAGGCTTCATCTGGCCAAAAATATCCCCGCCGGAGGCTCCCTGACCTTTGCCGCCGGGATTGACGGCTGATTGCGCAAAGAAGCCTTTGCCAATAGGCCCCGGGAAGGGTAGCCCTAGGCCAACACATTTAACGGAGGATTAGCAATGGCACTATTGCAAACTGTCGACCCGACAGGTCTTGATGAATTTTCAGTGGTCTTCACCGACCGCTCGCTCAACCATATGTCCAAGGCATTCCAGCAGGTTATGCTGGACATCAATGAGATGCTGCGGGACGTCTACAAGGCCGACTCCGTTGCCCTGATCCCCGGGGGTGGCACCTACGCAATGGAGGCGGTGGCGCGTCAGTTCGCCCGCGGCGAAGATGTGCTGGTGGTGCGCAACGGCTGGTTCTCCTACCGCTGGAGCCAGATATTTGAGACCGGCGGCCTGACTGCCTCGGCCACCGTCCTGAAGGCCCGCCAGACTGGCAACGCCAGCCCGGCACCTTTTGCCCCGGCGCCAATCGACGAAGTCACCGCCGCCATCCGGGCGCAAAAGCCAGCAATCGTCTTTGCGCCACATGTGGAAACCGCCGCCGGGGTGATCCTGCCGGATGATTACGTCACCGCCATGGCCGCCGCCGCACATGAGGTCGGCGCGCTGATGGTGCTGGATTGCATCGCCTCGGGCTGTGCCTGGATCGACATGCAGGCCACTGGTGTCGATGTGCTGATTTCGGCACCGCAAAAAGGCTGGAGCGCCTCGCCCTGTGCCGGTCTAGTGATGCTGTCGAAACGCGGCGCCGTGCGGCTGGAGGAGACCAGCTCTGACAGCTTTGCCATCGACCTGAAGAAATGGCGTCAGATCATGGTGGCCTATGAAAACGGCGGCCACGCCTATCACGCCACCCTGCCAACAGATGCGCTGCGGGCGTTTCGCGATACCATGGCTGAAACCCGTGACTATGGCTTTGATAAATTGCGCGACGCGCAATGGGCGCTGGGCGACGGGGTGCGGGCGCTGCTCAAATCCAACGGTGTGACCTCGGTTGCGGCTGAGGGCTTTGGCGCGCCGGGGGTGGTGGTCAGCTACACCACAGATCCCGAGATCAGCACCGGCAAGAAATTTGCCGCTCTGGGCATGCAGATTGCCGCCGGGGTGCCGCTGCAATGTGACGAGCCCGACGACTTTCAGACCTTCCGTCTGGGGCTGTTTGGTCTCGACAAACTATATGATGTGGACGGCACAATAACCCGGCTGCAGGCGGCACTGGATCAGGTTCTCTGATTTTTGGACGGGTCACGGCAACATATGGTGCTGCCGTGACCCGATCCGTGGCGCAGACATAACCCGCCGCAGGGTCAATTCGTGCCCAATCCCTTTCGCATCAATGTCTTGCGAAGGGGGGCGATCGAGTAAAAAGCGTTCAACGCCGCAGCCCGCATATCGCGCAGTGGCCGCGCCTCCAGCATCGAGGCGCGGTTCAGCAGGTCAATGCCCTTGACCCGCAGCTTGATCTCATTGTGACGCGCCTTGTGATAGGCGTCCAGCATCTGCGCATCGCCCAGACTCTCACGTCGGGCCTCGGCCAGCTGCAGCAGGCAGGCCAGATCTCCCAGCGACATATTCAACCCCTGCGCCCCAATCGGCGGCACCACATGGGCGGCCTCGGCCATCAGCGCCAGCCGTTCGCCGTTCAGCCGTTCGGCGCATTGGCTGATGATCGGCCAGATCGTGCGCCGTGATGCCAGTTTCAACTCTCCCAGCACCGCACAAGAGCGCCGGGTCATGGCGGCTTCAAACTCTTCCGCCGGTAATGCTTGCAGTTCCTGCGCCCTTGGGCCGCGCTCCATCCAGACTACTGCCGAACTGGGCTTGCCCTGATGATCGGGCAGCGGCACCAGGGTGAAGGGTCCGCCAGAGCGGTGCACCTCGGTTGAGACATTGTCGTGTGGCTTTGGATGGGTGACCGCAAAGGCCAGCGCTTTTTGACCGTATCTGGTGGTGCTCACCGGTATCCCGGCGGCCTCGCGCATGGGTGAGCTGCGACCGTCAGCGGCAATAACCAGCCTGGCAGAGACCCGGCTGCCATCGCTGAGCCCGACGCGCGCCTGGGCGGTGCGGGTGAACAGGCTGGTGGTGGCGACGCCGGGGCGGAAATCGACATTTGGCAGTTCGGCCAGCCGGGCCAGTATTTCACGCCGCAGCAACCAGTTGGGCAGGTTCCAGCCAAACGGCCTGTCGGACAGATCGGCGGCGTTGAAATCCTTGATCACCCGTGGCTCGGGCAGCTCGCCACCGGCATCGACAATCCGCATGATTTGCAGCGCCGCGGCGTGATCCGCCAGCCGGTCCCACAGCCCACAGCGTTGTAACAACTCCTGCGCGGGCTGCAAAAACGCGGTGGTGCGCAGGTCTGAGCCCTCCGCGTCGCGCACGGTCACCGGCACTGCCGGATCAACACAGATCACCTCAAACCCTGCGGCGCCAAAGGCGCAGGCTGCGGTCAGTCCGGCAATGCCGCCGCCGGAAATCAGGATGTCGCAGGTATCGGCCATAGGTCAGCTCTCCGTTCTTGCGGTGATCTAGGCCTGTGACCAGGGGAATGGCAAGGCGCAAGCGGTCGCAGGGGCGCCGCTCTCGCGAGTTGCCTCAGTCAAGCTGGCGCAAAAAATGAGCCAGATCAGCGGTGTGGTATTCGATGTGATCGGCCTCATGCGGATCCGGTGCCACATGCACGGTACGCATCCCCATCAGGTGTGGTGCTGCCAGATTGCGCGGATCGTCTTCGAACATCGCGGCGCGGGCCGGGGCCACTGCGGCCTGGGCAAACACCTGCTCAAAGGCCGCTTGTTCCGGCTTGGGCAGATAGCCGGCATGTTCGACGCCATAGATGCCATCAAACAAGCCGCTCAAGCCGCGCGCCTCTAGTACCCGTTCCGCATAGGGCGCGCTGCCGTTGGTATAGACGATCTTATGGCCCGGCAGGGCGGTGATTCTGGCCGCCAGCTCGGTGTCTTTTTGCAGGTGGTCCAGTGAAATATCATGCACGTCGATCATATAGGGAACCGGGTCCAGATCATGCTCGCGCATCAACCCGGCCAGGGTGGTGCCATGTTGCTGCCAGTACAGATTGCGCAACCGGTTGGCCTCAGCCTGATCGACGTTCAGCGCGTCCATCACATAACGGGTCATCTTGACCTCGATCTGATCAAACAGACGGGCCGAGGGGTGATACAGGGTGTTGTCCAGATCGAACACCCAGTGATTAACGTGAGAAAAACTGTCTTTGACCATGGCTCTGCTTTAGGCAGCGGGCGATGGATTTGCAAACAAAACCGCGCTTTGTCTCTGACAATTGATGCTGGCGGCACTCCTGGGCTTGATTGCTGCGGCAACAGCCATATAAAATGTGAAACTGAAGTTGAGAGTGACCATGAGCCAGAGCCGACCCAATCAGAAAGACGCCTATAGCCTGATCCTCGAAGCGATCGACGTTGGCATCTACAAACCCAATGACCGGCTGGTGGAAAGCGATCTGGCAGAACGCTTTGGGGTGTCCCGCACCCCCATCCGCGAGGCGCTGCAACGGCTTGAGACCCAGTCGCTGCTGGAACGCGATGGCCGGTCGCTGATCGTCGCCTCGCTGGACCACAACCAGATGGCCGAACTCTATGTGGTGCGCCGTGAGCTGGAGGGCTTGGCTGCCAAGCTCGCCGCCCGTCACGCCACCGAAGAAGAGATCGCTGTGTTGCGCGATATGGTCAGTGCCGATGATGCCTTGGTCGGCGATCCGATTGCCCTGTCCAAGGCAAACCGGCGCTTTCATGAACAGATCCATCTGGCGTCGCACAATCGCTATCTGGTGCAGCAGCTGAACCTGGTACATCGCACCATGGCGCTGATGGCGACAACCTCGCTGGCGGCCAAGGGGCGGGGTGAAATTGCCCAGGGTGAACACAAGACCATCGTCAACGCCATTGAACGGCGCGATGAGGCGGCCGCCGGGCAGGCGCTGAATGATCACATCTCGACCGCCTTCATGACCCGGCTGAAACAGGACGCAGGCCAGCGCGGCGGCCGTTGATCCGGTTCTAAGGCGCTGGGGGCGGCGTTTCCGGCTCGGCACTGCGATGGCCATGCTCCGTTTTATCCCAGAAAAACGGGTGCCAGATCAGCTCATGCAGGGCTTTGTAAGCCGCCACCGCACCCAGCGGAAAATAGAGCATCATGGTTGGCGCCCAGAGCGCCAGGCTGCGCCGGTTAGAGGCAAAGGCTGCCATTATGGCAATGCAGATCCCCAGCAGCTCAAACACAATCAGCATGAGGGTGGTGCCAATCAGCAGGCCTGCGGGCAGCAGCGCGGCGCTGGGATGCGGTAGGCCCAGCAGGATCAGCCAGAAGGACCACAGGAACGGCGCCAGCAGAAACTGCCCGACGCTGCCCAGGAAAAAGGCCTGAAACCCCAGAAAACGTTTCCATCCCAGCTGTGTCAGCAGCACCCGGGGCCGTCGCATATGGACCAGATAGGTCACCATGAAGCCCTTGAGCCACCGGGATCGTTGGCGGATCCAGGGCCAGGGGCGGCAATTAGCCTCCTCATGGGTGGCGGTGGCGATCATTTCGGTTCGGTAACCGGCCCGGTACAGCCGGACCCCAAGATCGGCGTCTTCGGTGACATTATGGGCATCCCATCCGCCCAGTTTCTCCAGCGCATCGCGCCGTACAAACAATGTGGTGCCGCCCAGTGGGATCACCAGCCCCAGATGCGCAAGCCCCGGAAGCACAATGCGAAACCAGCTGGCGTATTCCAGGGTGAAACAGCGCGACAGCCAGTTGGAGCGCGGATTGTAGAAGTCCAGGACGCCCTGCAAGCAGGCAACATCGGCATCCACCTGTTCAAATCTGCGGGCGACCTGTTCCAGCTGACCGCGCGCCGGGGCATCTTCGGCATCCCACACGCCGATGATATCCCCATGGCAAAAGTCGAGCGCATAGTTCATCGCGCGGGGCTTGGTGGTGAGGCTGCCAAATTTCGGCACCTCCACGATTTTCACCCACCGGGGCAGGGTTACTTTGGCCAGCGCGTTACGGGTGATCTCGTCGTGTTCCTCGAGCACCAGAAACACTTCTAGCAGCGAGCGCGGGTAGGTCAGCCGCTGCAGGCGTCGCAGCAGCGCCTTGCTGACCTCGGATTCGTGGAACAGCGGCACCAACATAGATATGCGCGGCAGGCGGCGGATCTTGTGCGGCGCACCACCTGCCAGTGGCGGCTGTCCAACAGGCGCGGCCCTGGCCAGATGGGAGGCGAAGCCGATCAGTTTCAAGCCGACGAACAGGCTCAGCGCGATCACCGACAAGGCGCAGAAACCCGTGAAAACCAGCCGTGGGGCAAACCCCGTTAGCCCGGCGAGTGCGACCAACAACATCAGGGGCCGCAATGGGCGGTTGCTGGTGTGCCAGTGGCGGCTGCTGTCTTGCAGCGGCACACGGGTGCTGGCCGCCAATGCCAATTCCTTGCGAAAATGCGCGGTCAGGAACGCGGTGACCTGGTCCTCAGCCGCCAGCACTGGTCGGATGGAATCGAAACTGCCGCGCAGGGCAGTCTTTAAGGTTTCAAAGTGCTCGGGGTGGGCAATGGCCACGACAAGTTGCGAGCCACTATACGTCCACGGAACGGCCCGGTGCTTGAGCCAGAATTGCGCCGGCTTGCGGTTTAGCAGCCGAGAGTCTGCGGTGATGTCTGAAAGATCGACCCGTTGCAGGCCCTGTTGTTGCGACAGCGCCTCAAGCACCTGATCCGGATCGGCCCAGCCCTGACTTATCAGAATATGGCCAAGCGGCGCGTCCTGGTGGCGTTGCAACACCAGCGCCCGCAGCAAATCGGTATCTCGGATCGCCCGGGCGTCAACAAGGTGACGGCCAAGGCGGCGGCGCAACTGCGGCGGATGTAGTGGCTGCGGATCACGAAAAACAACCGACTCATCAGGCATTGCACCACCGCCATTGTTAACTGTCAGACAGCCTCGGCGGCGGTGGTTAACGGTCGATTAACCGACCGGACCCTTTGCGGGGTTTTACCCTAGGTTTACGCCACCGCCGCTTTGCGGGCGGCCATCGCCTCGGCAAAGCGCTCAAACAGGTAAAAACTGTCCTGCGGGCCGGGGCTGGCCTCGGGGTGCTGCTGCACCGAGAACACCGGGCGGTCGGCCAGACGGATGCCACAGTTAGAGCCGTCGAACAGCGATACATGGGTTTCCTCAACGCCGTCGGGCAGGGTCTGGGCGTCTACCGCAAACCCGTGGTTCATCGAGGTGATCTCGACCTTGCCAGTCGCGTATTCCTTGACCGGGTGGTTGGCGCCGTGGTGGCCGTGGTTCATCTTCACGGTCTTGGCCCCCAGCGCCAGCGCCAGCATCTGGTGACCCAGACAAATGCCAAACACCGGCAGCTCGGTGGTGTCGAGAATGGTCTTGATCATCGGCACCGCATATTCGCCGGTTGCGGCCGGATCACCAGGGCCGTTGGACAGGAACACACCATCGGGGTTATGCGCCAGAATCTCTTCGGCACTGGCACTGGCGGGTAGCACGGTGACATCACAGCCAGCCGAGGCAAGGCAGCGCAGGATATTGCGCTTGGCACCATAATCGATGGCGACAACCTTGTGCTTGGCAGCACTCTGCTTGGGGAAGCCGTCAGGCCAGGCCCAACGCATTTCGTCCCAGCGATAGCTCTGCGCACAGGTCACGTCCTTGGCCAGATCCATGCCTTCCAACCCTGACCATGCGCGGGCAGAGGCCACCAGTGCCTCGACATCGAAATTGCCGTCGGGGTCATGCGCCAGCGCCACATGCGGCGCGCCCTGCTGGCGAATCGCACGGGTCAGGCGGCGGGTGTCGATGCCGCCAATGGCAATGCGCCCGGTGCGGGTCAGCCAGTCCTTCAATTCCTCGGTGCTGCGCCAGTTGCTGGCCAGGGTCGGGTCCCATTTGACCACCATACCCGCGGCCACCGGGTTGCCCGTTTCGTCGTCTTCCGGGGTCACACCGGTATTGCCGATATGCGGGAAGGTGAAGGTGACGATCTGACCGGCATAAGACGGGTCCGTCATGATCTCCTGATAACCGGTCATAGCCGTGTTAAAGCAGAGCTCGGCGACGGTTTGTCCGGTGGCACCAAAACCTGCGCCATAAAACACTGTACCATCGGCCATTGCCAGGCATGCGGTGGGCTTGGACGGGGCGGTATCGGCCATTGCGCGAGTCTCCATGTGGGATAAATTCATGGGTTCTTAAGGGCAGGGCTCAGTCGGGTCAAGCCCGGCCTAATCTGCCGCGGTCATGGGTTTCATGGCGTCAGGTTTGATCGGGTGGTCTTGTCTCCTGTCAGTTGATTGGGTAAGGCTATGGGTTCCAACGCCATGGGGATGGAAAACACAATGGATATGCGCACACGGGTCACCACGGCTCTGAAGCAGGCAATGAAGGATCGGGCTGCAAGCCGCCTGGCTACCCTGCGTCTGATCACTGCTGCGATCAAGGACATGGAAATTGCCGCGCGGGGGGATGGCGAAGAGATCACCATCGCCGACAGCGACATTCTGGCGATTCTCAGCAAGATGACCAAACAGCGCAACGAAAGTGCCCGCGCCTACGAAGAAGGCGGTCGTTTGGATCTGGCCGAGCGAGAGCTTGAGGAAATCGCCATCATCGAAGAGTTTCTGCCCAAGCAATTGGCCGAGTCTGAGGTGCGGGATGCCATTCGGGCGGCGGTTGCCAGCACCGGTGCCAATTCGATCCGCGACATGGGCAAGGTCATGGGGGCGCTGAAATCGAAATACACCGGCCAGATGGATTTTGGCAAAGTCGGGCCACTGGTCAAGGATCAGCTTTGCTCGGGCGGTGACTGCTGAACCCGCCAGGGTCTGCATTTTCAGATAAAGCTGTGTTGGCCGTCAGGCCGACACAGAACACGACACCCGATCAACTGCTATCCATTTTGCCGCCGGTCCACCGGCGGCCGACAGTGGGCCTGACAGGGGTGGTCGGCACGGGTGATCATCGACGAGGCGCCGATACTGGCGCCCCGGGATGGGGTCTTACATCCAGTGACCAAACACATGCATCACGATGTCATCGCGCTTCAGACCTTTTTTCGCCAGCTGCGCGTCGCTGAGCGCCTGCAGCTTCTGGATCTGTAAATACCGGGGGTTGGCCTCGGCCATATCGGCAAGACCCTTGAAAAAGGCGGTCAGACCGCGCTTGAGAGCGGCAAGTGGGGAGCCGGTTGAAACGGCCTGTGTTGTTGCTGCGATAGCCATTGGAGCTTACTCCTGAATATGTTCAAACTCTGTTGACGCAGATCTATGCTGCGGCTGCAGCATCCACCAGTGTTGTCTCGGAAACTCGGCCATGCGTTTCTGACATACCGAAAATATTAACCGTGTTTTTGAAGGCTTTAGAGCCGAAAGTGGCAATGACCATCGGTGACCATCGGTGACCTGCGGCGGCGGGGGGCTAGGTCAGCCCATCCCAGATCAGTTTGACGCCGGTGCAGGTCAGCAGAACATAGGTCAGCGCAAAAAACGCCTTTTCGGGCATCTTGTGGTGCAGGTTGACGCCAATCCAGGCGCCGATCAGCGCAAAGGGCGCCAGGATCAGATCCAGTTGCAGGGTTTCCAGGGTGAACAGGCCAAGAAACCCGTAAGGGATGAGTTTGGCCGAGTTCAGCACTCCAAACACCAGCACGGTCGAGGCCTGATACTCGGTCTTGCTCATCCTACGCCCCAGCATATAGACCGCCGCCGGTGGGCCACCTGCATGGCTGACAAAACTGGTGAAACCGGCGACAACCCCGGCCAGCGCCCCGGCCCATTCCGGCATCGGCGGGCGATCGACCAGATTTTTTCGCAGGTTGGTCGACATCTGCCAGACGACAAAGCCAACCGAGATCACCCCGATCATCACCCGCATGGCATCGGCGTTCACGGCCCGGTACAGCAGTGTTCCCAGCATCACACCGGGCAGACCACCGACCAGCAACAAGGCTGAGTCGCGCAAATTCCAGCGGCCCCAATAGGGTTTCAGCGAGGCCAGATCGACCAGCATCAGCAGCGGCAACATCAGCGCCAGCGCAAAGCCCGGCTCAAGAATGATCGCCAGAAACGAAGATGAGGCAAAGGCCGCGCCGGATCCAAACCCGCCCTTGCTGATGCCGGCAAATATTACCGCAGGGATCGCAAAGACGAAGAAATATGCTGTCATGTCCATCAAATACCTGCCCGCAAAACTCTAATATGTCAGGGTTTTAGCGCTGTCACATGAGGGCTGGCAAGTGGGCTACTGGATTATGCGTTAAATGCGGGGCGGCTCAAACCCCCAGATATTGGTGGATTTTCTGCGGATCAGCGCGCAGCTCTGCGGCCTCCAGCATCTCGCGGGTCTGGCCATGTTCGATAAACGCCACCTTGTCGGCAATCGACAACACCGCATCCACCCGTTGCTCCACCAAAATGACCGCAACACCGTCGTCGCGCATGCGCACCACAACCTGCCGGATCTGCTCAATCATCGAGGGCTGCAAGCCTTCGGTCGGCTCATCCAGCAGCAAGACCTTTGGCCGCAAACACAGGGCGCGGGCGGTTGCCAGCATCTGCTGTTCCCCCCCCGACAGGGTGCTGGCCTGTTGCTGCAACCGTTCACGCAGGCGGGGAAAGATGTCGAGCACCCATTCGCGGGTGTCCTCATCTGATTTGCAGGTCATCATGCCCATCTCGATGTTCTCAGCCACGGTCAGCTCGGAAAACAACCGCCGCCCCTGTGGTACATAGCCAACCCGCCGGGTGGGGATCTTATGGGGGGGCAGGGCGCTGATCTCTTCGCCGTCCAGATGGATGCTGCCCGACATTAGCGGCAGCAGCCCCATGATGGATTTCATGATGGTTGTCTTGCCAGCCCCATTGCGGCCCAGAATACACAGGATCTCGCCCGGTTTGGCGGTCAGAGATACACCAAACAGCGCCTGCACCCGGCCATAGGCAACCTGAATGTCATTGATTTCAAGCATTGGTGGTGGTCCCCAGATAGGCCGCTTGCACCGCCTCGTTTGCGTGGATTTCGTCGGGGGTGCCCGCCGCCAGGATCTCGCCGCCGTTCAGCACCGTGATATAGGCCGCGGTCTGCATCACCACATCCATGTTATGTTCGATCAGCAGGATGGTGGTTTCCCCCGCCAGCGCATTGATCAGCGCGATGAAATCGGCCACCTCGGAATCCGCCAGCCCTTGGGTGGGTTCGTCCAGAATGAACAATCGCGGGTCCTGCGCCAGTCCCATGGCGATTTCCAGCAGGCGCTGATGGCCATAACTCAGATCGCCGGCAATCTGCTCGGCGCGGTCGGTCAATCCCACCCGCGCCAAAACATCCGCCACCTTGGCATTCACCGCCGCGGCATCCGCGCCCAACCTGCGGCGCGCCGCCAGTGCGACGTTTTCATGCAACGTCAGCCCGGCAAAGACCGAGGTGATCTGGAAGGTATAGGCAATGCCCAGCGAGATCCGCTGATGCGCCGCAAGGGCATTGATATTCTGCCCCTCAAAGAACACATCACCACTGGTGGCTGATATGCGGCCACAGAGCATGCCGACAAAGGTCGATTTGCCCGCACCATTGGGGCCGATCAGCGCCATGGTCTTGCCGCGAGGCAGGACAAAGTCGATGTCTGTATTGGCCTTGATGCCCCCATAGGCCTTGGTCAGGCCCTTGGTCGACAGGATATTCATGGCATCCATTTGAACACTCGCTTCCTGAGTTCGCCCGCCAGTCCCTGCGGCGCAAACAGCGTCAACAGCACCAGCACAACGCCGGCAATCAGCATATAGGCCGAGGTGATCGAACTGCTCAAATCAATCAGATAGAACATGAAGATGACACCGATCAGCGGCCCGATGGTGGTGCCAGCCCCCCCCAGCAACACCCAGAGCAGCGGAAAGATCGAATATTGCACGGTGGCAAAGGTCGCTCCGGCATAGCCAAACAGAAGCGCATATGCCGCACCCGCAAGGCCCGATATGGTGCCCGAGATGATCACCGCCTTCAGCTTGTGCGCGACTGTGTTATAGCCCAGCATCCGGGCCCGTTCCTCGTTCTCGCGGATCGCAATCAGGGTGCGGCCAAATGGCGATTGCACCAATCGGGCAACGGCGAGAAAGCAGATCGAAAACAGCAGCAGTGCGGCGAAATAGCGGGTGGTGTCCTGGCTTAGATCCACCCCGAACATCACCCGCTCGGCCTGCGGAATGACAAAGCCTTCGTCGCCACGTGTGTAGCTGCCAAAATACAGGATCGACAGATATCCGGCTTGGGCAAACATTAGCGTCACGATCATGAAGGACACGCCACTGGTGCGCAGCGCCAGAAAGCCGATCACCGCTGACACCACCAGCGCCGAGGCCAGCCCAACCGCCAGCGCCGGGGCTGAGGTCAGATCGAACAGCTCCATCGACAGGCCTAGGCCGTACATGCCTGCGGCAAAGAACAACGCATGGCCAAGGCTAAGCAGGCCGGTATAGCCAAACAGGAAATTATAGCCGATGGCATAGACCGCCAGCACCATGATGCGCGACAGGTTGCCGACGTGATAGGCGGGCAGAATGAAAAACGCCGCTGCCAGCAGGGCAATCACCCCCAGATGCAGCAGGTTGGAACGCTGGGTATCGGTCAATGTGCTGACCTCCCCAACAGACCCTGCGGGCGAAACGCCAACACCATGGCCACCAACAGTGTTGCGATGATCTTGGCCAGCGTCGGCGAAAAGAAGACTGAGATGATGCCGTCGCTCATGCCGATCAGAATGGCGGCAATAATGGTGCCGGGCAGACTGCCCAGACCGCCGATGATCACGGTGATGAAGGCCAGCAGCAGCGGGTCATGCCCCATCAGGTAATGCGCCTGCTGAATTGGCACCACCAGCACCGCTCCTACGGCGGCCAGTCCGGCACCCAAGCCAAACACCCACATATAGACCCGGTCCACCGGCACCCCAAAGGCCAGCGCGGTTTCGCTGTCCAATTGTGTGGCGCGCATGATCAAGCCGACCTTGCTGCGGGTGATCAGCAACCACAGGGTGGTCAGGATAGCCACCGCCGCGACGATCACGAATAATTTGTAACTGGTGATGCTGAGCCCCCAGGGCCAGACCATGGCAAAGCCGCTTTCGCCGTACTCAAACCAAGGCAGGGCAAGGCGGGTGTTGAACGGCGGCTGCACCGGGCGGGCATCGGGGCCAAATGTCATCAGCGTGGTCTGCTGGATGATATACATCAGCCCGATCGTCGCCACGATGGTGCGGTCGGGGTCATAGTTGATCTTTTGCAGGATCAGCTTGTCAGCAGCAGCGGCCAACAGACCCACCACCAGCGGTGCGATCCCCAGCGCCAGGATAAAGCCAATCGCCGGATGGCCACCAATTAGCGAGGTCACCCACCAGGCGATCACCGCGCCCAGCATGTAGAATTCTCCATGTGCCACATTGACGACGCGCATGACGCCAAACACAATGCTCAGCCCCATGGCCGTCAGGGCCAGAATGGCCGCCGTCACAGCGCCTTCAAGTGAGGCCAGCAGTAAGTGAGGACCAAAGTCCATGAGTTATAACCTCGGTTTAAAGAGTTGTATTGCCTGGCCGATAGGCCGGACCGCGCCTCCTCAAGGGTCGGCGCGGTCCTGTTTTTGCAGACTAAAAGTGGTGTTAGAACGACTGGGTGGTGTAATCCACCTCGTCTTCGTACAGCCCGTCCTCAATCGAGGTGGTGTGCTCGACCACCAGCTTACCATCGGATACCTTTGAGATATACTGATGGCCAAAGGTCTGGTGGGTCTTGCCGTTGAACCGTTTGGCGCCCTGCGGATGATCATCCGACAGCGGCATGTCCGACATTGCCTCAACCGCCTCAATCAGTTTTTGGCGATCCGCCGGTCCCTGATAATTGGCCGTCTCCATGCCGCGCTTGATGACGTTCAGGGTCTCCCAGCAGCCGAACATGTGGGAATAGGTCGATACATCCTGCGCATCCTCCACCGAGGCGCCATTGTCATCGACGCCCACGGCAGCCCGGTAGGCCGCATCATGGCTGCTCTGGTCGGCCTGCGCATTGCGCGGGTTGCCCTCCCAGAAATAGGTGCCTTCGAGGAACTCAAGTCCGGGGCTTTTCAGATCCACCGCCTCAAGACTGTCGATAAAGCCAAAGATCTCAGGGCTGTTGGGACCAAAGAATTCACCCAGCTCTTTGACGAATGTCAGCACAGCGGGGCCGACCATGACGTGATAGATCACTTCGGTTTCACGCGGGATACGCGGGAAATACTTGCTGAACGAGGTTTCGGTCGGTGGAATGGCGATGCTCTCGACCACCTGACCACCCTGGGCCTCGATTGCGGCGGTAAAGAAATCACGGTGATCATGGCCAAAGGCAAAATCGGGGAAGATCATGGTGACCTTCTTGCCCAGATTATTAGCGACAAACGGCGCCATCGCCTGCACCTGGCTTTTCACATCGGTGATGCCGGGTTGCAGAGTGTAGCGGTTCAGCTTGCCACTGGCGACGTGGTGGCCTTCAGAGACCACAAAATACGGCAGCTTCAGCTCGCCTGCGCGCGGGGCCGAGCCATAGACAACATGGCTGAACAGGGTGCCAAAGGCGATGTCGCATTCATGCTGGGTTGCGAATTTCTCGATAACCTCGGCGCCGCGCTTGGGGTCGGTGCCGTCGTCTTCGGCGACCAACTCGACCGGACGGCCATTGATGCCACCCATATCGTTGATGCGTTTCACCGCAGCCTGCGAGGTGCGGTTGTACCAGCGACCATAAGCAGCGCCGATGCCGGTGCGATGCACCTGAAAGCCGATCTTGATCGGGGCCGAGCTCTGCGCCTGGGCAAAGCCAGACAGGCCGGGCAGGACGCTGGTGGCCGCAATGGCGCCCGTTCCAGCGGCCAATGTTTTCAACACTCCGCGACGGGTAAATTTGGATTCCGGTTTCGTTACCATTATTTTTCACCTCCCAGTGGTGCACCGTTACGCAAGGTGCATTAAAATCATATTGTGTGTATACAAATGACTTGTCCAGAGTTTTTTCCGGTGAAGTTTGGCTTTGCCGTCACATGCCGCGCGGAGTGGCCAGCAGCCAGAGGCCAAAAAACGTATATAGGATCATGAAAATCGCCAGTGGAATCTGGCTGATCAGGGTTGCTCGCTTGCTCTGATATAGCCGGGCGGTCAGGCCATGCGCGATCAGAACTGACACCACATGCGACACTACCACAGCTGCGGCCTGAATGAAAAAGACCACCTGAACACTGTCTTTTGTTTTCAGAAACCCGGTTGTCACCTGCGTCTTCGCCAGTCCCAGATAATTCGCACCATGGGTCAAGGGGTCGCTCAGCGCCAGCAGAGCGTATTGGCCGTTGACCAGAAAATAGATGAAAAAATGGGCAAAATGATAGCCCAGTGCAATCGGAATGATCGAAAGGGAAAGCCAGCAAAACGCAGTGACAAAGGGCACCCGGTCTTTTGGCACAAGGCGGGCGTTTGCGGCGCGGCTGCCGATGTAGACCACCGCTGCAAAGACGCAGACCAGTGCGGCATTCAGCGCCAGCAATCCGATGACCGAGGGCCAGAAGATCGCTGATTTTCCGGGGAACATCAGCGGGTTCACCCCGATTTTGGCCAGCCACCAAAAGCTCTCCTTTAGCCCGTCAAAGCTGCCGACTCCCAATAGGATCAGGCAGAATACCGCCAGGCTGACCGGGGGCTTGCTCAGCGAGAAGATCGACCAGCCGGGCAGGCCGATGGATAGGCGCGGCAGCCAGCGCACGGGCGAGATCGCCGCGATCAGCCGGAACAGAATGGTGAACGGCTCACAGCGCGACAGCCAGATTCTGGCGCCAAACAGCATCATGCCGAAAAAGGTGAACAGCCAATAGCCCAGCACGAATTTGGTCAGCCGCACCGGGTCATCCGGGGCCGGATCGGCGATCTCAAAGGCGCCGAACGCCAGAAACACCAGCACCGCAATCCAGTACCCGCAGGCCCTTGGCAACCTCAGAACCGGCGGCGCCGACTGATAGCCGAGCAGGATATGATACAGCCCGGTCCAGGGGTTCAGGGCATGCCACAGATTGCCCAACACCCCATGCGCCACCACCAGCCCGACCCACCAAATGGCCCAGATGGTCAGCGAAAACAGGTTGTTCAGCGGATCATGGGTGCCAAAGGCTCCGATTGCGCTGATCGCAAACAGAAATGTCATCGACACAATGCTGATCACATGTGTCACAGATCCGGGCAGTTTGACGCTTAACAGCGACAGCGGTTTGAACGCCGCCAGCAATCGCGCCTCCGAGAGCAGCGCCACCCCCAGGATCGAGGCCACAACCGCCGCGCAGCCGGCCAGAATATACAGGTTGGTAGGCAGCAACAGTACCAGCGCCTGCTCCGAGGCATGCGCCTGAGCGGGTTGCGATTGCCAAAACCAACCAAGGCAGGCAGCGATCAATAGTCCGGGAAATGTGGGTGAGATGGGTCTGAACCTTGGAAAAGTATAAGTCATATGGATGCCAGTCTTATAGTCAGGCGGATGGAAACCTGTACAGCGTCTTGCCATCGGGCCTTTGTTTTCGCGATCTAACGGGCTTGACGCCCAAAGGAGATACGTTAGCATACAAATGAATAAATCACACCCTGGAGACCCTGGCCATGACCGAGAAACTTGTCATTAAAAATATTGGTTTACTGCTGTCTGGCAAGATGGAGCAACCGATACTCGACGGCGACTGCATGATTGCCATTGATGGTAAAATTCATGAATGGGGCTATGAGAAAGACCTGGATACCGATGATGCCACTTTGGTTGTCGATGCCCATGGTGTGGCGCTGGCGCCGGGCTTGATCGACAGTCACATTCACCCGGTGGTGGGCGATTATACACCGCGCCAACAACAGGTTAACTGGATTGATTCGACCCTGCACGGCGGCGTCACCACGCTGATTTCGGCGGGCGAAGTGCATATGCCGGGCCGCCCCCGGGATATTGTCGGGCTCAAGGCGATGGCGATTGCGGCGCAGCGCTGGTACGAGAATTTCCGCCCCTCAGGAATGAAGGTGATGGCCGGCGCGCCGGTGATCGAACACGGTATGGTGGAGCAGGATTTCAAGGATCTGGCCGACGCCGGTGTCACCCTGCTGGGCGAGGTGGGGCTGGGCACCGTCAAGGATGGCAAGACCGCCAAGCAGATGGTGGACTGGGCCCGTAAATACGGCATTCAATCGACCATCCACACCGGCGGCCCCTCGATCCCCGGTTCGGGGCTGATTGACGCCGACATGGTGCTGGAAACCGGCACCGATATCATCGGTCACATCAACGGCGGCCACACCGCGCTGCCGGATGATCAGATCATGTGCCTGTGCGAAGGCTGCACCGCAGGGCTGGAAATTGTCCACAACGGCAATGAACGTGCCGCACTGCTGACCCTGAACACCGCGCGTGAGCTGAAGGTGATGGACCGCATCATCCTTGGCACCGACGGTCCTGCCGGGTCAGGGGTGCAGCCGCTGGGCATCCTGCGCATGGTGGCAATGCTGTCGTCACTGGGCAATGTCCCGGCCGAAATCGCCTTTTGCTTTGCCAATGGCAATACTTCGCGCCAGCGCGAGCTGGACACCGGCTTGATCGAACAGGGCTATTGTGCCGATTTTGTGCTGATGGATCAGGCCCAGCATGCGCCGGGCAAAACCATGCTGGAATCGGTTCAGTTGGGCAATCTACCGGGTGTGGGCATGACCATCATCGACGGCGTCGTGCGCAGCCAGCGCAGTCGCAATACGCCGCCGGCAACCCGGCTGCCCGAGGTTTTGGTGCAATAATCCAAGGGTAGCGCCTGACCCTGGGTGGGTGCAAAGCGCCCTCCCGTGGGGAGGGTCGGGCGCTGCCCGGCTTGCCACCGGGCGAACTGGCAACCAATGGGCGCTGTTTAGGCCCTCAGGACAGTTTGCGCAGCAGCTTTAACAGTTTTTGCTGTTCGGCGGCGGTCAGCGGCGCCAGAGTCTCGGCGGTGATGCGATGGGCCACCGGGAACATCTCCTCGATCAGCTGGCGGCCCTGTGCCGTCAGCGAAATCAGACTGCGCCGCTTGTCGTTCGGGTCGGCCTCGACATTCGCGTAGCCTTTTTTGCGAAGCCGATCCACGACTCCCTTGATGGTGGCAACGTCCATTGACGCCAACCGGCCCAACTGGTTCTGCGAGCATTTTCCCTGCTCGTGCAGGCGGGTCAGCGCGGCGAATTGAGTTGCGGTAAGCCCTTGTAACGCATGGGATTGATAGATCGCCGCATGTTTCTGGCTGGCCTGACGCATAAGATAGCCAACCTGATCATCCAGGATGTAATCGTCTTGGCTGTCTGGGGTAGGCTTGGCCATTTTTGCTCTTTTCATTCCCGAATTTTATTCGTGTTAGTACGAATGAGGCCGACGGGCAATGTCGATCACGCAGAGGTCGCGGCGATGGTGGCCGCTCTCTCCCCGTGATCTTGCAAGTCCTGTCTACTTTAGCCCGTCCTTGCCAATGGCCTCTGTGCTGGTCAGCCCGCCCACCCGGGGCAATGGGCGACCACTGTCGGTGACAGCAACCGCAACCATGATTTCATTGGCCCGAGGCGCATCGTTCAGGCGCACTTCGATGGCGTCGAAATGGCTGCGCACGTAGGCCGCATCCTTATGGCCCAGCGGCACATCCAGCACCTGACCGGGGCTGCCCATCTTTTTCGACGACGGCACCAGCGCGGCGCCTTTTTCAACTGCCGCCCGTAGCGGTGCGCCCAGTTTGGGATGCAGAATGGCCGCCGCATGTTCCAGCTCGCCGTTCTCGCCAACCATTGCCGATTTGCCATAGCTCTCGGCCTGCTCCGGGGTGATCCCCAGCGCCTCGACACATTTGGCCCCCAGCAAGCCGCCCAGCTCGGCACCGATCTCCATCAGGTCTGACAGATCTTCGTGATACTGCCCGGCAAAGGGGTTCTCGATCACCGCCACCGCCACCGCCTTGCGGGTCACCGGGTTGATCACCCGGCCGATCTCGGAATGGATTTCCTCGACATTCACCGCGATTTTGCGAATTTTTACACTCATCGTAATCCATCCTCACCCTTGATGTCCCAGGCCTCCAACCCGCCAGAGCGCGAATGCACCCTTGGACCAGTTGTCATCACCAGGGCAAATGCCAGCTCACCCGCGCGGGGCGCATCGTTGCAACCGACCTCCATTGAATCAAAATGGCTGCGCACATAGGCGGCGTTGATATGGGTGATCGGCACATCCAGCCGGGCGCCGACGCCGCCGACCTTTTTCGACGATGGCACAATGGCGTTGGCGCTGCCCAGCAGCTGGCGCATGGCATAGCCCCCCGGCGCATGCCACAGGGCGCCATGCTCCAGCTCGCCGCCTTCGCCAACCAGCGATCCCTTGCCATAGCCCTGGATCTTGTCGGCGCCGCCCAACATGTCGAGCAGCCGCTGCGCCATCTCCAGTCCCAGTGGTTTCAGGTCTTCCATGAAGCCCTGGATCTCGGGCTCATAGCGGCCGGCAAAGGGGTTCTTGATCACCGCCAGAATAGCCCCGCGCAACAGCGGGGTCGCGGCGACCGGGCCGCCTTCGTGGTAGACCTCTTCGCGGGATGAGATGATCTTTCGGATTTGTAAATCAGGCATATAACTGCGTCCTAATGGATGGGGTGAAACCGGTGTGGCCAATCAACCTGCTGTCGCCCTGCAAAAACAAAGCTGCGGCAATGATATGGCCGGAGTGCATCATGTCCAAGCCCCGATGGGCGCCGGCTTGCAGGGCGGTGTGGATTTCGGTGGCTGAGAGCGGCTGACACTGGGTGACCACCGGCTGGTCGCCCAGATCGCTGTCGCTTTGCAACTGGTCGGCGGCAAGGCGGTGAATGGCGGGATGACCGGGCAGGTCCACCGCATTGGCGATCAGGGTGGCGGCGGCATCCGCCTGTGCGGCGCTGGCGGCCAGCACCGTGACACTATCGGCAATGCCCAGCGACAGGCTGCGGCCATGCCGGCCTGAGGTGGCGATGCCGCCGATCCCGTCCGCATGGGTGATCTCGATACGGCCAAGATCATACCCTTGATGATCCATCATGGCCGTTGCAAAGCTTTGTCCGGGGCTTAGGTGCAGGGCGATATCGCCGCCATTGTTGACATAGGCCCGCTGTAGCGGCGTGGCCACGCGCATTGCGGCCAAAACCGTGTCCGCCACCGCCCCGGCCACCGCCGCCATCGGGGTGATGAAGGCACTGCAATGGGGCCGCGTGGCGCGATCCATGATCTGGGCGATGCCACCCTTGGGGCGGGGAGACTTGGCGAAAAGCTGCGATTTCAACAGCGGCAACTCGGTGACCAGCTCCTCCAGCACAGTTGCAAACCGCGCCTCAGCCGCGGCAAAAGCCGTTGCCCGATCCCCATCCGCGCCGATCACCAGATCAATCGGCCCATGTTGCAAATGCAACCGGGTGCCGCAGGACAGGATACGGGCGACGGGAGGCATCAGCGGCGTTCCTTTGCCCAGCGATAATTGGTACGGTCCATCGGGTCCGGCTGGCTGTCACGCTGCGCAATCTTGCGGGTCTCAGCCGACACGATGGACGAGACCTTTTTGATCTCATCCATATGGCCGCCCAGAGTGGCGTAATCGGCCACCCGCATGGTGAATTCAATCGGTGCCACCAGCGCCGGGGTGGGCACATAGCCAAATGATCCGGTGGGCATATCCAGCACATCCACCATCACGGTGATGCCGCCGCCGGGCCAGACATAGCTCTCGGCACCGCCGCAGGACACAAAGGTCAGCGAGTCCTTGACCGAGCGGGTCAGCCGCACCGGGTTTTCCGTCACCCCGGCGCGCAGGCTGCCACCGGCGCCGCCCATGAACAGCACCGAACAGATTGAGGGCTCACAGTTCTCAGCAATCAGATCCGCCGAGGCCTTGAGCCGGGCAGGGATCTCGGCTGGTTGCGGCATCAGGTCGGCGTCCAGCACAAAATAGCCAAACTGCTCGCCGGTGGTAGAGACCATCAGCAGGCTCAGACCCTCCCAGGCGATCTTGGGGTTGAAGGGGCCGAGAATGGTCAGCGGGTCCTCGATATCGGTGCCGCCCCAACCGGTGCCGGGTTTGGCCACCTGAAAATAGCGACCGGGGGTAGATTTGCGGCCCTTGATCTTGATGCCGGTCGGCGCCACCTCCAGCATCTTGCCGGTCTGGTGTTCGGACAACACGCCGGTGATATGGTCATCCACCACCACCACCTCGTCCACATGGCCAACCCATTGCTTGGGGAACATGCCGATGGTCGCCGATCCACAACCCACCCGCATCAGTTTCTCTTCCATGCCGTTGACCAGTGGCGGCTTGCCAGCCTCAACCACCAGGGTCGTTGTGTGATCCTCTTCGCCGATCTGCATCTCTACCGGTTCGCGGTTGCACAGGCGCAGCAGCGCATCACAGGTCATCCGGCCTTCTTTCTTGCTGCCGCCGGTCAGGTGCTCGACGCCGCCCAGTGACAGCATTTTTGATCCGTATTCGCTGGTCATCACATGACCGATCGGCTCGCCGCCCACCCGCACCACGTCGCGCTCATGACCAATGTGGCGGTCGGTGTCGATCTTCACCTTCACCCCGCAGTACGAGAAGATGCCTTCGGTCACCACGGTGACCATATCGACGCCATCAATTTCCTGACTGACGATGAACGGCGCCGGTTTGTAGTCGGGATAGGTGGTGCCAGCGCCGACGGCGGTGACAAAGGGGCGATCACCCTGAACGATATTTCCGTCCCAGTCCTCGGGCATGCTGTCCTTCATAAACGGCACCAGCTTGTGGCTGGTGTTTTCAATGATGGTCAGCGGGTCCAGCCGCACCAGATCGCCGCCGTGGTTGGCATAGCGGTCACAGGCGCCGATTTTGCCCTCGGCGATGAAACACATCACCGGGCAGGCGTCACAGCGGATTTTGGCGGGGGTCATGCGTTCAGTTGCCATCGGTCAAGTCCTTGATTGCGGCCCGAACACGCGCGGGAGTGGCGGGAACCTGTGTCAGTCGCACGCCCACGGCGTCTTTGATGGCGTTCAGAATGGCCGGAGCCGTGGGGATCAGCACATGCTCACCCAGCCCCTTGGCACCGTAGGGGCCATGGGCGTCCGGGACCTCGACAATGATCGTTTCAATTGGCGGCACATCGCCGATGGTGGGGATCAGGTAATCATGCAGGTTTTCGGTGCGGCCCGGAATGTATTCCTCCATCAGGGCCATGCCCAGGCCCTGGGCAATGCCGCCCTCGACCTGACCCTCGACCAGCATTGGATTGATTGCCTTGCCCACGTCATGGGCGGCGACAAACCGGATTGGCGTCACCGTGCCCAGCAGGCTGTCCACCTCGACCACCACCAGCTGCGCACAATAGCCAAACTGCGCATAAGGGCTGCCCTGACCGTTTGCATCCAGCGGTTTGGTGGGGGGATCATAGGTCTCCTCGGCGCGAAATACATAGCCCTCGCCGTCATGCGACAGCGCCGACAGGTTGATCCGGTGTTCGCTGGCGCCGTCGATAACCCGGATTGTTCCAGTGCTAAACTCCAGCTTGGCGCCATCACTGGCATTGACCCGCTTCAGGATCGCAGCGTGCAGGGCCAGACCGGACAGCCTTGCAGCATTGCCCGACACATAGGTCTGGCGCGAGGCCGAGGTCTTGCCCGCATCCGGGGTGACATCGGTGTCGGCGCCAATCCGCTGGATCTGGCGCACCGGAATGCCCAGGGCGGTGGCAAAGATCTGGGTGATCACCGTATTGGCCCCCTGACCGATATCCATCGCGCCCTGATGCAGCACCACGGTGCCATCAGGCCGGATGCCCGATTTGATGGTCGAGGGATTGGGCAGCGAGGTATTGCCGCAGCCATACCAGCCGGCAGCGATGCCGACGCCGCGCTTATGGGTCTTGTTGACCGCATTAAACGTGGCTGCCGCTGCGCGCTCAACCTCCCAGGCCGGTTGCAGCGCTGATAGGCAGGCCTTGACCCCAACACCTTGTTCAAACACCTGACCACAGACCGTGGGGGCGTTGTCCTCCAGCGCATTCAGCAGGCGAAATTGCAGCCGGTCGATGCCCAGCTTATCCGCCAATTCGTCAAACAGACTTTCCTGAGCGATGGCGGCCTGGGGGACTCCGAAACCACGAAAGGCACCTGACGGCGGGTTATGGGTGTGGATCGCCCGCGCCTCGGCCCGGTAGTTCGGGATGCGGTAGGGGCCAGAGGCGTGCACCGGCACCCGGTTGGATACGGTTGGGCCCCAACTGGCATAGGCGCCGGTGTTGAAATCGCCGGAAAAGTCAAAGCCCTGAATGCGCCCATCCCGGTTGGCGCCGATTTTCAGCTGAATGTTTGAGGGATGCCGTTTGGTGGTCGATTGCATCGATTCCGAGCGGCTATAGGTGATCCGCACCGGCCGCCCCGTGCGCAGTGCCGCCAGCGCCAGATAGGGCTGCACCGACAGATCCAGCTTTGAGCCAAAACCACCACCGACTTCGGTGGGCAGGATGCGGATATCCTTGCGGTCCATGCCCAGAATGATCTCCAGCGCGTCAAGATCCATCACCGGGGCCTGGGTGCAGGCGTGCACCTCGACCCGGCCATCTATGATCTGCGCAAAGCCCGCCTCCGGTTCGATATAGGCGTGTTCGACAAACCCGGTCTGAAACTGGCCCTCGACACAGACATCTGCGCCTGCCGCAGCCTGCGCCGCATCTCCCTGCTGGACAAACCCGCTGCACATCAGGTTGTTGTCACGACCCGGATGCAGTTGCGGCGCCAGCGGCGCGGTCGCTGTGGCCACACTCTCGACGCTGGGCAATTCGCTCCAGTCCACCGGGAATGTGCTGGCGTCAAAGACCTGCATGACATCGGCGCGCCCAACAACGGCGGCGATGGCCTCGCCGCGGAACCGGGCTGTGCCCTCGGCAAACACCGGCTGGTCGGCAAAATCCGGGATGACGCCAAATACATTCTGACCCGGAATATCTGCGCAGGTTAACACCGCCTCGATACCATCGGTCTGGGCCTGCCATTGCTGCAAGTCACCAAAGGTAAACCCCGCATGGGCAAAGGGTGAGCGGATGACCCGCAGCACCAGCGCATCAGCCGGGGCAACATCGTCGCCGTACATCTCGGTTCCACTGACCTTGGCCGCGCCATCCAGCCGCCGGATAGAGGCCCCGACGGCACCATCACCCACCTCAGCGCCGGTGGGGATCTGGGCATGGCTGGCCAGTACCGCATCAATGATCTTGCGATAGCCGGTGCAGCGACAGAGCACGCCGCCCAATGCATCCTTGACCTGACCATCAGTCGGTGTCGGCGTTTCGCGCAGTAGTGCCACCGCCGCAACCATCATGCCGGGGGTGCATATGCCACATTGCGCCGCCCCGTGGTTTTGAAAGCTCTCCGACAGGCGCTGGGCGTCCGGGTCACCAGTGGCCAACCCAGCCAGCGTTTCCACGTTCCGCCCATCGGCCTGATGGGTTGGGGTCAGGCAGGCACAGACCGGCGCACCGTCGATCAGCACCGTACAGGCCCCACAATCACCCGCATCACAGCCGACTTTGACATCGCGCTGCCCAAGTTTTTCGCGCAGGGTCTGCGACAGGCGCTCTCCGGCCAGCGGGGTGACGCTGACATTCTGGCTGTTCAGGCGAAATTCTGTCATCGGGTGTAAGACCTGCTTATCCATTTGAAACCGCTGCCTTGCCAATTGCTCGTTTGATTTGTTCGGCCGCCGCCTCCAGCCGATAGCCGCCATCGGCGCGAATATCGGTGATCGGCGCCAGTGGTGCCAGATGGTCAGGGCTGACCGTGACCTGCTGCGGCATTTGCCCGATCAGATCCGCCTCAAGCCCCATCAGTCGTTGGGCAACCGGCGAGCAGGCGCCGACTGCGACGCGGGCAAAATCAATACGGCCCATGGCATCACAGCCAATCACCACCGCCACCATGGTGATGGAGATCACCAGATATGTGCGACTGCCCAGTTTCTCAAACGCCGCGCGACAATGGGCTGGCAGCGGCGGGATGAGAATGGCCGTCACCAGTTCGCGAGCGCCCAACTGGATCTGACGCGGGCCGGTCACAAACTGTTCTACCGGCATTCGGCGGGGTCCATCGGGGCCGGAGATCTCGACCTCGGCCCCCAGCGTTATCAGCGGCGGCATGCCATCCGCCGCCGGAGAGGCGTTGCAGATATTGCCGGCAATGGTGCCCGCGTTCTGGATTTGCACGCTGCCCACCGTGCGCGCCGCCGCCTGCAAGCCGGCAAAGCCATCGGGAAGATCGGCGTTGGCGATCTCGCTCCAGCGCGTTGCGGCGCCGATGCGCAGCCCATCTGGGCCCCAGTGCAGCCCCGTCAGCCCGTCGATACGGGTGACATCCAATAGGCTTTCTTGCAACGGGGTCTGACCCTGCGCGGGAAAGACATCGGTGCCGCCTGCAATGATGCTGACGGTCTCCGAGGCGATCAGGGCCAGCGCGTCGTTCAGCGTGGTTGGGGCGAAATAGGCCAAAATCCCTGCTCCTCGGGCGATTGAAAAGTTGTTCGTATGCTAATGGTATTGCGCGACGTCAAACCTTGTCAACGGAAAACCCTTTTCCGGACCTGCCAGAAGGCAGGTTTCGGGTCGGATCAGGTCGGGAGAAGGGGGGGGCTGGGCCGCTGGCTACGGCGCGGAGAAAACCATGTGCCAGGCTGCATCCGCAGCTGCCAGATGCTGGACGGGTAAGGCAATCAGCAAGGTCTCGGTCTGGTCGCAGGCGACAATGAGCTTTATCTCACTGGATATCGACAGCAGCAGATAGTGCGGGGTCTTGTCCGGCAGCCTCAGGGCGTGGCCATTTTTCTGCTTTGCGGCCCGATCGGTTGCGGCCAGATCCATAAGCTGGCGGGCCAATGGGGCCGGGCCGTGACTGCGGTTTTGACCGGCGGTTTCAGCCTGCAAAGCCCAGGCGTCAGCCGAGGCGCCGATCATGGTCAGCAGCCGTTCCAGCCGGCTGTCCTGTTGCTGCGAAGCAAGGCTTTCGGCCAGTTGAGACGCCGAGCAGCTTTCAGTCTCTATGCCAGTCTCACAGACCTGCCGGGTGATCCGGAAGCCGGTGCCCTGGTATCTGGCCGACAGGTGGTGCAGTTGCTGCGCGTAGACCTGCACAGTGGAGGTCAGCCCAGCGTGATCCGCTGGGCCAATGTCACTGGCAAGTTCAAGCGACAGCAGCCTGCGCTGGCTGACCCGCAATCTGGCAACGACGACCTGATCAAAATACAAGGTCAACTGCCGGGGCAATATGGTCTCATCAATTTCAGCCAGTAGGCTGCCCATCAGGTTGGCCCGCCCCTGGGCGGCATCGCGTCGCTCTCCCTGCAGCCCCGAGACATCGGCGCAAAGCCGGATCAGAAGCGCCCGCAGGGGGCTGGTGGTGTTGTCCTGTCCGGCCAATTGTTCTGCGTTCAAAGGTGACATCATGCCCCCTCGGACAGGTCGCTCAGCAAGCTCATTGCCGGGGCCACCAGAGCCTGGGCGCTGTGCTCATTGTCACAGACCGCTAGAATGGCATCGTTTGCGGTGGAGGCTGTCGCGCCGGGCCTGCGGATATATATCCGGGTTTCCTGCGGCGTGACGACGATCACCGTGGCGGCGCCACCGCTGGGCGCGGTGATCGGAGCTGCAAGGGCATCCTGCAGGTGAAACCCATGCTCGGCCTGGGCGCAGAGCTGGTCCAGATATTCTTGCCGGTGCTGAACGGCAGCACTGCTGCGCAGCACCAGCCGGGTGCCGAGATCACCAAAGGCAACCAGGCCACATCCGGCAGTGGTCTTGCGCAGGGAATCCAGCCGTGCGGTTATGTCCATCTGGGGCCCCCGCAGAGGCACCGCCCGGCTGGCTGGCGCGCCTTATTCATCATGCGTTGCCAATCTGGGGTGACGATCGACCCTGCGCTGTCCCCGCCTTTCGGCCTTGACGCGGCGGGGCACCACATAGTCCTCAGCCGGGGCAGAATCCGGGTTGATTGGGTCGTCGTGCTCCGGCTCGGCGATGTCGCGAATGTCACCAATGGCAAAGACCTCGGCCTGCATAATCTCCTCGGGGGAGCGGTCACTGGCGGTCTGTTCACCGGTTGCCATGGCAGCAGCCGCAGTGGACAGGGGTCTGTCGAGCAGCGTTTCAACCAGAAATTCAACAAGCCTGTCGGCGCCGCTGGCCTTCCAGGCCTCGATGTCATCACCCGCCTGCAGGGCCTGGCTTAGGGACACCGGAAAGATCCTGTCGAACAGCGCGCCGGTTTCCCTAGCGACCCGGGCCACCACCCGGCTGCGGTCCCGGTCGTTGCACAGCTTGTCAAAATGAGTGACCAGCAGGATGTTGGGGCCGGTCACTGTCTCGGC
This sequence comes from Parasedimentitalea psychrophila, assembly GCF_030285785.1. NCBI lineage: Bacteria > Pseudomonadati > Pseudomonadota > Alphaproteobacteria > Rhodobacterales > Paracoccaceae > Parasedimentitalea > Parasedimentitalea psychrophila. The sequence continues at coordinate 542,135 of NZ_CP127247.1, read as the reverse complement.
AATATGATCCCAGACCGCCGCCTCGGACTGGCGCCAGGCCTGGGTTGCATGGGTACACCAGATCACCCCGTCCACCTCGGGCATCAGCGATTGCCAGACCTCGGGCTCCATGTTTGGGTCGGAAATCCCTGGCATGTCGATCAGATCGCAAAGGGTCAGCGCATCGGAGGGAAAGAACAGCCGTATCATCGCCGTGCTCTCCATCTGGATCTCGCCAAGATCCTCTAGCGCGACTGGCGTCTGGGTGCCGTCGGTTGCCACCACAAAGGCCGCGTCGTCGCCATAGGATATCCACACCGGCGGCAGCCGCGTTGCGGTGACACGGGTGGGCAGGATCTGTCGGCTGACCAGCAGGTTGGTCAGGGTGCTTTTACCGGCGCTGAATTCGCCCATGAGCGCCAGGCGCGGCTTGCGCTGGGGGGCGGAGGGGGGGCTGTCGGGGCTTGGCATGGCTGTCTCCTGCGTCATGCGGTATATTTTCCAAGGGTGGTCAACGCGGCCTGCGTTATATCCTGTCGTTGCTGTTGCCCTTGGCTGGCGAAAAGGTCCTGAACGTCCTGGTCCTGTCGACAGTGATCGGCGATTTCCATTAAGATATTGCGTTGGTCCTCAAAAAAGATCTGTAATCCGGCAAGGGTGCTGGCGCGGGTATCGGCGGTCTGAACCTGCTTGAGCTGGGTCATGAAATCCTCGGTTTCACCGCAGATCAGCTGTTGGAAGTTTTTGACAAAGGCCTTGTAACCCCGGGTGCGCCGCCACCAGGAACTCCACCAGTTGTCATTGAAATCCAATGCAATTGTCTGACCCAGTGCTACCGGAGAGGGCACTGTTGGCGCCTCGGGTACCGAAATCTGAATGCCCTCCACCGCCGTGCCAAACCCTGCATACAGCAGCCCGGCCACCTCTTGCACGGCCAGTTCATAGCGCGCCAGGGCAGTGGCCTGCACCCGGCTGGTCATCACCGAATAGGCCGATTTCAGCAGCAGCCGCAGCCCGGTGGCATCATATTCCCAAACACAGGCTTCGCCCCAGCGTTCCAGATGGTCGATCAGCGAATGGGTGGCGCGGTTTACAAATGTGGCATGGGCCCGGTCCGCCCGCTGGCGAAAGGCGTCAAACACCGCGTCGATTTCATCCTCCAGCGCCGCCATCTGGGAGGTGACGATCTGTTCGAACCGGGTTTCGATGTCGCGCATGTTCAGGGCCGCGCCGGGTTTGGAGCCACGGATCATCACCGCATGGGCCGCCTGTTGGCCGGTGGTCATGGTGATGGCCGAGCTGGCAACGCGGGCCAGCAGGGGGGCGCCCAGATCCTTGACGATGCGGTTTGAAATAGAGCGGAGCAGCTCCGGCAGGCCAGACAGTGCCCAGGCCATATCCTGCGGCGATTGATCGGGGTTGGCGGCGGCAAGCCCGACTTTGGCCCAGTTCAGCAAGGCGGCACCGCTGGCGCCCTGCATCTCCTCCAGCTCACCGGTCAGCACTTTCCCGGCCCAATAGGCGCTGCCAAAAATGATCTCGGCCTCCTTGGGTCCGTGGTGGCTGTCTAATGTCTGGCGGATGCTGGCCTCGATCTCGGGGATCTGATTGGCCGGGTCCGCCAGTTCGTCGATGCGATTGACAAAGATCACCACCTCACGCGATTTCAGGGTCGAGATCATCCGGATCAGCCCCATATCCACCGAGGTCAGCGCCTGACTGGCAGAGAGCACCACCACGCAGATGCGGCTGTCGCGGATCGCCTGAATGGTCACCTGTTCGCGCATCATGAAGGTGTCATTGACACCGGGAGTATCGCGCAGGCACAGAGCAATGGGCACGGTGGGGCTGTTCAGATACAGATCGGCCGAGCGGGTGATATCGGCAAACCGGCCCTGACTGTCCTCGCCCTCCATGCCCGACTCAAGATCAAAATCATCGCCAAGGCAGATATAGCGTTCGATCAGGTTCTTGTCGAAATACTCGTATTCATGGGTCTGCCCCATCAGCAGTTCGAACTTGCGGCCCAGCCGGTTGCGCGACCGCTCGCGCATCTGTTCGATCTGGGCCTGGATTTTCGCCAGCTCACCTTCGGCCCCAGCCCGGCCCGCCATCTCGCCAATGCGACCGCCCTTGGTCAGCAACCGGTCCCATTCAGCCTCGGTCATGAACTGAAAACGGGCACTGGTTTCAACCCGGGCATCGCCCGGCGTCAGGTGCAGCGAAGTCACAACCGAGGTCCAGGGATTGACGTCCGAAGGCAGCAGGTCAGCCCAGCCGCCCATCGCGTTGACCAGCGAGGTCTTGCCGGATTTCACCTGTCCCAACAGGGTGATGCAGGGCTCAAAACCGGCCAGCTCTTTGTTCAGGCGCAACAGGGTGCGCTGCGCCTTGTCGCCGGTCTGACCCGCCAAAGCCTCCAGTGCGCCGTCCAGCTCGGCCATCTGGGTGGCCAGCTCGGCAAGCGGCTCCATCCCGGCGTTCAGATTGGCCGGGCGCGCGGCGGCATGAATATTGGTCGTTCTGTCGATCTGTGGCTGCATGTTCATGAGAATCTGGCCCAATGGCGATGGTGATTACAGCGGGGGTTACTGAGAGATGTCATCGGCGATCTCTCTCTTTAGTTGCAGCAGTAAAGTGACCGCATCTATGGCGGCGTCCTCACCGCGTTCCAGCTGAAACAGGATCAGCAGCTCTTCGCCGTCCTGCGCGCCGTCCAGCGCCGCCTGCACCTGTGGCGAGCGGTTTTGCGACGCCAGAAGGGTTTTGGACAGGTCCTTGACGGTGTCCATACAGGTTGAAAGGATCGCATCGGCATTTGCGGCGCCGTCGGTCTCGGCCAGCATCTGACGGGCACGGCCCTGCAACAGGTCCAGCGCGGTGTGCAGAAACGCGTCGGTTGGCGTGTTCTGTGGCGTTGGGTCTGGTTTGGGGGCAGGCGGGGTTTGCTGCCACTGTTGATCCGCGACTTTGGGGGCGAACTGGCGCACCAGCATTTCGGCCTGATCCACGTCCGAGGCACGCCCCAGTTCGACCTGCTTTTGCACATCACGGGCCAGCTGCCTGCCGCCGCTGGACTGCCACAGCTGGGCGTTGACGGTGTGGTCGGCGGTCTGTGCGGTGATGGCCTGAACCGCGGCCAGGGGGTAGACGCCGAGAAATTGCTCGGCGGCAAAGCCATCCAGCCCGGCCAGCAGGCTGGTCAAGGTGCCGCGCATGATCTGGCGATCGGCCATGGTCAGCACCAGAAAGCTGTGGTCCTTTTTTGCGTCTGGAACCGTCGCCCACAGGCTCTGCTCGGCCGGGGTGAAACCCTCGCTGCACCACAGGATGACATCCGCATGGCGGGCAGCGCGTTGCAGGATGTTATGGTTTTGCTCGGCTGAACCAGAGAGCGAGATCTCGACAAAGCTGTGGGTTTGCAGCCGGGTGCCGGGCAGCTCTTGCCGCAGTCGAACGGTGTCGGGCGGCAGGGCAGTCTGGGCGAGGGTGCCGGGATGCCAGCTGGTTCTGCCGTCTGGCGCCTCGATTTCGATACGGGCTTCGGGGCCATAGCAGACTTCGATTATGGGGGCGGTTATGTGGGCTGGAATGGCGGCGGCGTGGCGGCAAATCACCGACTGGCCCAACATCATGTCGATCACCGTCGATTTACCACTGCCGGGGTAGCCGATGACCATGACCTGCACCGGCTTGTCCAGCCGTTGCAACAGCTGCTGGCCCCAATCAAAGTACTCCTGCGGCAAGCCCTGCTGGCTCAGCGCCTGTTGCAACTGGCCGAACAAGGGGCTTTGGATTGGGTCTGGATGTGTCATGCGCTGTCGCCATTCACGATATGAAAAGAGGTGATGCCTTTGGATCTGGAGGCCGAGGCCATGATGGTGATGGTGTTGGATTTCGGCTTTGAAGCCTGCGGCTGGATCGGCGGTTTGGCGGGCTGCGCCTGTGGTGTCGCAGCCTTGAGCTGATCCGAGACCTTGATGACGCAGAACGAGATATTGTCCTGTTCCGGGTCGTTCAAGTGGTGCAGGCAGCCCATCAGCGCGGCGCTGATGTCGCTGCTGGACTGGTCTTGCCGGGCGGTCAGGACCTCTGCAATCATGCTGTCCTCCAGATATTGCAAGCCGTCGCTGGCGGCGATCACGATGTCTCGGTGGCGCAGGGTAAAGGCGGTGCTGCGGCAATCGATGCGGGCAATGTCCTGACCGGACAGCACCGAGGTCAGGCAGGCCCGGTCAGGATGGTTGTGGGCCTGTTCAAGCGACATCAACCCCTGCGTCACGCGCGCATCCAGCTGCGCGGCAAGCGAGTGTTCATCATTCAGCCGCATCAGTTCACCGTCGCGAAACAGATACAGCGGCGAGTCGCCGACCGAGATCCAGTACAGCCGGTCCTGAAACAGCACCGGCGCCAGAAGGGTGGCCCCCATACCGTCGGCGCTGGCGTTCTGGGCGGCGTAATGGCCGACACAGTCATTGGCCGCCCGCGCCGCCGCAGAGAGGGCCTGAGTGATCTGCGCCTCTAACTGTTGCGGCGCATCGGCGCGGAATTTCAGCTCGCTGAACACCTCGGTGACCACGATCTTGCTGGCAATGTCCCCGGCGGCATGGCCGCCCATACCATCTGCCAGAACCGCAAATCCCAGCCCGGCACCGGCCATGAAATCCGAGGCAACGGCATCTTCCTGCCGTTCGCGCCGACCCTGGCTGATTGCGGTGGCGGCATCATAAGTGAACTGGAGCTCAGGCCCCATGCCCGGCTTCGTTCTGTGGGGTCTCGGACCAGCCAAACTCGGGTCCGCAGAGCGGTACAAACCGCAGGGTGGTTTCGCCAATGCGGATCAGATCCCCCATCGCCAGCTCTTCGGTGCTGAGAACCGGGCGGTCATTGCGGCGCACCAGATTGGCCTTGCCGCCGTGACCGATGAAAAAGCTGTTCTGCTCAGAATCAAAGGCAATGGCGGCGTGATTGGCGCGCGAGATACTGTTGTCGCCAAAATCCAGCCGCACGGTCTGGTCTTCGCCGCGACCGATGATGGTGACGCCACTGAACAGGGTAAAAGTGGCGCCGCGTCCGGGACCCTTGACCACTGCCAGCCAGCCGACGGGGTATTGGGTGTAGCCCGAGGTCGCAGTGTCGTCAGCGCGGGCAAAGGGATCGGCGCCTGCGGCCTGACCGGGGTTGAATCCCAGCAGACGGGTTTTGACCCGGCCGGCCTTGCTGGAGCCGCGCCCCATGGCAGGTGAGGGCACGTCGATGGGCTGGGCCGGATCGGGTCTGGCCGTCTCGACCTGCGGTGCTGTCTCGACCTGCGGTGCTGGGGCGCCAAGGCTGGGTTGAACGGCTGTTTCCGGTGCAGCCCTTTGCGGCGCTCGCTCTACCGGTGGCTGGGCTACCGGAGGTTGGGCAACTGGTGGCGGGGCAACTGGCGCGCGGTCCACTGGAGCCGGGACAGCGGGGGCCGGAGCAACAGGGGCCGGAGCAACAGGGGCCGGAGCAACAGGGGCCGGAGCAACGGCTTTTTGGCGTATCGGGGCCGGATGCTGGACCGGTGACTGGGCCGGTGATTGGGCCGCTTGGTCGGGGGCTGGTGTTGGCCTGTCGGCGACAGCGGGCTGAGCCTCAGGCAGGTCCAGATCAAGGCTGCGCAGCCGGGTTTGGGTGCGGGTGAACCGCTTGAATGGTCGGTCCTGCGGCGCCTGTTCCCGGGGCGCGGCCGAGGCCACAAGGCGTTGAAAATCAACATCCAAAAGATCACTCTCGGGGTCGCCAATAGAGGCCAGCTCTGGCTGCGGCTTGGCGGGGGCCGTAAATGGCTCGGCCACCGCCAGTGGGGTTTCTTCGGGTGAAACCGGTGGTTGGTCAGGCACCGTGGTGGCTTTGCTTTGCGGCTCTGACACCTGAAACCGGTTATCCAGACGAAAGGGATCCGTCGCTGGACCGGTTTCCGACAGGATCGAGGCCATGACGTCGTGATCTGATCTGGCGTCGGCAACCTGCCCCCTATTGGGAGAGTTCTGCTCGCGCTTGTCGGCGATGATGTCTCTGATGAATTTCATGGGAGGTCCTTTTCGCGGGTGGCGGCGGGCTAGTCGTTGCGTTGAGAGGCGGCGCCGCCAAAAATCCGACGCAGGGGGAAGAGGATGAATTTGGCGAAGGGGCTTCTGCGGCGGCTGCGGGGCTGCTCTGGCTGGGGGGCAGAGAGACCTGCCTCGGCGGCGGGTGGCGCCATGGGCTGTGTCCGGCTGGCGCTGCTGTCCTGCTCTTGCAGCCAAAGATCGACGTCGCCGATTGGGTCGCCAAAAATATCGACCAGCTGGCGCGGCTTGGCGGGCTGATCAGGTTGTATCTGAGGCCGCTTGGCCTGACGGTGTTTGGAGGTTTCCGGACCCGCAGGAACCAGCCCGCTATTGGTGTTTTCAACCAGCGAGGCGAGCATGTTTTCCAGCTCGGCACTGATCTTCAGCGGTGCCACGTCGGGGCTGAAGATGGCCCGCGTTGCCCGGGTCTGTGCCCGGATAGCCAGCGCCTGTGTCTGGGCCTGTGTCTGGGGCACATCACCCTGCAATTCATCCAGCCATTCCAAAGCTGATTGGTAGCGGACACCGGGCAGAACCGACAAGGCCTTGTCGATGGAGGCCAGAAACGCCTTGTTGAAATCGCGGTAGCCATCACTCAGCGTCAGGCAGGGGTCCGGGTCGCCTGCGGTCAGGGCATCCAGCCGATGCTGGCTGATGGGGGGCGGTGCAGAGGTCACCAGATAACTCAGGGTCGCCCCCAAGGAATAGAGATCGCTTGAGGCCCTGTGCGGCATCTCTGACTGATACAGCTCATGGGCGGAATAGCCGTCCTTGACCGACAGCATGGGATCAAGAGTGCCATCGCCGTCGTCCTGGCCGCCGCTGGCGGCGCCAAAGTCGATCAGCGTTACGGTGCCGTCAGGGCTGAGAAGGAAATTGTCCGGCGAAATGTCCCGGTGCAAAATGCCAAGCTCGTGGATAAAGGCGAGGATGCCCAGGGCCTGTTCCAGCACGTCTTGCAGCAGGGCGTCGGTGACGCGCTCGGGCTGCTGCTCGCGCAGGGTGACCAGATCAACCCCATCGACGAATTCCATCGCGATATAGGCGGTGTTGTTTTCGCGAAACACCTGATGAATGCCGACAATGCCCGGATGCACCGAGCGCGCCAGCCACTGGGCCTCGCGCAGGAAATGGCGCAGCACGGTTTTATATTGTCTGGCGTAAGGAGCGGAGACCGGCTCGACCATGCCCTGGCTGCGGTGGCAGACCCCGGCGGGAAAGCATTCCTTGATCACCACCTGGCGGTCCAGACTGTCGCGCGCCAGATAGGTGATGCCAAAGCCACCGCTGCTCAGGGCGCTTTCGATCTGGTACTGACCGTGCAGCAGTTTAAAGCCACATTGCAGTTCATCTGCCTGATGCTGATTGTCTGCAATGTCGTTGTGAAGCACAGCAATGACCCCCTGTGGCGACCCCTGTGGCCGCAAGAACCTGAGCTGTCAGGGTGCGCGGGGATTGCGTCCGGATCGTGTCAATTTTCGGATGAATTGGGCGAAACTGCCCAAATGTCGCCATGATTGGGTGGAAACGCTTGTAAAACAAACCTTTCCGGCAGGTCAGTAACTTAGGTAAAAATTGTTTTAGATCAGCGGTCTAATTGGGGTGGATCAGGTTTGAAGGGTCAGCCCGAGCCTGTCGTGGCTCGGGCATGGGGTTTGATCCGTGCTTAACCGCCGGGACGGCTGCGGATGTTGTCAGGCAACCAGGTGGCTAGTTCTGGAAAGACCACCAGGATCACCACCATCAGCAGCATCAGACCCACCATGGGAAGGGCGGTTTTGGAGATATAGGAGATCTCGTGTTTGGTCATGCCCTGCAGCACAAACAGGTTAAAGCCGATCGGTGGTGTCACCTGAGCCATCTCAACCACCACCACGATGAAGATACCAAACCAGATCGGGTCAATCCCGGCCTGACGAATCATCGGTTCAATGATCGCCATGGTCAGCACCACCGATGATATCCCATCCAGGAACATGCCCAGGAACACATAGAAGATGGTCAGCGCCACGATCAGCGCCAGCGGCGACAGGTGCAGGGTGTCGATCCAGTCGGCCAGGGCCCGCGGCAATCCGGTAAAGCCCATCGACAGCGACAGGAAGAACGCCCCCATCAGGATCAGCGAGATCATCGCCGAGGTGCGGGTGGCGCCCATCAAGGATTCCGTGAAGGTCTTCCAGCTCAGCGAGCCCTGCAGGAAAGCCAGTGTCAGAGAACCGAGCACCCCGACAGCGGCGGCCTCGGTTGCCGTGGCAAAACCCATATACATCGAGCCGATGACCACCGTGACCAGCATCAGCACTGGCACCAGAAAGCGGCTCTCCGCCAGCATGGTGCCAAAACTCATCGGCGGTTCCGGGTCGGGGCGGGGGCCCTTGGAGAAGAAATGCCAGCCCATGATGTAGAAGGTGAACAGACTGGCCAGCACCAGACCGGGCAGGATGCCGGCCATGAACAGCTTGGTGATGCTTTCATTGATGGTGACACCGTAGACAATCAGGGTCAGCGAGGGCGGGATCATCAGCCCCAGCGTTGCGGCGCCGGCCAGGGTGCCGATGATCATATGCTCGGGGTAGCCGCGCTTGCGCAGCTCGGGGATCGACATCTTGCCGACGGTGGTCAGGGTGGCAGCGGATGATCCCGACACCGCGGCAAAGATGGTGCAGGCGGCAATATTGGTGTGCAGCAAGCCGCCCGGCAGCCAGCGCATCCAGGGCGCCAGACCGCGGAACATGTCTTGCGATAATCGGGTTCGATATAATATCTCGCCCATCCAGATGAACAGCGGCAGCGCCGTCAGGGTCCAGCTGGAGGAGCCGGTCCAGATGGTGGTGATCATCGCGTCGCCGGGTGGCCGGGTGGTGAACATCATCATGCCAACCCAGGCCACGCCCATCAGCGCCAGGCCAATCCACACCGAGCCGCCCAGCAGGGCGAACAGCACGAACAAAAAGATCATGGTGGTATAAAGCTCGTTCATTCGACCGCCTCCGAGATGATGCTGGTTTCGCGTTGGACCAAAAGACGGGTCAGGTAATCCCAGATCGCCACCGCCAGCAGCACGGTGCCGATCGACATCGGCAATTGTGGCAGCCAGACCGGGGTATAGACCCAGTCCGAGCCGGTCTCGGCCCAGATCTGCGCCCATTTGCCGGGCGCATTGGCGAACATTGCAAAGAAAGACAGCAGCCATTCGGGCACAAAATCCTGCCCCTGGGTGCGGTCGTTCAGCAACTCCGACATGATGTTTGTCTTGATCGCGTAGCGGGCGAAATAGGTGGCGATGACGGCGGCGACCCACATCGCCACGGCGTCCAGCCAAAAGCCCAGAAACCGGTTCATGTTCAGGAAGATCGACACCCGGATATGGGCGCCCCGGGTCAGCGCATGGGCCAGCGCCAGGAACGAGGTCGCGGCCATCGCATAGCCGGCATACTCAGTCGATCCGGGAAAGGTCAGGCTGCTCCAGCGTGCGATCATCTGCGCCACGATCAGCAGCAGAATGGCCACCATGAAACAGGACGCGGCGACGCCAGCGCCCAGATAGACCCGGTCAAGCAGCCGCCAGACCGGACGCAACAGGCGCTCGGCCGGGTCGCGGTAGGCCAGACAAAACGCCGCCAGAACAGTTGGAAAAATAAACAGCCAGACCCATAGTGGCAGGCCCAGAAAAGGTTGCCAATCGCGCAATACCCTATCCCCCGGTCAGATATGACACGGCCCCACACAGGATTGCGCGGGGCCGTAAAGTAAAGTGGTGCCTTTAGTTGGCGTTATAGGCGTCCAGAATGGCCTGACCGTCGGCGCCGGCCTGCTCCAGCCAGTCCGAAGTCATTTTGGCACCGATCGCTTCCAGCTCGGCCAGGAATTCGGGGCCTGCGTCGGTCACGTCCATGCCATTGTCTGCCAGCTGTTCAAAATACCAACCTGCCAGTTCTTCCGATTTGGCTGAACAATCGGCGCCGGTCTCGTTGGCCGCTTTTTGCACCGCAGCCTGGGTGTCGGCGCTGAGCCCGTCCCAGATGCCTTTGTTGACCATCACATAGTTGCGCGGCAGCCAGGCGTTGACCTTGTAGTAATGGGTCAGCTGTTCCCAGACTTTACGATCATATCCTGTTGACCCGGAGGAGATGAACGCCTCGGCCACGCCGGTGGCCAGTGCTTGTGACAGTTCGGCGGCTTCGACCTGAACCGGGATCATGCCCAGGGCCTCGGCAAAGGTGGCGGTGGCGGTGTTATAGGAGCGGAACTTGACCCCTTGGGTATCCGCAGAAGAGTTCACTTCTTTCTTGAAATAGAACCCCTGACCAGGCCAGGGACAGGTATAAAGCGCCACAAGGTTCAGATCCGACAGCTGGGCGTTGACCTTGTCCTTGGCCGCGTTCCACAGCTTGTCGTTGTCGGCATAGGTGGTGGCGATAAAGGGCAAGTTGTCCCAGCCCAGAAGCGGCACCTCGTTGGCGTGGGCTGACATAAAGCGTTCGCCAATCGGGGCCTGGCCGGTCTGGACCGCCCGTTTGATCTCGCCGCCTTTGAACAGCGATCCACCCGGATGTACGGTGATGTCGATCTCGCCGCCGGTGTAGTCGCGCACGCGGTCGGCAAAAACCACGCCCATTTCCGAATGGAAGTTGGTTGCCGAATAGGCCATCGGCATGTCCCATTTTTCGGCCATCGCCGCCGTCGCCCCTAATGTCAGAGCTGAAACGGCCAGCGCCGCCTTTACGGTGTAATGCGTTGTCATCTTGTGATCTCCCTATTGGTTCTTTTGTTATTGCCTTGACCCTAGCCAAACCGTTGTGGGGCGTAGGGTGTCATATCAATGTTATTGCGCTGACCGGTGATCAAATCCGCGATCATGCGGCCGGTCTTGGGGCCGCCTGTCAGCCCGATGTGGTGGTGGCCAAAACCTGCATAGACGCCGCTGTTGCCCACCTCGCCAATCAGAGGCAGACTGTCGGACGGCGCCGGGCGAAAGCCCAACCATTCTTCTTCACTGTCGGCGGTCAGCTGCGGAAACAGCGCGCTGACCTTTTTGCGCAGCAGCTTTAGCGGCGCTTCTGACGGGGTGTCCTCCAGGCCGCCAAATTCAACCACACCAGCGCATCTTAGACCCTGATCCATTGGTGTAGCAACGAATTTCCCCGCCGCCATCATCATCGGATTGTTGGGTGTCTGCGACGGGTTCTTGAACTGGATATGGTAGCCGCGCTCGGCCTCGAGCGGCACATTGATGCCGAGTTTCTGCATCAGGGGCTTGGACCAGACCCCCGTCGCCAGCACCGCCTGATCACAGTCGAACCGGCCCTGATCGGTGTCCACCGCGCGAATTCGCCCGCCGCTGAGATCAAAATCCTTAACCTCGGCCCGCACAATTGTGCCGCCCATTTCGACCAGAAGTTTGACCAGATCCTGCACGTAATGGGCCGGATTATGGATGAAGCCGTGGCTTTTGTTCACCGCCAGCAGGGTGATTGATTTCGCCAGGATCGGCTCTTTCTCCTGCACGGCGGCGCCTTCGATCAGTTCGGGGACAAAACCCGCCTCGCGGCGCAGGTCCCAGCTGTAGGCATCGGCGCCAAAGGCGGCGCGATCGGTGTATGCGAAGTTGTATTCACTGGGTTGCACCCATTTTGCTGCATCGGTGCCAGCGGTTAGCGCCTGATGCTGCTGTAGACTGTCGCCAACGATATGGGTCAGCCCGCGGGCAATCCGCCGGGTATCGCCGTCATTGGCATGGGCCAGGTATTTCACCAGCCAGGGCAGCAGTTTCAGCGTATAGCCCCAGCGCAGGAACAGCGGGAAGTCGGGGTTCAGCAGATAGCCCGGACCCTTGGCGATCAGCCCCGGAGCGGTCACCGGCACCATGCCGGAACTGGCCAGAATGCAGCCATTGCCATAAGACGCCCCCATGCCGGGCTCGCCCTTGTCGATCAGGGTGACCCGATGGCCGGCGCGGCTCAGCCAGATTGCGGTGGCGGCGCCAACAATGCCTGCGCCGACAATGACAGTATGCGAGGCGGTCATGAGCGGTCTCCGGCAGCGGGTCTTGGGTGTGGATTGAGTAAATGAGGCACGGTGGTTTCCATAAGTTTTTGAAACCATGCCCGCGCTTGGGTCTCATTTCAAATAGGAATTTCTGGATAGAGCATCATTTATTTTGAAAAGGGGTGCCAGGCATCCCAGATTTCACCAGCTCCAAGTCTTTCACGCCATTATCGAGCCCGGCCAGCCACCGGCACAGTCACTGGCGCCGCCTCGGTTCTGGGGGGCGTTAAACGTCATGGGGCCGGATCACATGACCCGCCACTGCATCCGCGAGGTGTTCCAGGAGGCTTGAATGCCGTTGAAGACAAGGGTGCATTCACATCTGTTCAAGGCCGAGCTGGAGCCCTGTCAGGCACAGCTTTGGGCCGGTGCCAAGTCAACCTTGCCGGTAAAGATGGTGTATTCAGATCTGTATAAGTCATTTCCGCAACCTTGGTTGACCAGGGGATAAGGGGGGACGGCGCCGCCCAAGCGGAGAGGGACGGGATTTTCACCCGCGTGAAGAAAGCTTAACTCAGCACTCCGGTTTTAAGGGAGCCCAGTCCAGGGTGCCAGTGTGCCAGTCTGGCGGGTGTCGCGACGTCCGGGAGACTGGCAGAGCGGGGTTAAGGACCGGCAAGCAGGGCGCGCGCTGGCGGCGCAACGGGTGCCTTTGGGGCGCGGGGGTTGCTTACCCCATCCAGCGCCGCACCGGGGCGTTGCTTTCCTCCAGGGCCTGGATCACCACGTCGATCAGGGTGGGGCCGTCTTGGTCAATGGCCTCGCGCAGGACCCGGTCCAGATCGTCCGGGTTTTCCACCCGCCAGCTTTTGACACCATAGGCGGCGGCAACGGCGGCGTGGTCGGTCTGGTTGAAGTCGACGTTGTAATAGCGCGCGCCCTTGTCGGCGAACTGGCTGGCCTTGATCCAGCCGAAATTGGAGTTGGAAAACACCACGCAGGTAATCGGCGCGCGGCAGCGGCAGATGGTTTCCAGCTCGCCCACGGTGAAGCCAAACGAGCCATCGCCCATCAGCGCCACCACCTTGCTGCTGGGGCGGCCGAACCAGGCGCCAAGGGCCGCTGACATGGAATAGCCGAGCGCCCCGTGGGCGCGGTTGGTGATAAAATGGCGACCGGCCTGGGGCAATTGGTAATAGGCCGAGAAATAGGGGCAACTGGTGCCGGGGTCCGACACCACGGTGGCATCGGGCGGCAGTATCTTCATCAGGCTGTCGATCACCCGTTCCGGCCGGATCGGCGCCTGATCACTGCTGGCGAGTTTGCGAAAGATGTCGAACTTGCGCATCTTGATATCGGCAATTGCGGCCGCGCCACCAAAGGTTTGCGCCCCCTGATCGCGGGTATCCAGCACTGTATTCACCTGTTGCAACGACAGTTTCAAATCACCGACCACGCCGACCTCGGTGCGGTAGTTGGCACCGATCACCATGGGGTCATTGTCAAAGTGAATGATGCGGGTATTGGCGGTTGGCGCCTCCCAGCGTGAGGTGGTGGTTGATCCGGCCCGGCAGCCCATGAAGATGACCAGATCGGCGGCCTCCATCATTTCCCATGTCTGGTCGGTGCCGCCGTTGGAGCCGACGACGCCCAGACATTGCGGGTGGATCTCGGCCAGCGAACCCTGACCCGAGATTGAGGTGGCGACGGGGATGTCGAGACGGCTGGCAAGGCGGGAGAGTTCCCCCATCGCGCCGGCAATCACCACGCCGCCACCACAGACGATCAGCGGATTTTTGGCCGACAGAATGGCATCAACTGCGGCTTGCGCCGCACCGGGTTCCGGGGCCTGGGGGTAGGCGGGGTAGCTTTGGTGTTTGGGGTCGGCCCAGATATCCGAGGCATCGACCTGATCATACTGGATGTCATAGGGCAGGCCGATATGGGCGGCGCCGGAGCGGCCGGTGGTCATCGCCCGAAACGCAGTGCGCATCATCCGCGGGATGTGCTGGGCCTGTTTGATCACCGTGTTCCACTTGGTCAGCGGCCCCATCAGCCGGTCCTGGTCCACCTCGGTCAGCGGGTATTTGCCGTAAGAGCCAACCGAGATATCGGTGGTGATGCCGAGCACCGCATAAGAGCTCTCGGTGGCTTCGATCAACCCGGGCAGGATGTAGGTGGCACCACCGCCCGAGGGGCCTTCGGCGACACCAACCCGACCGGTGACGCGGGAATAGCCATCGGCCATATAGGTGGCGCTGCGCTCGTCCCGGGTCATGATATGGGTGATGCCGTGATCGAGCCGCAGCAGGGCGTCGTAAAACGGCAGCGTAGTGTCACCGGCAAGGCCAAACATGTGGCGCACGCCATGCGCCTGAAGCATTTGCACCATGGCCTCGGCGCCGTTCAGTTTCGATGTCATATCGGTGTCCTCTGGGCTGATTCGCTGTTGAACTTACTGCGTTCAAAATTGTATACAGTTTAGAATGCAAGCTTGCACTCATGTCAATTCTCTTGTAAGTTGTCTGTAATCTAAGGCGGGTAAGGTCCATGTCCAAGCAGCAAAGCAATGTAAGCCGGGTCTATGCGGCGCTGCGCCAAATGGCTGCGGACTTTGCCTTTATGCCAGATCAGCGCATCAACGAGAGTGCGCTGTCCAAGCAATTGGGGGCCAGTCGCACCCCTCTGCGCGAGGCGTTGAACCAATTGGTGGCCGAAGGTTTCCTGACGTTTCAAAACAACCGGGGGTTCTTCTGCCGATCGCTGACGCCCAAGTATATCCAGGATCTGTACGAGGCGCGGGTGGCGGTGGAATGTGAGGCCCTGCGGCTGTCGTGTCGCCGGGCCAGCGATGGCGATATTGCTGAACTGGGCGCCTATCTGCAACACACCGAGGCCGAATATGAAAATGCCGACGACCCAGCCGAGCGGTTGGATATGGACGAGACGTTTCATATGCGGTTGGTGCTTCTGTCTGGCAACGGCGAGCTGGAGCGGAGCTTGCGCAGTCTGAATGATCGCATCCGTTACATCCGGTTGATTGATCTGCAGCGGATGCGGGACAAGGCAGGCGTGCGGGTGCCGGGTGAATTGTCGGCGCATAGCCGCATTTTGCTGGCACTGGCGGGGCGCGATGCGGCGGCGGCCGAGGCGGCGATGCGCGGGCATATCGAAAAGCGCCGCGAAGCTGCGACCGATGCGGTGCGGATCGCGTTTTCTCAACTCTATGTGCCACAAGACTAATCACCATCGGGAAGGGCAGCCAATGCAACAGGGCGGTAAGACGGTTTACGGGGCGACGGTTGGCATCCTGATGCTGGAGACGCGGTTTCCCCGCATTTATGGTGATATGGGCAATGCCATGAGCTGGGATTTCCCGGTGCAGTACCGGGTAGTGACAGGGGCAACGCCGGACAAGGTGGTGCGCAATGATCCAACAGAGATGGCGCAACAGTTCATTGATGCGGGGCGTGATCTGCTGCGGTCGGGCTGTGATGGGATCACCACCAATTGCGGCTTTCTGGCGCTGATCCAAGATCAGGTGAAACAGGCGCTGGGCGTGCCGGTGGCGACCTCGTCGCTGATGCAGGTGCCGATGGTGCAGGCGCTGTTGCCGGCGGGTAAACGGGTTGGGGTGATCACCATCTCGAAGCCGTCGCTGAGGTCGGATCATCTGGCGGCTGCCGGGGCGCCGCTGGATACGCCGGTGATCGGCACCGAGGGTGGCCGCGCCCTGACAAAGGATATTCTGGGCGACAGGCTGGAGATTGATTTTCAGGCCTGTCGGCTGGATATGATCGAGGCCGGCCGCGCTATGGTAGAGACCCACCCAGAGGTGGGGGCCATCGTGTTGGAATGCACCAATATGGTGCCCTATGCGCGTGACATTCGCCGGGTGACCGGGCTGCCGGTGTTTTCGATCCATTCCTTTGTGAACTGGTTTCAGGCCGGGCTAATGCCGCGTGGGTTTCCGCTGGAGCTGGATGATCCGCGCTGGTGATGAAGACCTAGTTCTGTTGCACAGATTAGTTTTGCTGCACAGTGCTGTGCCACTCGCTCAGGAAGCGTTTGCGTTTCAGGTGATCCAGAAAGACCAGCAACCCCGGCCCCAGCTGAATGGGACGGAACGGCACGTTTCGCGCCGTGCCGGTGGTGGGGTAGCGGTGAAAGGGGTATTCAACCACAATGGGGCTGTTCCAGGCGGCGTCCAGCAAATGATCGACGAAGTCGCCGGCCAGATCGGGTTCCTGCGCCGTGGTCAGGATCACCGCGGTGCGCAGCATCATATTGGTGTAATCCTCGGGCTCGATGATGAGAATGCGGTCGCCCAGATCCTTGCGGGCGCGGGCATAGCTGCCCAGCACGTTATAGGCGACAGCGATCTCGCCCCGTGCCACCGCCTCGATCATATCGCTGGAGCAGCAGAACAGTTTGGCGCGCAGACTGCCCATGATCTCCATCAGCCGCCAATAGGATTCCGAAGTGCGGGCATCCTGGGTTGCAAATAGGTAGCCCAACCCGCTGGTGCTCACGTCGTAGGTGCCGATGCGACCGCGAAACCGGTCGGGGTGCTTGCGCAGCAGCGAGATCAGCTGTTGCCGGGACTGGGGGATCTCCAGCTCGGCAAAGGCTGAGGGTGACACCACAATGGAGGCGGGTTCCTGCGAGAAGGCAAACACATGGTTGCGCCAGTTGCCCCAGACCGGGATCAGATCCACCGCCTTGGAGCGATGGGCGCGGGTGTAGCCATCGTTGGCCAGTTTGATCTGCAAATCCATCGCCGAGGAGAGCGCAAGGTCAAAGGGCTGTTGTTCCTGCATCACGGCACTCATCAGCTCGGCACTGCTGGCGCTGGTGTAGTCGATGGCCACGCCGGGCTGATCCTGCAGGAAGGTCATGATCATCGGCGTCAGCAGGGCAGTGTCGGTGGTTGACAGAATCCTGAGCGTGCGGGCCTCGCCGGTGCCGAACCGGTGGTGTTCCTCGACCTCAAACGCCGCCGCCGGTTTTGCGAGAGCCGATAGGGTCGATAGGGCCGCAATCAGACCAATGGAAAGCAAAGAGATACGCATGCGCCGGTCCTGGATTTATTGGTTTCAATGAGGAGAGTGCCGCCGTGGGCCTCGACCACCTCGCGGGCGATGGTCAGGCCAAGGCCGGAGCCGACAGTCCCGACGGCGTTGTCGCCACGGGTGAACCGGTGGGTCAGCGCCTCGGTGTCCATGCCGGCAAAGCCGCCGGCCTGGTCTTCGACCTGGATCACGATGGCGCTGGTGGTTTGCCGGGTGGTGACCTGAATGGCGCGGTCACTGGGGGAATATTTGATCGCATTGTCCAGGATGTTGCGGACCGCGTTCTGGACCAGAATGGCGTCGCCGGTGATTGCCGGGCAATGGGAGCCGGTAAAGCTAAGGTCGATGTCTTTTAGTTCGGCAATCGGTTGCAGGCGGTCTACAAGGTCTTTGGCCAGTTCGGCCAGATCAATCGCTTTGCGCTCCAGACTATCGATGCGAAAGGTGACCATGGCGTGGTCCAGCAACTGCCCCGCCGCGCGTGAGCTTTCGTCGATGGCGCGGATCATTTCCCGCAGCGAGGCGCGGTTTTCAGGTTTTTCAACCCGCAGCAGAGTGATTTCGGCCTGGGCCCGGACGGTGGCCAGCGGCGTGCGCACCCGGTGGGCGGCCTCGGCGATAAAATCCTCGGAGCGGGTGAGCGAGACCCGCAGGCGGGCGATAAACTGGTTCAGCGACAGCACCAGCGGGATCATTTCGCTGGGCACCGGGCGTCTTACCGGGCGCAGATCCTTGGGACCACGGCGCGATACGGCTGCGGTCAGCTGGTTGAGCGGGCGGATGCTGGACTGCGCGGTCCAGATCGCCAGTATTGTTGCCACCAGAAAGAAACCAAGGCCAAGCTGCAGGGCCGAACGGGACAGCTGCGCCAGTTGCGCCGCCTGACCCTCGCGGGTTTGGGCGACGGTGATCAGGATGTCGGCCGGCGCCCCATTCAACGACAGACGCCGCGACAGGGTGACCATGCGGATGCTGTCGCCCTTGTAGGAGAGGGTATCAAAGGCCGATTGGCCGGAGCGCAGCATTTGGCCGCTGATGGGCAGGTCATCGTAGCCGGTCAGCAGCTGGCCCCGCATTGACACGCTGTAGAACACCCGGTCGTTACTGACATTGCCCAGCATCGACAGCGCCGCATAGGGCAGGTCCACGGTGACCGCATCCGCCTGCACCGAGACCGAGTCCATGATCGAGGTGGCCGAGGCCAGCAGGATGCTGTCATGGGTCTGTTGCGCCACATCGCGGGCAAAGGCGAGCACCACAAAGAACAGCAGGGTGGCCAGAACCGCGGCGCTGCCCACCAGTTGCAGGGTCAGACGGCGGCGCAGCGAGCCACTGGTGGGCAGCGGATCGCTCATATCTGTGATATCCGGTAGCCCAGGCCGCGCACGGTGGTGATCTCAACCCCGGAGCCGGTCAGATGTTTGCGCAACCGGCCAACATAGACCTCGATGGCGTTCTCAGAGACCTCTTCGTCGTAGGAAAACAGCCGGTCCACCAGTTTCGATTTGGAGTGAATGCGGTCTGGGCCATTGAGGAATATTTCCAGCAGCCGCAGCTCTTTGTTACGTAGGGTGATGGATTTTCCAGACACTGAAAGGGTGCCGGCAAAGGGGTCGAATACCAGATTTCCGAATCGTCGCTGGTTGGAGCTGTCGCCTCCGTGGCGCCGCAGAACCGCGCGGCAGCGGGCCTCGAGCTCGGAAAAATCAAAGGGTTTGGTGATGTAATCGTCGGCGCCAAGGTCCAGCATTCCGACCCGGTCCGAGACCTCGGATCGGGCGGTCAGCACGATCACCGGGGTTTCAATCAGACGGTTGCGATGCGATCTGAGAAAGCTGCGACCGTCTCCGTCTGGCAGCATAATATCCAGCAATATCAAGTCGTAATCAGTGGTGGCTGAATAATCCTCGGCGACGGAAATACTTGCGGCATGGTCAACCACATGGCCATCCATCCGCAGCCGGTCCAGTACCGCGGTGGCCAGGCTGATATTGTCCTCGACCAATAGGAAACGCATATGATCGGTGGTCCTTTCTGCTGGCGTGACAGGTTTGTGTCAGCTTGTCGTGGTCCCCTTAGTCATGAGCGGCGTTGCCGTGATTTGTCAAATGGGAGGACAATATGATGAAACTGAAACTGACCCGCCGCGCGGTGATGGTAGCTGCGGCTGCAACCTTGGCGCTTGGGACCCCGGCTGTGGCCGAGGATAAAATTCTCGATAGCCTGCACTTTTTGATCCCCGGTGGCGCTGGTGGCGGCTGGGATGGCACTGCGCGCGGCACCGGCGAGGCGCTGACCGGCGCCGGTATCGTCGGCACCGCCAGTTATGAAAATATGTCCGGCGGCGGCGGCGGCAAGGCCATTGGCTTTCTGATTGAGAACGCCGACAGCCAGCATGGCACCCTGATGGTCAACTCGACCCCGATCGTGATCCGCTCACTGACCGGAGTGTTCCCGTATAATTTTCGAGACCTGACGATGGTTGCCGGCACCATTGGGGACTATGCGGCGATTGTGGTTGGCAAGGATAGCGCCATCAACTCGATGGGCGATCTGCTGGCGGCCTATCAGGCTGATCCGCGCGCCACCGCCATTGGTGGTGGCTCGGTGCCCGGTGGCATGGACCACCTGGTTGCGGCGATGGTGATGAAGGCCGCAGGCGAAGATCCAACGGCGGTGAAATACATCCCGTACGATGCCGGTGGCATGGCCATGGCGGCTTTGTTGTCGGGGGAGATCGCGGCGCTGTCGACCGGCTTCTCGGAGGCGGTGGACCTGGCCAATGCAGGCGAGGTGAAGATCATCGGTGTGACTGCGGATCAGCGGGTGTCGGCCTATGCGGATGCGGCGACCATGATGGAGCAGGGCATCGATGTCGAGTTCGTCAACTGGCGTGGGTTCTTTGCGGCTCCGGGTCTGTCTGACGACAAGCTGGCGGCCTATCAGGCGACATTGGCCAAGATGTATGAGACCCCCGAATGGGAAGCCGTGCGGGCGCGCAATGGCTGGGTCAACATCCACAACAATGGCGACGATTTTGTCAGCTTCCTGGAAAATCAGGAAAAGATCATTGGTGATCTGATGACTGAGCTCGGCTTTCGCTGATCCATGCATGTTCCGGGGCGGGTGCGACTGGCCCCGGAATTTTCGAAAATTCCGACTCGTTTTCTGACAAGAAAACGGGCGGTGACACTTACCTTTTGGGGGAGGATCCGATGGCGCTTGATCGCTGGATCGCACTGATCATCCTGATGATCTGCATGGCCTATGGATATGCGGCCTTTTTCACTCTGGACGTCGGATTGCCGCCGTTCATGCAACGCAATGCCATCTGGCCCAGCACCTTTCCCAAGATGTTGGTGGTCATGGCCATTGGCTGTGCGCTGATTATTCTGTTGGGGCAAGGCAAGGGCGACGAGGGGGCCAAAGAGGGCGATATCGATTATCGCCGTCTGACTGACTACAAACTGGGCCAGGCGCTGCTGCTGCTGGCGATGATGGCGGGCTATGCGCTGATGCTGCGACCGGTTGGATTTTTGCTTTCAACGGTGGCCTTTTTGACCATCAGCGCCATGGTGCTGGGGGAACGTAAGCTACAGTATCTGCTGCCGGTCACCGTGCTGGCCACCGGGCTGGTCTGGTATCTGGTGCAACAGGTTTTGGGGATCTATCTGCGCCCCCTGCCGTATTTTATGGGAACCGGAGGCTGATATGTTCGAAGGCATTATGATTGGGCTGACCACGGCCTTTACTTTCTCTAACATTTTGATGGTGATTGGCGGCTGTCTGATTGGCACCTTTATCGGCATGTTGCCGGGACTGGGCCCGATGAGCATCATCTCCATCATGATCCCGGTGGCGATCACCATTGGCGACCCCTCGGCGGCGCTGATCCTGCTGGCGGGGGTCTATTACGGCGCCATTTTTGGTGGCTCGACCTCGTCGATCCTGATCAACGCGCCGGGAGTGGCATCAACCGTTGCCACCTCGTTTGATGGCTATCCACTGGCCCGCGCGGGCAAGGCCGGCAAGGCGCTGACCGTGGCGGCGATTTCATCGTTCTGCGGTGGCTCCATCGGTGCGGTGCTGCTGATGATCTTTGCGCCCGCACTGGCCACTGTGGCGCTGCTGTTCCATTCGTCCGAGTATTTCGCGCTGATGGTTGTTGGCCTGTCGGCGATTGCCGCCTTTGCCGGCACTGGCCAGGTTGCCAAGGCGCTGCTGATGACCCTGCTGGGGCTGATCATGGCCACCGTCGGCGAGGGGGCGCTGTTCAACATGCCACGCTTCACCATGGGGATCATGGATCTGCAATCCGGCTTTGGCTTTGTCACCCTGGCGATGGCGATGTTTGCGCTGCCCGAGGCGCTGTATCTGGTGCTGGACCCAAGCCGGTCCAACAATGAGACCGGTGGTGAGATCAAGGATCTGCGCATCACGCGGGCCGAGGCCAAAGAGATCGCGCCGGTGATTGGCCGCCAGTCGATCCAGGGCTTTATGATCGGCGTGTTGCCGGGGGCCGGGGCCACCATTGCCTCGTTCCTGGGCTATGCGGTGGAACGCAATATCGCCAGTAAAGAGGATCAGGAGAAGTTCGGTAAAGGCTCGCTCAAAGGTCTGGCAGCGCCGGAAGCGGCCAATAACGCCGCCTGTACCGGCTCGTTTGTGCCGCTGTTGACGCTGGGTATTCCGGGGTCGGGCACCACCGCGATCCTTTTGGGGGCGCTGATTGCACTGAACGTCAACCCGGGGCCGCGCCTGATGGTGGATCAGCCCGAGATCTTCTGGGCGGTGATCATCTCGATGTATATCGGCAACCTGGTGCTGCTGATCCTGAACCTGCCGCTGATCCCCTATATCGCCAAGATCTTGGCGGTGCCGCGCAACTATCTGATCCCCTTCATCCTGTTTTTCACCATGATGGGAGCCTATATCGGTCAGAACAACGCCACCGAACTGCTGATTCTGGTGGGGCTGGGGATCTGTGCCACGGTGCTGCGCTTTGCCGACTACCCGCTGGCACCGCTGCTGATCGGCTTCATCCTTGGTTCGATGCTGGAGGACAACTTTGCCCGGGCAATGCAACTATATGATGGGCTTGGTTTTATTCTGGATCGGCCAATGACCCTTGGGTTGCTGGGGATTGCCGCAGTGCTGATTATCCTACCCAGCTACCGGGCCCGTCGGGCGCGATTGCGGGCGAAGGGTATTGCGGACGGCGATTGAGACGGGACCCAGCGGGCAGGATTTGGCTATCCTGCCCGGGTCTTAACCCAGTATTGTCAGCCAGAACCAGACGGTAAACAGGCAAAGACCGGTGGCAAGCAGCACCGAGGTGGCCGCCACTCGTTTGGCGCGGCCATACAGATTGGCAAAGATATAGGCGTTGAACCCCGGTGCCATCGAGGCGTTCAGCACCCCGGAGCGGAACAGATCCTGTGGCACTGCCAGGGTGGTGCCAAACGTCCAGACCAGCAAGGGATGGATCATCAGCGAGGTCATGCAGACAAAGCCGATGATGCGCATATCGCCTTCGGGGCGGTATTTCACCAATACGCCGCCGAGGGCGAACAGCGCTGCGGGCAGGGCGGCGCGGATCAGCAGTTGCAGCGCCTCGTCAATGGCGGTTGGGATCAGCACCCCGGTCAGATTGACGATGAACCCGAGGCCAATGGCCAGGATCAGCACGTTCTTGAACATTGCCGAGAACACCGCTGTCACCGTCTTGAGACGGCCTGCGCCCCGGTTGCGCACCACCTCCATTACGGTGATGCCCAGCCCGTAGCAAAACGGCGCATGGAAGGCGATGATGGCGAAGTTGCCGGTCAGATTACCGGCGCCGTAAGCGCGCTCGGTGATCGGCAGTCCCAGCAGGACCGAGTTGGAGAACAGGCAGCAAAAGCCAATGACGACGCAGTCCTCCCAGTCGCGTTTGAAGATCAGCCGGGCGCCAGACACGCCAATGAAAAAGCAGATCGTCGCCCCGGCGTAAAAGCTGGCCAGCAGACGCAGATCAAAACTGGCGGCGATGTCGAGGTTGGCGATGGCGCGAAACAGCAGGCAGGGGATGGCAAAGCTCTGGGTGAACTTCATCAGGCCTTCGACGTGGCCCTGTTTGAAATAGCCGGCCCTGGTGGCGCTGTAACCGGCGCCGATCACCAGAAATACCGGCAGGATAACGTCAATCAGGTTCTGAAACATTTACGGCCTGGGCTGGCAGAGGACGGATGCCTCCGGCGGGAGTATTTTCGGCAAAAAGAAACTGTGGGTGTCAAATTGCATACCGGATCACCATGCCGTCATAGGCCGGAGTGATATGGTCAGGGGTCTCAGATTCGACCGTGGCGTAGTCCAGATCGTTGTGCATATTGGTCAGCACCGCACGGCGCGGCTGCAGCCGGTCGATCCATTCGAGTGCCCGGTCGTAGTGAAAATGGGTCGGGTGTGGTTTGCGGCGCAGGGAGTCGACAATCCAGCAATCGAGATCCTGCAGTTTTTCCAGCGCATCATCGTAGATCTCGGCGACATCGGGCAGGTAGGCGAGGTCGCCGATGCGAAATCCCAGCGCGTCGATGGCGCCGTGGTTGACCTTGAAGGGGTGAAAGTCGATGGTGCCGCCGGGGCCTTTGATCGAAACCACTCCGTCGATGCTGCGCAGGTCGAGGATTGGCGGGTAAGAGGAGCCTTCGGGCTGCACAAAGGCATAGCCAAAGCGCGACAGCAGGCCGTTCTGGGTATCGCCATTGGCGTAGACCGGCACCCGTTTCTTCATGTTGAAGACAATCATCCGCAGGTCGTCGATGCCATGCACGTGATCGGCGTGGTCGTGGGTATAGATGACCGCGTCCAGCCGCCCGGTGCCGCTGTCCAGCAGCTGGCTGCGCATGTCCGGTGAGGTGTCGATCAGCACCGTGGTGGTGCCGTCAGGCCCGTCGCGTTCCACCAGCAGTGAGCAGCGGCGGCGGCTGTTGCGAGGGTTGTTGGGGTCGCATTGGCCCCAGTCCCCGCCCAGCCGCGGCACCCCGCCGGAGGAGCCGCAGCCCAGAATGGTGAAGCGCAGCTCTGCCATCAGGAGGATACCGCATAGGCGGCGGCCTTGGTGAACAGGCGGTCAAAATTTGCCTGGGTGCGGGCGGCAAAATCGGCGTAGTCGAGCCCATAGACCTGGGCTCCGACGCGGGCGGTATGGGCGGTATAGGCGGGCTCGTTGCGTCGGCCGCGATGGGGCGGCGGCGCCAGATAAGGCGCGTCGGTTTCGACCAGCACGCGGTCTATTGGGGCGGCAGCAAAGATGTCGCGGATCTCCTGACTTTTGGGGAAGGCGGCGATGCCGGACATCGACAGGTAGCAGCCAAGTTCCAGGGTGGCGCGGGCCAGCTCTGGTGACGATGAGAAGCAATGCATGACGCAGGAGAAGGCGCCGTTGTTCATCTCGTCCGTCAGGATGCGTGTCATGTCTTCGTCGGCGGCGCGCGAGTGGATGATCAGCGGCAGGCCGGTGTCGCGGGCGGCGGCGATGTGGATGCGCAGGCTGTCTTTTTGCACCTGTGCGCTGTCGGCGGTGTAGTGATAGTCAAGCCCGGTCTCACCAATGCCGACAAATTTGGGGTGTTTGGCCAGCTCCAGCAGCTGATCCAGCGTCGCCATAGGCTCACTTGCGGCGCTCATCGGGTGGGTGCCTGCGGCGTAGAACACCGGCGCGTGGGCCTCGGCGATGGCGCGCACGGAGGGCTCGTTCTTCAGCTTGGTGCAGATGGTGACCATGCGGGTCACACCGGCCTCGGCTGCATTGGCGATGATCTGCTCCAGCTTGCCCTCGAAGTCGGGGAAATCGAGATGGCAGTGGCTATCGGTGATCTGGGGAGTGATGGTGGTCTGGGTCATGCCTGTCTCTGTCGCGGGAGCGTCCTGGCGGCGCAGCGCCGACCTAAGGGGACGCGGTTTTCTGCATCTTGAAAACGGTATCTAGGACAAGCGCCGCGGGGTCAAGGTTCACCGCCTGACCATGGCGGGCCCGTGCGGTGACCTCAGCCGCGAGATCGGCCCAGGCGCGGGCCGCTTGTGGGGAGGGCGACAGTTGGGTCAGCACCGTTGCCTCATCCGCTGCCGCCTGAGGCACTGGCGGCGTGCCGGTGGCCCCGGTACGGGCCAGCCGTGCCAGTGCCACGTCGATCAGGGTGAGCAGCAGTTCGAACTTCTCAGACGCACCGCGTTGGGCGGCGGCCTCGGCCAGGGCCATGGCGCGTGGTCGGTCAAGGCGGGGCATCGAGGCGAGGATCTGCACCAACTCGGAATAGATCTGCAACCCGCCGAGGTTCAGCAGGCGCAGGGCGACGCCGACAGAGCCACCCGCGAGGGCCGCGAGGTGATCCGGGTTTGCGGGCGGCTCGGCGCCGGACTGGGTCAGCGCCTTTTGCATGTCCTCGGAGGACAGCGGCGACAGGCGCAGGCTGCGACAGCGCGACCGGATGGTGGGCAGCAGCCGCGAGGGCTGGTGCGAGATCAGCAGCAGGGTGGTGCGGGCTGGCGGCTCTTCGAGCATTTTCAGCAGCGCATTGGCGGCACTGGTGTTCATGTCGTCGGCGGCATCAATTATCACCACCCGGCGTCCGCCGTCGGTGGCAGTGAGGCCAAAGAAGCGGTTCAGGGCGCGGATGTCATCAACCACGATCTGGCCGCGCAATTTCCCCTTGTCGTTATAGCTGCGGCTGATGGCGGCAAGGCCGGGTTCGGCCAGCGCCTGAATGCGGTGCGCCACCGGGTGTTCGGGGCTGACATCCAGCGTCTCCACCGGCGGAGGGGCGCCGAACAGGCCGGTCTCAGCCGGCGGGGTGGCCAGCAGAAAGCGGGCGATGCGCCAGGCAAGGGTGGCCTTGCCGATGCCCTGCGGTCCGGTCAGCAGCCAGCCGTGATGCAGGCGGTCGGAATTGAAGGCGGTGAGAAAGGCAGATTCCGCCTGAGACTGGCCAAACAACTGTGGTGTTTCGCGCGGATGTAACGCGCCGGGAGCCTGATCGGCGCGCGGCAGGTCTTCGTCTGACGGATTGCCCTTCATGACAATGCGGCCCGAACCTGAGCCAGAACATCAGCGGCGACCGCATCGAGGGATTGGGTGCCGTCGATCACCCGAAAGCGAGGGGCAAATTCCTGTGCCAGGGCCAAAAATCCGGCGCGCATTTTCTGTTGCAGCTCAATGCCAAAATCCTCGAACCGTTCCTCAGCAGTCTGGCGGCCCTTGGCGCGAGACAGGCCCACCTCGGGGTCCATGTCGATCAGGATGGTCAGATCGGGTTCGCGGGTGATCATCAACTGGTGCAGCGTGTCGACGGTGGCGCGCAGATCGCCGCGTGACAGGCCCTGATACATCCGGGTGCTGTCGGCAAATCGGTCACAGATCACCACTTTGCCGGCCTCCAGGGCCGGTTCGATGGTGCGCTCCAGATGGTCGCGGCGGGCGGCGGTGAACAGCAATAGCTCGGTCTCGGCGGACCAGCGGTCGGGATCGCCTTCCAGCACCAGACGGCGGATTTCCTCGGCGCCGGTAGAGCCACCGGGCTCGCGGGTCAGGACAACCTCGTGGCCCTGTTGACGCAGGGTTTCCGCCAGCAGGCGGCATTGGGTGGATTTGCCCGAGCCGTCGATACCTTCGAAGGTCAGGAACAGGCCCTTGGCCAGTGGTGTCGTCACAGTGCCGCCTCGGGACCATTGATGAATTGGGTGATCAGGACGGATGCGGCGGTTTTCACCCGCACAAAGAAACCGCCACTGGGCACGTCATTTGCCGCCACAAGGGGCAGGCGTATTTCGGGCAGGTCTTCGGGGTGCAGCACCAATTCAGCCAGTTTCTGCCCCTTTTTGATGGGCGCCTGGATGGGGCCGGTATAGACCACCTCGGCGTTGATCTGCTTGCCTGACAAGGCGGGCAGCAATACGACCAGATCCTCGGCGGGCACCAGATCTACGGTTTTTTGCGCCCCGCGCCAGACTTCGGCCTGCGCCACCGGAACAGAGGCTTTGGCGATTGTTTTGCTGGCAAATTGGCGAAACGACCAGTTCACCAGAGCCTCAGACTGTTCGGCCCGCGCGCGGGTGCTGTCCAGCCCCGAGAGCACAAAGATCACCCTGCGGTCGCCCTGAACAGCGGAGCCAACCAAGCCATAGCCGGCCTCAGCTGTGTGGCCTGTTTTCAGGCCATCGGCGCCAATGCCAAGACTGAGCAGGGGATTGCGATTGCGGGTGTTCGAGGGGGCGCGGCCGTCAAATTTGAATTCGGTTTCCGAAAACAGGGGGTAATATTCTGGAAAATCCTCGATCAGATGCTGGGCCAGAATGGCCAGATCCTGAACCGACATGCGATGTCCGGCGGCGGGCCAGCCATTGGCATTGGCAAAGGTTGAATTCGCCATGCCCAACTGCTTGGCGCGCTTGGTCATGTAGCGGGCAAACCCGGCCTCGGTTCCATCCGGGCTGAGCGCCTCGGCAAGCACCACACAGGCGTCATTGCCGGACAACACGATGATACCGCGCAGCAGATCCTCGACCCGGACCCGGTCGGTGGTGTCCAGAAACATGGTGGAGCCGCCATAGCTCATCGCGTGCTGACTGACTGGCAGTTCATCATCCAGGGTCAGGCGGCCATCGCGGATCGCCTCAAAGGCAACATAGAGCGTCATCAGCTTGGACATCGAAGCGGGCGGCAGCGGGGTTTCGGCGTTTTTGGCCAGCAAAACAGTGTCTGTCAGCTGATCCACAACATAGGCGGCGCGGGCCTTGGTTTCAAAGCCTGCGGCAGAGAGCGCCGAGAGGCCAAGCATCAGGCCACCCAGGCCACCCAGTGCGACCAGTCTGGCAGAGGATTTCAAGACATCAATCATAGCTGTACCCTCGGGTGATTAATTGGTGACCGCATAGGCATCCGAGAAGCCGGCAGACTTGACCTGCTTCAACAGGGAGCTGCGTTCGGACTTGCTTTGCGCCGGGCCGACCAGCACACGCCAGAACGGTTTGCCATTGGAGGACTGGGCTAGCACGGTTGGGATCATGCCCGCATTGCGCATTTGCCCAGCGGTGCCGTTGGCATTGGCTTCGACGCTGAAAATGCCGATCTGGATAAAGGGTTTCTCTAGCGATGACGGTCGGGGTGCGGGTTTCGGAGCCGTGGGGGCCGGCGGGGTGGCAGCCCGGGGGGCCGGTGGGGTGGCAGACGGGGTGGCCGCGTCAATGGCGGCGGCAGCGCCGGCGATGGGGTCAAGCGTGGATTGCGAGATGTCATCAGTGTCGCCCGTCGCCGGTTCCAGCGTGGCGATCTCAACCTCGGCGGCGTCTTCGATCACCGGGCTTTCATCGACGGTTTCGCGGCGCAGGGCGGTGACGTTCAGCTCCACCGGGGCGCCAGCCAGCATCCCCAGTGCGGCGGCGGCATCCGAGGAGGCCTGCAATTTTGGACCGGGGATCTCGCGTTCGCGGCGAAACAGGGCGCCGATGACAAATTTGCCGTTGGCATTGTTGCGGATGATCACCCGTTCGGGGTCTTTGGCATCCGGGTGAGCCACCCAAACGCCGCCCAGCGACGGCCGCCCGTCCCAGAGCCCAGCCGCGGTTACCTGAAACACATCCGGCGCTTCGACGTCGCGTTCGACCAGGTGGGTACTGCTGCTGGCGACGGGCGCGGTGTCGCTGGCGCTATCCTTAGGCGTCAGAAATCCCAGTGTGGCGCCGTCTTCGCAGGCGGTTAACAGCACCAGGCAAATGGCCGTAGCTGCCAAGCGTGTGGTGCGAGTTTTCATCCCCGTGGCGTCGCGCATGTTGTATTCCTTGCCTGTCATTTGGACGTCGTTGCGTCGCGTATCGGTTATCCCGGTTCGCCCTATCCTGACGATACCATAGCGCGTGCCTGTTATCATGGAAAGTCTGTCCCTTAATCCTCGGCAATATATCCCCATTTGAGGCAATATTGAAATCCGGTTGGTTTTCCTCTTGCCAGTGTTGCCCGCAGCGCCTAAACCCCGATCCGACCGGGGAGGTGGCAGAGTGGTCGAATGCGGCGGTCTTGAAAACCGTTGAACGTGAGAGCGTTCCCGGGGTTCGAATCCCCGTCTCCCCGCCACCCATGCCCGTCTCGATTTACCATACGGAATTTACTCTGAATTCGTGCGCGATTTCCGTCGATTGCGTGATGGGATTTTACGCCGAGACGTACCAAAGTCAGCCTCTTTGCATGAACAGCCTTGCCAGTCTCTGTTGCCTGATTGAGGCGGTGCCGTTTTGGGAGAACTCCCTGGTAACAGGGTATTTACAGGGAACTTGTTGATTTATCGGCGTATTCAGAGTTTCCGAGTCAGAATCGTGGATGGATTACAGTGAGTTGCGATGAAACTCCCTAAACAGTAGAACAGGGATCTATTTGGCCTGAACAGGGAAGGTGCTTTGTCACAACAGGGATCTGTTGTGACAAAACGGGGTTGGGCTCAAACGCGGATCCCGAGCTTTCGTTCCTGTTCATTCCAGTCCAGTGGCAGTCGGCTGCGCACCAGAGTTTCGAGGTTCACGTTGACCGGTTGGGAGCCCTCGAGAATCGCAGTCTGAATTCTAGGTGAAAGACAGGCGAGGGGGAGAACCCGGGCGACGTAGCTTTTGGAGACACCTCGTGCTTCGGCGATCCGGGCCAGCGGGGTGCCGCTGCGCAGATCGGCAGCCCAGAGATGAGCGTTGCGCAGAGCGCGGATCATTGCTGCGTCAGGAGCGGGTTCGGTTTCGCCTGCAATGATCTTCATCTCCACGCCCCGGCGGCGGCAGGTGAAGAGGGCACTAATAGCAAAGAAGTCGGAGTTGAGAGCGCTGGGGGGTAGGTTCAGGGCTTCGGCTAGAGATATGTGATCTAGGTTGATCCAGATCCGCCCGCGGGCGATTTCACCTGATGTGATCATCGGGGCGACGACGGTGATGCCCGCTTTTTTGATCCGGGCCACAAAGTCAGTCGCCTTGCTGGATGCGCTAACGGAGGGGGCCATTTCGGTATGAGCGAGAATCCGGTGTCGCTTTGCCTGCTCCGCAAGATGATCCGAGATCACTTTGGCAACAGAATCTTCAAAGGCCAAGGCAGGCAGGCGCCAGCCTGAGGGATCCGTCCCACCCGAGATCAGCCGGTTGGAAATGTAGTAGCGCAGGCGTCGGCCATGGCGTTGCGTGTGGGTTGGCGTGAGCAGGTCGCTGGTTTCGTCGCGGAACAGTCCGGTCAGACAGGCGGCGCCTGCCTGGTTGCCAGCCCGATTTTTGGCTGGCACCTGTCCCCGTCGACGGGCGCTTGCAGCCTGCAGCTTTTCCTGAACCCGGTCCCATTGATCCTTTTCAACGATGGCCGGGTGAGTTCCGGGCCAGATCTTGTCCTTGTGGCAAATCTTGCCGAGATAGACGGGATTGCGCAGCAGGGAATAGATCTGACCGCGTTTGAAGGCATTGCCACCCTGCTCCCGACCGGTAGAAAAGACATGGTTTTTGGAGCGTAAACCGAGCCGGGCGGCTTCGCGCGCCACACCCGCAAGGCAGCCAAGGGTCTCATAGAGGTCGAAGAGTTGACGGACCGTTTCAGCCTCACCTTCATTGGGCACCAACTCCCGGGTCATCGGGTCTGGATGGGGATCATATCCGATGGGCGGGACGCCGCCCATCCAGAGGCCTTTCTTCTTGGAGGCAGCAATCTTGTCGCGGATCCGCTCGGAGGTGACTTCGCGCTCGAACTGGGCGAAGGACAGGAGCATGTTCAGAGTCAGCCGACCCATCGAGGAAGAGGTGTTGAAGGCTTGGGTGACGGAGACAAAAGAACAGCCTGCGGCGTCCAACCGATCGACCATGCGCACGAAGTCCGGCAGCGACCGCGTGAGGCGGTCGATCTTGTAGACGACCACCATATCTATGTGGCCGGCATCGATGCTGGCCAGCAGGCGTTGCAGGGCAGGACGCTCGAGCGTGCCGCCGGAGATACGACCGTCATCATAGCGCTCGGTCAGCAGCTTCCAGCCTTCCTGGCGTTGGCTGGCGATGTAGGCGGTGCAGGCTTCATATTGAGCATCCAAAGAATTGAAGTCCTGATCAAGCCCGTGTTCCGAGGATTTGCGGGTGTAGATCGCGCAGCGCATTTTTGGGATGCTCATCGCAGCGTCTTTCCCTTGAGCCCGAAGAAGCGGGGCCCAGACCAGTGTGCGCCGGTGATCGCGCGGGCAATAGCCGAGAGCGAGCGGTAGCGCGCACCGTTCCAGACAAACCCGGTATCGGTTTCATCAACGGTATAAGTTACGCCGTTCCATTGGCGCAGCAGTCGCCCACCGGATCTGAGGGCGGGCGACTTGAGGTGGGGTGGCGTTGCGTCGTGGCGGGCGCGCATGCGCTGCACGTGCACTGTCAGAGGAAAAATTATTACTTGCCCAAACGCAAATTTGGAATTTTACCACCATTGATTTCTCTCGGTCTTTTTCGAGTCTGACCAGGCGAATCCACACCGCTCCAAGTAATCATAGTTTTCCTCTGACAGTGCCGCGCGCACTGCTCCAAGTCATGAAAACCGCTCCGAATTTAGCGATCAGGTTGCTCGAATTGCTCTGCGCGCGTCTGCGCCGCTCGGACGAACGTATGATGGAGTTCGCCTTTCTCAAGTTGCCGTCCCGGCTGGCCCGTACCATGCTCCGCGTGTCTTCAAGCGGTGAAGGTGCCGGTGCGCGACCGACGAAACGGCTGTCACATTCACAGTCCGAAATCTCCGACATGGTCGGCAGCTCGCGTGAGAATGTGAACCGCTGCCTGCACAAATGGCAAAGGGATGGTTTGCTAGATCTGACTAAGGGCTGGATAACTTTGCTGAACCGGGACGGGCTGAAAAGAATTGCAGAAGCGGACTGAAGCGCTCGTCTGTGCATGACCGAACTGTGACGCGCGTCACAGGCTGACGGTTGGCCAAGGGATAGATGTGGCGCGCGCCGGTTCCCCGTACCATAGCATGACTAGTTCGCGACAGAAGGCGCCTGATCATGTGGGTTAAGCTTGAAATGAGTCGGTTGGCAAATTTTGAAGCCGCTGAGAATGAACTTGTTTTCATCGGTATGTGCGGTGGATCGCCTGTCGACCTGAGTGGCGGATTTGCCGATCTGGTGAACCGGGAACGATTCCGACTACGAGGAACATGACTGTCTGGTCTATGACACTGCGTTCGGCAACTTTTACTGCGCCCGGCGCATGGACGTGACATCGCCCAAATTCTCGACCCTCGGTAGTCAGGTGGTCGCGGGCGCTGCGTCAAGGACTGCAGTGGCGGTTGTAAATGGAGAAAATACAGATGGCTGGCGTTAATGTTCTAGACGGCCTTGGCGTATTCGTAGCGACGTTCAGTACGATCCAGGACGCGATTAACAGTCCACAAACGCAAGACGGCTTCACGATCCGAGTGATAGCGGCGGACTACGCCCCCGTCGTGCCGGAGGCTGTCACGGTCACCAAAGAGCTGACCATTGAGACGGACACCAATGCGGGGATTGATCCGAACACGGGTGCGCGCGGGGCGGAGGTGATGGTCGACCGGTTCGTGGTTCAGGCCGACAATGTGACGATTGACGGTTTTACGGTGTCGGGCACGTCGTTCGACGAACGCATCGAGGTTATCAACGGCGCTACCGGAGGGCTGATTACCAACAATATCATTGTCCAGGGCAGGTCGATTGAGGCAGTGTTGATCGAAGGAGGCGCAGAGGTCAGCGCCAACAATATTCAAACCCTTGTAGTGGGGATCCAAATCCAACATCCCGATGCCATATCCAATGTTCAGAACAATGTGATCACTCTGTCCACGGGGGGTGGTGGTTCCGGCATAATTTTAAATGGTTTTCTTCAGAACTCCCAGATCAGCAGCAACAACGTCACCTTCTCCCAGCCCAATACAATTGGCGCAGGGATCCAACTTTCTACCACTATGCAGGCTGTCACACTGCAAAACAATGCGGTTTCCGGCGGGGGCGACGGCATCCTGTTTTTTGAGTTTAATCAGGCATTCGATCAAAGCAGCGTGGTTATTGCCGAGGATATTGCCAATTTTACTGGGCAAGCCAACACAGCGATTGTGCTGGCCACACAAGTCATTGTCTATGGCGTGGTAATCGACGAGACGGCCCTTTCCGCCACAAGCCGTTTCGCCAGGAGCAATAACCCCGATCATCCGGATGGCAGTTTGGACGGTGGCACGGCCTATTTCACCGATCTTCAGGCGGCCATCGACACGTCCTTCGACTTCGCCAGTATCGCGCTGTCGGACAATTACGGCGCGGCCGGTGCCATCACGGTCGGCAAGGAAGGCCTCACACTCGATGCGCCCGCTGGCACCTCAGGCACCCTCACCCTCGATCCCGGCATTCTCAACATCACCCTCCAAGGTGACGGCAACATCGATGTCACCGGCAATGCCTCCGCCAACCGCATTGAGGGCAATGACGGGGCAAATACCCTGACCGGCGGTGATGACGACGACAGCTTCTTCGGCAATGGCGGCAATGACGCCATCAATGGCGGGGTGGGTACTGACACGGTGCTCTACGCGGGCATCCAAGCTGGCTACACGGTTGTCGACAATGGCGGCGGCAGCTTCACGGTCACCGACAACAACGCCGCGGATGGCGATGACGGTACCGACACGCTGACGGGTATCGAGAGTATCGTGTTCAACGATGCACCCGTTGCGTCTGCCGACAGCGGGACGGTTGCCGAGGACAGCTCGGTGGCGGTTGATGTGCTTGCCAATGACACGGATGCGGATGGGACGCTCGATGCGGCGAGCGTCGAGATCGAGGCGGCGGATGACGCCAGCGGCAAGGTGAAGTCAGTCCCGGGCGAAGGCGTCTGGACGGTGGATGACACCGACGGCTCGATCACCTTCACGCCTGAGGCGGATTACGACGGCGCAGTGACAGACATCGCCTATACGGTGGCCGACGACCAGGGCGCGCGCTCTGTGCCCGCGGCCGTATCGGTGACGATCATCGGCGATCCCTTCCGGGTTGAAGCAGAGACGATGACGATCGTCAGCGGCTTTGTTATCAAGAACAGCGGCCAGTCCTCTGGCGGTCAGTATCTGCAAGCCGGTGGGTCGGGAGAGCAGCGCGCCTCCTATACCTTTATGGATACCGATGGCAGCTACGACCTGACCGTCGGCCACTACGATGAATCCGACGGCCAGTCGCAGATGAACCTTTGGGTGAATGGCTTTTTGGCCGGCAGTTTTGTGTGGGACGTCGATGCCGGGGATGCGGTCGCCAATCAGACCGCCTTTGCCGAATTCACCTTCAGCGGGGTGTCGTTGTCTTTGGGCGATGTGATCGAGATTTCCGGGTTCAAGGACGGCGGCGAACCGCTGCGGACCGACTATCTGGACTTCACCTTCACCGGGAGCGGCGGCGGTGATACGCTGGCGCCCTTTGTGCAGTCTGCACAGGCGCCGGACGTGGGACCAGCAGAAGCGGGCACAGCCAGCACTGACATCACCGTGACCTTTGCCGATAATGCGGGCATCGATTTTGCGAGCATAGATGCGGGCGACATCACGGTTACCGGGCCGGGCGGCGCGCTCACGGTCAGCGCCGTCAGCGTCGATACTGGCAGTGACGGCTCCCCCCGCACGGCGACCTACACTGTGGCGGCCCCTGGTGGCACTTGGGATACGGCCGATGAGGGCAGCTATACGGTGGCGCTGCTGGCGGGTGAGGTGCTGGACACCAGTGGCAATGCGGTTGCAGCCGACCCGTCCCTCGAAGGCTTCACTGTGGCGCTGTCTGACGACGGACAGCCTCCGATTACCAGCGACGGCTATTTTGATGGTGTGGGGGCGGACTCCAATTTCCGGTACAAGATCCAAGTCGAGAGCCTTGGCGGTACAGGTGTTGCCCAGATACGCAGCGGGGCAAACGATGCCTTTGTTTATGTTGAAAGCGGCGCCTGGAACGACAACAACTCCGGCGAGCAGGGCGACGGCTATTTCGTATTCACGAACGACATTCTGGACGCAGTAAGTGATGTCGAGGACACCGGGCTCACCAATGACACGAGCATTGTCAACAATCCCCTCGCACGCAGTGGCGACAATCAGCTTGTCTACCGCATTATGGTGCCGGAGGAGCAGGTCGGTGAAGCATTCGAGTGGAGTTTCCGGGTGACCCGCGACGCATTGAACTTCTCCGGACCGGACGGAATAAGAAACGATCAGCAGAATGATCTGCGTTTCAATGTTGTCTCTGTTTCTGATCCATCGGTCACACTGGGGGATCTTCGGCCGAACGGTGCCGGGGAGGACGGCGACTTCAATCAAGGGTTCGCCCGGATTGCGAATGTCAACAGCTCAGGCGAGTTTGGAAACAACCTGAGCTCGATTGCTGAAGCCAGCGGCGATGATCAGATAATCTTCCCCGAAGCAGGACTTTACGACGTATATATTGCCGGTCGCAGTGTTGGACTGCATATCGACCATTTTGAAATCTACCGGGACGGCAGCAGCCCGAACCCGAGCGGGGCAAATTCAACTTTTGTGGCCATCAACGAAACGTCTCCGACTGTGGCAAACTTCATTCGGGATGCCTGGCTGGAGCCGGGGAGCTCTCTCGATATCACCGGTAATTTCGGCGATGTTGACGGCGATCTTTTGGCCTATACCGCAGACGTGCTGCCGCCCGGCGTCTCGTTTGTAAACGGAGAATTCGAAGTTTCCCAAGGTGCGGCATCTGTAAGCGGTTTGGACATCACTGTTACCGCCACGGACGACGACCTGAATTCTGTATCAGACACATTCCTCTTTACGGTCACGGAACCGGGCGGTGCTGGTGATCCGCCAGAACTATTCCGGGTTGAAGCTGAAACGCTTTTGCCAACAACGGATGACCTGACGGTCGAGACTAACGCGCTCGCCTCGGGTGGAGCACTTCTTAAGGCGACCGACGATATGCTTCAGGAGGCGACATACCTGTTCGACGAAATTTCCGGGTTTTACGAATTCCACTTAGGTATCTTCGACGAAAATGACGGGCAATCGGAACTCTCCGTGTTTGTGAACGGTAACTTGGCCGGATCGATTGATTTTGATGAAGATGCGGGCAGCAGCACCGCCTCACCCGACAGTTTCAGAATTGCGTCTGTCGGCGACATCGCTTTGAACACCGGTGATCTGGTTTCCTTCCAAATCAGCCGGGATGGCAGCGAACCAGCACGTTTCGACTACTTCGAAGTTGATTTTGACAGTTTCGTGTAGATATCCATTCTAGGATCCAAACACATTGATTACACCGCCAAAAGATGACTGCTGCGGCCAGTGCGATAGCGGAGAGGAAGACCTTTGGGCATCTGTCATAGCGAGTTGCGATACACCGCCAGGGCAGTGCCATGTGTGGACGTGGCGGTGTCAGAGGGAATCTGCTTGAGGCGGGCGGAGCGAATTTGTAGCGTTCCAGGATGACGAAACGTGATCCTTTCAAGTACTTTCATAGCAGCCCCGAGATCATTCGCTTGGTGGTGATGATGTACGTATGGTTCCCTCTCTCCCTCCGAAATGTCGAAGACCTGTTGCACGAGCGAGGGATTGATATCAGTCACGAGACAGTCCGTTTCTGGTGGAATCGGTTCGGCCCGTTGTTCGCCGCGGAGATCCGCAGCAATCGTATCCAGCAGGTGCGCGCCCATTCCAATTGGCAATGGCACCTGGACGAGGTTTTCGTGAAGATCAACGGCGAGATGCACTATCTTTGGCGTGCTGTGGATCACGAAGGTGAAGTGTTAGAAACCTTTGGCACTAAACGCAGGGATCGCAAGACGGCGTTGAAATTTCTACGAAAAATCATGAAACGCTATGGGAACCCGCATGTCATCGTGACGGACAAACTTCGATCCTACGGTGCTGCCATGAAAGTCATAGGCAATGCACAGAAGCAGGAAACTGGTCGTTGGATGAACAATCGGTGCGAGAATTCTCACTCACTGCCTGGCAGTGGTTTGTTAGCAAACCACGAGAAGGGGCCGTTTCGACGACGAGAACGGGCGATGTTGGGCTTTCGGAGCATGCGTACATTGCAGAAATTCGTCTCTGTCCACGCATCCGTTTAACAGCACCTTCTAGCCTATTCGACGAGCAAGTGAAGTAGCCCGGTTCGCCTGAGTGCCTTATCAAGTTCTGCTGCTGCGCTCGCCAGAACCTCTGCTTCGTCCACAAGTATGCTTCTGTTCCGCATGCAGATTTTTCCGTTGACGATGACCGTGTCGACATCCGCGGCATTGGCAAACTGAGCAACGGTTGTCAGCGGCATCATCGGTGGGAATAGATGGGCTTTTTGACGGTCAAGCAGCACGATATCGGCTTTCTTGCCGACTTCCAATGAGCCGAGTTCCGTCTCAAGTCCGAGCACTTTGGCGGCGTTAATTGTACACATTTCGATAACTTGCTTTGGCATCAATACCGCCGGGTCACGAAAGTGACGGCGATGATAGTGCAGGCATTGGGCCATATGGCGAAACATGTCGTAGCCCCTGTCAGGGGCGGCGGCATCTGATCCAAGCGCAACATTGACGCCCATCTCCAGCAATTCGGGAACTGGGCAGCGGCCGTAAATGGACATGATGGCCGACGGGTTGTGTACGATCGCAGTGTTTGTGCGCAAAGCGGCTTCCATGTCCTCAGACGTCAGATCAACGCTGTGCGAAAAATAAGAATCCGGGCCACACAATCCAAGAGTCTCTGCCAACGCGATGGATCCGTTTCGATGGCCATCCTGTGTGAATAGAACGCCGAATTCGTCTCGAAGCGCCATGACGTCGTTGCACATTGAGCGGATTTCGTCCGGGTTCTGCGCGTACTCATCTGGTTGATAGACCGGCATGATAAGGCAAATGCCGGTGCCTTTGTCCAAAAGGTCATTATGGCTTTCGATCAGCGCGCGGCAGGTTTCCAGCTGTTGCTCAAAGCTCACGTCGATGTCTTGGGACAGGTCGAGGCTGCGATATTTTTTGGGGAAGGGGGGCTGGTTTGGTCCGACCGCCAGATTGGTACGAAGACCGAATTCGCGCGTGGCAGCGCAATGTAGATCGCCAGCTTCTGTCGTTTCGGTACGGTAGTGGTCGCTGCCACCGCCAAGCAACATCGTGCAGGTGGTGATCCCGGCTTTCAGGCGCTCCATTGCACTTAACCGCGCTTCGGCACGCCAAAAATCAGCGGTGGAGGCGCGGGTGTAAAATGCCTCGCAAACATCAAACCAGGCAGCGACATCTCCTGCGCCAAGATTGCGGGTCAATCCGTGCCCGGCATGAGCGTGGCTATCGATCAGGCCCGGCAGGGCGATCATGCCGTGCGCGTCGATGATCTCTGCACCCGGCGGAATTTCGATCTCTGTAGCGGTGCCAACGGCCGTTATCCTGTCGTCGGTCACCACCAGCACCGCGTCATCGATCACTCGGCGTTCTTGGTTCATGGTGATGGCTGTGGCACCGGCGATATATAGTGTTGTCATGCTATGTGTCTTCTGAAAATGCGTTGCTCAACAGGTCGGCCTGCAACTTGGCGTCATCTGCGGATTGCGCCAAATTCAACTGGGTTTCGATATCTCTGAGGTGATGGTCCATAGAGGCAATCGCTCCGAGAGTGTCGCCCTGCTGAAGGTGGTGAATGATGTCTTCATGTTCATCCGGGCCGCATTGTGACACCGATTTGGGTTGATAAACGGCGGTCACAAGGGTGCTCTTTGACACAAGGTCACGCAGCACATCGGTCAGGATCGGTGTTTCGGCGAGTTCGGCCAGCAACAGGTGAAAAGCGCCTGAGAGCCGGATGATTGCCGCATTTTCACCCGTGGAATGTGCTTCTCGCTCTTGGGCGACATGGTCGCGCAAGGTTTTGATCTTGTTTGGTGTAATTCGCTCGGTGAGGGCACGAAGTATCCCAGGCTCGATGACCTGACGAGTGTACAAAACATCACGCGCTTCGTCGATCGAAGGTGTTGCAACAAAGGCGCCACGGTGCGGAATGTGCTTGACCAGCCCATCATGACCCAATTGATCCAATGCGCGGCGAATGCGGGGTCGGCTAACGTTGAATATTTCGCACAGTCGTTCTTCTTTCAGACGAGTGCCGGGTGGAAGTTTACGCTCGGCTATGGCCGCCCATATCCGTTCGTAGATACCCATCTCTGTAGATTTTGCGTCTATTTCCATTACCTAGTCCGACCTCCTTAACTCATTCCGCACTGCATGCCGAATGATTATCGGATCGCATGGCTTCGCATTTCAGACAATTGCAAATACAGAAAATTTCGTCAACAAAAATTGTTAACAATAATTGTGGACAAAAATTTCTATCTATGTACGTTGCGTAAATGTCGGGTGATCCCGGCTTCACATTCCAGGGAGGAAGTTATGAAAACATCTGGGCTAGTACTTGCGGCCGTCTCCGCGATGGCACTCAACGTCGGGGGCGCGAGTGCGGAAACATTCAGACTCGGTTCAAGCGGCGATTTGTATGGTATGGATCCACATTCCATGACCGACAGTTTCACTGTCGCCTTTTTGCACCATGTCTATGAACCTCTCGTGCGCTATGACGCCTCGCTGGGAACCGAACCTGCACTTGCCACGGAATGGGAATGGGTAAGTGAAACCACTGCACGTTATCATCTGCGCGAAGGTGTAACGTTCCACGACGGACAAGAATTCACTGCCGAAGATGTCGTGGCATCGATCAATCGCGCGATCCATCCGGATTCGCCGGTTCGTGGCAACATGGCCGGGGTCATTGGCGCGGTCGCAGTCGACGACTTCACGGTGGATATCACTCTCGAAGGTCCCTCGCCGCTGCTGAACAATTACCTGACCAACATTTACATCATGGACCGTGGTTGGCTCGAAGAACACGATTCGCTGGACCCAATCGACGCGCAAAAAGGCGAAGAAGGCTACACCACCTCGAACGCCAATGGGACCGGTCCGTTTATCCTGAAATCCCGTACGCCTGATGCCAAGACGGTGTTGACCGTCAACGAAGGCTGGTGGGATGAGCCGGTGCACAACCTGACACAGATCGAGTTGAACCCAATCAATTCCGATGCCACACGGGTTGCTGCACTGCTTTCTGGTGAGCTTGACATGATTTTCCCGTCGCCGTTGCAAGATGCGCGCAGGATTGCAGGCACGGACGGTATCAAGGTGATGCAAGCACCGGGTTTGCGCACCATCATGATGGGTTTCAACCTTAGCGATACACTCAACAACTCGGATGCCGACGGTAATCCTCTGAAAGATTTGCGCGTTCGCCAAGCGATTGCCGAGTCGATCAGCTACGATCTGCTGCACGAGAAAATAATGCGTGGTACATCGCGTAGTGCCGGCACATTGGTGGCACCAGATGTGTCTGGCTTCGACGCCGAGGTTGACGCAATTTCGGCATACGACCCCGAAGCGGCCAAGGCCAAACTGGCCGAAGCCGGTTACGCTGATGGTTTCCGGCTGGCAATGAACTGCCCGAACGACCGTTATGTCAACGACGCGGAAATTTGTCAGGCG
Source organism: Parasedimentitalea psychrophila (assembly GCF_030285785.1). Taxonomy (NCBI): domain Bacteria; kingdom Pseudomonadati; phylum Pseudomonadota; class Alphaproteobacteria; order Rhodobacterales; family Paracoccaceae; genus Parasedimentitalea; species Parasedimentitalea psychrophila. Next base: position 501,457 of record NZ_CP127247.1, on the reverse strand, counting down.
CTGTCTGCAATGATGGCGCGTGTCGGGATTGAAGTTGCTTTGACCACGGAAACCAAGTCTCTGCATTTCCAACGTGCACGTGCGGGTGAAACCGATATGTTCATGCTCGGTTGGGCAACTTTGCCGATGCTGGATGGCTTCAGCGTTCTGTCTGCGATGCTGCACACCCCTGAGGGGCAATATGGCACCTGGAATCCCGGTGGCTATTCCAACCCGGAGGTGGACCGCCTGACCACAGCCGTTGCTGTCGAGCTTGATGCGGACAAACGGGTTGAGATGACGATTGCAGCGCTGAAAATCGCCGACGACGAATTGGCCTGGTTGCCGCTTCATCAGCAGCCGTTGTCCTGGGCTGCGCGCGATGTGGTGGAAATTCCGCAGACCGCTGACGATAAGCCACGCTTGTGGCTGGCGCAGATCGCGAACTGATCACCAAGGCGGGCTCTTGTGGGGGCCCGCCACTACTTTCTGTCAACGGAGATTGCCATGCTAGCTTTCTTAATTCGCCGATTGGTGCAGGCTGCGCTGGTAATGTTGGTTGTGGCGTCCATCGCCTTTTTGATGTTTCGATTTCTGGGCGACCCGATCACCAACCTTCTGCCCGAAGATGCAACCGAACAGGACAGGGCCGAGATGTCGCAAAAGCTCGGTCTCAACGATCCATTCCTGGTGCAATACGGGCGGTTCATTTCGAACGTTGCGCAGGGTGATTTCGGACAGTCCTACCGCAACAATAGGCCGGTTTCGGATCTTCTGGTGGAACGTTTCCCCGCGACCGCGGAACTTGTTCTTGTGGCGGCACTTCTGTCCTTGATGCTGGGCATACCGCTGGGGATCTATACCGCGCTAAACCCAAGCGGCTGGATAAGCCAAGGATTGCAGATCATCTCTCTGCTTGGAATCTCGGTGCCAACTTTTGTCACCGGCATCCTGCTCATCTTGATTTTCTCTGTGAATCTCCACTGGCTGCCAAGTTTCGGACGCGGTGAAGTGGTTGATCTGGGCTGGTGGACGACTGGATTTCTGACAGTCGCGGGTCTCAAGGCACTGGTCCTTCCCTCGGTCATGCTCGCGTTATTTCAAATGACATTGATCATGCGTCTGGTGCGCGCAGAGATGCTTGAAGTGTTGCGCACCGACTATATAAAATTTGCCCATGCCCGCGGCATCCCGAACCGCATTGTGAACTTCAAATACGCGTTGAAGAACACACTGATCCCGGTAATGACGATTTTCGGTCTGCAACTTGGCGGGCTGATCGCTTTTGCAATTATTACGGAAACGGTGTTTCAGTGGCCTGGAATGGGGTTCTTGTTTATTCAGGCAGTCAACTTCACCGATGTGCCAGTGATGGCCGCTTATCTGGTGCTGGTTTCCCTGATCTTTGTGGTCATCAACACGATTGTTGACCTGCTCTATCACGTTGTTGACCCACGCTTGCGGATGGAACGCCCCTCCGCCAGCCGTGGCGTCTGAGGAGGCCCGGATGTCGGTACTTACACAAAAACTCTATACAGTCTGGGACAGCGATATCGCCTACAGCTTTCGGAAATCCCGCGTCGCGGTTTTTTCAGCGACGGTGCTTGCACTCATGATGCTGTCGGCGTTGTTTGCGCCCTTGGTTTCGCCCCACGATCCCTTCGATATTGCACAGTTAAGCTTGTTTGACAGCGAATTGCCTCCGGCTTGGGTCGACGGCGGCCAGTCGAACTATCTTTTGGGTACTGACACCCAGGCACGTGATGTGCTGTCTTCGATCATCTATGGATTGCGTATTTCGCTTATCGTCGGATTTTCCAGCGTCTTCCTGGCGGCCTTCATCGGGGTTTTGTCTGGTCTGATCGGTGGGTTTCTTGGCGGGTTTGTTGATGCCGTTCTGATGCGGATAGCCGACGTATTGCTTAGCTTTCCGCCCATTCTTGTGGCGCTGATGATCAATGGCATTCTACGCGGAATATTGCCGCAGTCCGCACACGCGGATTCCGCCTTGTTGGTGCTGATCTTGTCGATTGGTCTCACCAACTGGGTTCAGTATGCCCGTACGGTGCGCGGTTCCACCATGGTAGAGCGCAGTAAGGAATACATCGAAGCAGCGCGCACACTGGGCACCGGATCGGGCGGCATCATGCTGCGCCATATTCTGCCGAACGTAATGGGGCCGGTCCTTGTCCTAGCCACTATCAACCTTGGTATGGCGGTTCTGACAGAGGCGACACTCAGTTTTCTGGGGGTTGGCATGCCTGCGACGCAGCCATCGCTGGGCACGCTCATTCAGATTGGCAATGAATATTTGTTTTCTGGCATCTGGTGGGTCGTGATATTCCCGGCGGCCACGCTCGCGGCGCTGGTGTTGTCGGTCAACCTTTTGGGCGACTGGCTACGTGACGCTCTCAACCCAAAACTCCGCTGAGGTAACCCATGAGCCTTCTGAGTATCGAAGACATTGTTGTTGAATTCCCGACTCGCCGCGGCCCGCTTGAAGCTGTCAAAAATCTGACGTTGAACCTTGAAGAAGGACAAATTCTTGGTCTGGTCGGTGAATCCGGCGCTGGTAAATCCATCACAGCGGCCGCAATCACTGGATTGATTGAACCACCAGGCTATATCCGCGCCGGCCAAATTCTGCTGGATGGGAAACGCATCGACAACTTGCCACGCGAACAGATGCGGCGCATCCGAGGCCGCCAGATAGGGTCAATCTTCCAGGACCCGCTGACCAGCCTTAACCCGGTTTACACCGTCGGTGAACAGTTGGTCGACACGATGCAAGTGAATCTTGGCCTGAGCAAAAAAGAAGCCAGAGTGCGCGGAATTAAATGGCTCACGGACGTTGGCATTCCGGCCCCGGAACTGCGGTTTAACCAGTATCCGCACCAGTTTTCCGGCGGCATGCGGCAACGGGTTGTGATTGCACTGGCGCTTTGTTCTGAACCAAAACTTATCATCGCGGATGAACCTACGACGGCACTTGATGTCTCGGTTCAGGCCCAGATCCTTGCCCTTCTGCGGCGGCTCTGCCGAGAGCACAACACGGCCGTTGTCTTGGTCACACACGATATGGGAGTGATTGCCGAAACCGCCGACAGGGTGGTGGTGATGTATGCAGGACGGCTTGTCGAAATTGGCGATGTGGCACAAGTCATCAAAGCGCCGCTACACCCCTATTCCAGAGGTCTGATGAACTCGATCCCGCAAGTGGGCGCCCCGGCCCATCGGTTGACCCAAATCGCTGGCGCTATGCCCGGCCTGCGCAACCCCGCCCCCGGATGTGCCTTTGCGCCACGCTGTTCAAAAGCTATGGAAATATGCTCTGTATCCCGCCCATCAATAACACTTAAGGGCGACACCCGTGTTGCCTGTTTCCTATATGAGGGGGATGAACAATGACGACTACCAATAGGGACCCCCTGCTGAAGGTCGATGGCATTAGCAAACGGTTTGACGTCTCGGCACCGCTGCTGAACCGTCTGCTTGAAGGCAAGCAGCGTCAGACGCTCACTGCTGTGGATCAGGTCAGTTTCGACGTCCCCAAAGGATCGACATTTGCCATTGTCGGGGAATCCGGATGCGGAAAGTCCACCGTCGCGCGACTATTGATGGGGCTTTATCAGACCGACGAGGGCGAAATCACCTTTGACGGGCAGGCAATTGGTCAGATGCCCGCCGGCAAGCCGCCGGAATTGCGGCGACGGATGCAGATGATATTTCAGGACCCCTACGCCTCGTTGAACCCGCGTTGGCGGGTTCGCGATATCATTGGCGAGCCTTTGCGTAATTTCGGTATTTGCAAAACCAATGCCGAAGTTGAACAGGCCGTCGGGAAACTGCTGTCGCAGGTTGGCCTGCAACCCGCCGATGGCGCGAAATTCCCTCATGAATTTTCCGGTGGTCAGCGCCAACGCCTGTCGATCGCCCGAGCGCTTACGACAAAGCCCGAGTTGCTGATCTGTGATGAGCCGACTTCGGCCCTTGACGTGAGTGTTCAGAGCCAAATTCTGAATTTGATGAAGGACTTGCAGGACGAATTCGGTCTGAGCTATGTTTTCATCAGCCATGACCTTGCCGTGGTCTGGTTCATGGCTGAATATCTGGCGGTGATGTATTTGGGTCGGATTGTCGAGATCGGCCCGCGCGAGCAGATATTCCACAATCCGCAACACCCCTACACCCGGTTGCTGATGGAGACCGTGCCGAAACTGGATGTGGGGGCGCCTGAACATGAGCCAGTGGCGGGTGAAGTCCCCAACCCGATATCACCCCCATCAGGGTGCACCTTCCACCCACGCTGTGTGTTTGCCAATGATCGCTGCAAACAAACGGCCCCAACCCTTGCGACGCGCAGTGATGGTGCGCGTTCAGCTTGCCATGCCGCTGATGAAGGGCGTTTGCCCTATTGGTCCCTGCAGGCGGCGGAGTAGATATGGATTTTGATTTCACCCAGCTTCCTGCCGAAGACCGCTACCGGTTACTGGTCAGTTTTATCGTTCCGCGACCGATTGCGCTGGTCACGACATTGTCACCCGCCGGAGTGCCAAACGCCGCCCCAATGAGCTTTTTCAACGTTTTTTCGCAAGAGCCGCCGATCATCATTCTTGGTATTCAGTCACGTCCTGACGGGACGAAAAAGGATACAGTCGTAAATATTGAAGAGGATGGCGAATTCGTCGTCAATATGGTGGACCTGAGTTTGTCAGAGGCGATGATCGACTGCGGTGTAAGCTATGAACCTGATGTGGACGAGATTGCCACTGCGGGGCTGACATGGGTGCCGGCGCAACAGGTGCGGGGCGGTCGGATTGCCGAGAGTCCCTGCGCAATGGAATGCAAGGTGGTTGAAACCATCCGTTATGACCGCCGCTCGATCATTCTTGGGCAAGTCTTGCAGATGCATGTTCGTGACGACTGCATGCACGAAAACGGCCGCCATGTGCGCCCCGACGTCTATCAGCCGATCGCCCGGCTTCATGCCGACAACTACATTGTGTCGGACAACCAATTCCAACTAAAGCCCCCGACCGAGCCCAGGCCCGGAATTAAAGCGAGCGGTACTGTATGAAACTCCACGTCATTAACCCAAACTCGTCCGCGTCAATGACGGATGGAATCCGTCGTACTGCCATTGCCGCCTGTAGCCCGGGCACAAAAATCATCGCCCAATCTGCCTTTGGCACCCCCGCGAGCATCGAAGGCTACGCCGACGAAGCGCGCTCAGTTGCTGCGATGCTCGACGCTGTCATCGAAGCCGAGCGCAATGGAGCGGTGGCGCATATTATTGCCTGCTTTGACGATCCTGGCCTTGATGCGGCGCGCGAAGTGGCCCTCGGGCCGGTGATTGGTCTGTGCGAAGCAGCCTTCATCGCCGCGGCGGGCATTGCCAAACGCTATTCCGTGGTCACGACACTGCCGCGCTCGATTCCGATCATCGAAGAGCTGGCGGACCGGTACGGAACCGGGCGTGGACTGCGCAGCATTCGAGCCGCCGATGTCCCGGTGCTGGATCTGGAATGCCAGTCCGAGCAGGCGGTCAGGAAAGTAGCCGAGACTATGCGTCTGGCGGTTGCCGAAGACGGCGCCGAAGCAGTGATCCTTGGCTGTGCCGGAATGAGCACGCATCTGGAAACCCTATCAGCCGCGGCAGGCGTGCCCGTGATCGACGGTCTTGCCTTCTCCGTTTGCATGGCCGAGGCGTTCGTGAACGTCGGCCTGCGCACATCTAAAGTTGGCGCCTATGCCTTTCCCCGCCTCAAAAATATCCCCGAAACCCGGCTCGCCAGTATTGGCGAGGTTTGACAGAGATCTCCGATGACCCAACCTTTGTTGATTAGAAACATACGCCCGATGGCTGGCGACAGCGTCGATATCCTGATCGAAAATGGCCGCATCAAGCGAATTGCGTCGGCGATTGAAGCGCCGGGGGTGCAGGTCGAGGACGGCTGCGGCGCCATTGCCATTCCGGGATTGGTCGAGGCTCATACTCACCTCGACAAGACGCTTTGGGGGATGCCCTGGCATAGGCACGAGCAGGGCAAGACTCTTGGCAGCATGATCGCAAATGAACGGAGCCTGCGCCGGGATCTGGACATGGATCCAGCCCGCCAGTCGGCGCGTCATGTGGCCATGACCATGGCCAAGGGGACAACGGCAATTCGCAGCCATGTGGATATCGACACTGACCACGAATTGGCAATGTTTGACGGTGTGGTGGCGACCCGTCAGCGCTATTTGGACGTCATCGACATCGAAATCGTTGCCTTTCCGCAATCGGGCATGATGATCCGCCCTGGCACCGAGGCGCTGATGGACACAGCGCTGGCGAACGGAGCGGATGTGGTGGGAGGGCTCGACCCTTGCGGTATTGACCGTGACCCCAAAGGCCATCTGGACGCTGTTTTTGCCCTGGCTGAAAAACACGGAAAACCCATAGACATCCACTTGCATGAGCCGGGCGAGATGGGGGCATTCAGCCTTGAAATGATCCTTGAGCGGACCGAATCTATGGCCATGCAGGGCAGGGTCACCGTCAGCCACGCCTTTTGTCTCGGCATGCCCGATCAAGCGCGGGTGCAGGGATTGATGGAATGGATTGCGCGCCTCGATGTTTCGCTGGCAACGACCGCGCCGCCCTCGCGCCCGGTGCCATCTGTCGCTGCATGTCGTGACCTGGGCATTGCGATCTGTGCCGGATCTGACGGCATCCGCGACACCTGGACCCCCTATGGCAACGGCGACATGCTGGAGCGCGCTATGCTGGTGGGGCTGCGCAATAATTTCCGGGCCGATGAGGAAGTCGGTTGGGCCCTGGAGACCTGCACCACCCAAGGCGCGCGGGTTATGGGGCTTGATGGATATGGCTTGATTGAAGGGGGATCCGCCGATTTGGTGCTGATTGACGGTCTCGGCCTGTCTGACATCGTCGCATTGCGGCCAGAACGGCGGCTTGTGGTCTCCAAAGGGCGGATCGTTGCGCGAAACGGCGTCGTTGAGACGGAGTATCAACCGGCATGAAGCGGATTTTGATGACGGCCGATTGGGTTGTTGGTCACCAAGACGGTGCCCATTGCATGTACCGCAATGGCGTGGTCGTGGTTGAGGGCGACAAGGTCCTGCATGTGGGCTACCAATTTGACGGTGACGTTGCCGAAACGGTCGAATTCGGCGCCGCCCTGATTGGTCCCGGCTTTGTCGATCTGGATGCCCTTGGTGATCTCGACACCACGGTTCTGGGATACGACAATCAACCGCCCGAACGAAAAGGCCGCGTCTGGCCACAAAGTTATATCGATGCCGGGCCCAGGGAAATGTATTCCCCGGACGAACTGGCTTTTCAAAAGCGCTATGCATTCAGCCGGTTGATTAGGAACGGGATCACCACGGCGCTGCCGATCGCCTCGCTGTTCTATCGTGCCTGGGGTGAGACCTACGAAGAGTTTGCTCAGGCCGCACAGGCCGCAGAAGAGCTCGGACTCCGGGTTTATCTTGGCCCTGCCTACCGAACCGGAAACCTGGTTGTCGACGACGTCAGTGGAGATATTTCATTTCACTATGATGAAGAAAAAGGGTTGGCCGGCCTTGCGCAAGCCGAGCGATTTGCTGAACAGTTCGAGGGCCGCGCCAAGGGTCTGATCCGCACCATGCTTGCCCCTGATCGAATTGAGACCTGCACGCCCGAACTGCTTTTGCGCACCGGCGAGCTTGGTCGTGCGCTGGATATACCTGTCAGGCTGCACTGCTGCCAAAGCCGGATGGAATATGACAAGGTTCTGGCCCAACACGGTAAAAGTCCGCTGGAGTTGCTGCGCGATGTGCATTTCTTCAATGACAAGACAGTGCTGCCGCACGGCCTTTTCCTGTCTGGACTGAATGGAATCGCCTATGACGCGCCCGATACGTCGATCCTGGTGAATTCAGGAGCCGCATTGGCCCATTGCCCATTGGTGATGGCCCGTGGCGGGCGGATCATGAAGTCGTTCCGAAAGTTCCGCGATCTCGGTGTCGGTATCGGACTTGGTACCGACACGCACCCACCGGACATGATCGCCAACATGGCTTTGGGCGTGATGACGGCACGGATTGCCGAAGAAAATCCCGGCGCGGCCACTGCCGCGGATCTATACTCTGCTGCGACGGTCGGCGGGGCCGATGCGCTTGGCCGATCCGACCTTGGTCGTCTTCAACCCGGTTCAGCCGCCGATCTCAATGTGATCCGATTGGACGATCCTGCCATGGGGCAACTCATCGACCCGATCCAGACCATCCTTTTGAACGGCTGTGGCCGCGATGTAAGTGATGTGATGATTGCGGGTGTATTTGTGATGAGAAATCGTGAGATCAACGGTGTCGACAACGCGTCAGCTCAGAAAAAAGCACAAGCGCAATTTGAAGGAATGATGGCAAAATATCCGGAACGAACCCTTGGCCACCCTGATACTTCCGAGATTTTCAGCTCAAGCTTTCCAGCTGGGCCAGTGAGACAAAACTTGGTTGAAGAGGGCAGGCGGCGCACTTAGCGTTTCCAGATGCCCTGGCAGAGGAAATCGACTTGAGGCGGGCAGGCCGTGGATCACGAGGACGAGGTGCTTGAAAGCCATGTCACCAAGCGCCGTGACCGCAAAGCGGCATTGAAATTCCTCAGAAAAACAATGAAGCGCTTTGGTCCGCCACATGTCATTGTGACCGATCTACTGCGGTCTTACGGCGCCGTGATGAAGGTCATCGGCAATGCTGACCGACAAGAAACCGGCCGTTGGCTGAATAACCACGCTGAGAATTCCCACCTTCCGTTTCGACGACGAGAACGGGCAATGCTGCGCTTTCGTCGTATGCGAAGTTTACAGAAATTCGTCTCGGTCCACTCGTCGGCCTGCAACCACTTCAATCAGGAACGCCTCTTTTCTTTATGCGACAGTTTCAGGCTCAACCGCACCGCCGCTCTCGCCAAGTGGTGTCAACTTTGTTCAGTATAGGTTCCTGTTTTTGGCGGTAAACTGAGACCAGTTCGAATTGGTCTGATGGTGTGGACGGCTCCACCGGAACGGCATCGCAATGTGCCATGCTGGTTCTGTTAAGAACCAACAGAGAGAAAGAGCCATCCACAATGTGTATTACAACACTCGGGATTGATCTCGCCAAGTCCGTTTTTCAAATTCACGGCATAGACACAAATGGCGTCGTGGTTTTGCAAAAGAAGCTGCGCCGTGGCGCTGTTCTGAATTTCCTGTCGAAACTGGAACCCTGCTTGATCGGCATGGAGGCCTGTGCCACATCGCATCATTGGGCGCGTGAGATTGCGGCGCTTGGACATGATGTGCGGTTGATCCCGCCCGCCTATGTAAAGCCATACGTCAAACGGCAAAAGAACGATGCTGCAGATGCGGAAGCCATCTGCGAGGCTGTCATGCGACCGAACATGCGGTTCGTGCCCATCAAGACCGAGGAGCAACAGGGCGTTCTTGTGCTGCACCGGTCTCGTGACTTGCTGATGCGACAGCGCACGATGATCCTGAATGCCATCCGTGCGTACTTCGCCGAATTTGGGATCATCGCCGCACAGGGGGCCGAAAGGTTGCTGAACTTGTCATTTGCCTAACAGATGAAGGTGATATCAAATTGCCCGAGACAGCCCTGTCTGCTCTCCAGGCTTTGGCGACACAACTCAACGGCTTGGAACAAGAAGTCCGTAAGATTGAGCGCCAACTTCTGGCGTGGCATCGGCATAACGCTGCGAGCCAACGGCTCGAGACAATCCCGGCTGTCGGCCTTATCACGGCGACAGCGCTAGCTGCCAGCGTGCCCGATCCGACTGTCTTCAAATCCGGCCGACAGTTTGCAGCTTACCTCGGCCTTGGGCCAGACAAAATTCGTCGGGGGGCAAGGATTAGCTCGGGCATTTTTCGAAGATGGGGAACGGCTACCTGCGCCGGTTGCTGGATGTCGGTGCCACCTCCGTCACACGGCAGGCGCCAACCACTGACACCCGAACGGGCGCTTGGGTCCGATCATTCCTGGAGCGCAAGCCGACCCGGATTGTCACCGTCGCCATCGCCGACAAGACCGCCCGTACCGCATGGGCGCTGCTCGCCAAGGGAGAAAGCTACAAGGCCACACCGGCCATCTGAACGAAGGAGGTACATGCGGCGCCTGACTACGCCGCGATGAGATGCAAGGGCAGACGTGAGTGATGATGATCGAAAGGAACCGCCGCCGGGACACCCCGAGGTGCTGTCTGGGCTATAATGCTCGCTGGTCTGATTGGGACCTGGCAAGCGGACTTCATCCACTGCCCGGCAGGCGATTGCGAAGCAATCTGCCGAAAGGGGGGCCAGCGGTTATATGAACCGCAAACAAAGGCCGAACACATTACCGCAACCTGCAACGATCAAAATCAGTTCAAATCAACCCTTGCGCAACCGGAGCCGTCCACACATGACAGCACCATCAATTTTGCAAACGCATCGATGGTCATAAAACGTCCCGTTTTGCCAGCAGGTTGGCCATTATCCGAAAGGCACCCGGAGTGGTTTTTTCCATCTGATGATGTAGGATAAGCGAAGTATGAATGTGCCGGCCCTTGCCAATATCTGCGCAAAGAAGCGCGCCTTGCAAAGGCTGCTCTTTGGGGTCTGCCATTGACAAAATAGGAAGATAAGCCGGATCCCATTGTTTGGCAAAATACAACCCGCGTTCTTTTTGCCAGTTCTCCCAGTCGGCGTCTGTGATTTGGTTTGGACGGGTCATCAGTGGAGAATTTGGTTGCAGAACGTCGACCTTTGCCGTCTCATCTGTAACCCGCCAGCGAAGCGATGGTTGGCCAATTTCAAGCGGTCGGGGTGGGCTGCGGTCCGGATCCCAATTGTCCCATGGCCGGTGGTATAGGGTCAGCAAAGTGCCGCCTCGTTCGCACCATCTATGCAATCGCGGCATTTGCTCCGCCAAACCGTCGCGAAACTTTAGGGCAAAAATTCCAATGACCAAAGTGTCAAACCTTGCAAGCGCGGTGTCACTTTTGAGATTGTCGTCGCTAACGGCAGCAACATCGACGCCCAGCCGGTCGAGCCAATGATCAACCCGATCATTGCCACCGCCAATGTAGCCAACCCGCACATCTGGAAGCGCCACGTGAACGACTTGAATGCTCAATTCTGCCGGGCTGATAACTGCACGTGGATCAATGTGAGAGTATTTGATCTTACGGACTTGCTGCGCAGGTCGGCCATCCAGTAACAGCCCGAGGCTGTATCGGCCTTCGGAGACATCGTCAGGGGCTGTCACAATGAATCCAGTCTCTGTCTTGGTTGCCTGCCAGTGGTCCGGAAGCAAGAGCGAGACCTTTGCCGTTGGCGGAAAAATGTCTTTTACCGCTATCGTCAGCGTGCGATCTGCCACTGCCGAGTTGATAACATCTGCATCGGGGGTGATCGCTGCTGAATAAGCAGGCAGTACAACCGGCGGAGTCTCAAATGCAAACCGGCGGACAATTTGTTCGCCATGCACCACTAGACTTGCCTCGATGCAGGGCAACCTGGGTGTGTCTGGCAGATAGAACGAAGGGTAGGGGTCTGTGACCTGCACATCCACCGTCGTGATGAGCCTGTTTTGATCCTGTGACCACCCCTTCGGCAATGCTGATTTGACAGCGATGGTCTCGACCATGCCTGGACGCAATTCGGTTGTTATCTCAACTCCATCACCCGCATTTAAGTAGGACTTGTCGAGACGGGCATGGACCTGGACACCGGCGGCAATTGTGATCAAGTGTGATAGCTGCGTCTCTTTGCGGGTCAGTTTGTGCAGAATGTCTCCACGGGCTTGGTCAGGGCAAACCTGGATTGCATCGCGGATGTAGCGCAATGCAGAACAGGCCAGTGGCAGAATTTTCGCCCCATCAGGAAAGGCTGCTATAGCGGCCGTAATATTATTCTGAGCTTCGCGGAGGACAGGGTTCAGCGCAGGCTCATCGATATCAGCCAGAGTGGACGCAAGCCCCGAATGCAGATCTGTGTCGGGTCCAGCAACATGGCTTTGCGCCAAATGGAGTGGCCAGTCCTTTTCGTCGTCCGCTGAAACCCAACGCCCCATTGCCTGGGTCAAATGGAACGCTCGACTCTGCTGTCCGATCCGGGCAAAGCTCCAGCCGGTGTGCGGCTCGACCCCCTTGACCTGGACTGTCAGCGTCACCGGCGGTGGCGGTAGATCGTCGTCATAGGCCTGGCCTGCGCCGGAAAAGGCTGGCAGGTAGAGTTTTCTGACCTGCCAGACCGGTAGGTCGCTTTCTGCGTAGTTCGGATCTGCCGCCAAACTCGTGACTTCGAAGGCGGCTTGGGTCATCGCGCGATGATGCCCATGTTGCCCCGGGACATCCAAGAAGGTCGGACACATGATATCAGGGCGCTCAGTTCGGACGATCTCGACAAACCGCTTTAACAGTCGTTTGTGGCCCCATTTTCCAAGAGTTTCGACTCCAGACTTGGAGAACCCAAAATCGAAAATACTGTCTTGCGGGTCCTCGCAGTGCCAGTACATGCGCATGTTCAGGATATCACAGGCGCGTTCCATTTCGGCCGTGCGCAGGGTGCCCAGTGCCTCACTTGCTTCGGTACCGATATCATTTTGCCCGCCTTCTCCCCGCGTTGAGCAAGCATAGCTAAGGTCAAACCCATCGCGGAAAGACAGTGCCGCCAGTATGTCAGACTTTTCATCGTCGGGGTGTGCGCCGGTACTCATGAACGAAATTACTGACTTCAATGGCACGAGGGCACGCCAAAGCTGCAAAATCTGTGGCGTCAAACGTTCAGCCGCCAGGCGCTCGGGATCGGTCAAAGACATAGGGGCTCCACTGAGATGGGTTTTAATTATAGGTCGGCGGCGTTGGGTGTGAGGCGCCTGTTCAGGATCAACGCAGCAGCCCCTAAAGTGGCAACCAGCCGTCCAGACGCGCCACACTGAAGACGCGGTTGAGAGTTGTCATTCCGCTGGGATACTGATGCGCTGTTCAGGACCACATTGTTTACCAGATGCTGTAGGATTGTCTCGGGCATGGCCCCGCCCAGAATAATGGTACGCGGATCAAAGATGTTTTCGATAATTTGTGTCGCGTGACCCAAGGCATCTGTTGCTGAACGTAACCACGTCATCAGATCAGGGTTCGACTGGACATACAGTGCTTCAAGAGCTTCGAAATCAACGTCTTCCTGGCCTGCCAACTCCAGGTGATGCTGGACTGACATTCTGCTGAGCCGGGTTTCCAGAGGGGCCGAGCCCCGCGGCGTTGGCACTGGGATGTGGCCAATCTCGCCTGCGTTGCCAAACGCACCACGGATCAAGTGACCCTGACTGACCAGCCCAAGGCCAAGTCCACTGCCAAAGTATAAGTACCCAAAACTGCCCAAGCCTTGAGCGCATCCAGATATGCGTTCAGACATGGCAGCGGCGTTGGCGTCGTTGCTGACTTCAATTGGCAGGTTGAGTGCCGTTTGGAACAGTTCAGTTGGATTGACATTTTGCCAGTTGGGTAAATCCGTTTCGCGGCCGGAAAGGCCTGTGGCCCCAAAGGGCCCGGGCATTACGATGCCGGCCCCCAGCAGGCGATCCCTGGCCTTTGGTACAGCTTGCAGTGCCAGATCCCGCAGCCGCGTCACCTCTGGAACGACCGCATCTGGTTGTGCATCACCAATGGTGGAGCGATGGGTAAAAACTGTGTCGCCAAGTAGATCTAACATCGCAGCATAGATCACCGTTGGCCGGATCTCGATGCCCAACGCATACCCACCGGTCGGGTTTATTCCGTATTGCACCGCCGGCAACCCGCGTCCCGCAGAACGCGCGCCTTTTTCTACCAGCATTCCATCCCCAAGCAGGTCGGCAATGATATTACTGACCGCCTGCACGCTCAGGTCTAAACCACGGGCCAATTCCGCCCGTCCCAACTCTCCTGAGTGGTGAATCTTGCCCAACACAGCAATTCTGTTTCGGGTCCGCGAGCGTTCGGCATTGCTGCCCTTTAAGGTGGGTGATGAAGTCATGTCAGAGCATTAACTCAAATAACTTGATAATTCAAGCAAGTTGAGTTAATACGGTTTCCAGAACAGCGAAATGATGCACACCTCCGGTATTATCGCGGAGCCAGACACGCAACTTGGAGAAAGCCCATGATGAAGACATTCAAAGGATTGGTCGTCGCCAGCCTGACAGCATCCTCAGCACTGCTTGCCTCTTCGGCCACTGCAGACGTTGAGATTCAGTATTGGCAATATTATTATGATGCCCGCGTAACGGCGATGGAGCAGCTGATTGAGGGGTTCGAGGCCGAGAACCCTGGTATTACTGTTAAGATGACCCACTTTCCCTACGCAGATTATCGCACCAAAGTTGCTGCCGCCATTCCTGCAGGAGAAGGCCCGGACGTTGTGCAATTGTTCTATGGTTGGTTGAATGACTACATCGCTGCCGACTTGATTCAGCCCCTGCCGGTCGAAGCTTTTTCGCCATCGGAAATCGACAAAGACTTCTTCCCGATGGTTCAGGCGATGAAAAAGGACGGTGCCTATTATGCACTGCCCACAGCCGTACGCAGCTTGGCGCTGTTTTATAACCAGCGCCTGTTTGACGAGGCCGGTATTACTGCACCACCTGCCGATCTGGACGAATTGATCGAGGTTGCAAAAAAGCTGACCAAGCGCGACGGCGCGGGAAATATCACTCAGGTGGGAATTACCACTGGCATGACCGCGCAGGACCATCATTGGTTTCGCGAAGGTTTGATCCGCCAGTTTGGCGGTACGCCGTATAATGATGGCTACGATACTGTGTCCTACAACAGTGAGGCTGGGGCCGCCGCATTGCAGTATTATACTGATCTGGAAAAGCTGCACGGGGTTACAGCCTCGGGCTTTATGGATGAACCCCAAGCCGCGTTTAAAGCGGGCAGGGCAGGAATGCACATCGACGGCTCATTCCGCATTGGGTCGCTTAAGGCAATCCGCGGGTTGAAGTGGGGCGTTGCTGAATTGCCCGCCGCTGTTGATGGGACCCAGTCCAACTATTCCTCTTATTGGGTCAATGCAGTGACCACCAAGGCCGAGGGAGAGAAGTACGAGGCCTCACTAAAGTTCATGTCCTATATCACCTCGGATGCGGCGATGCAGATCTGGCTGGACGTGGTGGGTGAATTGCCGGCAAAACCTTCGGTTGGGCTAACCGAGACCAACGCCAATGATCCTGTTTTTGGGCCATTTATCAAAGGATTAGCCTACGCACACACGACAGTTTTTGCCAACGAAAGCTCGCAGCGGCAGGTATTGGTCGATATGGTGGCACGTACCGATATTGAAAATCAGCCGATTGCCGAAAGTCTGGCCATTGCCGCCGAGGCCGAGCAAAAAATCCTGAACGAATATTACTCCAAGTAAACTTCTCCCCAGGGCCTAGGCTCTGGGGAAGCTCCCTGTTTCTGACCATTTAACAACCGGACATCCGATGAGCATCTATCGCAACCTGACAATCAAACAGAAACAGATTGTCTGGGCCTGGACCTTTTTAGCGGTGCCGGTCGTTTTCTACTCGGTGATCCGGTTTTACCCCACCGGCACGGCAATTCTGATTTCGTTCCAAGACTGGAACTTGCTGGGCGCGCGGACCTGGACCGGTTTTGATAACTATATCAAACTGTGGAATGATCCGGTGTTCTGGAAGGTGTTTCGCAATACCTTCGCCTATCTTCTGATCGGCACACCTGTGTCCTTGGTTCTGTCCTTTGTGATCGCTTATCACTTGGACAAGGTCCGCTTCATGCATGGTTTTATGCGGATGTTGTATTTCCTGCCCTTCATGACAAGTGCGGTGGCCATGGCTTGGGTTTGGCGCTGGTTCTATCAAGCGGTTCCCATTGGATTGTTCAATAATGTCCTGGCCAGCTTTGGGATCGCGCAAATTGAATTTCTGAACTCAACCACAAATGCACTGCCGGCTGTTCTGGCCCCTGCGGTCTGGGCTGGATTGGGGTTTCAGGTGATCATTTTCATGGCTGGTATCCGCGCCATTCCAACTTCTTATTACGAGGCGGCACGCATTGACGGTGTCGGGTGGTGGGTCGTGCTGACACAGATCACTCTGCCGCTGCTGCGCCCGACCATCGTGTTTATTGTGGTGTTTTCGTCGATTGGGTTTTTGCGGATCTTTGACCATGTGTTCAATATGACCACGAACAATCCTGGTGGGCCGCTGAATGCGACAAAACCACTGGTTCTGATGATCTATGATACGGCGTTTAACAGTTTCAATATGGGCTATGCTGCCGCGCAGACCGTGGTGCTGTTCACCATCCTTATGTGTGTCAGTCTGATACAACTGCGCCTGCTGAGGAGCAGCTGACATGAGCACAACAGAAATAATCCGGCCCACCGCAACTGCGGTGATGGCGAAGAAGTCAATATCCGCAAACCGAAACATGGGGCAAATTCTGCGCTGGTTGGTCCTGTTTGGCGGTGGCGTGCTGATGGTGATGCCCATCGCCTATATGATCTCGACCTCGCTGAAGTGGCCGCACGAAGTCTATAATGTGAATCTGATCCCGGTTGAGCCAACTTTAGATAACTACATGTTTGTGCTCGAGGATGGGCGGTTCTACATGTGGTTTATCAACTCGGGTATCATCGCGGTTCTGACCACGATTTCCAATCTGCTGTTTGACAGTCTGGTCGGCTATACCCTGTGCAAATTCAAATTTCCCGGCCGCACTATTGTGTTCATTGCCATCTTGTCAACGCTGATGATCCCTACAGAAATGCTGGTGATCCCGTGGTATTTGATGAGCCAGTCTTTTGGGTGGTTGGATAGCTATTGGGGGATCATGTTCCCCGGTCTTATGACAGGGTTTGGCACCTTCCTGATGAAGCAGTTTTTTGAAACTGTGCCTGACGATTTCATCGAAGCCGCCCGAATTGATGGGCTGAACGAGTTGCAGATTTGGTGGACTGTCGCACTGCCGCTGGTGAAACCAGCCTTGGCGGCCCTGGCGATCTTTGTCTTTTTGGGCAACTGGACCGCATTTTTGTGGCCGCTAATCGTGACCAATTCAACCGAGATGTACACAATTCCGGTTGGCTTGTCCGGCTTTGGTGACGAGGCGGATGTCGCCTGGGAGTTGATCATGACAGGGGCGGCTATTTCGACCATTCCAACTCTCATCGTATTTTTGATTTTCCAACGCTTCATTATTCGCGGCGTTGTTATGGCAGGGCTCAAAGGATGATTGATAAAAGCGTGTTCCCGGATCCCGTCTATAAGGACACTGTGCTTGCGCCTTTGTTCGAAGGGGTCAAGAACAACTATGCAGGCTACATGGGCGCGGTGAACAAGGCGCACCTGGTGATGCTGGTGGAAACTAAGATCTTGTCGTCCGAACAAGGTCGCGATATCGCCAATGCGCTGATCGGGATCGAAGCTGACACTGACATCAGCGGTCTAAGCTATACCGGCGAGTACGAGGATTATTTTTTTCTGGTTGAGGCCGAGTTGCGCCGACGTCTGGGGGATCTTGGGGGCGCCTTGCACACTGCACGCTCCCGCAATGATATGGATCACACGCTGTTCAAGCTGGCGCTGCAAACGCGGGCAGAGGTAATGCTGGCGCAGATCAACAAACTGGCTGCAGAATTGATCGACAAGGCAAAGATAGAGCAAGACACGTTGATCGTCGCCTATACTCATGGTCAACCGGCCCAGCCGACGACCTTTGGCCACTATTTGGCTGCCGTGATCGAGGTTTTGCTGCGTGATGCTGTCCGTCTGAACGCTGCCATTGCCGGGCTAGATCATTGTCCTATGGGGGCCGCGGCGATCACCACCTCAGGATTTCCAATCAATCGCGAGCGTGTGGCCGAGTTACTGGGATTTGCAGGTCCATTGGTCAACTCCTACGGCTGCATCGCCAGTGTTGATTACATCACCGGGCTTTATTCAGCGATCAAGTTGGTGTTTCTCCATCTGGGGCGCGTGGTTCAAGACATGGCCTTTTGGTCGGCCTTCGAGGTTGGCCAGCTATATGTTCCCAATGCTCTGGTCCAGATCAGCTCGATCATGCCGCAAAAACGAAACCCGGTACCGATTGAACACATGCGCCATTTGGCTTCCGTCACCGTGGGACGTTGCGATATGATGGTAAACACAATGCATAACACTCCGTTCACCGATATGAACGACAGCGAAGGTGAAGTGCAACAAGCCGGATATGCTGCCTTTGAGAGTGGTGGCAGAGTTCTGGAATTGCTTGCGGCGTTTCTGCCTGCCTGCGGGATCAATGCAGATCGGGTGGCGCAAACCACCGATGCGGCCTGTATCACCATCACAGAGCTTGCCGATACTCTCGTTCGCGACGAAGGACTTAGCTTCCGCCAAGCCCACGAAGTTGCTGCAATTACAGCAAAATCAGTTATCGAGCGCAAAAGTTCACTCGCACATGGGTTTGCAGATTTCTCAGCTGCCTTTGTTTTTGAAACGGGGAAGGCGGCCTCTCTGACCCAGGCTCAATTTGAAACCGCCGTTTCAGCTCAAGAGTTCGTAGCGCGACGTGATCGAACCGGTGGTCCTGCACCTGCTGCGTTGGAACGGGCGCTACAGGCCAGTTCGGCTGGTCTGACAGCGTTGATTAGCATGCAACACCAGCGGTCTGAGCGCCGAACCAACGCCTCTGTCCAATTGCAACAGGCCTTTACGACCCTTACGGAGCACTGATCTATGGCTAATCTCGCCCTGCGCAACCTTGTGAAATCTTACGGAAAAACTGAAGTGCTCCACGGCATCAATCTAGAGGTTCAGGATGGAGAGTTTGTCGTTTTTGTTGGGCCTTCCGGGTGCGGGAAATCAACAACCTTGCGTTTGATCGCCGGGCTCGAAGAAACCACTTCTGGCACAATCGTCATCGGCGACCGTGAGGTGAATAATTTGGAGCCGAAGGAACGCGATATTGCGATGGTGTTCCAGAATTACGCGATCTATCCGCACATGTCGGTGAAAAAGAATATCGCCTTTGGGTTGCGATCTTCCAAGGCGTCAAAGGCTGCGAAAGAGGAGCGGATACAGGAGGTTGCTACTATTCTTGATATGGTCAACCTGTTGGACCGCAAGCCTTCCCAATTGTCCGGGGGGCAACGCCAGCGGGTGGCCATTGGCCGAGCCATGGTGCGTGATCCAGCCGTGTTTCTGTTTGATGAACCGCTGTCCAATCTGGACGCCCAGCTGCGCACGCAAATGCGATTGGAGATTAAGAAACTACACCAGCGGGTTGGCAACACCATTGTGTTTGTCACCCACGATCAGGTCGAAGCCATGACCATGGCAGATCGGATCGTCATCATGAAGGACGGCGATATCCAACAGGTCGGCACCCCAGAGGAGGTTTATTACAATCCCGCCAATACTTTTGTCGCACAGTTCATCGGAGCGCCGTCCATGAACCTGCTAGCGGCCGAGGCAACATCAGATGGCCTTCGCCTTTCTTCGGGGCAGAGGATCAACACAGACCGTTGGTCAGACTTACATCCGGGCAAAGTTCAGCTTGGCGTGCGGCCGGATGACTTGATGATTGGTGGCGAGTGCATTTTGATTGAGGGGAAAATCACCCTAAGAGAACCTCTGGGATCCGAGACCCTGATTTATGTTTCGACGGAACAGGGTGAACTGATTGCCAGAGCGGATGGAAGGCATCCGCCAGCTGTTGGGGAAAACATTCTGCTGGGGGCCAATCCTGTCGACCTGTACCTGTTTGACGCAGCGGATGGAAAGGCACTTTCATGAGTTCACAAAACGGCGCGTCCGAGATCATCTGTGCCGGGCGGCTCTATTGTGATCTGATCTTCTCAGCGGTTCCTCGCATGCCAACTCTGGGCACCGAAGTCTTTGCCGACGATCTGACGCTGTCTGCGGGTGGCGGAGCATTTATTACAGCTGCAACTCTACAGGCCTTGGGCAAACCTGCGTCCTTGCTGGCGACGCTGCCGGCCGCTCCTTTTGACGAAGTGGTGAAAACGGATATCCAGAATTGTAGCGTCAACGCCAGCCGTTGTCGCCCAGCATCAGAGGGGGGTAGCCCCCAAGTCACGGTCGCAATCGCCAACTCCAAAGACCGCGCTTTTATTAGCCATCAATCGGGTAGGGCAATTCCTGACATTGTAAAAGACAGCCTTAAAGGCATCCGGCACCTCCATATTGGTGAGCTGCGAAGCCTGGTTGAACACCCAAAACTTATTGAACAGGCCCGCTCAGCAGGTCTAACGATTTCTCTCGACTGCGGCTGGGATGACGAAGTGATGGCCGGAGAAATTGATGTTGGAGAAATCATCTCTGCTGTCGATATTTTCTTTCCCAACAGGATAGAGTTTGAGCGGCTCACAGCCCTTGGATTACCAGCGGATGCGACACCTTTGACGGTGGTCAAATGTGGGGCTGACGGTGCTCGAGCGCTTGGTACAGATGGATGGAAAAGCGCCACCTGTGACCCAACGGATGTCATCGACGCAACCGGTGCGGGGGATTCATTTAATGGTGGGTTCTTGTCAGTCTGGCTGGAAAATGGATCGTTGGACCGTTGCCTGAAACGCGGCAATCAATGTGGACATCTTGCGGTTCAATCAAAAGGCGGTATTGGAGCCTATAAACACTGGTGTGAGCTGACATAAATCCACCCTCTTTATGGGTCCTGTCAGAGGAAACTCGGTTGTGAAGGGCAGGGTGGCGATTTAGCTTTTCGGCATGACCAAACACAACCCATTTCGGTATTTTTCGAGTCTGACCACGCGAATCCACACCGCTCCAAGTAATCATAGTTTTCCTCTGACAGTGCCACTATGTCGGAAACCTTCCCATCAGAGAATATGGCCTCAGTGCCGAATGCAATTATCCTGCGAGCGCAGCAATCTGCTTGAATGGCGACACCCCGGATTGGCCGAATTGTCCTTTTCGGATGATATGAAGAACCTCGAATCCTTAGAGGGTGGCGACCGCTGAATGTATCCCCATTTTTTTCTGAGACACTGCCGTCGCGGGGGGGCGTGGGGTAGTTTCGCAACAATTTCTTGTCAACCGTGTAGTTCTATGGACAGATTGGGTGGGGAATTGTAGTTACATAAGAATCGTCCGCCTAGAACGATCAGGTAGGTGACAGTACTGCAAAATATGTAGTTCTATGAAAAAGTCGGTTTAGCCAGTTAAGAGACATGTCAAAAAATAACATCGCTCAACGCATTCAAGAAGACCGCGGATCTCTGACTCGCGCCTTTCGTAAGATCGCTGATTTTTTAGTTGCTGAACCGCAGCAATTCATCAGCAACCCTATTCGAATTTTGTCCGAAAGCATTGGCGTCAGTGAACCCACGATTATTCGCTTTGCACGCCATTATGAATTTCAGGGTCTACCTGATTTGCGACTCGCCTTCGCCATGTCGACGGCCGCAGCGGACAGCAACCTGTCTGCGCACCTCGAACCGCGCCTAAAGGATAAAGAAGTCGTGAACCGCGAAGCTAAGCAAGCAATAGCAAGCAGAGCAGTTGAACTGACAACCAGCGACAACTCGCTTTTGCTTGACTCCGGTTCTACTGCCCAGTTTCTGACGGAACAGCTAGTGGATGCTCCTGCAAAGACCATCATGACAACTAGTCTGAATTCAGTGCTGATTTTGAGGAATTCCAACCAGCATCGCTTGATCATGTCCGGTGGAACTTTGCGCCCGGACGCAATGTCTTTGGCTGGACGTATGGCAGAAACCAATCTGTCCGATATGGCTTTTGACACCGCCTATCTTGGGGTCGACATCATTAACCCCGAACGCGGACTATCGACTTTCAGCGAAGAAGAATCACATTTGAACCGCGCAATGATTCGGGCCAGTAAACGTGTTGTGGTTATGGTAGATTCCAGCAAGTTCGTTGGACCTGCGTTGCACAATATTTGCGATCTTTCAGCGGTAGATATCATCATTTCTGACACATCACTGCCTGCAGATATTTGCTCTGCAATCAAGGGGCGCGGCGTTGATCTGATCCTGGTGGATGTGCCCTCTTACTAGAATTAGTACTGGAACAATCATGACTTTGCATTTTTCAACCGACCGCGAAATCGCAGCGCAACCAGATATCTGGGATCACTGGGCAACAAGACTGCCTGAGATCGCCTCCCAAACCCGCTCATGGATATCCAGCCGTGCGCCAGATGAGATCTGGCTTTGCGGCGCCGGAACGTCCGCCTTTGTGGGTGATTCACTTGCCAGAGCTATGGGCGGTATGTCTATTCCAATGCACAATATTGCCACCACCGATCTAGTTGCGCGTCCTCAGGATTTCTTTCGTCCAGGCCTGCGCCCATTAGTGGTTTCTTTTGGACGCAGCGGCAACAGTTCGGAAAGCATCGGAACGCTGGACCTTCTGGATCGCTTATGCCCTGCAGCGGAGC
Organism: Parasedimentitalea psychrophila; assembly: GCF_030285785.1. Lineage (NCBI taxonomy): Bacteria > Pseudomonadati > Pseudomonadota > Alphaproteobacteria > Rhodobacterales > Paracoccaceae > Parasedimentitalea > Parasedimentitalea psychrophila. Next base: position 479,019 of record NZ_CP127247.1, on the reverse strand, counting down.
GGCTAAACATCACTTGCAATAAGGACAGTGCGCTTGCCACGCGGTTACCGAAAGGTACTGGCGAACAGAGGGTCATTACCTTACCGGACGCCTGCCACGATCAAGGCTTTGCAATGACGTCAAGCTACACAACAATGCTTCTGACTGCGCTGGCAGTTCTCGGAGATGATCCGATCCAGACACTGGAGCAAAAAACCAAAACGCTGGCCGCGCATGCACGGACCATTCTGGCGACAGAAATCCACCACGCACGCCCCACGCGCGCGGTCTTTCTTGGGTCGGGCCCATTTCTGGGCACCGCCCGTGAATCTGCATTGAAAGTTCTGGAATTGACCGCCGGGGCTGTCGTCACAGCCTGGGACAGCCCTTTAGGCTTTCGCCATGGGCCCAAAGCGGTCGTGAATGATCAAACTTCGGTTTTTGTATATCTGTCTGCTGATCCGCTGACGCGCAAGTATGACCAGGACATTGTGGATGAAATTCGAGCACAATTCCCAACCATTTCGGTGACGTCAATTGGCTACCCTCTAGCAAGCGCCGAGACCCCTGACATCCTTCTGGGATTTTCCGACGATCTTTGGGCTACTCCGCTGGCAGTCATTGCTGCACAGCGTCTAGCTGTTGCATGGTCTAAATCGCTTGGACTGAATGTCGATGACCCTTTTTCAGGACGCAACCTTACTCGTGTGGTGTCACATGTCCAGCTTTACACCTGACCCTTGTGCCGGTTGGGTCGGCGGGATTGATCTGGGTGGCACCAAAATTGAAGCCGTCCTGTTTGACAGCGCTCTCTCCCGAAAAACCCTCCGTCGGCGTATTACACCCCGCGACAACTACTCCGATCTACTGGATGCATTGGCGGAAGAAGTGGCTTGGTTGCGTAGTCAATCAGGGCGGCCCGATTTGCCTGTGGGCATCGGCGTGCCCGGACTGATAAATCGCCAAACCGGCATTTCAGTTACCGCGAATTTGCCTGCAAATGGCCACCCACTTGCGCAAGATCTCGCGCAAAAAGCCGGTGGTAAAATTGTCGCGGCAAATGACTGTAAATGTTTCACCTTATCCGAGGCTAATGGCGGTGCTGGAGAGGGACATGAGCACGTGTTCGGGCTGATTTTAGGCACTGGGCTGGGCGGTGGCTATTGTCTGAACGGTCAGTTGATTTTGGGCCGGAATGACCTGCCGGGCGAAGTCGGTCACTATGGGCTCCCTGCGTATTTGGTTGCAACACATCAGTTGCCTCTACTGCCCTGCGGCTGTGGCCGGGTTGGCTGCGTTGAAACGCTGATTTCAGGTACCGGTATAGCGCAGATTGCTAAGACAGTTACCGGCATCGCGCTATCAGCTGAACAAGTAGCGGCAGACCCAAGCGAACCTGGAAACGTCAAAACATTACAGATCTGGTCCGAACTGACAGCGGAGCTTTTGCACACGATCCAACTGCATTTAGATCCGGACTGCATTGTTCTGGGCGGTGGGTTGTCCAATATCGATGAAGTGGACATCATTTTGAGTAAAGCGCTGGATCGCATCGCTCTTCCCTCTGTTCGCCGCCCTGCCATCGTAAAACCTGCCTTTGGCGACAGCAGCGGAAGCCGCGGAGCAGCTTTGTTGGCGTACGGCCTCACTAGGAAAGACTAAATTATGAATATCGTGAAAGACATCATTGCGCGCAATCGGTCGGGTAAGGCGGTTACTTTGCCGTCGGTTTGTTCAGCGCAGCCTGACGTGCTGAAAGCCTCTCTGTTGGTGGCCCATGAACAAAACGCTCAAATGTTGATTGAGGCAACAAGCAATCAGGTCAACCAGTTTGGCGGCTATACTGGCATGACACCTAAGGATTTCATTGCCTATGTGCGCAAACTGGCGGGAGGGATCGGTATTAACCTCGACCAGATAGTATTTGGCGGGGATCACCTTGGTCCTCAGGTCTGGCGCAACACCAAAGCAGAAGAGGCCATGAGCCACGCGCAAGATCTGATGCGTTGCTATGTCGAGGCTGGATTTACCAAAATTCACCTTGATTGCTCAGAGGGATGCGCTGGCGAACCTGCACAGGTTGACGACGAGACCAGCGCGACTCGCGCTGCTGAACTGGCGGCGGTTTGTGAAAAATACGCCCCTAACCCCAACGCACTCAGTTATGTGATCGGGACCGAAGTTCCGCCGCCCGGAGGGGCCCGCGCTGAAGAAGCCGGACAATCCATTACACCCACAAACCCCGAGCACGCGAGACACTCTCTGGCTTGCCACATGGCGGCGTTCGAAGCCAAAGGTCTGGCCGCTGCCTGGGACCGGGTAATTGGGCTGGTCGTGCAGCCGGGCTTGGAATTTGCACCCACACATGTGGATCATTTCGACATGGCTCAGCCCGATCGCTTGTCTGCCGCCCTGTCGGGCACGCCTCATATCGCGTTTGAGGCCCATTCGACTGATTACCAGAACGATAATGTATTCCCTGAGTTGGCGAGGCGTCATTTTGCGGTACTCAAAGTCGGCCCCGCGCTAACTTTTGCTTACCGACAAGCGCTATATGCACTGGATCACCTTTCCGCGCGGCTGAACTCCACCCGTGATGGGCAGGGGCTGAGCAAAGTAATGGAACAACTGATGCAAGACCAGCCTGGCTATTGGCAAAACCATTACCTTGGGACTGAGACCGAGCTACGTCTTCAGCGTCATTTTGGATATGCTGATCGCATCCGCTATTATTGGCCGGAACCGGCTGCACTGGCAGCAGTTGACGATCTGTTTGCAGCCATCAAAGCCCCGGTTGCTGCGCCACTGGTCGCACAGTATTTTGCTCCTGACGTCATCCGCCGTGCCGAGACGTTAGAGGTTACTGCAGGAGGCTGGGCCCGTGCATTGGTTTGGGCCGAAATTCAGACTGCGCTGGCGCCCTATTTCATTGGAGAGACGTAGTGCGCTGGGTCAAACCAAGGGCGGTGTTTGACGGCGACACTTTGCGCGAAGATCTAATAGTCGCAATTGAGCAAGAGATTGTCACGGAACTACGCGAAGTGGGACAACTCGAACCGGGTATTGCGGTTGAAGCAAAAGATGCGGTCCTTGCGCCCGGCCTGTTTGACATTCAGGTCAACGGAGGCGGTGGGGTGATGCTGAACAACAACCCGACCCGCGAAGGCGTTCGGACCATTGCACAAGCACACCGATCGGTTGGAACTGCTTTTGTACTGCCGACAGTAATAACGGACCGACCTGACATTATTGAAAGTGCCGCAGATGCTGTGTTGGCGGAACGCAACAAAAATGGAGTGTTGGGTATCCATATTGAAGGTCCCCACATTCACCCTGCGCAGAAGGGCACCCATAATCCCGAATTTATTCGCAGCTTCGATGCGCGAACGCTGACTCTTCTTGAAAGGCTCAGGAACCACAAATTGCCAGTGCTTTTGACCATCGCGCCTGAGCTGATGGAGAGCGGGCAAATTGCCAAACTGGTAAAAATGGGGGTGACCGTTTCGGCCGGACACAGTACTGCCAGCTCCGAACAAACAGAACTGGCGCTGGCCGAAGGGCTGGCAGGGTTCACGCATCTTTTCAATGGAATGCCGCAAATGGCCTCTCGTGCTCCCGGTATCGTTGCCGCTGCTTTGAACAGCGCTGCCTTTTGCGGGATCATTGCAGACGGGCACCACGTTGACGATCGTATGGTCGAATTGGCATTTCGGGCTCGTCCCAAAAAGGATCGAATGGTGCTGGTTTCCGATGCAATGTCGACAATCGCTGGACCCGACCATTTTGAACTTTACGGCGAAACTATCCATGTGGAAGGAGGAAAGTTGGTGAATGCCCAGGGATCTCTTGCCGGCGCACATACTGACCTGCAATCCTCCGTCCTACGGTTGGTGCGCAATGTCAGATTGAGCACTTGCGACGCATTAAATGCGGCAACGACCGCACCCCGACAGTTTATGTCGCTGCCGTTACAGTCTGTTCAGGGTAGTCCGTTGGGAGAGTTGTCATGGCTTTCATTGCCGCGTTAGAATGTGTCGCAAACTGTTACCAACAGAGAATACAGCCTCAGCGCCGGATGCAACTTTCCTGCGGGCCCAGCTAACTGCTTGAATGGCGACATAAACTGGAAGGTTTTTTGCTTCATTAAAAAAGGAACTGGTGCGTCGGGGGGGGCAAAACCCACGCTCAAGCCAAGGCCGCGATCTTCGAGTACATCGAGGTCTTTTACAATCGCCAGCGCCTACACGCCGGGATCCAATACAACAGCCTAGTTAACTTTGCCGCTTAGATTGGTTATTTTGGCACCCATTATTTTACTGCCCCTCGGGCTGCGACCGTTTGGTGTTTGACAAAATAGTCGCCCCGCACAAATGTGATGTGATCGAAAAGGTTACTGACGACACAGGCGTGGTTGGGCAATATGCGCAGCGTGTCTCCGACTTTGATCTGCCCTAAACCCGCGGTCGATTTGGATTTCAAATGTCCATGTTCTTCACTCAGACTAGCCAGTTGAATATTTGGATGCCCCAGAACGGTACCAAAATCCGCATGGCCAAAGGTGTCGGACGTCAGGGACTTTGATCCGGCGTCGATGGCGGCGCGATCCTTTGTTGGCCGACTGACAACTGTCGTTAATACACTGAGTGCACAGTCATCTTCAGTGACGGCACCTGATGATACCAGTGATCTGTCGTTATAAATATACGAACCTGGTCTGTATTCAGTAATGATGTCATTGGCGGTCAATTTGAATAGGTCCGGCGTGCCGCCGCTTGAAATCACAGGGACGTCTAGACCTGCTTTCTGGCAGGCCTCCTTGGCCTGACCCAGCCATGTTATGGCTTCGTTTCCTTGATCGGCGGCGGGGTAAGTCATGAGTCCGGAAAAAGTCAGTCCCGGTGCCCGAAAAATTTCTTGCGCCAAGTTTGCCGCCTCAGCGGCGGTAGTGACACCACAACGGTTCATTCCTGTGTCGCATTCGACCATAACTTCTAATGGCTTTTTGGCGTCCGCAAAGGCATGTGACAATCCGGCTACAACGTAACCACTATCCGCACAGACGATAATTCGCGCCTTTTCAGTCAGGGCTTTTAGACGCGCAAGCTTGGCGGCCCCGATGATGTTATAACTGATTAGGATGTCGTCGATACCTGCCTCGACCATCACTTCGGCCTCTCCGAGTTTTTGACATGTGATGCCCATTGCACCTGCATCCAATTGTGCCTGAGCGAGCAGGGGTATCTTGTGAGTTTTGATATGTGGTCGAACCGTAAAACCCAATTGTTCACATCGCTTTTGACAACGTGCGATATTCCTCTCAACTACGTTAAGATCAACAAGAACGGCTGGGGTGTCGACTAGGTTGCGCCAGAGTTGCTTGCTTGAGTTATGCTTGGGCAAAGACATGATGAATTCCTAATATTTTCCTGATGCCCATCTTCCAAATATGGGTTTGCGGCTGATCAAACAATACTACAATCGATTGAGTTTCCATTCCGGCCCGCAAGGTTCGGAGTAGTCAGTTACTCGGGCGCCGATCACGCAAGGAGATAAAGAAACCCGTTGACCAGCTTTATCGATGTTAGTATGTAACTGACTAGTCTGTCAATTAGGATTCTGCTATGCCTACCTCATCTGTTACTCAAACGATGGCCTTGAAGCCCTTCGCTACCAACGATTTTGTTATCAAGGGCGGGCATGTAATGGCATTTGATGGGCAGGACGCCGATGTCATGGATGTTCGCGTCAGCGATGGCCGCATAGTTGAACTTGGGGCGGCACTGAGCGGGGAGCAGGTAATTGATGCTAGCGGCGCAATTGTTACGCCCGGATTGATTGATATTCACACGCATATTTACCGCGGCGCGACGTCGCTCAGTGTACCACATGAGAAGGTTGCTATTCGATCGTCGGTTGGAACATTCGTAGATGCAGGATCTGCGGGCGGTGGCAATATTGATGGATTTGAAGAATTCATCCAGAGATCATCTCAGCAGAATATCTTTGCCTATCTGAATATTTCATTTCCCGGGATTTTTGGTTTCAGCAAAAATGTCATGGTTGGAGAAGCGGAAGACGTTAGGCTCTTGAGTAAAATTGATTGCATTGAAGCCGCAAAAAGACACCCTGATTTGATTGTAGGAATAAAAGTTCGGGCTGGAAAAATGGCCGCTGGGGAAAACGGAGCCAAGGCGCTTGAAGTCGCATTGGAAGTCGCCCAGGAATTGGGTTTGCCCATTATGTGCCATGTCGACTATTCGCCACCGGACATCGAGCACATTTTGAAAGCGCTCCGCCCGGGTGATATTCTAACGCATTGCTGCCGGCCAGACCCAAATTCGGTGGTCACGCGCGAAGGCGTAATGCAAGCGGCGTGGCAAGCCAAAAAGCGCGGCGTATTCTTTGATATTGGTCACGGTATGGGCGGTTTTTCGTTTGAAGTATGTCGCCAAATGTTGGCTCAGGGCTTTGTGCCTGATATCATCAGCTCAGACATACATTGTCTGAGTGTCGACGGTCCAGCCTTTGATCTGTTGACGACAATCAACAAAATTATAACGCTGGGCGTTTCGCAAGTTGACGCGATTAAAGCCACGACACAAACCCCCGCTCGCGCCATCTTCAAAGACAGCTTAGGTCGAATTCGCGTTGGCGATACTGCAAATATTTCTGTGTTAAAACCAGACACTGCCGAAAACATATATGTCGATGCCGTTGGCGAGAAAATTTCGTCTACGGACGCTCTCCGTGCCGCGGCACTGGTTGCGAAGGGATCGCTCATTTGTTGTGATCGTGAATTGGCAACCGTGAAATGACCTCGGATTTTGAGAAAATAGGAAACTGGGACTATATTGTAATCGGTGCAGGTTCAGCAGGATGTGTCCTGGCAAACAGACTCAGTGAGAACCCAAATAATTCGGTATTATTGCTTGAGGCTGGCGGCAAGGATTGGCATCCATGGATTCATATCCCTGTGGGGTATCTCTACACAATGAATAATCCAAAAATGGATTGGTGCTACTCTACCGAGAAAGAAAGTGGACTGAATGGTCGCAGCCTAAATTACCCGCGCGGTAAAGTATTAGGCGGCTGTTCGTCGATCAACGGAATGATCTACATGCGTGGTCTGGCGCGGGATTATGATGAATGGCGCGATGCGGGGAATGCGGGATGGGGTTGGGATGATGTTCTTCCCCACTTTCTAAAATCTGAGGACCACTTCGAGCAAAACAACGCATACCATCGCCAAGGCGGCGAATGGCGGGTCGAAGAGCAACGTCTATCGTGGGACATACTGGATTCGGTTAGGGATGGTGCTCAGGAACTTGGAATTCCGCGCGTTGATGATTTTAACGAGGGCACTAGCGAAGGTTCTGGCTATTTCCAAGTTAATCAAAAATCTGGGCGACGCTGGAGCACGGCTCGGGGCTTTTTGAAGCCAGCAATGAAGCGCCCTAACTTGACTGTGCTAACCCGTGCGCAAGTCAGCTCACTGGAACTGAAGGGCAAAGCAGTCGTTGGCGTGAATTTTCTCCAGAATGGGCAACATAAATCAGCTAAGGTAAATCGAGAAGTTGTTCTTTCCGCAGGCGCAATTGGCACGCCGCAGATATTGCAACTGTCCGGAATTGGCTCTGGAAGTCACTTGAGGGACCTCGGGATCGACGTTGCACATGAACTGGATGGCGTGGGTAAAAACCTGCAAGATCATTTGCAAATCCGAACGGTGTTTAAAGTTAAGAACGCCAAAACGCTAAATGAAATGTCGGCGTCGTTGTTTGGTAAATTTAAGATCGCCTCACAATATGTACTGGCACGAAGCGGTCCGATGTCAATGGCACCCAGCCAACTGGGGATATTTGCACGGTCAAATTCTGACTGTGAGTCTCCGGATATTGAATACCATGTGCAACCCTTGTCGCTAGAAAAATTTGGCGAACCGTTACACAAATTTCCGGCGATCACGGTGTCTGTTTGTACGTTGCGTCCGACCAGTCGCGGCACCTGTATGATCCAGTCATCGGATCCAAAGGATGCGCCACTGATTCAGCCCAACTATTTGTCAACGCTCCATGATCAAGAAAAAGCGGTGGCCTCTATCCGTCACGCCCGCACTCTTATGTCGACGAAAGCCATTCAGAAATACGCGCCGTCAGAGATTTTGCCCGGTCGGGAAATTGACGACGAAGCATCGCTGACCAAAGCAGCCGGTGACATATCAACCACTATTTTCCATCCCGTAGGCACCGCAAAAATGGGACATGGCAAAGATGCTGTCGTTGACCAGGAACTGCGCGTGCACGGGGTAACCGGCCTACGCATTGTGGATGCGTCGATCATGCCCACCATAACTTCCGGAAACACAAATTCACCCGTCATTATGATCGCGGAAAAAGCGGCGACGCTTATGACAAAAGTCACTTGAGCGCGATGAAAGTGAGAAAAGGCAGGCCCAATGCAAAAAAACAACCGTCACGGACCGCACTTCATTCTTTGACGCACTAGGCAACGGATACAGTGAAATAAACATTTTTCGGAGAGAAAAAATGAGCACAACAAAAGAGTTAGTATCGAGCGGGTATGTATATGTACCGGGTGTTTTCCAATATTCCGCAGGCGTGGCCGCCATGCCCGGACACACCATCGAGCGGCTTCGTTTCGCCGATCCCGTCCCGTTGAAGGAGGGTTTTAAACGCATTTCGGAGATCATTCAGGCGGCTGGGCAGCCGCTGAAATCTTTTTGTGCATGTGAACTTCGCTCCCCTGCGCCATTCGACGACGCGGGCTTCCAGTCTTTCAACGAAATCTATGCCGGTACATTGAAAGAATGGGGTCTATTTGACCAAGATGACAATCCCGTAGCACGCAGCAATGTTTGTCCGGAACTGAATGGGCCGACAGAGCCAAGTTTTCATTCGTTCGCGTTTGCACGCCCAATAGTTGAATCCTCTGGCCGCCCATCATTTATTGTTTCTGGCAGTGCAGAAGTGCCCGAAGGCACAGATAGCTATGGCGGGAATGCAATCGCTGCGAGCGATACGTCTGCGGATGGCATGCGCTGCAAAGCTCAATGGGTATTGGGCGAGATGGAACGCCGTCTGACAGCGCTTGGTGTGACATGGCAGGACACAACGGCTACCCAAATCTATTCAGTCTATAATATCCACAACTTCCTAGCGGACGACATCGTGTTACGCGGCGCAGCACGGCACGGCGTAACTTGGCACTATAATCGGCCGCCACTGACTGGACTTGACTACGAAATGGACTGCCGCAGCGTGTCCATTGAACGCGTGATTTAGGGCGTTCAGATGGCATCCGCACCACGCCGCTATTGGCGCCTGAGTGAATGATTATTCGCAAGTATTGAAAGAAGTTTTTGATGAAACTATGCCGATTTGGAGCGTTGAACGCTGAAAGACCGGGCTTGATTGATGATCAAGGACGTCTTCGTGATTTGTCAGATGTTCTTGATGACATCGGGCCAGATCAACTTTCTGAGGATATATTTGAAATGCTAAATGGGATCGATGTGGAGGCACTTCCGATCGTATCAGGCAGTGTGCGAATGGGTGCGCCTATCGCCGGCATTTCAAAATATATATGCATCGGATTGAACTACTCGGACCATGCCGCGGAATCTGGGCTGCCAATCCCAACGGAACCAATTATTTTCCTGAAAGCTACGTCCGCAATTTCTGGTCCGAATGACCCTATCATTCAGCCGCCTCATTCAAGTCAACTGGATTGGGAAGTTGAATTGGGCATCGTGATTGGAAAAACGGCGCAATATGTTAGTGAAGATGATGCCTTAGATCATGTTGCAGGTTACTGCCTTATGAACGATGTGTCCGAGCGCACGTTCCAGCTACAGTCCACGCAATGGGACAAGGGTAAAGGATGTGATAGTTTCGGACCAATTGGCCCTTGGATGGTGACCAAGGACGAAATCAGAGACGTGCATAATCTCGAAATGTGGCTGGACGTAAACGGAGCACGTATGCAAACAGGAAACACGCAAAACATGATCTTTAAAATTCCAGAAATTGTTTCTTATTGCAGCCGTTATATGACCCTTCGCCCCGGGGATGTTATTGCGACTGGTACGCCTCCAGGTGTGGGTATGGGAATAAAGCCAAATCCCGTTTGGTTACATCCTGGCGATACTGTGCAATTGGGCATTCAAGGACTTGGGCAACAAACACAGCAAGTTGTGAAGCACGGCTCCTAAAGCACTGGGTAATCCCCCCATTTTTAACAGGGGGCGGTCGTAGAATTTACGCGGCCATTTTCAGTTTCATTGCGGGTGTGATGCCGCCGAGGCCCATATTCGGGCGGTCATTATTGTAAGTCCATAGCCATTGTGTGGCAAAGTCCTGTGCCTCCTCTATGTTTTCGATGATATGTTGGTCCAACCATTCATGCCTGACGGTGCGATTATAGCGCTCGATGTAAGCGTTCTGCTGCGGCTTTCCGGGTTGAATGTACTGGATGATAATACCTTGTTTCTCAGCCCATTCCAGCAGCTTACCACTGATGTACTCCGGCCCATTATCGACCCGAATGGTTCCTGGTTTCCCACGCCATTCAATGATCCGATTAAGGCTGCGAATAACCCGTTCGGCTGGCAAAGAAAAATCGACCTCGATGCCCAAACCCTCGCGGTTAAAATCATCCAGCACGTTCAAGAGCCGAAACGCCCGACCATCCCCGAGGCGATCCGCCATGAAGTCCATCGACCAGGTCATGTTCGGGGCGTCCGGCACTGCCAGCGCATCGGGTTTGTCCCGCTTTAACCGTTTCCGAGGTTTGATCCGCAAGTTCAGTTCCAGTTCGCAGTAAATCCGGTAAACCCTTTTGTGGTTCCACGAATGACCTTGCACGTTACGTAGATGCAGGAAACATAGCCCAAACCCCCAAGTCTTCCGTGCGGCCGTCAGCCCAACCAGCAGATCGGCAATCTCTTCGTTCTCATCGCTCAAGAGCGGGCTGTAACGATAGCACGTCTCACTGACATCAAACGTGCGGCAGGCCAGCGCAATGCTGATACCGTGGCGCGCCACCGCTTTCTCGGCCAGACCCCGTCGTAAGGCTGGCCGGATCACTTTTTTCCCAGGGCTTCCTTCAGTAATTCTGCTTGCATGCTCATCTCGGCATACATCTTTTTCAGCCGCCGGTTCTCGTCTTCAAGCGCCTTCATTTGGCTGATCATCGACGCGTCCATACCACCGTATTTTGATCGCCATTTGTAGAACGACGCGTTGCTCATCCCGTGCTCGCGGCACAGCTCCGTTACAGGCACACCGCCTTCGGCTTGGCGTAGGATCGCAAGAATTTGGGGTTCGCTATATCTCGTCATCTTCATCAAAATCTCCTCATGCATTCTGCCGAGAAAATTCTACTTCCACATCCCCTTAGTTTCGGGGGGGATTACCACTGGACGCACGCAAAAAGGGCGTCCACATCGTGAAGGCATGTTGACCTGCTTTGGGCACGTCTCACTGCATGGACATGCCTCCACAGAGTTTGTGTCAGACCCTCTCTTGCATGCAGATACGCGCTAGTTCAAAGATTCCGGGGCGTACATACCCGCTAGTTTAGTGTGTGTGGGTTGGGGCGCAAATAGCTCAAGATCATATCTTCGATATGTCTTTGACGATTGCTGAGAGTATCATCTTCAAAGAGCGGAGTATCAAATACAACTTCAAGTGTGTGGCGGTTTCCAAGGAAAAAGTATCCGAGACCGACAATAGAAACGTATAGCTGTATTACGTCCACATCTTCTCTAAAAATCCCCTGTCGGGCCCCTCTGTCGAGTAGAGCTTGTATTTTGACAACAATCGGCCGAAAGAGATCTCGCATCATTACCGATTTTTTAAGATGTTCGGCATGCATCATATTTTCTGAATTCACCAGAACAAGAAATTCAGGGTGCTTAGAAAAATACGTGAAGGTGTGGTTGATGAGTTGGCGAATGCCTTCCTCTGGCTCAAAGTCGTCTAGGACCAAACCTGAGTTTTCATCACGCAGTTCTTGGTAGATGTCTTCGAGAATTGCCAAAAATAACCCGCTCTTTGAGCCAAAGTAGTGGTAGATGAGGCCCTTACTCATATTTGATTTTTCAGCGACCCGGTCGACGCGTGCGCCTTCGTAGCCGGCGACCGAAAACTCAGCGCGGCCTGCAGAAAGGATTGCCTTGCCCGTTCGCACCGGATCGCGCTTCCTAATTTTTCTTACGGGTTTCATTTTCAACAATTCTCCGTTGTTTAGTTAAGGCGGTGCTCACCAGATTGATCAAAAAAATGTAAGTGCTCTGGTGTCAGGGTCACAAAAATTTGGTCACCGCTAGAAAATAGCACGCGCTCATGCGTTTGCAGAGTAAGCTCGAGACCCCCTTCAACCTGAACGACTAAAATGGTCTCACAGCCCGTTTGCTCAGCAATTTTTACTGTTGCCTCGATCGAATTTTCAATGGCCTCATGGCTGGTGGATATGTGCTGTGGCCGTAGACCGATCTGAACCATATCACCTAGGCTTACGCTTGGAAATCCTTCGGTTGGAGTGGAGAACTCGCTCGAAGTACCGCCAATTTTATAGACTGTTTGCTTGTCGTTTTTGGCGGCAACGACTGCAGTCAAAAAGTTCATCGTTGGCGCGCCAAGAAACCCCGCGACAAATACGTTTTTAGGGCGGTCAAAAAGCTCCATTGGCGTTCCAACCTGCTCAATAATCCCGCCGTGCATGACCACGATCCGGTCTGCCATTGTCATGGCCTCAACCTGATCATGGGTGACATAGATCGACGTCGCGCCCAACTCGTCGTGCAGTCCGCGAATTTCGGATCTCATATGAATTCGGAGTTTGGCATCCAGGTTGCTAAGCGGTTCGTCAAATAAGAACGCTTTGGGCGACCGAACAATCGCGCGGCCCATTGCAACCCGTTGACGTTGGCCACCAGAGAGATGCTTTGGCAGCCGATCTAGATAGTCCGCAAGCTTCAAGATATTAGCCGCATTCTCAACCTTCTCGGCGATCTCAGCTTTTGGCAAACCACGCATTTTCAGAGGAAATCCGATATTTTCTGATACTTTCAAGTGCGGATAGAGTGCGTAGGATTGGAATACCATGGCCAAATCGCGGCGCTGTGCTGGTGTGTTGGTGACGACTGTGTCGTCTACGATAATATCACCCGCGCTCAGGGTTTCCAGACCCGCAATCATTCGCAGCAACGTGGATTTCCCGCATCCAGACGGGCCAACTAGCGCCACAAATTCTTTGTCTTGAACGGTAATGTCGATGTTATTCAAAACCTTCAGCAGACCAAAGTTTTTGGAAAGATTTTTGATTGTGATCTTTGCCATTTTATTGCTTTCTTACTTATTTTACACCGCCCACAGACAGGCCTCGAACGAGGTAGCCCTGGATGCCGGAGAAGATGATTGCGACTGGAATGGTCGTTACAAGGGTTCCTGCCATGATAAGATTCCACTCAATTTCGTAGAGAGTGCCAGTCAAAAATGCGACTTGTACGGGGGCCGTTTGCATATCGGCGTCGCGCAACATGGTGAGAGACATTGCGTACTCATTCCATGAGTTTACGAATGTAAATATCGAAGTTACCGCGATTCCTGGGATACAAATGGGCAAGAATATTGCCCCGAAGGCTCTGAGGCGGCTGGCTCCGTCCATCCAAGCGGCTTCTTCTAGGTCTTTCGGCACTGTGTCGAAATAGCTCTTAAGCATCCAAACGGCAAACGCCATGAAAAAGGCACTGTGACCGATGATCAACGCGTTGTGGCTGTTGATCAGGCCCAGGGCCGCAAACATTCTGAACAAACCGAGGATCAATACAATTGGCGAGATCATTTGCGTGATCAGCAAATATCCAGTGAAAAAACCTTTACCGCGGATAGGTAGTCGAGACAATGCATATGCCGCGGGAAGGGCCAGTGCGAGGGACACCAACGTTGCGCCAAGGCTAATGTACAGGGAGTTGAAGATCGCGCGACCAAACCCGAGTTCCAGGAATAGTTCTGCAAAGTTCCCAAAGTAGATTTCCTTGGGAAACCACGTCAGAGTAAAGGTGAATACTTCGTCTTTTCTCTTGAGAGCGGTTGAAAGCATGACAGCAAAAGGAAACAAAATGACGATGATAATCGGCAAGAGCAGCAGCCAGCTGATCAGAGTGCGTAGCGGTTTTCCAATCATAACGTTTCCTTGGGACTTCTTGTAATGAATAGAAATAAAAGCGAGAATCCTAACAAAATGGCAAACATCATAACGGATCCAGCGGCTGCATTTCCGATACGCCCAAAGGCAAATGCCTGTTTGTATACATAGGTGATCAGAATGTCGGTTTTATTGGCGGGACCACCGCGCGTCATGATCCAGATAATCGGAAATGAATTGAAGACGTAGATGACGTTCAAAACAACCGAAATTTGCAGGAATGGGCGAAGCAGAGGCAGCGTGATATTGATGAACTTCTGCCAGTGGCTTGCCCCATCTATCGATGACGCCTCGTAAAGGGAGTCTGGTATTGCCGATAGTCCACCCATCAAAATGGTCACAGTGAAGGGCATAGATACAAGAATTCCCACCAGTATTTCGATAGCAAACGCAAATGTAGCATCGGCGAGCCAGGGTATCTTTGTATCAATTAGGCCGAAGGTCTCGAGCGTGTGATTCAACATGCCGAAATCGCCGTTCACCACAAATTTCCAAACAACGGCCGTCATGGCCATCGAAACCGCCCATGGAAGTAATAGAATGGTCCGCGCAACGGATCTGCCGAAGAAATTTCCGTTCAGGATGATGGCAATCGGTACAGATATTAGCAGCGTGCCACCCACGACACAGAATGTCCAAATAAGCGTTTGATTTGTTGCCTGCAGAAATATGGGGTCGTTGAATATTTTGAGAAAATTATCGACCCCCGCAAATCCGCGCACATGGCCATATCGGTTCACGTCCGAAATTGACATTCTAAGAACATCAAATATCGGGTAGCCGATGACCAGCGCCGACAGGAACAAGCTGGGTAGAATTAGGAATACGCTGGGCAGCTTCAACAACCTTGCTCGTCCATCGGGGTTATTTACGCTTGAGTCCGTCAAAGTGGTCTGCTCCCAACAATCTAATGCTGTGTTCTTGGTGTTGAAACTGATGAGTGATCGAATGTGGCTGCGAACGGCCAAGAAACCGGCCGTTCGCTATGCTATCTTTATTCTGCTAGCAATTCATCCATTTTGGCAGCGGCTGCCTTCAGGCTTTCTGATGCAGGCGTGTCACCGGAGTAAGCAACGGAAAGTGCGGAAGCCAAAGATTCAGCCATTTCTTCCCAATTTGGTACAAGTGGCGCAAATTTCGCTACTGGACCCATTTCAAGAAATACAGCCATGTTTGGGTCTTCTGTGAAGAAGGGCTCTGCGGCCATAGACTTGAGAACCGGCACAAAGCCCTCAATCTTGCCAAATTCCAGACGATTTTCGTCGTTGAACATGTACTCAAGGAACGCAACAGCTTCTTCTTTAACTTCGGAGCTTTCGAGAACCGAAATCGTGTCTGTCACACCGTAAGTCGCAGCTTCTGTTGCGGTTGGCACGGCGCTAATTCCGTAGGAAACATCAGGAGCTTCGTCAGCAAGTTGCTTGTTCAACCAAGGTCCGGACAAGACCATGCCCAATTTGCCAGCAGCAAACAGGTTTTGTAGGTCTTCACGGCTGGATCCAGCAACGCCGGGTTGTGTTGCGCCACCTTCGATGAAGCGAACATAGTTGTTTGTCGCAGCAATCGCCGCTTCGCTCGCTAAACCACTTTTGCCATCAGCAGTGATCACTTCGCCACCGTGCGTCCAAAGGCTATAGAACCAATAACCTTCGACATCCAGATCGTTGCCTTGAATACCGATGCCATAAATAGCATCGTCAAGTGCTGCGATTTTAATCGCCGCGTCATAGGCTTCGTCCCAGGTCGAAGGTGCCGCGTCAATGCCGGCTTTTGCCAACAATTCATTGTTTACAAACAGACCACGAGCGGAGGCAGCTATTGGCAGTCCCCAAGTGTGACCTTCTTGTTTTTGTAGGTCTAGATATGTTGGTACGAAGCTGTCTGCAAAGTCGTCACTCATAAGACCTTCAATTGGTGCAAGCACACCATCAACTGCAAAACCAGCCATCCAACGTGTCGCCATATGCGAGATGTCTGGGGCAGTTCCAGCGGAGATATCCGTGATCAACTGTTGCTGCATTTCAGGCCAAGGCAGTGTTTCGATTTCAACGACGATGTCACTTTGACTGGCGTTAAATTTTGCCGCGACTTCTTGGAAATGAGCTTCTGTGTTCGAGCTGTATTCCGCAAATCGAACGCGAACTGTTTCTGCGGACATGGCTTGACCCGTGAGCGCGAACGACAGTGCAAGGGTGCAGAGCGCGGTGCTTCCATACTTAAGTTTGTTCATTGATTTTCCTCCCTGAAAATTCTTGCTGACCCTTAGATTCCTAAGAAAACCATTGACCAACACCGTCCTGAATATTAGTTACTGACTAGTCTGTCAATAAGGTTTGAATTTTCACTGCCTCAGTTTAAAAACCACTCTTAAGAATGTGGCGCTGAAGAAAAGATCTAATTGGGTGTCCAAAATGCCAACCGTAAGCTTTCCAAGGAAGAAATCATGAGCACCTCTAACACTCCTCACATGCAGAACTTCATTGACGGTGCATGGTGTGATGCGAGAAGCGGGAAGTCGGTCAAAGCTAAGTCTCCAAGTACCAATTTAATTCTTGCAACAGTGACTTCGAGTGATCGGGTCGATTCTCAAAATGCAATTGTCGCGGCTCAAAAGGGGCATGAAATCCTCGCCAAAATGACCAATTGGGAACGTTCTTCGCTATGTAATCGGGTCGCAGATGAAATGGTCAAGCGTCGCGACTTACTGGCGCAAACACTGGCAGAAGAGCAAGGCAAGCCCATTGCCAGCGAAGCTTATCCCGAAGTAGACGCCGCCATCGCTGGATTTAGAAATGCCGCAGAAATGGTGAAATGGATGGAGGGCTCCGTCATCCCTGCCGAAACGCCCGGCAAACGGGTGATCAGCATCCGTCAACCTCGTGGCGTTTACGGCATAATTACACCGTGGAATTTTCCGATTAACATCCCTGTGGAATATTTGGCACCCTGTCTCGCCGCTGGAAATGGTGTCGTTTGGGTCCCATCCCCATCAACGGCAATCTGTGCTGCGCGTTTAATGGAATGTATTGTTGCAGCGGGCCTTCCTGATGGCGCTATCAATTTGGTGCTTGGCCCAGGGCAATCTGCCGGCGATGAAGTTGTATCAAATCCGGGCACTCATGGCATCGGGCTCACAGGTAGCCCACAAACCGGTAAAATCGTGGCTCAACGCGGTGCAGGCAAACCAATGCTGCTAGAGCTTGGTGGCAATGGCCCACTGATTGTTCTAGATGACGCCGACGTCGCAAAAGCGGCAGACGCCGCAGCATTCGGTTTTTACTTTAATGCGGGTCAGGTTTGTGCGGCGACTGGTCGGGTCTTGGTAACGCGCAAGAACTACGACGAAGTTGCTGAACGGATCACCGCTTATGCGAACAATCTCGTCGTGAATGATCCCCTCGCAAACAGCACAACAATGGGGCCGCTCCACAATGCAGGGGGCATCCTCAAAACCACCCAGCATATCGAAGATGCGTTGACAAAGGGGGCTGATCTCTTGTCCGGTGGTAAGCTTCTGGCTGGTCAGAAATCGGATCTATTCTTTGCGCCAACCGTATTGGGTAACGTATCTGAAGATGCACTCATAAATATCGACGAGACTTTTGGCCCCGTCGCACCGATCGTTGTCTACGAAGATGAAGCGGGGCTTTTGCAGGCAGCGAACTCAGCGTCTCAAGGGCTGGCGACGAGCGTTTACACACAGAATCTTGCGAAAGCCTTCCAGTTTGGCGAGGGTTTGCAATCGGGTTTGGTAAATATCAATAGTCCAACTTGTTACTGGGAGCTTCACATACCGTTTGGCGGCGCAGCGGGCAAAGACAGTGGTGTGGGCCGGATTGGTGGAATATCGATGCTAAATGAAGTTACTCAAGTAAAGACCATTACGTTTGATATCACTTAGAAATACTAAGGCGCTATCAGGCGATCCTAAGGAGAAGAACATGTCTCGATATGACAACAAAGTCGCTTTGATTACGGGCGCGGGGCACGGGATTGGCCGCTCAATTGCACAGAAGCTTGCTCAAGATGGCGCTGCGGTATCAGTCCTCGATATCGACGAAGAAATGGGGCAACAAACAGTCGAGATGCTCCAATCGGACGGTCATAAAGCGATTTTTGTTCGGGCGGATATCACCAAATATGATGAGGTCGAAGCGGCTTTTGCCAAAACCGCAGAAACTTTGGGAACGATTGATCTTCTTGTCAACAATGCAGCGTTTAGCATGGCCGGGGATCTCAAAAATATGCCGTTGGACGCATGGCATCATGAAATCAATGTGAACTTAAACGGTCCATATCACTGTATCCGCGCCGTTTTGTCATCGATGGTAGAGTCCGGAGGCGGCGCAATTATTAACATCGCCTCGGTGAATGGCGTTCGCTATTTTGGGAGCCCCGCCTACAGCGCAGCAAAGGCAGCAATAATTAGTCTGACTCAATGCGTCGCAAGCGAATATGGCAGCAAGGGCATTCGCTGCAATGCGATTCTCCCTGGTTCGGTTCAAACAGACGCTGTCGCATGGCAGACCCGTATCGACAGAGACCCAAATGTGTTTGAAAAATTGGCGCGCTGGTATCCGGTCGGCCGTGTTGGGCAGCCAGATGACGTTGCCAAGGCCGTGTCTTTCTTAGGTTCAGACGAGGCCGAATACATTAGCGGGGTAGCACTCCCAGTTGATGGTGGACTGCTGGCCGGAATGAACGTCATGATCGACGAGTTCGTTTTGGAGGGTTGATCTGCTACGTCCAAGACGCTCCGCAATCACGTCTACACTCACTTTGGCTGCACACGGTCCTGTCAGAGGAAACTCGGTAGTGAAGGGCAGGGTGGCGATTTAGCTTCTCGGCATGACCAACACTGCCCATTTTGTATTTCAAGACCAGTCCCGACATCATCCGCCTTGCGGTGATGTTGTACGTCCGGTTCCCCCTGACGCTCCGGAATGTGGAGGATTTTCTGCATGAGCGCGGGATCGAAATCAGCCATGAGACTGTGCGGTTTTGGTGGAACCGCTTTGGCCCACCACATGTCATCGTGACCGATCTATTGCGGTCTTACGGCGCTGCGATGAAGGTCATCGGCAATGCAGACAAACAAGAAACCGGCCGTAGGTCGAATAACCGGGTTGAGAATTCTCATCTGTCATTTCGCCGACGAGAGAGAGCCATGCTGCGTTTCCGCCGAATGCGAAGTTTGCAGAAGTTCGTCTCCGTACACGCCTCGGTCTGCAACCACTTCAACCAGGAGCGTCACCTTTATTCACGCGAAAATTTCAAGCTCAACCGCACCGCCGCTCTCGCTGAGTGGCGGCTACCTTGTTCAGCATAGGTTCCCGTCCTTGGTGGTAAACTGAGACTGGTCCGAATTCGCCTGACAGCACCGCCACTAAATCAACGACTTAGCTGAATGATGTTGCCGCCTCGCTAAGGGTGCGAATGGGTGTTTCCCAATAAATTTCCCACGTTCATGATCTGTTTTTGTTCTGTTCGCGTAGGGTTTGGGCCTGCTTTGCTAGGCGCTTCTGACTCGCCCCTTTGGATTTTTTCTGGACCATTGACAGGCTTTTGTGGCCCGTGACCGTTGCGATCTGCTGATCTGTGCAACCTGCCTCGGCCAATTCGCTTGCAGCGCTGTATCGCAACCCGTGCAAGGTGAACTCTGTCAGGTAGTTGGCTTTTCTGACTACCATTACCTTCTTTTGTATCTGGCCATAGTTCAGCTTTCGTCCAAATTCATCGTTCAAGATGTGGTTGAGGCTGGTGCGCTTTGTTGTTCCTAGCACCGCTTTCAGTGCGGTGGTGAAGGGGGTCCAAAGCCGTGGCTTGGTCTTCCCCTGTGTCACCCAGACGCCGTCGCTTTCAATGTGGGCCCATTCCATCCTTGTCAGGTCAGAGGCACGTTGCCCGGTCCCCAGTGCAAGTTCAAAGATCAGCAGGGCTGTTTCCTGGGCCTCTTTGCGATATGTCGCAATGGCCCATGCTGGCTAGGGCTTATGGCCGTCACCAGTCTTGATTTTCGCGATGCCCTTGGCTGGGTTGTCGCGTTGCCAGTCGAGGTCAATGGCCTGTTCAAACAGAATTGAAAGCATGTGGGGAATGTAGTTGGCAAATCGCGCCCGGTGGCGGTTGGCCATTTGCGCCTCGATGATCGTGGATCGGCGCAGTGTCGTCGGATCTTTGGGCCAATAACGTCGTGCAAGTATTCCAGAACTTTCGAGTAATCAGCCTTGGTACGTGTGGCTAGTCGCTCCCATTTCGGCCTTTGCTTGTAACTCAAGATCAGCTTGTCAAAGGTAAATCTTTGAGAGAGTGCGCCATCGCCGCGCATTGGGCGTCAGTATTCCCGATCGTATTCCTCTCTCTTGGGGTCGTCCGGCAGCCGCACATATTGGCCGCCCTTGCGAAAATACTGGTAACTGCGACCTTTGACTTTCTTTGACGTGGTAAATTTCTTTTTCACCATTTCACGCCCTCATACCCATCAACAAAATCACCCCTCACAACGGCCCGTAACTCGGCGGCGTCCCATCGTTCAAATGGACCGACTTTTCGTGGGCGTGGCAAGATCCCTTGTTCAACAAGTGTCCGAAATTCTTTCAATTTCAAGTCGAGCAAGTGGGCTGCATTTTTTTCACCAACTGCAAGGGGCGCCAGGCTGCTCATTTATGCCTCTTTCTGTTCGGGGTGGGTCTCGGCGACCAGGTGGGCGCAGTTGGCGGCGGCCAGCGCGCGGGCAAGGCCGGGGCAGACGCTGTTGCCGCAGCAGCTGACCTGCTGGTGCTTGGTGAAGGGTCCGAAGGTCCAGTTTTCGCCGGTCTGGTGCCAGACACCTTCGATCACGTAGTCGCGCGGGAACCTTTGGTCGTTGAACAGCTCGCGCGGGGTCAGCATCCGCATACCGATATCGACCACCACGTATTCGGTGGCCTTGATGGTGACAGTGACAAATCCGCCTCCGTCCCTGACGCTTGGCTGCGCAGGAACTCGGCCACCTGACGGGCCCGCTGATGGTGCTCGGTCGAGAACTCTGGCACGGCTAGCTCAGCCTGCATGTGGCCCACGCGGTCTTTGACGGTGACCGTGTGCAGCGGTCCGCCGCTACGGGCCCCATCGCCGGTGCCGTAGTATTTGGCGAACCATGGGGCAATCACGCCTTGCTGAGATCCGGTGGCGCCAGTGTTGAACCGCCGGACTGAGGGCGCAGTGGTCTGGCCTCCCGGCAGCCCGACCACATAGGGGTCGCCATGGCTCGGCTTGGGCCAGACAATTGGCCGACCGTCGCGCCGTGCCACCATGAAGAACCGTTTGCGGATTGTCGGGTCGCCAAAATCGCAGGCGCGCAACTCGCCCCATTTTTTCTTGTAACCGGCCTTTTTCAGGCGCGTCATCCATAGCTCAAAGGTGAGGTCAGCGAATTCCTTGATCGGCTGGCCGTCCTCGTCCACCGGGCCCCATGTTTTGAACTCTTCGACGTTCTCCATCAAGATCACATCGGGTTCCACCTCCCAGATATTGCTATCCAGATGGATGGTGTCCGGATGGTTGGCCTGGTGCAGCGCCAGGGCTGCGACCCAGAGCCATTTCAATCCCAGTGCTGGCGCCACCGCCTCCGGCAAAGCTGTCGATGATCAGTGGGGCGGTCATGGCGTCCTCTTTCAGTTTTTCAGGAACCCCGCCGCCACCCGACCAAGGGATTACGGCGGCGGGGTATCAGTCAGAACCACCGATTAGTTTTTACCACCAGCCCTGCGCATCCGTTTGATGCAGCGGTTCATGATGGTCTGGCGTTGTCAGATAAGTTCGGACAAAGCCGCTTTTTTCCGTTCACTCCGCAGATGAAGCTTTGCCAAACGCCTTATTTCCATTTGGTTTGCGAAGTGCAGCCATGCCGCGTGTAAGCCAAAAGGCTCTGCGGTTTTGGTGTCGCAATTGCTCTCTTTCCGGTGCTCTTGTACAGCGGCAGGAGGTGCACATTTGGCGACTTCTATTTGTAGCTGCATGGCGTCCATTCCGGTTCCTTAGTTGGATGAATTGGCGGGGCCGCAGTTGGAAAAACCCATGAGTGGATTTCGCGCCCCCCTGTGCGGCGCTCGCGCCGCTGGTGTGAGAAAGGGTCGGGGGCAACGTGACCCCCGGCCAGTGGGGCCTAGCCGTTGGCTGTGTCTTGCAGGGAGTGATCGGGGCTCAGCGCGTAGCCTTTGGTGCGAGCGTGGCTGCGCACACGGTCTATGATGCCGTTGGTGGTCTCTGACTGGTGCGCAGGGGGGCGGATGCGTTCGAAATCAACCGCCTAGCCTAGCTCTTAGGGTGATTTCGGCCCATACTAGACCTTCGTGCATCCCGCAGTAAACGTTTACTTCGAGCCCAAACTACCGGAAGTCAGCTCCGCGACACAGCCAGCCCGACTCCGCCAGAGACGAACAAGCCACCTGTTATTTTGTGGACCCACGTCATCGCGGACTGAGTAATGCTCATTGCTCTCAATCGCGATCCGAGCGCAGCGTAAATCATCGCGACACTGAATGCGATTACACCAGCTAACATGATCATAAGAGCCATTTGGCTGTAAGCAATTTCGGCAGCGCCGAGAAATTGCGGGAACAGTGCAGTGAAGAAAATTATTGCCTTTGGGTTGCTGGCCGCGACCAGAAACCCACTGCTGAACAGACGTTGGAAGACGGCGACATCGCTCACAAGTTCTGATTTTAGATCAACGCCCTGCGATGCTCCACGCCACATCGAAATGCCCATGAAAATCAAATAGGCGGCGCCTAGATACTTGATTAACAAAAACAACGTTGCCGACTTAGCAAGTGCGAGGCCGAGACCGGCACAGGCTGCAACCGCCTGTAGAATAGTTGCCAGGGCGTTTCCCGAAGCAGTTGCAATCGCCTTGGCCCAACCCAATTTTGCTCCATGCGTAAAAGCGATCAGCGTGCTTGGGCCTGGGATCATCGAAGCCACAAAAACGGTAAAGCAAAACAAAAACCAAAACGTCATTCAAAATTCTCCTTCATGGCAGCTAGGCCATTGAATTCATGAAAACACAAGTCCTATTCGGCGTCAGCTTGGTCCGCACAGCAGACAGTAGTGCAGCGCGCAGCGAAGGACCGGTTTCCGCCCATTGCGTCGAATTTCTGCGGCAGCAGCATGGGTCAAAATGGCTCCGTCTTACCGTTCGTTTCAGTGTGAGTAATGGCCGCCTAAGTCCATGATCGTGTTTCACTAGAGGATCGCGAACCCCAAATATAGGAACGTGTGTGGCCAAGGTGCTGCATGACCCGTTCATCTATTCACTGCGGTATCTATCCATCCCCTTCACATAGGGCGGCAACCCCTCTTTTGTCCCTGCAATCAAAGTCGGCCAGCGGCCCCACGATTGCACGTCAAATCACCTGGAGAATTTTGCCATGAGAAACGTAAGGCCGGGTTCAGTAAAGGCAGCTGTACAGGCATTGATCCGTGAAGCAGGGGCCCTAGAGGCTGCCAGCAACGATCTGGGACACTCTGGCTCCAGCTTATCGCGCGCCTCTTCCAATGACGAAGACAGGCCGGGTGGGTTGGGAGTGAACCATCTGCATCGGTTGGGTCGCATTTTGCCTGCGTCGGCTGAGCCTATGGCAGTCCACTTTGCTGGATTAGCTGGCAGAGTGTTTCAACCCGTTCCAGCATGTGGCTCTCTGACATCTGATCTCAGCGTCTAAATGAAGGAGTTCGCCGACGTCGCGCCGCTTCACGCAAGTGCTCGCTCCGAGGCATCGGACAATCCAAGTGATTTCACTCCAACTGAGGCTTTGGCTTCAGCCGTTGAAGTGGAAAAATTTGTCCGGGCCGCCCTGATCTAAAAGGCGGCGATTGAGGATAAGACCAAACCGCAAACGGTGCGAAATGGGTAGGGGACAGGTCGGGACACAGGTAGGGACAAAACAAGACAGCAGGACAGTTGCGCGACACAGCAGTGGCCCTGCCTGTGGGGAAGTCAGAATTGCTGAGAAAGAGGGAGGGCAGTGAAATGGAGGCGATCGATCAGGCGACAGGTGAGACGCGGGTGCAGGTCAACAGGCAAGCGCCAGATCGGGGTGTTGCAGCGGATTGAATGGGCGTTCCAGCGGGAGCATGCCCGTGTTGAGTTTGATGAGATCACCCGCGAGACAGGTGCGCGCCCCGGTGTTGATACCATCTGGCATCTGATGGAGGGCAAGAGGCTCGGCTGTCGGGTCGATGATGATGCACGATCAAATCCACGTCCAATCGAACTCATCGGCTCTCCGCATTGCCAACGATGTCAGATCTCCGACTTCTGTTTCTCTGTAAAAAAATGTCTGCGGCGATAGGCCATGATTTACACTCCATCTTTCCATAAAGACTAAAGTGTTGCGTCGACCCGTTGAAACCGCCGCGGAAAGCAGATGGGGTGGATGGCTCCTGCTCCAACCGGCGTCGCTTTGCGCCATAATGCAGGTGTCGAAATCTGCGAATGAGGGGAGCCACCCAATGCAAGTTACAACAGTTGGCCTCGACCTGGCCAAGAACATCTTTCATGTGCATGGTGTGACTGATGCAGGTGAAGTCGCATTCAATCGCCCGTTGCGCCGTGCGCAGGTGCTGGCATTTTTTAAGCGCCTTGATCCTTGTTTGGTCGGGATTGAAGCCTGCGGTACCAGCCATCACTGGGCGCGCGAGCTGAGTCAAGTGGGACATGAAGTACGGCTTATCCCGCCGATGTATGTCAAACCTTATGTGAAGCGCGGCAAGTCTGTGATCCTCGTCCCTAAAACCGGACAGTTTCACTATTGACCCTATGCGGCCATTTTCAAAGCTGTATCTTCAAATGCCTGCAGGGGCGTTTTGTAGCCGATACTGGAGTGGCGGCGCTGGCGATTGTAGAAGACCTCAATGTATTCGAAGATTGCAGCTTTGGCTTGAGCGCGCGTTCTGAACCGATGGCGATGCACGAGTTCTTTTTTCAATGAAGCAAAAAAGCTCTCCATTGGCGCGTTATCCAGGCATTCTCCTTTGCGGCTCATGGATTGGGTGATGGAGGCCTTGCCAATTAGCTTGCGGTATTTCCCACCTGCATACTGGCTCCCCCTGTCGGAATGGTGGATCAATCCGGAAACGGGCCCTCGTCGCGCCAGAGCCATCTTCAGGGCCTCACAGCAGAGCTCTGCCCGCATATGGTCCTCCATCGCCCAGCCAACAATCTCCCGCGTGGACATGTCTTTGATGCCAGCCAAGTAAAGCCACCCTTCATCCGTGTCGATATAGGTAATATCCGCCAGCCAAACGGCGTTGGGCGTCTGGCAGTTGAACTTCTGCTCCAATAGATTTGGTGAAGGCTTCATGTCGTGATTGCTGTCAGTAGTTTTGGGCTTTCGGCGCTTACGCAGAAGCGGAGACACCTTGTTTTCTTTCATTATTATCGCCACACGCCGCTCAGAAGCGATCTCACCATCAGCCATTAGATCCTGATGAATACGCTTGGACCCATAGCATTTCCCGCTGGCTTTGAAAAACGCCTTTATCTTTGGCAGCAACTCCAGATCTCGCGCTTCACGGATGGTACGCCGCTGATCTCGGGCGTCCTGACTGGTCAGAAAGCCATAGAACCAACCCCGAGATATCTTGAGGTGTCGGCATAATGTGGAGACCGCATATTGCGCTTTATGGGCAGTGACGAAGCTGTGCTTGTTCGTCATGGTTTCACCGCCCTCGTTGCGAAAAAAGCGGATGCCTTGTGCAAAATCTCCACTTCCTCAGCAAGACGCCTGTTCTCTTTGCGAAGGCGGACCAGTTCAGCGGCATCCGCCTTCTGACGGCGCTTGGCTTCTGATGAACCAAACGCCTCAATCTCAAGCCTCCACGTCTTCAGTTGTGTACCGGTGATCCCAAGCTCGCTCGACACGCTACCCTGCGTCGCTCCTGGCTCGTAAAGCCGTTCAACTGCCGCAGCCTTATAATCGTCCGTATAATTCCGTCGCTGTCGTCCCATTTGGTGCCCCTTTCATGGACAGGGGTAAAGTACCCCAGTGTCTGGGAACAGGGACGAGGTTCACTGACGCGATTGATGCGGAGGCTATTTGCGAAGCAGTCACGCGGCCCACGATGCGGTTTGTTGAAATCAAATCGGTTGACCAACAAGCGCTTCTGTCCTTGCACCGGGCACAAAATCTGATTGTTCGACAACGCACCCAATTGATCAATGCGCTTCGCAGTCTGTTGGCCGAGTTTGGTATCTACATTGCCCGTGGCCTCGCACGGGTGATCAGCTTTGCGCAAAGTGTGGTCGAAGGCGTTGAACTGGAACTTCCCACTATTGCGCAGGACGTGTTCCGCAATCTGTGCCAGCGGCTTGGAGCCCTTCATGAGCAGGTGAGATGGTATGAGACACGTCTGAGATTGGAGGCGAAGCGAGACGCGCGCGTGAGGCTCTTGCAAACAATACCTGGCGTCGGCACTGTCACGGCATCTGCGATCGCTGCTAGCATTGGCGATGGCCATCAGTTCAGGAATGGTCGAGAGTTTGCTGCGTGGATAGGATTGACGCCTGCCAACAAATCGAGTGGTGGGAAAGAGCGATTAGGCCGGATCACCATCCCTCTCGGGACATTGCTGCGCAATGCCCTGCCGGGCAGCGGATGGGTGATCAATATCTGCGCCAGCTCCTTGTCGTAGGAATGACATCGCTTGTGCGACAGACTCGATCCCACCCGGAAAGGGCGAGCAAATGGCTAACAGCCCTTTTGGAACGCAAACCAGCACGCTTAGCAACTGCGGCAATGGCGAATAAAACGGCACGGATCGTCTGGGCAGTTTTGACAAAGAATGAGCCGTACACGCCGAGAACAATTTGAAAACACCTAAACAACACGAGATAGCAAGACCTGCGAAGTGATGGTGCAAAAGTCAGCCGCAACAACCAAGACACCCCGTCGAATGTCCCGGGCGCTATTGCCCGCAAAGCAGAAAGGGACTTGGTTCGCGGAACCCATCCACTGCCCGGCAGGGCATTGCGCAGCAATGTCCCGAAAGGGAGGGCCAGCGGTCAAAACCGCGCAAACAGGCCGGACACAAGACTGCTTCTGACAAATGCGCGGATCACCGCAAAAATGTCTTGCTATGCAGGAGCCATCTACACAGGACATTCGCTGCAGTGGGCATCAAGGTCTGTTGTACGGACAATACAGTCGTTTAGCAGAACCAATGCAACTGCTACTCCCAGCCCATTACCAGCCTTGGTTCTAATCCCCGCGAATATCTTTTCCAAGCCCACTGCTGGGGCACACCAGTTGGTTGTTTCAGCCAAGCAGCTCCCTAGGCTCAGGACTCAAAACCAGAAGATCACGGTTGCTGCGAGAGCGATGGCGGACAGGAAGACCATCGGGCATCGGTCATAACGGGTAGCCACGCGCCGCCAGTCTTTCAGGCGACCAAACATGATCTCAATCCGGTTACGTCTTTTGTAACGACGCTTGTCGTACTTGATGGTTTTGTCTCGCGACTTTCGTCCAGGGATGCAGGGCGTTATTCCCATATCTACAAGGGCCTCTCGGAACCAATCCGCGTCATATCCGCGATCTCCCAATAGCCAGTCGGCCGCTGGCAGACTATTCACCAGAGCTCTTGCCCCAGTGTAATCGCTAACCTGACCGGCGGTCAGGAAGAACTGGATCGGCCGCCCAATCGCGTCCACTGCCCGGCAGTGGTTTGCCTGCAAACCATGAGAGGGGGCGCGGCATGCAACTTCGTGTTCATACCGCCCTTGGTACGTCCGATCAGACGTCCACGCCCCCTTTTTTTACCCGCAGGCTGGAGGCCGTGCGATGTGCCTTGAGGTAAGTTGCGTCAATTGAGATCGTCTTGTTGTCAGGAACCTCGGCTGCCAGCCCCATCATAATCCGCGCGAACACCCCCATGTCGCTCCACCGTTTCCAGCGGTTGTAGAGCGTCTTGTGTGGACCATACTCCTTGGGCGCATCACACCAACGCAACCCATTGCGATTGATGAAAATAATACCACTTAACACTCGACAATCATCGACCCGTGGCACGCCATGACTCTTCGGAAAATAGGGCCGAAGCCGAGCCATCTGATCTTCGCTCAGCCAGAAAAGATTACTCATAAAACCCCCGTAATTTGGGGACTTGAATCATGCAGAACAGATAGCCTCAAGCAGATTAATGGGTCCTGAGCCTAGGAAGCAGCCTTTTTCCGGTCAACCATTTTTCGACTTCAAATTCGATCGAAGCAGATCAACGTCTTTACTCAATTGTTTCTGATTTTCTTGGAGAAAACGGATCACCGCAGATTGTTCAAAAAAACTAAATCTCGCTTTTTTAACGCTCCACCTTATATCCGCTTTCGGGATAGCGGCTATTTCTTCGACCATGCTGTTCAACTCTTGATGGAAGATATTGGTGTCACGAATCGGAAGTGCGACGTAATGATTGCACCCACAAAATCGTTCCCTTTCCTGGGATCGCAGTGAATCCGTATCGATTTCAATATGATCGCCGACATCCAACCTCCAAAGACCCGCATAGCCAGGGCCAGGCCCTGTTCGGAAGAAGTAATCAATTTCGCGCAATTTCTTTTCGCCCAAGAAAGCCGTCTGGTGATCATAAAACACCGGAATGCCATTTTTAAAATTTCGGTTATAAGAGTGCGCGTCCCGTCTGCGAATCCAGATCGAAAACACTATTTCCGCAGCCATCGCAGATTCGAGAGTTTTCTTCGGAAGTTCCCAAATATTGTAATCCGGAGCAAATCGAACCAAGCATGTATTCAGAAAGTTTGAACTTTCTGGTAATGTTATCCCGCAATTTTTCAGAGCTGAGAAATCAGCCTTGTCCAGACAATGAACTTGGGCGACGTTGGCCAACTTCCCGCCCAATAAACTCGCTAGTAGGTTCCTCCTGATATCGGCAATTCCCTGTTTCTTCACGAACCAGACTTTTCCCTGATATCTAACAAGACAGTCACAATAGCGATTTTGCCACCAGTCAACAAGACTGTGACGGTATTTTTTGCTCAGGTTGCTTTCTAATTCAATCATTCGAATGTTATGTGGTAAATGCACTGTAAGTGAAAGGGGTACTTCCGTTTTTATCCATGAGTCAAATGTTTCTTTCAGGCAAACCTTAACTGTCAAAGCGTGTTCGCAATGGGCCGAGGCTGTGTGAAAACGAGTATTTCTGCTGCTCTCATTGAGTAATTAGGAGATGTCGGATGAAGCGTTTCATTGAAGGCGATGACCGAGAACAAGGCGTTCTTTTCTCCGCTCATCTTGAGGGTTTTGTGAGCGACGATAATCCGGTTCGGGCTGTGGACGCCTTTGTTGATGCACTTGATTTGGTCGATATCGGTTTCACGGCGCTGCCGCGACAGGACGGCCCGGTTACCATCCCTTTGGAACATTGAAGGCTTGGATGGGCCACACCCATTTCCTGACCTGAACACGAGAAAAACTCGCCGCAGAGATGAGCCTCCATGTCCAGGCCTATAACTTCAAACGGGTCCTCAATATAATCGGGATTGCCCCCTTGATGGCCGCGCTGAAGGCATAAATGAGCCGAACACCGATACTTGTCGGTCAGAACCCGCTATCAAAGCCCCAACTCGATCAAACAGGACCCCAATGGGGACAAATGGCGCTCTTGGAATAGAAGAAGCGCCAAAGACGGAAAAGCACAGACACAAAGCCCGCAATCAAATGCGTTTCCACACAGCCTCAGCCCAAACCGGGCCTTGCCAGACTTGCTTGGCGCTGCATGGCAGCTTTCGCATTTCAGACATTGGTGCAGATTGCAGCATTTGGATCGTTGCAGGTTCGTCACTCGCTTGAATTTGCGCAAGCACCTTAGGTGTCATCGTCGCCTGACTTTTGGGTGCCGCGCGTAACCTTGATCGGCAGCTAACGGTACTCGGCACGCGGTAAGTATAAAATTAAATGAAAACCATTTTTTAATTTATCTATCCTAGGTCTATTTTACGGCAACACTTTGGCGATCTTGAATTTTGCAATTCATTAACAATATTTATGTGCGCCTGATGTGAACCAACCAGCTAAAGTAACACGCGCTCCATTCAATCTTGAAGTGACAACTTATCCATGAAAAATTCCATCGAAATCGCGTTTTCGGAGGCTAAGGCTCTAGAACGCAACGGTAATATATCGTTGGCGTTGAAGGTTTATGAAGGTGTCGTTGATCGATTCCCTGCAAATGTGCGCGCAAAAAAAGCTATTTCACGCCTAAGGTCGATAGCTGCGGCACCCTCACAAACTATAGTTCGTGAGATTGTGAATAGTTACAAAAGTGGTCATTTTCAGCGCACGCTGGCCATTACAAGTGAACAGTTGATCGTTTTTCCAAACTCGGAGCAGCTGTGGACATTGCGAGGTGCTGCTGCAACGGCACTCGGCCAACATGCTTTAGCTGAAAACGCCTTTCGGCAGTCCGTGAGGCTAATGCCCCAAGTTGCCTCGACATATTTCAATCTGGGAGCTGCCTTGGAATCGCAAGGTAACTACATTGAAGCTGTTGAGAGCTTTACCTCAGCCATTGAACTGTCACCCAAACAAGCTGGATATTATCCGTCCCGAGGCAATGCGCATCGGTCTGCCGGCGATCTTAAGGCAGCGATCGCTGATCTGAGGACGAGTACCAAACTGGACACAGGAAATGCCATAGCTTTCGGTTTTCTTGGTCAGTACCTGCAGGAATACGGCGAAACCCGATCTGCCATAGACGCTTTTAAATCCGCGATTCTGCTAGACCCCAATTCACCGGCTATGCATCTCAACCTGGGGGATTCATATCACGAAGCCGGGGACATTCCTCAAGCCTTAAAGCATTTGGAGCGCGCGACTGTATTGGATCCGAATAATTCCTCGGCTCATAACAACCTGGCTTCCGCATATTTTTCTGCGCGGCAGTATGATGCATCCCTTCTAAGTTGTATGGCAGCAATCGCTCTCAATCCAGACTACGCGAGAGCATACCACAATATTGCCAATGTTCATCACCGCCAAGGGCGTCTCGACCTGGCCGTTGCAGCTTATGGAACAGCTGTGAGTTTAGACGATTCCATGCATGTCGCGCAGACGCTGAAACTCCATTTTCAGGCCCAGATGTGTGATTGGCAGGCACAGGAGGAGTTTGAAACAGTGGCCAATACGATCGGCATCACCGGCAAGGCTGTTCCCCCATGGCCGTTATTGGGTTTTGAAGATCACCCCGAACGTCAAAAACTTCGCTCTGGCCAATATGCAAAGCAGTGGCAGAACAATCGAGCGGACCTGACTGGGTCACCAACAGGGTCCCGGATCCGGGTTGGCTATTTTTCCAGCGATCTTTGCGAACACGCGACGTTGTTTTTGTTGAATGGGGTCATTGAAAACCACAATCAGGCTGATTTTGAAATTATTGTGTATTGCATGAATGAGCCGAAACGAAGCCCGCAGTTGGACAGGCTGATCCGCAACGCAGAGCATTTTGTGGACGTCCATCTAGCGTCGGATGACGACATAGTAAAACGGGCGCGGCAGGACGAGTTGGATATTGCCATTGACCTGAAAGGCTACACGCAAGATGCGCGCACGGGTCCTTTTTCCGCAGGTCTTGCTCCGATCCAGATCAGCTATTTGGGTTATCCCGGCACCATGGCAACACCTTGCATGGACTATCTGATCGCAGACACCGTCGTCGTGCCGCCAGAACAGCGCGAACACTATTCGGAACAGCTCATCTATCTGCCGGACAGCTATCAGCCCAACGATGATCATAGGATCATTGCGCAGGCCCCAGTTTCCAGAGCGTCCTGCGGGCTGCCCGAGGATGCTGTGGTTTTGTGTTGCTTCAACAGCAGCTACAAAATTACACCGCAGGAATTCGACATTTGGATGCGCATCCTGTCATCAGTGCCTAAGGCGGTCCTTTGGTTACTGGATGGCAATGAATGGGCAAAAGATAACCTTAAGCAGGCGGCGCGAGATCGCGGCGTCGATGAGACGCGGTTGATTTTCGCCGAAAATCTCCCGCATGACGCACATCTGGCCCGCCATCGGCTTGCTGATATCTTTGTAGATACTTTCAACGTAAACGCTCATACGACCGCAAGCGACGCTCTCTGGACTGGATTGCCTGTCGTTACCAAAGCTGGATCACAATTTGCGGCCCGCGTCGCCGCCAGCCTTTTAAAGGCTGTGGGAATGGCTGACTTGATTACCGAAGATGCGCAGCAGTATGAGAATCTGATCACAAAACTTGCAACCGACAAGGCTGCGTTGTTAGCGGTCAAATCGCGCTTGAGGGCAAATTTGGCGACGACACCTCTTTTTGACACCGCCGCCTACACCGCGCATCTCGAAGAGGGGTATCGACAGGTCTGGCAGCGTTGGCAGCAGGGTTGGGCACCGCAGGATGTTCATGTACAATCAACACCCAAACCCAATTGAAAGTAGTAGGCTTTGTTGCATCAAGTTTCTGCCGGGTTTCATTGCGTGAATCCAGCGTGATAGCTGGAGGCTTAGTCAGCACGAGTCAAACTTTCGGCTCGTCTTTTAGGCTCAGGACTCATAACCAGAAGATCACGGTTGCTGCGAGAGCGATGGCGGACAGGAAGACCTTCGGGCATCGGTCATAACGGGTAGCCACGCGCCGCCAGTCTTTCAGGCGACCAAACATGATCTCAATCCGGTTACGTCTTTTGTAACGACGCTTGTCGTACTTGATGGTTTTGTCTCGCGACTTTCGTCCAGGGATGCAGGGCGATATTCCCATATCTACAAGGGCCTCTCGGAACCAATCCGCGTCATATCCGCGATCTCCCAATAGCCAGTCGGCCGCTGGCAGACTATTCACCAGAGCTCTTGCCCCAGTGTAATCGCTAACCTGACCGGCGGTCAGGAAGAACTGGATCGGCCGCCCAATCGCGTCCACTGCCCGGCAGTGGTTTGCCTGCAAACCATGAGAGGGGGCACGGCATGCAACTTCGTGTTCATACCGCCCTTGGTACGTCCCCTCTCGGGACATTGATGCGCAATGCCCTGCCGGGCAGGGGATC
Source organism: Parasedimentitalea psychrophila (assembly GCF_030285785.1). Lineage (NCBI taxonomy): Bacteria > Pseudomonadati > Pseudomonadota > Alphaproteobacteria > Rhodobacterales > Paracoccaceae > Parasedimentitalea > Parasedimentitalea psychrophila. The sequence goes on along the minus strand of NZ_CP127247.1, from coordinate 445,745 downwards.
AGACGTCCACGCCCCCTTTTTTTACCCGCAGGCTGGAGGCCGTGCGATGTGCCTTGAGGTAAGTTGCGTCAATTGAGATCGTCTTGTTGTCAGGAACCTCGGCTGCCAGCCCCATCATAATCCGCGCGAACACCCCCATGTCGCTCCACCGTTTCCAGCGGTTGTAGAGCGTCTTGTGTGGACCATACTCCTTGGGCGCATCACACCAACGCAACCCATTGCGATTGATGAAAATAATACCACTTAACACTCGACAATCATCGACCCGTGGCACGCCATGACTCTTCGGAAAATAGGGCCGAAGCCGTGCCATCTGATCTTCGCTCAGCCAGAAAAGATTACTCATAAAACCCCCGTAATTTGGGGACTTGAATCATGCAGAACAGACAGCCTCAAGCAGATTAACGGGTCCTGAGCATAGGGATGGTCAGGGCGATCTTATTGCGCATAGGTCTGGAAAAGGCAATTTCCAGCATCTGAATTTGCCCGCGATTGCAGAACAGAAGACGCAGCACCAATTGTACTACGGGTTCCAGTGGACCCGTCCAGCAGGGGCTGCGCTGTGTCCTGAGCGGGAAGACCTCGCACCCATCGAGGCCATTCAAGCCGAGATCGGCCATGCTGCATTTCAGACCCAATACCCGCAGGACCTGGCGTCTGCAGGGGAGGACGTCCTGGTGACCGTAGGCTGTCGGAACTGAATATTCATTGCCGCGATACTGCACGACGGACAGTGAACAAACCACGAGACGGGGCCACTTCACTCTCTATGGGTTTGGTCGATGACGATAATTTCGGTTTTCCAGGTTTTTGCAGCTGTAACAATGTCTTGTGGCGGTGTCGCATCGGTGATCAATAGGTCGACACTTGACGGATCACCGATGGAAATCGGTGCAGAGCGACCAAACTTCGTACTATCGGCAGCAATGATCGTCGTGCCGGACCGTGCCATGATGGCGCGCGAATACTGTGCCTCTTCGAGATCAAACAGCATGAAACCATTTTTTGCATTGATAGCAGCGGCAGATAGCACTGAGAAATCAGTTCGAAATTGGCCGACAAAATCCAACACTTGAGCGCCAAATATGCCACCGTCATGTTCGCGTAATTCACCTCCTGGCATGAAGACACGGTTGTTATTGCGAGCAGCCAACGTATGGGCCACAGCGACGGAATTGGTCACCACCAGCAATTCGGTGTGATTTTTTAGAGCATTGGCAATGAATGCCGTCGTTGATCCGATGTCGAGGAACAGTGAACTGCCGTTGCTAATAAGCCCGGCGACATGGGATGCAATCCTATGCTTGGCGCGGGGGCTTTCATCCATCCGTTGCGTAAAGCTGAGTTCAATCGAGCCATGTTTTAAGAGCACGCCGCCGTGTACTTTTTGAACAAATCCATCTTCTGATAACCGCCGGACGTTCCGCCGCACAGTTTCTTCGGACACATCCAAAGCCTCGGCAATGGAGTGAATGCGCATGCTGCCCCCCGACATCGTGATCAGATCTAGTATCTCGGCGCCGCGACTTGTGGCTGGGCGCTTGGGTTTTTCTGTGACGGCTGCGGCTGGTTGGGTGTTCATGTGGGGAGTCTCACATATTGGCTATGTTTTTCCCTTAAAAACCACATTTACCCTCTAATTACCACAAAAATTGATCATTTATGTCGATAATGATTGAATAATGTTGGAGTTTGGCCAGTGTGGGGGGTAGGAACTGCGATTCGAAAGGTCAGCCAATAGGTCTTTGGTCGCTCCATGAAACCACAGGGGGTTTGAAAATGCGTACCATCACCACTTTTCTTGCGGCTGCAGTCACAGGGCTTAGCCTAGCTGGCGGCGCTCTTGCCGAGGCTGAATCGCAACAGCCGATTAAGCTGACGATGCATGATTGGACGGGTCAGTTGCTGACCACGACAATCATGGGCAAAGTTCTGGCCAAGGCTGGCTATAACGTCGAATATGTTCAGGCGGATTACATCGCCCAATTTGCTGGCCTGAAAACGGGCGATCTACACGTTGCGATGGAGATCTGGGAAACCACTGGCCGCGAAGCGATGGATGAAGCCACTGACACTGGCAAGGTCGTCAACATGGGTGAGTCCGGGATGATGGCCATCGAAGAGTGGTGGTATCCGGCCTATATGGAGGAAGCCTGCCCCGGTCTGCCGGACTGGAAGGCGCTGAATGATTGTGCACGCGAATTTTCAACTCCTGAAACCGCGCCAATGGGCCGCTATCTGGGCGGACCGGTAACCTGGGGCGGCTTTGATGACGAGCGCGTCGAGGCGCTGGAAATGGATTTTGAAGTTGTGCATGCCGGCACCGATGCCGCGTTGTTTGCTGAACTGGAAAGTGCCTACCAACGTCAGGCACCTATTGTGTTGTGGGTTTATGCGCCACATTGGGCACCCACCAAATACGACGGAAAATTCGTGAAATTCCCCGCGTATTCCAGCGAATGTTACTCGGATCCGTCGGTTGGGTTGAACCCGTCGCTGGCTTATGACTGTGGCAAACCGACTGGCCCAATCTGGAAGGTCGCATGGTCCGGCCTGGCCGACACATGGCCCGGTGCTGCAGCGGCAGTAAACGCTTTTACCATCAGCAATGATGACATGGGTGCCATGGTCACTGCGGTTGACCTGAATGGCGGCAGTGTTGACGAGGTGAGCGAAGCCTGGCTGGCCGCAAACGAAGGCACTTGGTCCAGCTGGATTGCCAACTAAATAACGTCGACGAACCGGAGCGGCTGGGTGACCTGCCGCTCCCCTTAAATACCCCAATTTATTCAACTATTCCTGACCCGCATTTTGTTGGGACGGTCTGGTTGTGCCCGAGGACGACATGGAAAAACCTATCTTGCTGGACTGCCGAAATGTCTGGAAAATTTATGGGGCTCATGCCAATCGCGTTCATAGGGAAAACAAGGGCAACCCAAGCGCCGATGATCTGAAATCGCATGGGTTGATTGGTGCCGTTCGCAACGCCAATGTTCAAATTCGACAGGGCGAAATCTTTGTCATTATGGGGCTGTCGGGTTCTGGTAAATCCACACTGGTGCGCTGCATGTCGCGGTTGATTGAACCCACCAGCGGTGAGGTGTTGTTTGAAGGCAAAGACCTTTTGACAATGACCGGCAAAGAGCTGATCGAAATCCGCCGCAAGAAGATGGGCATGGTGTTTCAGCATTTTGCCCTGCTGCCGCATTTGACGGTGTTGCAAAACGCAGCTTTTCCTTTGGAAATCCAAGGTGTGCCAAAGGCCGAGCGTGAAGCCCGAGCCCGCGAAGTGGTCGAACTGGTTGGGCTGAAGGGACGTGAGGCTTATTATCCGCGTCAGCTATCCGGCGGGCAGCAGCAGCGCGTCGGTATTGCACGGTCCTTGGCAGTTGAACCTGATCTGTGGTTCCTGGACGAGCCGTTTTCGGCGCTGGACCCGCTGATCCGCCGTGAGATGCAGGACGAATTTCTGCGATTGCAAAACCTGTTGCACAAGACAATTGTTTTCATCACCCATGATTTTGACGAGGCCATTCGTCTGGCTGACCGCATTGCAGTGATGAAAGATGGGGAGGTGGTGCAGATTGCAACGCCAGAAGAGCTGGTCCTGAATCCGGCGACAAAATATGTCGAGGAGTTCACCCGTCACATTCCACGTTCGAAGGTGCTGTCGCTGGGCGCGGTGATGACACCGGGTGCCCCTGATGGTGAAACCGCAGGCTCTCTTCAGGCCACTCAACGCATCGAAGATTGTGCGGACCAGATTGAATCCAATGCGTTGCCGTTTCGGGTTCTGGATGAGGACGGCACTGTCGTCGGCTCGATCGGGCGTCAGGCCGTCGTTGATGTGTTGATCGGCCGGATAGCTACGTCATGAACCGGATGCGCCAAATATTTGCCCAACCGGCGGCGCGATTTTGGATTATCCTGTTTGCCGCGACCTGGCTGCTGTCCAAGTATTCGTGGGATCTGTATAAGGCGCTTGATGCGCGCTGGATCATCAAATACCCCGCCGCAGCACGCCTGCCGCTGGAAGACAAGATCAGCGCCTTTATGCAATGGCTGGTCGAAGACGCCAGCTTGGGGTTGTTTTCCTTTCGCGATCTGACCCGGTTTATCGCCTCGCTGATCGAAGGCCCCTATGATTTTGCCCGTAGCCTGCTGATCGAAGGGTTCTCTGTTGGGTTGGGCAATGAGGCGGTGGAGATTGCGCCATCGCTGAGCTGGATCGCTATCATCGTAACGCTGGTGGCGATGGGCCACTATGCGCGGGACTGGAGACTGGCAGGTTTGATGGGCGGGTGCTTTCTGTATCTTGCGGTCTTTGGCCAGTGGGACAGTGCCATGGTCACATTGGCTTCGGTCCTGATTGCCGTGCCAATTGGGGCGATTGGGGGGCTGATGCTGGGCATTCTGGCCTATCGCTCGCCGCTGTTCGAGGCGATTATTCGCCCGGTTCTGGACTTGATGCAGACGGTTCCGGTCTTTGCCTATCTGGTTCCAATCCTGTTTTTGTTTGGCTTTGGCCCGGTGGCCGCGCTGGTGGCGACAATTATCTATGCCATGCCGCCCATGGTGCGGGTCACGATCATGGCGCTGAGGAACGTCCCCAGTGAAATCAATGATGTGGGTGTCATGATTGGCTGCACCAAACATCAGCTGATGTGGAAAGTGATTGTGCCTTCGGCCTCGCCTATGCTGATGGTGGGGGTGAACCAGGTCATCATGCTGACGTTGAACATGGTGATTATTGCCTCGATGATCGGGGCAGGGGGGCTTGGCTTTGACGTGTTGACGGCGCTGCGGCGACTGGATATCGGCGGCGGTATTGAAGCGGGCGTTGCCATTGTAGTGATGGCGATTGCGCTGGACCGGCTCAGCCAGGCCTTTGCCACCCGTGTTGCTGCTGATCACCTAGTTGACCCCGATCTGAACCTTGCCAAGCGTCATCCGTGGACAACGACAGTCCTGGTTGTCGCTATTGGGACCTTCCTACTGGCGCAGGTGCTGCCGGGAATTCAGTCCTACCCTGACGTCGCGACCCTATCGACAGGCACCTTCTGGTCCGATGTCATGGCCTATATCAACGTCAATTACTTTGACACGTTTGAGGCTGTTAAGACAGCGTTTCTGTCCTATCTGCTGTTGCCGGTGAAACGGTTCTTCACCGGTATTCCCTGGGCCTGGGGCATCTTTGCCATGACCCTGATCGGCTGGCGCGTGGGTGGGCTTGGCCTGTCCATCATGACCGGCCTGTTCACTGCATTTATCGCGGCCAGCGGGCTGTGGGACAAAGCAATGGTGACAGTGTACCTGTGCGGGGTGTCGGTCTTGGTGGCCTCGGCCATTGGTATCCCAATGGGGATCTTGGCGGCGCAGAACGACCGGGCAAACCGAGTTGTGAATTCGCTGATCGACACGCTGCAAACGCTGCCCAGTTTTGTTTATTTGATCCCGGTGGTGATGTTGTTTCGGGTCGGAGATTTTTCGGCAATGATCGCGGTGGTGCTTTATGCACTGGCACCGGCTGTACGTTATGCGGCGCATGGCATCCGCAATGTTGATCCACAGTTGATCGAGGCAGGGCTGGTGTCAGGCTGCACACCGCGCCAGCTGTTGTGGCGGATCAAATTGCCGATGGCGCTGCCTGAACTGCTGCTTGGCCTGAACCAGACCATCATGCTGGCGCTGTCTATGCTGGTCATCACTGCACTGGTCGGGACACGCGATCTTGGCCAACAAGTCTACATCGCGCTGACCAAGGCCGATTCAGGGCTGGGCATCGTTGCGGGCCTTTCGGTGGCCTTTATCGCCATCATTGCCGATCGCATCCTCTCCGCCTCGGCCAAGCGGGCAAAACAAAGGTTGGGATTGACAGAATGAATGTCGCCGCAAAAGCAGCTCTGGATCGCGCCGCGGCTCTGCCGCTCTGGCAGGCTCCGCAACAGGTGGCCCTGTTGGGGGGCGGGATCACAAACTTTAACGTGTCACTGGTGGATCAGGGCAAACGCTATGTTGTGCGTGTTGGGCAGGACATTCCGCTGCACCAGATCATGCGGTTCAACGAACATGCTGTGCATAGTGCTGCGCAGGCCATTGGGGTGGCTCCGGCCATTGTTCACGCAGAACCGGGTATTCTGGTGCTGGAGTTCATTAATGGCACTCCGCTGGATGAGGCCTCCGTGCGTCAGGATGACATGCTGGCCCGCATCATTCCGCTCATCAAACGATGCCACACCGATGCAATGCAGCAAGTGCGTGGCCCGATCCTGACGTTTTGGGTGTTCCATGTTCTGCGCGACTATGCGGCGACGCTGCGGGATGGCGGATCGCCGTATGTGGCCAAACTTGACGCTCTATTGCGCACCGCCCGCCAGTTGGAACAGGACGTTGGTCCGGTTCAGCTGGTGCTTGGCCATAACGACCTGCTGGCGGCAAATTTCCTTGAGGATGGCGACAGGTTGTGGCTGCTGGACTGGGAATACGGCGGCTTTAACTCGCCGCTGTTTGATCTGGCGGGACTGGCGTCCAACAATGAACTTAGCCAGGCGCAAGAATGCGCAATGCTGGAAAGCTATTTTGAGGCGCCGCTGACACCCCAGCTGGCCCACCAATACCACGCCATGAAATGCGCGTCTCTGCTACGAGAGACGATGTGGAGCATGGTTTCCGAAATCCACTCTGAAATCGACTTTGATTACGCGCAGTACACAGACAAAAATCTGATGCGTTTCCAAGCGGCCCTTTCTGACTTCCAAAATACGTGAGGAATACTATGAGCTCCTTCCCAACCAGCGCAAAAGCGGTCATCATCGGCGGCGGAATCGTGGGCTGCTCTACGGCCTACCACCTAGCAAAACTTGGCTGGACCGACGTGGTTCTGCTGGAACGCAAGAAACTGACATCGGGCACCACCTTTCACGCGGCGGGGCTGGTTGGTCAGCTGCGATCAAACGCAAATATCACCCAGTTGTTGGGATATTCCGTTGATCTTTACAAAAAGCTGGAAGAGGAAACCGGTCAGGCAACGGGCTGGAAAATGAACGGCGGGCTGCGTCTGGCCTGCAACGAAGAACGCTGGACCGAGGTTAAGCGTCAGGCCACCACGGCGCATTCCTTTGGTCTCGAAATGGAGCTTTTAACCCCGTCCGAGGCGAAGGAGCTTTGGCCGCTGATGAACATCGATGATGTGATTGGCGCGGCCTACATGCCCACGGACGGTCAGGCCAATCCGTCGGATATTACCCTGTCCTTGGCCAAAGGCGCCCGGATGGCAGGAGCCACCATTTTGGAAGACACCAAGGTCACCAAGGTTGTGATGGACGATGGTGTCATCAAGGGTGTGATGACCGAAAAGGGCTTTATCGAGTGTGAAAAGGTCATTCTGTGTGGCGGCCAGTGGACGCGCGAATTTGCGGCTACTGTTGGCGTCAACGTGCCGTTGGTGCCGATGGAGCACCAGTATATGGTCACCGAACGGATCGACGGCATAACATCCGATCTTCCGACCCTGCGCGACCCTGATCGGCTGACTTATTACAAAGAGGAAGTTGGCGGTCTGGTCATGGGGGGCTATGAGGCAAATCCAATCCCCTGGGCCACGAAGGGCATTCCAAAGGGGTTCCATTATTCATTGTTGGACAGCAACTATGATCATTTTGAACCGCTGATGGAACTGGCACTAGGGCGTGTTCCGGCGCTTGAAACTGCTGGTATCAGGACGCTGACCAATGGCCCCGAAAGCTTTACCCCGGATGGTAACTTTATCATTGGCGAAGCGCCCGAGTTGAAGAACTTCTTTGTTGGCGCTGGCTTTAATGCTTTTGGCATCGCTGCCGGTGGTGGCGCCGGCATGGCGCTGGCCGAGTGGGTGAAAAATGGCGAGCCGCCGTTTGATTTGTGGTCGGCTGACATTCGCCGCTTTGGTCGGCCGCATTTTGACACCGATTGGGTGCGGACCCGGACAGTCGAGGCTTACGGCAAGCACTACACCATGGCCTGGCCGTTCGAAGAGAACAGCTCGGGCCGTCCGTGCCGCAAGTCACCGTTGTATGACACGCTGAAAGACAAGGGTGCTTGCTTTGGTGAGAAACTGGGTTGGGAGCGTCCCAACTGGTTTGCAACAGAGGGTATGGAAGCCAAAGACATCTATAGCTTTGGCCGTCAGAATTGGTTCGACACTGTTGGAGAAGAACATAAAGCTGGGCGCGAGGCAGCTGTCTTGTTTGACCAGACTTCGTTTGCCAAATTTACCCTCAAAGGCCCAGACGCCGAGGCCGCACTGAGCTGGATTGCTGCCAATGACGTGAAAAAACCGGTTGGATCGTTGATATACACTCAGATGCTGAACGATCGGGGCGGTATCGAGTGTGACCTGACCGCTGTGCGTGTGGCCAGAGACGAGTATTATATTGTCACCGGCACCGGCTATGCGACGCATGACTTTGACTGGATTTCGCGCAACATTCCCAAAGGCATGAATGCACAACTGGTTGACGTGACCTCGGCCTATTCGGTGTTGTCGCTGATGGGCCCCAAAGCGCGCGATATCCTTGCGACGGTGACCAACAGTGACGTCTCTAACGAAGCGTTCAAATTTGGCACTGCCAAGACAATTGGTATCGCAGGATGCCCGGTCAATGCTCTGCGTGTCACCTATGTGGGCGAGTTGGGCTGGGAACTGCATCTGCCGGTGGAATATGCCACAACCGTCTATGACGCTTTGACCGAGGCCGGCGCTGAATTTGGACTGAGAGATGCTGGATATCGAGCCATCGAAAGCATGCGTCTGGAAAAAGGCTACCGGGCCTGGGGGTCGGATATTGGTTCGGATCACACCCCGGCCGAGGCCGGGCTTGCTTGGGCGGTTAAGCTGAAGAAGAACATCGACTTCAAAGGTCGCAAAGCGGCGGAAGCGCAGCGCGACAACGGGGTGAAGAAGATACTTGCCTGCTTTACCACCGATCCTGATGTGGTGTTGTCGGGCCGTGAAACCATTTACCGCGATGGCAAACGGGTTGGCTGGCTGTCCAGCGGCGGATTTGGCTACACGGTCAATAAGTCGATCGGCTATGGCTATGTGCGCTCAAATGAAGTGATCAATGCCGACTTTATACGGGCCGGGTCTTATGAGCTGGAAGTTGCGACCAAACGGGTGCCCTGCACGGTTCAGCTCGGGCCGCTGTATGATCCAAAAATGGAACGGGTAAAGCGCTGACCGGCAATAATGTAGTGACGCTGGACACCCGGTGAGCAGAGCAGTGACAGCGCGTTTTTGGCTAAAAATCACGCGGAGCGTGGCGAGGCAGGCTTGGCGATCACCAGTTGGTGGTCGCTGGTCAGATCTGAAAATGCCGAACCGGGTTTCTGGTCGCAAATGATCAGATCATCTGGTTCCAGCTTGGGCAAGCGAAGCGACGGTTTGTCTCCATCGCTGATAAACTTGGATCTATCCACCGCCATAATGGTTCGCCCGGCAATGTCGATCATCGCCCGGGCGATATCTACCTCACATTGATCGTAGGCCATAAACCCAAGCGTGGGGTGAACTTGAGATGCCGATAAAATGGCATAGTCAACCGAGGAACTGGCGATGACGTCAAATGCCGCCCGGTCAAATGCCGCGCCGTCATGGGTCCGCAATTGGGTGCCTGCCATAAAGACCCGGTTGCCCTCGATCATTGATAGGGTGCTGGCGATGAAGGCCGAGTTGGTGACGATGGTCAGGTTTTGTTTTCGACGCAACGCCTGACTCACAAACCCAGATGTTGACCCGGTATCGATGGCAAGCGAAGACCCATCAGCCACCAGGTCGGCAATGCAGTTGGCGATGGCTACTTTTGCGGCCCGGTTCTTGTTCATGCGCGCCAGAAATGGTGGATCCATCACGTTCTGGGTGCTGACCAGCGCGCCATGTACCTTTTTTATGTCGCCGCGTTCGACCAAGGGGATGACAATCCGGCGCACCGTCTGATCTGTGACATCGAGAATCTGCGCCAGTTCGGTAACGGTGACTGTGCCACGCAAATTAACGGTGTTGAGGATTTTCTGTTCGTGTTTTGACATATCAGACTTGTCTTGCTGCTGCGGCGGCCAAATTATGACAGTTTGGCGGGCCGCTCAAGGCGATTAAACAACAAAAAGCCAAATTAATGTTGATTTTTGTTGAAGCTGGAGGTTAGCTGACAAAGGCAGAAGTGTGAGAGGCCTGGTTGGACATGACAATACACGCGGTAAAACATCTTATCATTGGCGGTGGAATAATTGGCTGCTCGATCGCCTATCACCTTGCAAAATCGGGTGAAAAAGACGTTGTCCTTTTGGAAAAGTCGTCTCTGACCGAGGGTGCGACATGGCATGCCGCCGGATTGGTTGGGCAGTTGCGGTCGTCGCGCAACACGACACGCATGCTAAAACGATCCGTCGCTATGTATGATCAGTTGGAAGCAGAGACCGGCATGGCGTTCGACTGGAAGAAAGTCGGCAGCCTGCGCTTGGCCGCAACCAAAGAACGTCTGCTGGAGGCGCAACGGCTGACGACAATGGCGCGTAGTTTTGATCTGGAAATGGAGATTATCAGCCCTGCCGAAGCCAAGGAGCTTTTCCCCTATATCAACGCCAGCGGGTTGGAGGGGGCAGCCTTTATTCCATCTGACGGCCATGTGGATCCGGCAGGCCTGTGTCAGGCCATTGCAGCAGGTGCGCGTAAATATGGCGCGCAGATCCGCCAGGGCGTCAAGGTCACGGATTTTGAAATCACCAATGGCCGCATCACCAAGGTGATGACTTCGGATGGCGATTATGAAGCAGAAGTTGTGGTTCTGGCAGCCGGCATGTGGAGCCGTGAACTGGCGGCAAAACTGGGCGTTACCGTTCCGGCCTGTGCTGTCGAACACCAATATATCGTCACTGAGCCATTGCCGAACCCTGAACTGGTCAAGGGGCTGCCGACGCTGCGCGACCCTGAACGGTTGGTCTATTACAAGCCCGACGTGGGTGGTCGATTGGTGATTGGTGGCTATGAGGAAGGCACATTGCCATTTGGGGATCAGGGCATTCCCGGAGAGTTTGTGCGTCAGTTGCTGCCGGACAATCTGGACCGGTTTGCGCCGCTTGCGGAATTGGCGGCTCTGGTAACTCCGGTGATCAATGAGGTTGGCATCCGCACGGTCATTAACGGCCCAATCCCCTATTCCGCCGATGGCGATTTTGTCATGGGCTGGGCTCCGAACCTGAGTAACCTGATGCTGTCCACTGGTTTTCTATACGGTATTGCTGCTGGTGGTGGGGCAGGGGAAATGATCGCCGAATGGATCGTGGATGGCAGTCCCAGTCTGGATTTGTGGCCACTGGATGTGCGCCGGTTCAGCCCGCACCACGCTACAAAGGCATTTATGTACCCCCGCGCAGTCGAGCATTACGCCCACCACTACAAAATGCGCTATCCAGGCCAAGAGGCGGAAACCGCCCGCAATCTTCGGCTCAGCCCATTGTATCAGCGGCTGAAACAGCATGGTGCGGTTTACGGGTCAAAAAATGGTTGGGAACGGCCCTTGTGGTTTGCCCCTGAAGGGGTGGAGCCGGTGGATCAACTGGCCCTTATCAATCCAGGATGGAAGAGATACGCTGCCGAGGAACACCGGGCGGTCCGCGAAGGGGTGGTGCTGATTGACCAATCCAGTTTCGCCAAATTCGAGTTGATTGGGGCAGGGGCGCTGGCTGCGATGCAACAGATAGCTGTCTCCAACATGGACCGACCCATCGGCAGCGTCATCTATACCCAGCTGTGCAATGAGCGCGGCGGGATTGAGGCTGATGTCACCATCACCCGGACAGGCAAGGACCGGTTCTACATTGTGACCGGATCCGGGTTTGGCGTGCATGACAGCGACTGGATCAACCGGGCCCTGCCCAAAGATGGCTCGGTACACTTGATTGATGTGACCTCTGCCAAGGCGGTGATCAATATCTGTGGCCCCAAAGCCCGCGACGTGTTGCAGAAGGTATGCGAGACCGATGTTTCAAACGCGGTTTTCCCCTTTGGCACATCACAGGGCATCATCGTCGGAGCCGCGACACTGCAGGCGATCCGCATTGGCTATGTTGGTGAATTGGGGTGGGAGTTGCATGTTCCGACGGAATTTGCGCTGCATGTCTATGATTGCCTGTGGCAGGCTGGCCAGGCTGAGGGCATTCGCGACATTGGTTACCGGGCAATTGACTCGCTGCGCCTGGAAAAGGGGTATCTGTACTGGAGCGCTGATATCACCCCCGATTATTCGCCGATTGAGGCCGGTTTGGGGTTTCGGGTGCATCTCAAAAGCAAAGGAAACTTTTGTGGGCGGGCCGTGCTTGAGGAGCAGAAAACGAATGGCACGGAACAACGGCTGTGCACCTTTGTCCATAATGGACCGCTGCCGGTAACGGGCGGCGAAACCATTCTTAAATCTGGCGAAATGGTTTCGCTGGCTTGTAGCGCCGGATATGGCCACACGGCTGGGCAGACTATCATTTTTGGCTATCTTCCGTCAGCTATGGCAGAGGACGAAGATTTTGAACTGGAAGTGTTTGGGGATCGATACCCCATACGCCGGGTTGATGGCCCGATCTATGACCCTTCAAATAGCCGACTAAAAGCATGACCAACACAGGAGTACTGGATTATGGCAGATGAAAACACCGCACCCGTGTTGAAGGCCCTGCGCAAATTGCAGGCGTTTGAGGCTGCCACCCCTCAAACTTGCACAATACAGCGGTTGGGTGGGTTGACCAATCTGGTCTACCGGGTCGAATTTGAAGGCCAAAGCGTGATTGTACGTATTCCCGGACAGGGCACCGAGGCCTACATAGACCGGGCGGTTGAGATCCATAATACCAAAGTTGCCGCAAAGACTGGCATCGCCGCCAGAGTATTGTGGGCCGACAGCAATACCGGTGTCATGATCAGCGATTGCATTGAGGGCATTGAGACGATGACTCCTGCATTGTTTCACAGCCGCACCGGATCTGCGGCACGGGCAGGGCTGGCGTTGCAGCAATTGCACCAGTCTCCGACCCCCTTCAAATTCCGGTTCGAACTGTTTGCAATGATTGATGACTACCTCGGGATCCTGTCCCAAAAACAGATCGAATTACCTGATGGATACGAGGTTGTTGTTGCCGAGTCCGCCCCGATCAAACAGCTGCTGGCGGATAGGCCGGGCACTCTGGTTCCCAGTCATTGTGATCCGCTGTGCGAAAACTTTCTGGACGATGGTACGCGCATGTGGATCGTTGATTACGAGTATTCCGGCATGAATGACCCGCTGTGGGATCTGGGTGATCTGTCGGTCGAGGCGGGACTGACAGACGCGCAGGATATCGAAATGCTGACGGCCTATTTTGGCGCGGCCCCGTCGGCGGCACAAGTTGGACGGATGGTGATCTATAAGGCCATGTGCGATTTGTTGTGGACCCTGTGGGGATTGATTCAGCATGCGGACGGCAATCCGGCCGAGGACTTTTGGGTCTATGCCATCAACCGGTTTGGACGGTGCAGGGCATTGATGATGGGCCCAGGATTTGCTGGCCATATTGCCGCGGTTCGCGCGGCTGACTAACCTTGATCGGCCATGTTGCGCGGCGGCACCTGACTATCTCTGGCTGCAGATCAGACATCCAGGTCAAAAACGGTTTTTCCTTCGGACCCGCCAGAGCAGCCCCTAAATCATCCGGCTTGCCGTGATGATGCAATTTCGGTTGCCACTTTCCCTCCCAAATGTCTCAGACCTGTTGCGGGAGCGAGGGATTGCTATCAGTCACCAGACGGCCCGTTTCTGGTGGAATTGGTTCGGCCCGTTGTTCGTCGCCGCGCAAGATTTATGCGCCATAAGGGATAGCGCTACTGTCCTTACAGAGACTGGTTCGCATCCATCTGACAGCCCCCTATGAGGGCGAGCCTGACAACGAGCAGGATTGGCTGTCGTTAAAAATATGCGCCGCTCGTGTTGCGAACAAGTTCAGTCTGCTTAATCCGATCAAGCGCATCTGATGCTGCAACAGTGGCTGACAATAGGACTTCTATCATCAGGACCGTGGAAATGACCGACGGGTAATAATGCGGGCTTTCTGTTGGGGCGATAAACACATGATCCGCGTATTCAACCAAAGGCGAACTGAGCTTGTCCGTTATGGCAAATACCTTAGCGTTCTTATCGCTTGCATAGGCTGCGGCCACGACCGTTTCTTTGGCGTAAGGTGCATAGGCCAGAACCAGCGCCGTATCGCGTTCTGTTATAGATGCGATGGTTTCAACCATTGTTGCACTGCCGGAATGATCCGTCCGCAGACCGGGGATGGCCATTTGGCCGGTTGTTTCCATCAGGGCGGCCATCCAGTGCATGGACCCTGACCCAAGAATTATCGTCCGTTCCGAGTCTTGAACACTTTTGGTAAACGCCTCGACGGCTGACAGATCCATCTGCTTGAGCGTCAGCGCAATATTCTGCGTTGCTGCCTGGGCAATGTTTTTGGGCAGCTGGTCTTCTTTTTGCGACCCGGCGCCGCTGCGCAAAGCAACAGCGCGATTGCCGAGCCCTTGGGTTACAAATCTTTGCTGGAACTCATAACGAAACGCCTCGTAGTTTTCATAATCCAACGCCCGGGCTAGGCGCAACATCGTTGGCGATGCCACATCGCAGGCCGTTGCCACTGTGCGCATGGAATCAAAGGCAATCCGGTCAGGGTTGTCGAGCGCATATCGCGCTGCCCGGCCAAGTTTTTTTGGTAGATTCGAGAGCGCCTTGGTCAGTTTCTGATCAATTTTTAACATGCCTGACGGGTCCACCTTGTCGCAATAGTCGTACTTCGTACTTTTTTGGTTCGTTCGCAACGGGAATATCGTACCATATGAAATATACTTTGACAAAAAATGGTATCCGCTACATTTTTAAAGCAAGAATTCTTGGGGGGGGGCACTTATTTCATATGTCACATTATTCGACCCTATTTGTGTTCCCGACAGCACGGGGGGGCGGCATTGGCAACGGTTTTGGCGAGGCTTGCAGGTTAGATCTGCAGGCGGAACAGCCGCCAGGAGCAATGCCCGAGCCGACGAGTGCCAAGGCGGGGTCCTCATTCCGAAAATTACAGCGTGCCGCACAATACAGGGTGGCAAAATCGCCAGTGTCAATTGCCAGTGTCAATCGCCAGTGTCGAGACCCCGTGCAACCCGGTCAGAAACCCTGAAAATACCATCTATTCACGCCTGAAACGAGCAACCTTAGCGGATGTTCAAAATCGCCACCAGACATTCAGACTATATGTGTGGCCCTTACTGGAGAAGACTATGTTCAAGGTTATGACAAAGAGAATGGCGATGACCGCGGCTCTGAGCGCGCTTGTCTTTGCGGCCCTGCCTGCACAGGCTGATGTCCTTGATGATATCAAGGCGCGCGGCACTTTGCGCGTGGCCGTCAAAGCCGACTATAAACCATACGGCTATCGCGACACGTCGGGTGCGATCATCGGCATCGAGCCTGATCTGGCTCAGGATGTGGCTGACAAGCTGGGTGTCAGCATCGAATTTGTGCCGGTCGTCAGCTCTAACCGCATGCAGTTCCTGCAGCAGGGCAAAGTTGATCTTTTGATCGCCACCATGACGGACAAACCGGACCGGCGCAAAGTGGTGTCGATTGTTGATCCGAATTACTATTCTTCGGGCACCAACATCATGACCCCCAAAAGCTTTGGGTTCACAGAATGGGAAGACCTGCGTGGCAAACCTGTTTGCGGCATTCAGGGTGCGTTCTACAACAAAAAGACCGGGCGTGATTTTGGCGCCACGATCGTCGCATTCAAAGGTACGGCAGAAGTGTATGCGGCTCTGAAGGCCGGCAATTGTGTGGCATTCGTCTATGATGATTCATCCCACGTGGCGACGCTGGAGCAGGCCGAGTGGGCCGACTACGAAATGCCGCTGCCAACCATCGACGACGCCCCTTGGGGACTGGCCGTTGCACTTGGTGAAACACGGTTCCACGAACTGATGTCTGAGATGATCATCGGTTGGCACAAATCTGGCCGTATCCTTGAACTGGAAACCGAATGGGGCGTCGCCAACACGCCGTTTGCCATGGATATGAACGCCAAATACAAATAGGTGCCAAACCTTTTGGCGGCGGGATTCCTGCGTTTCCGCCGCCAACTTTAGTCGACTTTAGGCGGGCGAGCCTGCGTCAGTTGGGCAGAGGGAAGGAGATCACATGGAAGCATTTTATGACTGGTTCAGAGTTCTTTATGAAACCACCGGAATAAACCTGCCTTTCCTTTACGATAGTTACGACCGGGACCGGATGTTTTTTGGTTTTTTCATGACCATCAAATTGTCGTTGGTCTGCCTGTTTTTCTCGATCATCATTGGGATCATCGGCGCGTGGCTGCAAAATTCACCATTTAAATGGACCCGCCGCATTATGAACGGCTATATTCAGCTGTTCCGCAATACGCCGCCTTTGGTACAATTGTATTTTTTCTATTTTGCCATCAGTTCTTTGCTACCAACCGTGTCGAACGGCTATGGCGGACAACAGCCCATTCTGGGCGGGTTTGCCTGGGCCGCGATTTCGCTGTCGTTTTTTGCCGGCGCTTTCAACGTAGAGATTTTCCGATCCGGGATTGAAGCCGTGCCTCGATCAACCATCGAGGCTGCCGAGGCACTGGGGTTCTCGCGCCTGACAATCTATACCCATATCACGATGCCGCTGGCCATCCGGGTGGCGCTGCCTGCGCTGAATAATAATCTGGTAAATTTGGTGAAAACCACCACTCTGGCCTATGCGATTGCCGTCCCCGAGATGCTTTACGAGGCCAATCAAATCTGGTCCGATAATGTCAACGTAACCGAAATGATGTTCTTTTTGCTGCTAGTCTATTTTGGCCTTGTTGGTGTCCTTGTATGGGGAATGAACAGCTGGGAGCGGAAGCTGAAACTCCCTGGTTTCGGGGCCTAGGGGGCATGACAATGAACAATCAAACGCCCAAAATCATGCCAGTCATGATGTTGACCCCAAAACCACGGCCCGATGATCGGTTTCAGTTACGGCCTTGGCACGGGCTTGTATTGATCGTTGTCTGCATTGCCGCATCGATTCCGGCGGCGTTTGCAGCCACTGACCCGGGCCGGGCTTCAATATGGGACATTCTGGTGCAATGGATGCCGCTTTTGTTGAAGGGGTTTATTTTTAATATCGTCATATCCATCAGCGCGATGGCCCTTGGCACCCTTGCAGGGGCGGCTCTTGGGCTTGGGCAGATTTCGCTGAACCCTGTGGTGCGAAAATTAGCCTGGATCACAACCCAGTTTTTCCGCAACGCGCCGTGGCTGGTTTTGTTGTTCTTTGCCATGTTCCTATTGCCGTTTGAGTTGAAGATTTTTGGCCTGACGATCCCGTTACCGGACTGGCTTAAGGCAATGTTCGGACTGGCACTGCCGGTCATGGCCAACGTGTCCGAAATTGTCCGCGGCGCTATTGTCTCGCTCCCCAGCGGCCAATGGGAAGCGGCAGAGAGCCTGGCGTTCTCGCGCACTCAGGTGCTGTGGCGGATCATCCTGCCGCAATGTGTGAAACGCATGTTGCCGCCCTGGATGAACCTCTATTCGATCCTGACAATGGCCACTGTTCTGGCCTCGATTGTCGGAGTGTCCGAGGTGATGACCCTGACCGGTCAGGCACTGGCAGCCGAAGGTGGGCGCAGTGATCTGCTGATCCCGTTCTATTCATTCGTTTTGTTTCTTTTCTTTGTCTACTGCTATCCGATTGCACGGCTGACAGTACGTCTCGAAAAGAAATTTGCCGTAAAAACCTGAAGGATTACCAATATGGTATGGACTGACACAGACCCGATGGTCTCGATCAAGGATCTGCATAAATCTTTTGGATCCCTTGAGGTTCTGAAGGGTGTGTCAATGGACATCATGAAGGGCGAGGTGATTTGTATCATCGGCCCATCAGGGTCCGGAAAATCCACGCTTATTCGCTGTGTTAACGCGCTTAATAACTTTCAGAGCGGCTCCATTCTGGTCGAAGGTCAGGAAGTGAACGATCCGGATCTGGACAAGCTGGAGCTGCGTAAGAAAGTAGGCATGGTGTTTCAGCAATACAATCTGTTCCCGCACAAGACAGCCATCGAGAATATAATGATGGCGCCGCTTTTGGTGCTTAAAGACAAAAAGGAAGATGTGGAAAGGCTGGCGCGTGGGCTGATCAAGAAAGTTCGCCTTGAGGGTAAAGAAGACAGCTATCCAGGAGAGCTTTCGGGCGGGCAGCAGCAGCGTGTCGCTATTGCGCGTTCGCTGGCGATGAACCCGGATGTGATGCTGTTTGACGAAGTGACGGCGGCGCTGGATCCGGAAACTGTCAACGAGGTCTTGCAAACAATAAGGGATCTGGCCGAAGACGGAATGACCTGTATTCTGGTGACCCACGAAATGGGGTTTGCCCGTGAAGTTGCGGATCATATCTATTTTACGGACCGGGGCGTAATCGTAGAGCACGGGCCGCCGGCCACGTTTTTTGACGCTGCCAAAGACCCGCGCACCATCGCGTTTCTAGGTCAAATTCTGTAACAGTCTGAACAACCGCGCTGAGAACTCCCAGCCACTTCCGGACAGTGGTTTGTTAGCAAACCACGAGAAGGGGCCGGGTCGAATTGGTCTGACAGTACCAATTTTGATGCCGCGCGACTGAGGCTGGCAGCAGGAGATAGCCGCTCCAGTTACAGTGCGGGCTTTCATCAATCGAAAACACCGCCCGGGTTTTCACGGGCGGTGTTCGGGCTTTTTGTCCTGCAGTACCGGTGTCTTCAACCGCCAGGCGGCTAGCGAAGTGCCGCTTCGATATTGCCGCCGTCTACGGTCATGACATGGGCCGTTGTGCGTTCGCTCTGCGCCAAAGCCACAAATGCCTTTCCGACATGCGCGGCCTCGACTTCGCGGCGCAGCAAGTTGCCGGCCATATAGGCCTCCTCATCGATGCCCCTTGCCTTGGCGCGCTCGGTGACAAAAGCTGGGTCGAGCAGGCCTGATCGGATACGGTCGGCGTTGATGCCATTGACCCGCACCCCCTGTGGCCCCAGTTCCAGTGCCAGTTGCCGCAGCAGGAAGAATGTTGCGGCTTTTGGGATGCCATAAGCCCCGAACCCCTTGCCGGGATTAACCGCCTGTTTCGACACGTTGATCAGGATTTGCCCGCCGCGTCCCTGGGCCGCGAACACGCCTGCGGCGGCTTTGGCAAAGGCCTGATGGGCAAAGAAGTTCAGCTCAAAGCTTTTGCGCAAAATCGCGTCATCCAGCCCGGCAATTTCGCCGGTCCACGCGGCGCCGGCGTTGGACACCAGGATGTCCAACCCACCAAATGTCTGGATGCAGGCCTGCATGGCGCGCGTGGCGGCATCGGCTTCGGTGATGTCCAGTGCAAGGCCGCCATGATTGCTGCCGAGATCGGCTAGCGCCGCGTCAAGCGCTGTGGCCTCCAAGTCGACCAGGAACACATTGGCTCCGAGGGCGGCGAATTCCTGCGCCGTGGCCAGACCGATCGCGCCACCGCCGCCGGTGATCATCACCACACGGCCCTGCAGTGCCGGTGGTTTTCCTTTGCCGAGTTTGGCCTGCTCAAGCGACCAGTATTCCATATCGAACAGTTTGGCTGCATCCACCGGCTGGAAGCCGCCGCAAGCCTCGCCGTTGGTCATAGCGGTGATGTTCTGCGCTGCCAGATCTGATGCGGCGGCTGCTGCCTTGGCATTGGCCGAAATACCGACGGCGCCGATGCCCTCGATCCAGGCCAGATTGGGGGTTGGCATCAACATGGTCTTGGCACCACCAAAGCGGGCGGCGTTGGTGTCAAAATAGGCGGTGTATTCGGCGATGAAATCCTCGACCGCCTGGGCAATGGTCTCGCGTCCGCCGGCAAGGATTTCGGCCGTTAGATGCAGCGGGTAATTTTTGGTGCGGATGACGTGATCCGGGGTGGCAACGCCGCGGCGGGACAGGGCGGCAAGATCGTCGCGGGCAAAAAACTCCTGCACATTGTCGCCGTTGCGCATATTCATCACCGGCATGGCAACGTCGCGATCCCCGGTAAAGCGGGCGTTTGCATCGCCAATGATGCCGCGCAGCATCGGCAGAATGTCGGCGGCATTTGCCGACATTTCCTCGGACTGGCCTTGGGCCGTTTTTGGTACCGAACCGCTGGTTTTTTCCAGCCAGGCCTCGACCATATTGGTGTGTTCGATCAGCCGGTCGTATGATTCCCTGGCGGTGTCGCCAAAGGCGAAATGGCCGTGGTTGATCAGGATCAGACCTTCGACATTCGGGTTGGCGTCATAGACCTCGGCGGCAACCTTGGCCAATTCAAAGCCCGGCATGATGAAGGGAACGCAGACCAACCGGTCGCCGAAAATCTCGGCTACAACATCCTGAACATTTGGCAGATCGGCCAGTGACAGCATTGCAGTGGCATGGGTGTGGTCAACGTAGGTGTGCGGCAGGAAGGCGTGCAGCAGGGTCTCGACCGAGGGGTTCGGCGAGGTGGAATCAATCAGATTGGCCCGTTGCAGGTTGACCATGTCCTCGTCGCTCAGCGCATCAAGCTGGCGCAGTTCCAGCAGTGGGTTCAGGCGTACGCCGGGCAGGCCGGCGGCCTTGATAACCCCAAGATCCCAGCCGCTGCCTTTGACGTGCAGCACATCCATCTCGTTGCCGAAAATATCTTTGCGTTTCAATTTGCAAGAGGTGTTGCCGCCGCCATGCAGCACCAGGTTGGAATCCCGGCCGATGATCTGCGATGTGTATACCCGCAGCGCCAGTTCGCGGTCTGCCGGGTCACTCCCTGCAGCGTCCACGAAAATCTTTGCCTCTTTGTCATCCCATCTGTTAAGGACCATGGCCAATATACCCTTTTTCACGTGTGTGTTTTATGCGTTAGAGCATAGATTTTGACAATTGTCAGCACATGGTGTCAAATATCTAAAAGGAGGGGTTTCATGGCGACATCATTGCGCAGACGGACAGCCGGGCAGGTGAGCGGTGAGAGCATCGTGATCGAAGCTGCCTGGATGTATTACCATGACGGGCTGAACCAGACCGAGATCGCCAAATTGTTGCAGGTTTCGCGGGCAACGGTGGTCAATTACCTGCAAGAGGCCCGCGAGCGGGGGTATATCCGTATCAGTCTGGCGCCGGAGGTGTTCACCAGCCATCAGTTGGCCCAGGATCTGCGAGAAAAATTCGGACTTCAGGCGGCGTTTGTCCTGCCCCGTGGCAAGGGCACCGAGGAAGAGGCGCTGATGCGGGTGGCGCGCGGCGCCGCTGATTGGCTGCCCAGCCTGCTGGCGCCCGGTGATCGGCTGGGTGTTGCCTGGGGGCGGACGATTTTTGAAATCGCAGAGGCTATTGAGCAGACCAAGATTAGCGATGTCACGGTGTCGCAACTGGTCGGGTCGATGGCGACGCCCTATGGGTTCACCGCCGAGATCTGTTCCGCCCATATGGCGCAGAACCTAGGGGCAAAATGCATCAACCTGCATGCGCCGGCGGTGCTTAGTGATCCGGACCTGGCGGCGCGACTGCGCGACGAGCCGATCATTCGCCGCCAATTGGATGCCTTGAGCCACTGCAACAAAGCCCTATTTGCCGCAGGATCCTGTGATCCGGACAGTCACATTGTCAGCAGTGGTCTGGCCAGCCGTGCTGATCTGGACTGGTATGTCAAACAGGGTGCGACAGGGGTGTTATGCGGGCGGTTCATTGACGCCGAAGGTCAGGCCATTCCGGGCGCACTGGACGACCGGATGATCGGCATTACCCTTGATAACCTGCAAGGGCTAGAGGTCGGCTTGCTGGTCTCTGAGGGGAACACCAAAGTTGTACCGATGCTATCGGCCATCGCGGGCGGCTGCGTTACTCATGTTGTCACAAGCAACGAAACCGCCCGACTGATGTTAGAGGCTGCAGGTTAATCCAGAACCTGCTCGGGGAACAATGCGGCCAACCCTTCGGCTGAGGCCTCGCAGACGCCGCGTTCGGTGATCAACCCGGTCACCAGACGGGCCGGGGTCACATCAAAGGCCGGGTTGCCGCCGGCGGTTCCGTCCGGGCTGATCTGCACCTGGCCGACACGTCCGTCCTCCATTTTGCCCCAGACCTTGGTCACCTCATCGCCGTCGCGTTCCTCAATCGGAATTTCCGCGACGCCGTCCTTAAGGGTCCAGTCAATGGTCGGTGAGGGCAGGGCCACATAAAACGGGATATTGTTGTCCCGTGCGGCCAGCGCTTTCAGATAGGTGCCGATCTTGTTGCAGACATCGCCGTGCGAAGTGGTGCGATCGGTGCCGACAATCACCATGTCAACGTCACCGTGCTGCATCAGATGTCCGCCGGCATTGTCGACGATCAGCCTGTGCGACATGCCGTGGCTGTCCATCTCCCAGGCGGTCAATTGCGCGCCCTGATTGCGGGGCCGGGTTTCATCCACCCAGATATGCACCGGAATGCCTGCCTCGGCCGCGTGGTACATCGGCGAGGTGGCAGTGCCCCAATCCACAGTTGCCAGCCAGCCAGCATTGCAATGGGTCAGGATATTCACCACTTCGCCCGGTTTTTTGGTGCTGGCGATTTTCTTGATGATTTCCAGCCCGTGCAGCCCGATCTGACGGTTACACTCGACGTCCTCGTCGCAGATTTGCTGGGCGAGCGCCTGGGCTGTTGCTGCGCGTTCAGACTCAGGCACATCCCTAAGCCGGTCGCGCATTACGTTCAGCGCCCAACGCAGGTTGATGGCGGTTGGGCGGGTTTCATGCAAAACTTCCCATGTTTCATCCAGCGAGGCGTCAGAGGCGTCGCGTTTCATTTCCTCGGCCACCGCAAACGCTGCGGTGGCGCCGATCAGTGGGGCACCGCGCACCCACATATCCCGGATGGCGACGGCAAAATCATCGCGGCTTTTCAGATCGACGACGCGGAATTCATGGGGCAGCCAGCGCTGGTCAATAATTTTCACCACCTGCTCTGCATAGTCATACCAGATTGAGCGATAGTGCTTAGCGCCAACTTTCATTCTTTTGCCTCCACAGCAATTACCCGAGCCAGATCCGTCACCGAGGCCATGCAATTCATCCGGGCCCGGTTCACTACAAGCGCCCGGCCAAGTTTCAGCCCGCGCGCCTCGCAATCCGCTCGTAATTCATCATTTTTGATAGTTTCGTTTTCGGCGATATGGGCCAGACTCAAGGTGCGCCGTATAATTTCCACACCGGCAAAGCCCAAGGTGTCCTGCCAGATGTCGTTCAGCCGATGGGCTAGCGCCTGTTCACTGGCCAGCGCGTGCCCCTGATCCTCAAACAGTGTTTTCTCGTAGAGAATCCCGGTCCGTTCCTCGCGCCACAGACGCGAGAATTCGCTGGTGAATACGGTCCATATTCTGTCCACGACGCCGAGAATCCAGTCCTGGTAGTCTGCCCGCGTGCCGGGTGCCTCGGCGTGTCCGGGCTGAGCGAAGTAGGCCATCCAGAAATTGCCCAACAGCATCCCGATATCAAAGCCCATAGGCCCATAAAGTGCGAACTCAGGGTCGATCACCTTGGTCTCGGTGTCGCTGACCATGACCGAGCCGGTGTGCAGATCGCCGTGCAGCATGGTTTCCGCGTTGTTGCAGAACTTTGCTTTCAGATGATGCGCTTCGACTTTCAGATCCACGTCGTTGCGCAGTGTCGCCACAAGGGCATCCAGCTGTGGCGTGTGATGGTTCCGTTCCGCGTCAAAATACGGATCGGAAAACACCAGTGTTTCGGTGATGTCGCAGAGCTCCACGCTTTCGGCGAACAGGGCCACGTCTGCTTTGCGTTTGGCGGTGTCCATGCTCAGGTCCGAGCCGCGGAATAAAGTGCGGGCGCAGTACAGGCCCAGGGTATCGGCCAGCCCGTCATGTGTCTTGCCTGCCATCAGGCTCTGCCGCAGGATGACGTGAGGGGTGAAAAATTCCATCACAATGATGGCTTGGATCTCATTGAAATAGTAGATTTCTGGCACCGTGCCGGGCGCGCGTTTCGCCTGTCTGATAAGCGCGTGATACTCAAAGAACGAGCGTTTCAGCGGCAGCGGCCAACTGTCACCCACTAGGCGCACATAGGGCAGCGCCTGCTTGACGATGACGCTGCCCTGGTCGCTTTGGACGATGAAAACCAGGTTCAGGTTGCCATCGCCAACCTCCTTGGAGTTCCAGTTGGATGTATCCGAGCCCAACAGGTCAGTCAGGGCTTTGATTGGCCCAAGCCGCGCCGCCAGCGTGTCGGTGGTCAAAGGTTGGTAATCCGGATCAATATTGTTCATTTTGCCCCCTTGCAACGGTCACTTGGCGTCGTGTTGATGCCAATCTTCTCGAGCGTCGAGCAAAAGTCAATAGTTGTTGACATATGACAGAATGGGACATTAGGCTCGCTCATCAGGGAGGAAAGCCGGTGCAGAATAAAGCTGTGGAGCTTACGGGGATCACCAAGGCCTTTGGTGCCAACGATGTCTTGCGGGGCATTGATCTGACGCTGAGCCCCGGGCAGGTTACGGTTTTGATGGGGGCCAATGGCGCCGGGAAATCGACGCTTGTCAAAATCTTATGCGGCGTTCACAGCGCAAACTCCGGCACAATCACGCTTGACGGTGAGCCGTTCAGCCCGTCCAGCCCCTCGGAGGCCATTCGCGCCGGAGTGGTGACCGTCCACCAAAGTATCAATGATGGGGTGATCCTCGACCTGGATATCGCGTCCAACCTGATGCTCGATCATCTGACCGCACCTGGCGCTGGGTTCTTCCTGAACAAGCGTAAACATCGCGCCGAGGCTCGTAAAATCGCCGCCGCCATGGAACTGAACGTTGACGTGACCCAATCCGTCAGCGAACTGGGCCTGGCGGACCGGCAACTGGTGGCGATTGCCCGGGCCATGGCCCATAGGCCCAAACTGCTCATTCTCGACGAGCCAACGTCGTCGCTGTCCGCAGTCGAGGCCCGGCGGTTGTTCAGCTTGCTGGACCGCTTGCGCGACGCTGGCGCGGCCATCCTTTATATTTCGCACCGCATGTCCGATATCCGCCGCATTGCCGACCGTATTGTCAGCATGCGAGACGGTAAAATCTCGGGCGTGTTCGAGACATCCCCCCTGAACTATGAGGGGGCCGTGAAGGCCATGCTGGGCCATGCGATGACCGATGTGGATATTGATATTCCCAAGGTCGGCGCGCCGGTGATGCGATTGAGCGATATTTCTCTGCGCCCCGGTTCAAAGCCTTTCTCGCTTGACCTGCACGCCAACGAGGTGGTGGCCATCACCGGTCTTGTGGGCAGCGGTAAGACCGATTTCGCAGATATTCTGTTCGGTCTAGGACAGCCAGTGACCGGCAGGATGAGCTTGCTGGGCAAGCCCTATCATCCCGCCTCACAGCGCCAAGCCATAAATGCAGGGGTGTTCCTGTGCCCCAAGGACCGGGCCAGTAATGCGGTGGTGCAGGATTTCGACATCACCCGGAACATCACTATTCCCTTTTTGGCCCGGCATTCAGCCTTTTCCTTTCTGAAACGGCGCAGCGAACGGGCAACGGCAGGCAAGACGATTACCGATTTGGGAATCGTCTGCCAAAGTGATGGCGATGAGATCGGCAGACTGTCCGGTGGCAATCAACAAAAAGTCATGGTCGGACGCTGGCTGTCCGAAGCCTCGAATCTTCTGGTGCTTGATGAGCCTTTTCAGGGGGTGGACATCAAAGCCCGCAGAGACATTGGCCACAAAATTCGGGAAACCGCCGGTGGACGGGCCACTGTCGTGCTGGTGGCTGAAATGGACGAAGCCCTGGAAATTGCCGACCGAATTATCGTGATGGCCGATCATACGATCGTTGGCGATCACCGAAACGAAGACATTGATCTGGGGGCTGTGCTGACACAGGTCGCCGGGCAGCAAAGCGAAACAACGGATAAGACCGAATATGCAATCTGAAGCCTCAAACGATACGCTGCCCAATACCGAACGTCGCGTCAAATCCAAGCTTACAGCGACCGAATTCGCAATCCGGTACGGCTTTATTGCGCTGACCCTTGGGTTGGTGCTGTTCTTCAGCATTTTTGCCGAAGGTTTCGCGGGCCCCTATAGTGCCGTGTTCATCTTTCAGTCGGTGGCCATCACCGGCATTCTGGCCCTTGGCGTCACCGTGACCCTGGTGGTTGACGGGTTTGACCTGTCCATCGGCTCGGTGGCCACCACATCGCTGATGTTATCGTCTTATGTTCTGGTGGTCTGGGAGATGAGCGCCTTTGCTGCGGTTGCGGCTTGTCTTGCTATGGGGGCAATTGTCGGGCTGATCAACGGGCTTCTCATCGTCAAGATGCGGGTGCCTGACCTGCTGGCAACCCTGGGCATGATGTTCCTTCTGGTCGGGTTGCAGCGGATCCCGACACAGGGGCGTTCGATCGCCACTGGAATGACCCTGCCTGACGGGCGGGTGGCCGAGGGGATATTCTCAAAGGCCTTTCTGGCGCTGGGTCGTCACCGGTTTGATTTCTTCATCGACAATCTCATTCCGGTCTCGGTGATCGTCTTGCTGGTGGTCGGTTTTCTGGTCTGGGGCTTCATGGAGCTGACCCGGCATGGGCGCATTATGTATGCCATCGGCTCAAACCAACGCGCCGCCAGCCTGGCTGGGGCCAATGTCAACCGGTACAAGATCCTTGCCTATATGATCTCCGGAGTGCTGGCCTCTGTTGGCGGCATCCTGCTGGCCGCCCGGTTGGGGCGTGGTGATATCGCCTCGGGCAACAATCTGTTGCTGGATTCGGTTGCGGCGGCGCTGATCGGGTTTGCGGTTCTGGGCGCGGCAAAGCCCAACGCATTTGGCACAATTATCGGCGCCCTGTTCATTGGCATTCTGTTGCAGGGGCTGACGATGATGAACGCGCCTTACTACACACAAGATTTCGTCAAGGGCGCGGTTCTGGTCGTGGCACTTGTCTTTACCTTCGCACTGTCAAAGCGCGGAGGGGCTCATTAGGGCCGCTCACAAAAACACCAAAAGGGAGACTAAGAATGGACTTTTCACGTCGGATATTTATGAAGTTGGCGAGCAGCGCAATGGCACTGGCCGCCGGGCTGTCGCCTGCACTGGCGGGTGAGATGCCGGCGCCGTTTGACAACGCTGGCGACGTTAAAATCGCTCTGGTGCGTTACCTGTCCACCGGCGATTTCTTTCAGGCCTATTTGTCAGGTGTCGAGAGCCAGGCCGCTGCCATTGGCGTCGATCTCCGCATTTTCGATAGCCGCCAGGATGCAGCACTTCAGGCCGACATGGTGGACCAGGCTATCGCTCTGGGCGTCGACGGAATCATCGTGCAGCACGGTCTGACGGAAGCCATGCAAGACGCTGTTCAGCGGGCTCTGGACGCGGGCATCAAGGTCGTGGCATTTGATGTGAACGTCGAAAACCCGGCGGTGCCGCAGGTCGAGCAATCTGACCGTGATCTGGCCCGTCTGGCGCTGGAACAGGCGATCATCGACAATGGTGAAGCCTGGAAAGCCGGATATGTCTATGTGCCCGGTATCGCGCCGCTGGACCGCCGCGACGAGACCTGGAAGATCTTCCGTGAAAAATATGCTGGCATCGACGAAGCGGCTGTCTTTGGTACGCTCGACAACCCAATTGCCAACTCTGTTGCCAATCAGGCCCGGTCTGTGTTGCAGGCAAACCCGGACATCACGGTGATGTTCGCGCCCTACGATGAATTCGCCAAGGGCGTGAAAATCGCGGTCGACGAAGCAGGTCTGAGCGATCAGATCAAAATCTATTCGGCAGATGTGTCCACGGCTGACATCTCGGCAATGCTGGAAGAAAACAGCGCCTGGGCTGCAACCGCAGCGACAAACCCGGCAGTGGTTGGCGAAGTTTCAGTGCGTACCCTGGCCATGCTGTTGGCGGGCGAAGAGGTCGGTCACAACGTCATCGTGCCGCCGACGCTGATCACCCAGCAAATGCTGATGGATGGCGACATCAAAAACATGGCGGATCTTTCGGCAAAGCTGCCTCAGTTCGCCCATGCGGACGTGTCGGTTCCCGACTGGATGCCGCTGCCTGCCCGCTAAATCCGGCACATGGGTCCGAGCAAATTAGGGGCGCAGGAGGTATCCTGCGCCCCTTTTTAGTTATTCCGAACTCGCCCCGATATCATCCGGCTTGCGGTGACGATGCACGTTCGGTTGCCGCTTTCCCTCCGAAATGCCGAGGACCTGTTGCAGGAGCGAGGGATTGATATCAGTCACCAGACGATCCGTTTCTGGTGACATTGGGTGGGCACGTTGTGCGCCGCGCAGATCCGCAGAAAACCTATTCGGCAGAGGCGCGCCCAGTCCAATGGGCAATGGCACCTGGATGAGGTTTTTTTGAAGATCAACGGCGGGACGCAAGCCCTTGGCGTGCTGCGGATCACCATGCTGAGGTGTTGGAAACCTTTGTCACCAAACGCCGGGACCGCAAGGCGGTGTTGAAACCCCTACGAAAAATCATTAATCGCTGTGGGGTCTGCATGTCATGGTGACGGATAAACTTCGATCCTAAGCGCTGCCAGGAAGGTCATCGGCAATGCACAGAAGCAGGAAACTGGCCGGTGGTTTAACAATCGGGGCATGAATTCCCTGCCGGGGTGGAACGCCAGCTTTACTCACGCGCCAATTTCAAGCGCAACCACGCCGCCGATCTCGCCGAGCGGCGCCAGCTTTGTTCGGCATAAAGAACAGTCATGTTGTCCTTGCTGAGACCCGTTCGAATGGACCTGACAACACCGTTTGCGCAGATCAGCAGTCCAGAGATGAGCGTTGTGCAGAGCGCGGATCATTGCTGCGTCAGGAGCGGGCTTGGTCTCGCCTGCGATGATCATCATCTCTACGCCCCAGCGGCGGCAAGTGAAGAGGGCACTAATAGCAAAGAAGTCGGAGTTGAGAGCGCTGGGGATCAAATCCGACGGGAGGGACACCGCCCATCCAGAGGCCTTTCTTCTTGCAGACCGCCAAAGATGCCACCGTCGTCATAGCGCTCAGCCAGCAGTTTCCAGCCCTTTCCGGCGCTGGCTGGCGATGTCGGCGGTGCAGGCTTCATACTGAGCATCCAAGGAATTGCAGTTCTGATCAAGCCCATGTCCCGAGGATTTGCGGGTGTAGATCGCGCAGCGCATATGGGGGATTCTCATCGTAGAGTCTTTCCTTTGCGCCCGAATAAGCGGGGCCCAGACCAGTGTGCGCCGATGATGGCGCGGGCAATCGCCGAGAGCGAGCGGTCGCGCGCTCCGTTCCAGACAAACCCGGTATCAGTTACTTCAACGGTATAAGTTACGCCGCTCCATTGGCACAGCAGTCGCCCACCGGATTTGAGTACGGGCGACCTGAGTACGGGCAATTTGGACCTGTCGCGGTTTGATGCCGATCCTTTAATAGCATTTACTGCAACAAACGGCTCTGTTGCACAAATCTGGTGGGGGATTCATGTTGTGAATCCAGAGTGGTAGCTGACGGGCCTGAGCAAACCGACATCGCCCACCTACAAGACCACGAACCGGACTGCCTATAATGAGGCGCTGAGGCGTCGCGGGTCGCTTACGATCTGGTTCGATCCGGACATGAACTGGGATGCCAAACCTTGCGGCAAGAGGGGCCGATCGCGGATATTCAGCGACGCCGCCATCCAGACCTGTTTGACCGCTGCCCGGCAGGGTATTGTGGCGCAATATCCCGAGAGGGGATGAAAGTGCTGTTCGGGATGGCGCTTCGCCAGACCACAGGCTTTGTCGAAAGCCTCTGGCTGCTGACGGGACTTGATTGGGTAGTGCCTGACTTCAGCACCTTGTCCCGACGTCGAAAGACACTTGCGGTGAACATCCGGTATTGCGGTTCAAAGGGGCCGCTGCATCTCCTGATCCCCTCTCGGGACATCGCGTTGCGATGCCCTGCCGGGCAGTGGACAGTACGGGCATCAAGGTCGAGGGTGAAGGCGAGTGGAATGCACGCCAGCCCCTCTCACGCATGCAGGCATGTGTTGCCGGGCAGCGCGTGGCCCCAAACGGCGCGTTTGGCGCATACGACACGCGCAGATGTCACAACGCCATTGCTGACCGCGGTGCGGCCGCAGTCATTCCGCCACGCAAGACTGCCCAGCCGTGGAAGCCATGCACCGCTGGCGCCATCGCCAGGAACGACGCGCTCCGCGCATCGAAGTATCTGGGCCGGGCGATCTGGCGGGACTGCAGCGGCTATCACCGCCAGAGCCGCGTCGAGACAAACCCTCTCGGGATCATGCTGCGCATAACCCTGCCGGGCAATGGATGCATTGCATGAAACTACTGGGCCAGCGCCTCCCTCTCATGGTTTGCTTGCAAACCATTGCCGGACAATGCATGGCCCGCGACTTCGACCGACAGGTCGCGGAGGTTCAGGTGCGCATCGCGGTCCTGAATGGCTACACCGCGATTGGCATCCCTGTCACAAAATCCGCAAGCTAAACCTGCTTGGGGAAAGGGGAACTCCGTTCATCAGCCTGTTTGTGCAACAGAGTCCTTGCGCAAGTGACCTCTGCTGAAAGCAATCCGCACAAATGTTTCGCGGACATCTTCACGAAGTGGATATTCAGCGATCAGCGCCTGGAAAATCGCGTCACTTTCCATTACATACCCCGCATCAACCAAAAGGGCCGCTTTGGTAACACGTGTCTCGACGGTTTCTGTGTGACGGGATGTCAACTGCTCGATGATTGCTTTAGCCTCTCCCCGACGCCCCGCAGAACACAGTTTTCGGACTTTCATCCTAGCAAACATTACAGCTTTTTCGGGGGAGTTTTGATTAGATAGAAGGGAAGTTAGCAGGCTCACACGTCACCTCGATTTGTAAGAAAGGCGCCTAGCGACAATGAGCACCTCATAGGGAGTTGCTTGTCAGTAGATCGACCAAGTGCAAAATATAAAGCAATGGAGCAACTACAGGTTGTGGCGCCTGCAATTTCGAAGGCGCCGCCAAAGGTTGACACCTTGTCGCAATACGGTACGTATCGCGAAATTGTCGGCTAGAGCTAGGTATCACTTTGTCGGAGCCGAGTTCTTTTGAGATAAGGTTATGAGATTGCTGGAAAAATAAAGAATCGGGCAAACGCGCATCGAAGTAAATGTCTTCGATGGGGAGTTGATCGTACTGAATCTGGAGAGTGGATGTTACTATTCAATCGAAGGCTAGGGATAAGTTATGTGGGCGATGATCGAGGCCGGCCTAACGGCTGATCAAATGGCGACCGCTCTTGCGGACAACTATGATATTGCCAAGGAGACCATCCGCGCCGAAATCCAAAGTTTCTGTGGCAAGCTTGTCGACGAAGATGTTCTAATCGCTTCGAAGGTTGATACCGTAGCGGACACTGCTGAATTCTCTGACTTTCGTCCTAAGTTCGAACCCGCATCGATTTCCAAATATGATGATCTGGTAGACAGCTTTGCGCTCGATCCACCTTTGGTTATCGGATCGATTTAAATCTACTGAACAATGCGTCAAAACCACACCAATTGGCTGTGACATTACAGGAATTCAGAGTACCGGATCTTGCATCCGGTGCGTATGGGCTCGCTGTGCGGATCCCGTCAGAAAACAATGAGTTATCTACCGGGTAGAGTTTGCCACGGGAGCTGTTTTCTCGCAACTACGCAGGCCCGAGTTCGTCGAGGATCCGGATGTCCAAGCGATAGATCCGGTCGGCGGTTCGCCCCTGGTGTTCTACCCGGGATTCGGCATCCAGCTTGTTCACCAGTTCGACGACGTTGAAGAACCGTCCGCGGCGGCTATTCCGGATGCAAGCCCGGGCAATGCTGACAGCCATATGGTTTTTGCCGGTCTCCGATGCCTGATTGAGACGGTGCCGTTTTGGCAGAATTGCCTGGTAACAGGGTATTTGCAGGGAACGTGTTGAGTTGCCGTGACAAAATAGGGTTGGGCTCAGACGCGGATCCCGAGCTTCGGTTCCTGGTCAATCCAGTCCAGTGGTCGACGGGCGCTTGCGGCCTGCAGCTTTTTGCAGCTTTTCCTGAACCCGGTCCCACTGGTCCTCATCAACGATCGCCGGATGCGTGGCAGGATAAGTCTTCTTCTTGCAGGCGGGCCATACCGAGAGGGGAATGGTCAGACATGTTTGGATCGCCGCATCGCTATAGAACGGCTTTCGACCACGCTTGCCCCCCTCTCATGGTTTGCAAGCAAGCTGCGGCCGGGCAAGGGATGGACCTGGCTTCCAGCTCATCTCGGGATCAAGCCAGATTGTTAGCGACCCGCGCTGCTTCATTGCTGCATTGTAATCCGACCAGTTCTTCGTCTTGTAGGCCGTGGCATATCCGCTTGGCCGTTGGCACATTCCACAGCGAATGAAGTTCGCACATGATTTCCATTTTGTCGCCATCGGCAGTGCGGATTCTTTCGAACGGTAAAATGGCAGCCATCAATTTTCTCAGTTTTGTCACGCGTGTTGAGATAACTTTCACCATCCCCCGAACGCGGGAATGCTGGCCGCAAATTTGTTCCTGTCTCACAAGTATCAGAAATGTTGCCTCATAACCCGATGCTACGCTCTCGCTGGTTCATGAAGGGCTGCTGTTAAATAAAATCACTTGTTGACAATTATTTCATTTATGCGAAAGTTCTATCACACACTGCAGGAAATTTCACATTCTAAGTCTGCTGATTGTGGATGTTTGCAGTTCAAGAAGGGCCAACAGGCCATGTGGCCCGGCTCGGCCTACAGAAAAGGGAGTGATGTAATATGATGATACGGAAGAGAATTTTCTTAACGGGCCTTGTGGCCTCGTCGATGATCGCAGCGGCAAGTGGCGGCGCCTTGGCTCAGGATGGAAAGCGGATTGCGTTCTTCGTGTCCAACCTGTCGAACGTGTTCCACCAAGCTCAGGCCGATGAGGCCAAGCGTTATGCTGCTGAGAAATACGGCGCAGAAGTTGTGATCTTTGATGGCCAGGCAGATTCGGCCGTGATGACTCAGAACATCGACCAAATCGCCGCTGGTGCCTTCGATGCCGCGACCCTGCATATCTGGGACGCCGAAGCAGCCACGCCCGGTGTCAGAGACGCCCTCGACGAGGGTATTGTCATGACGTCGTTCTTCAGCCCGATCACGGACACTGGTATTCCGACGGCGCGCAGCGACGAGGCTGGTGTCTCGTTCGAGATGGGCGCACAGATGGCAACAGCCTGGAAAGAAGCACATCCAGACACGCCGATCGTCATGGTTCAGCTTGGGTGGCCAAACCACACTGAAGTGAACTCTGGGCGCACGGAACCGTTTGCTAAGGGTGTGCTGTCTGTCGATCCCGATGCCGAGAACCTTGGCGCATTGGATTCAAGTGCCGGACAGGAAGCGGCAAAGCAGATCATCGTTGACCTGCTGACGCAACGGCCAGAAGTCAACCTGATCTATTCCGAGTCTTCCGATCTTACCGTTGGCACCATGGCCGGCCTCTCTCAGCTTGGCCGGGGCAAGTTCGAAGACGGCAAGCCGTTGACCGAGATCGTGGCCAGTGTGGACTTTGACACTGTTGAATTCGACCTGGTTTATGATCCGAATTCCAGCCTGAAGATCTCGATGGGTCTGCCCCCGGTCGAGACGGCGCAAGGGCGCATTGATCTGATCATGGATGTAGTGAACGGTGACGTTGCAGCTGCGACTAACCCGGCCGAGGAGTTCTTCTACAAGGCTTACACTATCTCCTATTGGTCGATGCCTCAGGAAGAAGCCAAAGTTTGGCTCTCGGCCCAGTTCGGCGGGTAATCGTAAACTCATACCTGGCGGTCAAAGTCTGAAATGGGGCGCAGCCCTAATCCGATCGCCAGGTATCAAAAGCGCCAGCGGCACTTGCACGGGGGTAAATCCCCTCCGCTATCCGCTAATCGGATTAACTCACACATTCAGCGACGGCGTTGAACAATTCTGCAAGTTGATGTGCTGCGGGTTGAAGGAGAGACTAGTTTGACAGGCCAGCAGCAATCACCCGCTCTCTCAGTCGAGGGACTCACCAAGGACTATCCCGGTGTAAGGGCCGTCGACGACGTGAGTTTTGCGATTGAAAACAGCACAGTCCATTGCCTCGTAGGCGAAAACGGAGCTGGGAAATCAACGCTCGTCAAGATGCTGACAGGTGCGTTGCAACCCACCACCGGGTCGATGACAGTGCGCGGCTCATCCTATGAGCCAAGCAACACCCAGGATGCCCGCGCAGGTGGCATCGCCACACTTTTTCAAGAGCTTCACGTGGTTGACGAACTTACCGTTCTGGAGAACCTCACACTTGGGATGGAGCAGAGCCGATTTGGGTTTCTGGTCAAATCAGATCTCGACGATCGAGTGGTCCAGACGCTTGCTGCGATCGAGCCCTCCATCGACCCGTCGGCCAGGGTGGCCTCTCTCAGCGTCGCGCAAAAGCAGATCATCGAAATTGCGCGCGCAGCGTCGTCCGGGGCAAATGTCATCATTATGGATGAACCAACAGCGGCCTTATCTGAGCGAGAGGTTGAGCGGCTTTTTGGAGTGATCCGACGCCTGCGCGAAACGGATGTGACGGTGATCTACATCTCACACAAGCTCGACGAGATATTCAAACTTGGTGACGCAGTTACAGTGCTTCGGGATGGCAAGCACATTGCTACCAAGCCGCTGTCGGAGGTCGCGGGGCGGTCCGAACTGATCGAGATGATGATCGGTCGCAGCGTGTTCCAGGACTACACGCCGCGAACAACTGTCACCGATGACGCCGTGCTTATCGCAAAGGGACTGACAAACACCCTGCTAAAAGACGTTTCTTTCCATATCAACCAAGGTGAAATCGTCGGCTTCTACGGTCTCGTGGGCGCTGGCAAGACTGAGATCGCCCGGGCCTTGTTCGGAGCTGACAGGGTCTCTGGTTCGATCCTCTTCAAGGGGCAGGAGGTTGGACGGTCGCCCAAGGAAGCCATTGCTGCGGGTATTGCCTTGGTTCCCGAAGAGCGCCGGACACAGGGCCTGTTCACCAGCCTTACAATTCGGGAGAATATTCCGGTCATGAATTTGCAACGCCTGTCGAACCGAGGCGTATTTCGGTCCTCAGTTGAGCTGGAAGCCGCTGTTGAATATGTCGGCAAGCTCAACATCGCAACGAATTCGATCGACAAGTATGCAGAGAAACTGTCTGGCGGGAACCAACAGAAAGTCGTGCTCGCAAAGTGCCTGTTTGCCGATGCCGATTTGTTGTTGCTGGACGAGCCGACCCGTGGCGTGGATGTCGGTGCCAAGGCAGAGATCTACGACATCATCAGGAGCGTGGCAGACGAGGGCAACTCGGTTGCTGTCTTCTCCTCGGAACTCGAAGAAGTGCTTGGGATCTGTGATCGCATCTTCCTCCTGTTCGACGGTTCTCTTGAAGCTGAGGTCATCAATGGGCCGGATGTTGACGCAGCTCACATCCTCAATGTTGTGACCGGTGGCCGGGAGGGTTTTCTGCAATGAGTGTTTCGGAAAAAATTGGCAGGACGCTTGTGCACAGCCGCAAACGTATGAGCGACGAGGCTTTTATCACGCTCCTGGTTGCGTCGGTTGCGGTCGGGCTGTTCCTGATCGCCTCCATAGTGGTGCCGAATTTCTTCCAGCTTCTCAACATGCTCAACTTGGTGACCAACAATTGGGCCGTCATCTCCCTCGGCGTCGGGGTTACGTTCCTCTTGGTGTCCGGCAACTTCGACTTGTCTGTCGGCGGTATCCTTGCCCTTTCAGGTGTCCTCGCGGTCTGGTTCTCCCAATCGACGGATGGCCATAACGCGCTGTCTACCGGGCTTGGTATGCCTTATTGGTTGGCGGTCTTATGCGCGCTTGGCGGCGCGCTGGCGATTGGTGGTTTGAATGCTCTCTTTGTTGTTCGGTTGCGCATTCCGTCCATCATCGTGACCCTGGGAACGATGATGCTTGCACGGGGCATCGCGCAGGTTGTGACACAAGGGTCGCAGCGCAACACCAACCTGCCTGACGCATTTGGGGTGCTCGGGAATATGACGATGTTTGGGACGTCGCTTAAGCTGCCCGTGGTCTTAATGGCTGTGCTGGTTCTCATCGCGATCTTCATCGAGAAGAAGACGATATTCGGCCGATTGACCTTTTGGATCGGAACGAACCCGGTCGCAGCCCATTTGTCGGGGATCGATAAATCCAAGCACGTAACCTATCTGTATCTGTTCAGTGCAGTCATCGCCGGGGTCGTGGGGATCCTGCTCGCTTCGGAGTTCAAGTCCGGATATTCGAACCGCGGAACGTTAATGGAATTCGATGCACTGGTGATCGCTTTGCTGGGCGGCGTTGCCATCGCCGGAGGCTTCGGGTCAGTGGTGGGAATGTTCTTCGGTGCGATAATTCTCGCAATTGTGACTTCGGCGGCGACAGGATTGGTTCTGTCGCCGGACTGGCAATACGTTCTCAAGGCTATCGCGGTGTTTCTTGCGATCATTATTCAGACCTGGGCGCTTGCCCGAAGGAACCGGTGAATTTGATGTCACAATCCTCCACTCTTGATCAGCCCTCGGCCACCCGAGATAACCGCATCGGGCAATTTTTGCGCAGCTACTACATCTACTTCGTCCTGGTGGCCGTCGTCGTTTTGCTGAGCATGGCAAACCTCGACAAGTTCGATCTATTTGAGCGCGGTAACTTCCTAAACCATAGGAACATCATCAACGTCCTGCGGGTGTCTGCACCGCTGCTCACGCTTGCGGGGGCCTTCACGCTGCTGATGGTCTCGGGGTACATCGACCTTTCGGTCGGGAGCACGATGGGCTTAAGTGCTGTCGTTTACGCCATGCTGGCGATCAACGGTGTTCCGTTTCTCGCGGCCTTCGCCCTCACCATGGTGGTTGGGGCCGGGCTAGGGGCGATCAATGGTTTGCTGGTTGTCAGGCTCAAGATCACGCCGGTGATCGCAACATTGATCACGCTCAGTCTCTTCAAAGGCGTGGCGCTGCTGCTGGTCCAGGATGGGGTGTCGGCGATCAAGTCCGGTGGCGGCCTGAAGATACCCAGTTGGTTCAACTCCTATGGCAGAGAGGGAACGCTTTTGGGTCTGCCTATGGCTTTCTGGGTCGCTGTCGTTGTCACGCTCGTCCTTGTCATCGCGCAAAATCGCACCCTGCTCGGCAAATACGCAGCGGCGACTGGCGGCAATCCCACGGCCGCGAAACTGTCCGGGATCAATACCGGTAAGATCGTCATGTTGCTATACGTGATCGTAGGCGTGACTGCGGCGCTTGCAGGCATTGCCCGGTCTAGCTTCATGTCACTGGGCGATCCGCTTTCCGGCGATGGTATGGAGCTCTCGGCCATTCTCGTGGTCCTGATCGGCGGCACCGCGTTCAGCGGTGGCGAAGGCAGGGTTCTGCGATCATTCATTGGCGCCTTGATCATCATGGCGCTGACGGTGGGGATGTTGACTATCATTCCAGCCTATTACCAGACACTGGTCCTCGGTGCCGCACTGCTTGCCGCTGCCGCATCGAACCACCTCATCAGCCGAAAGGAGACGGCCTCGTGAATACTAACGCAACCGACTTCCATAGCATGCGTCTCATGGCGCGCGTTCTCACCCTTTATTACGAAGAGGGTCGCCTCCAAGCCCAAATCGCCAAAGAGCTGGGCCTCTCCTCGGCCAAAGTGAACCGCCTTATTAAACAAGGCCGTGCTCTGGGCATGGTCGAAATCAATATTCGCACACCTTTCCAACCACTGTTCGATCTGGAAACACGGATTAAGAACCGCGCCAAGATCGACGATGTGTTGGTGGCGCCCACGGTATCGGACAATCCGGACGTGGTGCTGCAAAATGTCGGCAGCGCCGCCGCGGATGTTCTTTTGAAGAACCTGAAAGATGGCGACACCATCTGCATCACTGGCGGTAAAGGCGTGAGCGCGGTGGTTGAGGGACTGAACCCCGAGCGCACATATGACATTGAAGTGGTTCCGGCGACGGGCTGCGTGCAGGGAAAGCACTATACCGATGTGAACCATGTGGCGACGCAACTGGCCGAAAAGCTTGGTGGACGGGCGCATCAGATCCACGCGCCGTTGTTTGCCGATACGGCCGAACAAAAAGACATGCTGATGGCCATGCGGTCAGTCAACGAGGTGCTGGACCGGGCCCGGCAGGCCACCCTGGCCATTGTCGGTGTCGGGTCGATCCTGACGGCGGATTCCACGTATTACGACCTGCATCCGATGCCCATGGGCGATCAGGATCAAATCAAACGAGTTGGAGCTGTCGGCGAGTTGCTGGGCCATCTGATGGATGAAGACGGCAACGTCTGTGATTACGATCTGAACGCGCGGCTTGTCGGGCTGAGCCCGGTCGAACTGGCCAAAGTACCGCTCACAATGGGCGTGGCGTCCGGGATAAACAAGATTGCGCCAATCTGTTCGGCGCTGCGGGGACATCATTTGGAGGCGCTGGTCATCGACGAGGCAACAGCAAACGGCGTGCTTGACGCGCTGAGTGGAGGGAACTGAAATGAGCAGTGAAATGTTAACACGGGAAATCGGCAAGTCCGGCGTCAAGGCCAGTGGTGTCGGTCTTGGCACATGGGCTATTGGCGGCTGGATGTGGGGTGGCACCGACGAGGATGCCTCTGTCGCGGCCATACAAGCCTCGATTGACGCCGGGATCACCTTGGTCGACACCGCACCGGCCTACGGCATGGGGCGCTCGGAAGAGATTGTTGGCAAAGCCTTGAAGGGTCGGCGCGATCAAGTGGTGCTGGTCTCAAAATGCGGGTTGGTCTGGCACAGCCAGAAGGGCAATCATTTCTTTGATCAGCAGGACAAGCCGGTCCATCGATATCTGGGTAAGGATTCGATTATCTATGAGGTCGAGCAAAGCCTGAAGCGGTTGGGGACTGACCATCTGGATGTCTTCATCACCCATTGGCAGGATCCGACGACGCCTATCGATGAAACGCTCGAGGCCATGCTGGCATTGAAATCTCAGGGTAAAATCAGGGCAACGGGTGCCAGTAACCTGTCAGTAGAGGATCTCAACGCCTATATTGCTGCCGGACAGATTGATTGCATTCAGGAACAGTTCAGCATGGTGCACCGTGTCATTGAGGCTGACCTCTTGCCGATATGTCAAAGCAACGGAATTTCTGTGCTCAGCTATTCGTCGCTGGCGCTTGGATTGCTCACCGGAAAAATCGGCCCGGACCGCACATTTGAAGGCGACGACCTGCGCAAGGATAATCCGTTGTTCTCGCTTGCCAATCGCCAGAAGATCACCGCGCTGATGGATGCAATCGCGCCAATCTGCGCTGCACATAATGCCAGCAGCGCGCAAATCATTATCGCCTGGACGCTTCAGCAACCGGGCATAACGTTCTCTTTGTGTGGCGCACGCAATCCGGAGCAAGCCATCGAAAATGCTGATGCCGGCCGTATCACTCTTAGCCAGGACGACATCGCACAAATCAACACCGCAGCTGCGAACCACCTGACCAACCTAGACGGTTAGACAACGCCAAATCTTAACAAGGAAAAGCACTGACGCCGGTCAGTGAACGGTAGAAATATGCCTAACGACAGAGACCAGAGATTTTCCAGAATTGCCGATAACGGTGCCTTCGACGTGATCGTCGTTGGCGGCGGTATCAATGGCATCGGAGTATTTCGCGAACTTTCCCTGCAGGGGTTGCGGGTATTACTGGTCGAACAGAACGATTATTGCTCCGGCTGCAGCGCCGCCCCATCCAGAATGATCCACGGCGGATTGCGCTATCTGGAAAATGGTGAATTCTCACTGGTGCGCGAGTCCTTGCAGGAGCGGGACGCGTTATTGCAAAACGCCCCCCATATGGTGCGGCCGCTGCCCACAACAGTACCGATCCGCTCAGTGTTTTCCGGCGTCATGAACAGCGTCGCAAATTTCCTGAATTTGCGCACCCAGCCAGCCGAACGCGGGGCGTTGATGATCAAGGCTGGCCTGACGCTGTATGACTGGGTGACGCGCCGTCGCCGTGTACTTCCGACCCATGATTTCCAGGGACCTCGCAAAACACGCAAGCAATGGCCGCAGCTGCGCAAGGACACGCGGTTTACGGCCACCTATTATGACGCCTGGATCAGCCATCCCGAGCGGCTGGGCCTTGAATTGCTGGAGGACAGCGAGGCGGCCAATCCGGATTCTATTGCATTGAATTATGTCTGCCTGACGGCGAACGACGATACGACACTGACTCTGAAAGACACTGAATCCGGCGCCATCTGGCCGGTTTCTACCAAGGCCATTGTCAACGCCACCGGCGCCTGGGTGGATGTAACCGCCGCGCAGCTTCCGGGGCAGTATGACGCCTTAAAGCCAATGGTTGAGGGCACCAAAGGCTCGCACCTGATGATCGATAGTCCCGAGTTGAGAGATGCTTTGGGCGGGCATATGATTTTCTATGAGAACTCCGACGGGCGGGTTTGCATCCTATTTCCCTATCTGTCGAACGTGCTGGTCGGGGCGACGGATATCCGGGTTGCTGCCCCCGGTAGAACACGCTGCGAGGATGAGGAAACATCTTACATCCTGCAGTCGTTGGGCGGTGTGTTTCCGGATATCTCTGTCACCCCTTCGCAAATCGTTTTCAGCTACAGCGGCATCCGACCGCTGCCCAAAAGCGATCAGGAATTCACCGGGCGGATCTCGCGCGGGCATTTTGTCAAAAGGCTGGATGGACCGGTTCCGCAGTTCTGCATGGTCGGTGGCAAATGGACGACGTTCCGTGCTTTTGCCGAGCAGACCACGGATGATGTGTTGCATGAGCTTGGCAGGTCCCGTGTTTGCCACACGTTGAGCATGCCGATCGGTGGTGGTCGGGACTATCCAGAAGACACGCTCAGTTGGGTTGCCGAGACCTGCGCCAAGTTCGGTGTATCGCCGAAACGCGCCCGCCATGTGCTGGATCTCTATGGCAGCAATGCGCACTTGGTTCTGACGGCATGCGAAGAGTTCCCAGAGGACTCCGATTTAGTGCCCAATTGCGCATACTCGGTTGCAGAAATTACCTATCTGATCCGGTCGGAGCGCATAGTTCACCTTGCGGACATTATTCTGCGCCGTACCAGCCTGGCGATCACGGGGCAGGTGTCTTCTGACATTATCTCACGCGTTGCAGCGATTGCCGCCAAATGTCTGGGTTGGGATGCGGCGCGCCAGAACAAAGAAACAGCCTCTCTGATTTCAGAGCTGGGCGAGTATCACGGCGTTTGTCCGCAAACGCTGGCAAACCGATCAAAATGAAGGAACAGACAATGCGTATCAGCACCAAGGCCCGGATGAACCGGATGTTCACCAATGGGGGCTGCCTGGATGTCGCCATTGATCACGGGGTCTGCAACGAGCCCAGCTTTTTGGTTGGGCTGGAGGATATGGGCAGTGTTGTGAATACGCTGGTCGATGCCCGTCCGGATGCGATCCAGATGGCATATGGTCAGGCTGACCTGCTGCAAGATCGGCCTGAGAAAGACAAACCGGCGCTGGTGATGCGCATCGACATGGGCAATCCTTATAACGATCAGCGCCACCGGGTGATGTGGTCTCTGCTGCAAAATGCGGACGAGCCGATCATCGGTGCGCTTGAAATGGATGCGGCAGCAGTGGTGGTGAACCTGTTCATGTTGCCGGACGAGCCCGAGTTGTTCCGCCAATGCGTCGAGAACATCTCAAAGGTGCGGGCTGCCTGCCTCAAATACGGTATGCCGCTGATGATCGAACCGCTGGTGATGCTGCCCAATGATGTTCGCGGTGGTTATCAGGTCGACGGCAATGCCGACAAGATCGTCACATTGACGCGGCTGGCCAGTGAAATGGGGGCTGACATCATCAAGGCGGACCCAACCGAACATGCCGAGGACTTTCACCGCGTGGTCGAGGCCGCACGGGTGCCGGTTCTGGTGCGGGGCGGCGGCAAAGAAGACCTGAAAACCGTGCTGACCAAATCCGCCGCATTAATCGGCCAAGGGGCCAAGGGCATGGTCTATGGCCGCAACATCTATCAGCATGATAACCCAAAAGCTGTGGTCGCCGCGCTGATGGCGATGATCCACAAGGGGGCGTCAGGCGAAGAAGCCTGGGAGATTTATCAAAATGCCTGATCGACAAAAGTATCTTCTGGGACTGGATGCAGGCAACACGGTGATCAAGGCGGTTCTGTTTGACCTTCACGGTCAGCAGGTCGCCACTTCGGCGCTGGATGGGCAATCTGAAACCCCGGCACCTGGCCATGTTGAGCGCAGCCTGCGTGAGCTGTGGCGCAATGCGGCGACAGTGATCCGCGACTGCCTGGACAAAGCGGGCATTGCGGCGGAGCAGATCGCTGCCATTGGCTGCGCGGGACATGGCAATGGGCTCTATTTGCTGGACAAGGCCGGCGCACCGCTGTTGGCCGTGCAATCGCTGGACAGCCGGGCGGCCGATATTTCGGCGGAACTGGCCGCCGGGGAAAATGGTCGCGCCTTGCACGCGATCTGCCTGCAAAAACCCTGGCCGTCGCAAACACCCAGCCTTCTGGCTTGGGTCAAACGCCACCAGCCTGAGATTTACAGTCAGATCGGTACGGTTTTTCTGTGCAAGGATTTCATCACCTTTCAGCTGACCGGCCGCCGCGTCTCGGATCTGTCGGACATGTCCGGCTGCGGTCTGCTGAGAATGCCCGATCTGACCTATGACGACGGGCTTTTGGCACGGTACGGGCTGACTGACGCCAAATCCATGTTGCCCGATCTGGTGCGCCCCGACGAAGTTGTGGGTGGTATCAGCGAACAGGCGGCGGCAGAAACGGGGCTTGCAGCCGGAACCCCGGTTGTCGGTGGTTTGTTTGACGTTGTGGCCAGCGCCCTTGGCTCGGGAGTTGTCGAAAACGGCCAGGCCAGTATCATTGCTGGCACCTGGAGCATCAATCAGGTACTGTCCGAAGCCCCTGTGAGTGACGAGAGTGTTTTTATGGTCGCAGGCTTTGCCGCAGACCGGTTCATCAATATCGAAGCCAGTGCGACCTCGGCGGCCAATCTGGAATGGTATGCCCGTGAGTTGGTCGAGCGGGACATTCACCATGACGATCCCTTTGGCCATTGCAACGCATTGGTCGCCTCGGTCACACCGGCGGCGGACGACCCGTTTTACCATCCGTATCTTTATGGATCAGGCCAGGGTGCTGACCATCGCGCGGGCTATTACGGCATAGCTGGGTGGCACGGCGAGGGCCATTTGTTGCGGGCCTTGTTCGAAGGTGTGGCCTTTGAGCACAAACGCCATATCGACGTACTGGGGCAAGCCGGTGTGCGCTTTGACCGGGCCATTCTGTCGGGCGGAGGGTCCCGCAGCCCAATTTGGCCACAGATGTTTGCCGACATTTTGGGCATCCCGGTGACGGTCGCCAAGGCGCAGGAAACTGGGGCATTGGGCGCGGCCATCGCCGCCGGTATCGGTGCTGGGCTGTTCGTTGATTACGACGGTGCAGTAGGGCAAATGACCGCATCAGACCGGCACTACGCACCGGACACTGCGATGTCGGAACACTATCGGGAACGCTATTTAGCTT
Organism: Parasedimentitalea psychrophila; assembly: GCF_030285785.1. Taxonomy (NCBI): domain Bacteria; kingdom Pseudomonadati; phylum Pseudomonadota; class Alphaproteobacteria; order Rhodobacterales; family Paracoccaceae; genus Parasedimentitalea; species Parasedimentitalea psychrophila. The sequence goes on along the minus strand of NZ_CP127247.1, from coordinate 402,068 downwards.
TCACCGATCTGGCCACGGCCATGGCCCCGTTCTGGGCTCGCCTAAATGCGGCGCGCGGTCTGACTTCTTCCAAATGACTGCCAAACCAAATGCGGAAATACCGCAAAATCAGAAAGATATGACATGAAAGCTGTTGGCTTTACCCATTCACTGCCCATCGACGACCCGCAAAGCCTGTTTGACGTGGATCTGCCTGATCCGCAGCCATTGGCGCAGGATCTGCTGGTCGAGATCGAGGCGATTTCAATCAACCCTGCCGATGCCAAGCGCCGCCTTCGCACCGCTGTTGATCAACCGCATCCAGAACCATTTCTGGTCGGCTATGACGCGGTTGGTATCGTCCGTGAGCTTGGGGCTGACGTGTCCGGGTTTAGTGTGGGCGACCGGGTCTGGTACGCTGGCGACGCCAACCGTCCGGGCTCTTATGCAACGCTGCAATGCGTCGACGCACGCATCGCCAGCTTGGCCCCAAAATCGGTTGCACCAGAAGCGGCAGCTGCCATGCCACTCACCTCTCTCACTGCTTGGGAGATGTTGTTTGACCGGCTTTGCGTGTCCACGGGTGCGGCAGAGGGCAGCCTGCTGGTCATCGGCGGGGCTGGTGGTGTCGGGTCGATTACCACCCAATTGGCGCGTCAATTGACTGGGCTGACGGTGATTGCCACGGCCTCGCGCCCGGAAACCGAGGCCTGGTGCCGCAAAATGGGAGCCCATGAGGTGGTGAACCACCGTGATCTGATCGCCAGTACCCGTGCCACCGGCCATGAACATGTGGACTACATCACTCAATATGCCGATACTGCCCAGCATTGGGATGCCATGTGCGAGTTGGTCGCGCCGCAGGGTCGGATCGGCACCATCGTTGAAACCGACGAGAAGCTGGACATCTCAAAACTGCAGGGCAAGTCGGTTGGCTTGATGTGGGAACTGATGTTCACGCGATCTCTTTTTGGGACTTCTGATATGGCCGAACAGGGCAAAATTCTGGCGCGAGTTGCTGCGATGATTGACAATGGTCAGTTGGTCACCACCCAAACACAGGTTTTGAACGGGCTGTCAGCAGATGTCGTGAAGCAGGCGCATAAGATTATCGAGACTGGTGCAATGATCGGCAAACTTGTCATCAAATACTGACCCCATACTCCCCATCAAAGACTGAGACGCAGGCGCAGCCTCTTGATGGGGAGACTGTCCATATTATCATTAGAGCAGGCACCGCAGGCTGCGTTTTGGCCAACCAGAAGAATGAAGATCCCAAGACCCGGGTGCTGCTACAGGAGGCGACTGGACCTGACAATTACCCCTGGGTGTATATCCCAATGGAATACCATTATTGCATTGGCAATCCACGCAGGGACGGGATGATGAAGACCGCGCCTGAACCGGGCTGAGAATTCCCAGCCATGCCGGACAGAAACCCGTCTCGGTCTACGCCTCCGCCTAACAGCAGCCTTTTTCGCGTTATTCTGTCACGTTCCATCCCCGGCCTTCAGTGCCAAACATTTCGTAGCCATGAGTGGTCACTGCCAAAGTATCTTCCAGCTTTAGAAAACCGCGTTTTGGGTGGAGCATTGTTGTTTCAATGGACAGCACCATCCCAGCCTCCAGAGGATTATCCGCATCGATCCCGTCGTAGGCCACTGGATGGTTGGTCATTAGGAACGGTGCTTCGTGGCTGATCAGGCCCATGCCATGCGCAAAAAAATCCGTGCAAGCTGCATTTGGTTGCTGAGCAAGCACATTTTGCCCGCGTTCAATTAGATCTTTGCCCAAGGTTCCGGCGGCAACTTTGGAGAATGCGGCCTGTTGCACGATTTCGATTTCCTCCAGCAAATCCTTCAATTCGTTGTCTGGCTCTCCGAGCACACCCATACGGCAGATATCACCAATATACCCCTTCAGATTGCCACCGGAGTCGATCGACAGGATCTCGCCTTTGGCCCATTTTTGGGAGGAGGCGGCGCGGTTGTGACTGGTGCCAAGTGTCAACAGGCAATACTCGAAATTAAGCCCGCGGTTGGTTTCTTCCCGGCGCAGTCGCTCAATTATATCAAACTTTGTGTCACCCTCATGCGACCCCAAAATTGTCGTCTGCATCGCGTCGGTGATGTGGTTCGAAGCCTGCCGCAACAGGTCAAGCTCGGCGGCGGATTTGACGGCGCGCAGACGTTCCAGAACGCCGGTCGCATCGCAAATCGCGGCATCCGGTATCGCGCTGGTCAGAGCGACGTGAGAGTCGGACGGAAGAAAAGCAGGTTCAATGCCAATCCGCGGCTTGCTGATGCCAATCTTGGCCAGATGGGCCAGCGCCATTTGCATGGAATCGACGCTTCCCCAAGCCACGGGATGGAAATTGGGGACCCAGAACGGGTGGTTCTCATGCTCGCCACTCTCCATCTTGTTGGCGACATAGGTGGTTTTGTCAGCGTCTCCCCTCACATAGATGAAAATAGGCAGGTAACGGCTGTGGCCGATCGCATCCATGGCTGCGAAAAAAATGAATTTGTAGCCACCCAGCAGATATTGGACATTGTGTTTTGAGGTGGCGAGCAGCACGTCGAGACCGGCAGCTTCCATCAATGCGTCAAGTTTTTCAAAGCTGTAGGGCAGGGCGTCCGGCGTGGCTGCTGGGGGCGTGTGCATTGTTGTCTCCATTAATACGTGAGGGCCTAAAGGTCAGCGGCTGGGATCAGATGAAAATCGGGGAGTTCGCGCAGCGCCAATTCTGGTCCGGCCGGGGAATAGACAACAAAAATTTCCATCGCCTCTTCGCCGGTGTTCAGGGTGGAGTGAAAGCGGCTTTCGGGAATGAATATGCTGCATCCCGGCCCGACCTGCCGGGTGACCGGCTTGCCTGCCTCGTCTTCGACCATTTGTTCACCCTTCCCTTTGATGATGAAGATGAGTTCTTCGGCGCCCGGATGGTTGTGACGGGTGTGCCCCTGACCTGGCGGCACAAACACAACACCCGCAGAAAGATGTTTGGCACCATTCACCTCGGGCCCAACTGTGAGGGCCAGCCGCCCCCAGTCAAAGCCAAAGTTATCAACGTCATTGGGATATACAAATATACGGTCCATATTGCTCATGGCGGGGGCCTCCTAAATGGAATTGTTGGGGGTGAATTGCAGCGATTTAAACGTCTCGATCTGCTTTCGAATGGCGGTCTCGGCTGGCAGCCGTTCCGCTGAACTGGCCCCGTAAAACCCGTGGCAGCGATCACAGTTCTGCAGGATGAAAGCGGCATCGTCTGGCATTGAAATCGGGCCGCCGTGGCATAGGACAATCACGTCGTTGCGAACTGAACGGGCCGCGGAGGCAATGGCGTCAATCTCACCAACACAATCGTCCAGTGATTTTGCCGATGTGGCGCCAATGGCTCCGCCCGTGGTGACCCCCATGTGGGCCACAATGATATCTGCGCCGGCCTGTGTCATGGCACCGGCTTCTTCCGGGTTGAATACATAGGGCGTTGTCAGCAGGTCAATCTGATGCGCCTGAGCGATCATATCGACCTCAAGACCGTATCCCATACCGGTTTCCTCGAAGCTTTGCCGCATGGCGCCGTCAAACAGACCAATGGTTGGAAAGTTCTGGACGCCGGAAAAGCCCATTGATTTCAGCTCGTTTAGAAATTGCGGCATCAGGATAAAGGGATCGGTGCCGTTCACCCCAGCCAGAACCGGAGTGTTTTTGACCACCGGCAAAACTTCAACCGCCATCTCTTTGACGATTTCATTGGCATTTCCATAGGCCAGTAGCCCGGCCGCAGACCCACGCCCGGCCATGCGGTAGCGTCCTGAATTGTAGATGATGATGAGATCGATCCCGCCGGCCTCTTCGGATTTAGCGGAAAGTCCGGTGCCGGCACCGCCGCCAATTATCGGGCGGCGTTGTTCGACCATTGCCTGAAGCTTGTTTAGAATTATGGTTCTTGCTATCGCGGGCATGGGGTTCTCAATCCTGGTTGATTTCGAGAAAGGCGTTGGCTGCGGCAGCCGAGAACGCCGGGTCATTGATGTGGTGGGGCAGAAAGATCAGTTTTCGGTTTTCAGTTTGGTGAATTCGGGACTTCAGGGCCTCAAACAGCGCGGTATCAGCCGCAGGGTCCCAAAAGTCGCCACCCTCGATGTCGAGCGCCGATATGCCTTTTTCAGGGATCAGAAACCGGACCGGTCCTTCGCAAGCATTCAGCTTGTCAGCGATCCAATGGCCCAGTTCGGCACATTCTGCAGGGGTGGTCCGCATCAGGGTGACATTCGGGTTGTGGTGGTAAAACCAGCGGTCCTTGAACTTTTCCGGCACTGAGCCGGGAGCCCAGAAATTCACCATATCCAGAGCGCCAACAGAGCCGACATAGGGCAGCCCCGTTTTTGCGACAATATCCAGGCGATCCGCATTTGCAGGGAGCACGCCGCCAAAAAGCAAGTCGGCAATTTCGGTGGTGGTGATATCCAGCAGCCCATCCAAGAGACCATCGGCCAACAGCCGTTCCATGGCCCGGCCACCAGTGCCTGTGGCGTGAAAGACAAGGCAATCGAACTGGTCGGCAAGCCGGTCCGTTATCCCGGTGACCGAAGGGGTTGTGACGCCAAACATGCTTAGGCCAACGGCCTTTTTTGCGTTTGTTACAGCCAGGTATGGGGATTTGACCATGCCAATCAACGCCTGAGCTGCATTGTGCAGAATGGCGCGGCTGATTTGGTTTAGGCCTGCAATATCGGTGATCGAGGGAAACATGTTGATATCAGAGATATCGACATAGGGGGCGACGTCGCCCGAGGCGAGAGTCGAGACCATCACTTTGGGCACCCCGTAAGGAAGTTCACGCATACCGGAGGTAACAATCGAGGTGCCACCGCCACCGCCGATGCCAATGATCCCTGCTATGTCTTTGGAATGATCCCGGCAATAAACGGCGAAGGCCGCACCCATGGCCGCAACGGCTGTGCCCCGATCCTGGTTCTGCAGGACTGCGTCAGCACCATTGCGATGATGGCGGGCGATCTCAACATTTGAAACATCAACCGGTATCGTCGGCTCTTGGGTTCCAAGGTGGAGGCAGAGAACATCGGGGAATTCAGCAGCGATAAGGGCTCGCAGATACGCGAGTTCGTCGCCTTTCGTATCCGCTGTGCCTACCAAGTAAATGCATGACATTACGCGATCCCCTTTGGTCCAGTTGGCTCCGGCAGTCTTGGTGAGTGAAATATCTTGATCTTGTTTTGGGACTCGAGTACCATAATGAGATGATAGTACCAAGCAAAAAACTCACCGAGCCCGACGCCGTCACCAAAGGGCCGCGTGCGCGAACGCGCCGCCTGATGGTGATGACGGCCAGTCAAATGATGCAACGGGGCGGTTCGCCTTCCGTCAGTGAAGTGGCTGAAGTCGCGGAGGTTTCGCGTTCGACCGCCTATCGGTATTTTCCGACGCAATCTGCCATGGTCCAGGCCGTCGTTGTTGAGGCGCTTGGTCCGATACTGAGTTGGGAGCCCAGCAAGACAGATCCGGAAGAATTGATCGCGTCGCTTTTCGAATCTTCGTTTCCCCGCATTCTGGCCAACGAAGCAATCTTCAGGGCAGCGCTGCGCCAGTCTCTGGAGGCAGGGGGCGACGCTCTGCAAGATGGCGAGGATGGTTCGTTTGGCAGGGGGCATCGGGTCGATTTGTTGATGCGGGCGCTGTCTGGTCTGGCTGATGTGCTTTCGGATGCTCAAAGGACTCGGCTGGCTCAGGCTCTGTCCTTGGCCTTCGGGATCGAAAGTGCAGTCGTCCTTAAGGATATCTGGGGTTTGAACAACGGCGGCGTTCAGTCTGTGACGCTCTGGGCTGCGCGCGCCATGATCCGGGCCGCGCTTGCGGAGATTTCTGAAAATGACGTCGTGCGATGAAAACCTTTTCATCTGAAAATTGGTCCGGCCAGATGGGGGCTTCGATGCGCGACCTGCCTGGAGGGGCGGGACGGTCCTTTCTCGGTGAATGTATAATTTACTCATAAAATACCCTTATTCTGCGATTTTTATGACTTGAAATACGATAAGTGGCAAGGGGAAATAGGAAACAAACGCTTGACAGATTGGTTCATCTGGTAATACCAATTTTGCAAGAAGAAAGTTCGACGGCCGACACGGAAAACGAAACCGGAAAAGGGAAGATGCTGGCCCGAAATAAAAGGAAAATGAATTCGTATCTGGGAGGAAATCTACGATGAAAACCAATTTCAAAAACTTGATGGCGGGCGCCGCTATTTGCGCAATGTCATCAACGTCACTCGCGGCCGAAGAGCTCGTGATATTTTGGGCAGAATGGGATCCGGCGAACTTTCTGCAGGAACTCGTGAATGAATACGAAGAAGTATCGGGTGTAGAAGTTATCGTTGAAACGACACCCTGGTCCGATTTTCAAACCAAGGCCTTTACCGAGTTCAACGCGCGCGGTGATGCTTACGACATGATTGTTGGTGACAGTCAGTGGTTGGGCGCGGCCTCAACCGGCGGCCATTATGTTGACCTGACCGGGTTCTTTACGGAGCACAATCTGGCGGAAGTCATGGCGCCTGCAACCGTCAAATATTATGCCGAATATCCCGGCAATTCCGGCTCCTACTGGGCTGTGCCTGCTGAAGGTGACGCGGTGGGATGGTCCTACCGGAAAGACTGGTTCGAAGATCCAGCCGAAATGGCGGCCTTCAACGAAAAATACGGCTACGATCTGGCACCGCCCGCGACCTGGGCTGAGTTGCTCGATATCGCCGAGTTTTTCCATCGCCCGGACGAAGATCGCTACGGCGTCGCGATCTACACAGACAACTCGTATGACGCGATGGTCATGGGCGTTGAGAACGCGATCTTCTCTTATGGGGCTGATTTAGGCGATTTTGAAACCTATGAAGTCGATGGCTACATCAACTCCCCGGCGGCTGTTCAGGCGCTGGAAGACTATAAGCGGCTCTATGGCTATACCCCTCCGGGCTGGGCTAAGACGTTCTTTGTCGAGAACAATCAGGCGATCACTGAAGGTCTGACTGCGATGTCGATGAACTACTTCGCTTTCTTCCCGGCCTTGCTGAACGAAGCAACCAACCCGCATGCAGCCAACACCGGCTTCTTTGCCAACCCGGCTGGTCCGACTGGGGCACAGTTTGCGGCACTCGGCGGCCAGGGCATCTCGGTGGTGAGCTACTCTGACAAGCAAGAAGAATCGATGAAGTTCCTTGAGTGGTTCATCAGCGATGACGTTCAGAAGCGCTGGGCCGAACTGGGTGGATATACGGCTCATGCCAAGACCCTGTCGTCAGATGAATTCCGCAACGCTACGCCGTATAACGAAGCCTTTTACCAGACCATGTTCAAGGTCAAAGACTTCTGGGCCGTGCCTGAGTTCGCCGAGCTGCTGACCTCTGCCAACCAGCGTCTGTATCCGTTCATCGTTGGTAATGAGGGGACTGCGCAAGAGACAATGGACGCACTTGCCGCTGACTGGGAAGCAACGTTCAAAAAATATGGTCGTACGGAATAATCCGGACTTCCAATTACCAGTGAAAGGGGCGGCAATTCGCCCCTTTCATGCACCAAACGTCAGCAAAGTTCTGGAGCTAAACAAAGTGACACTATCAGTCATCGCTCGGCTTGATCCGGGCTCGCGCGCGGCAAAGAGGGGAATGAGCGACCTTGCGATCCGCAATTTGTTCATCATTCCGACGATCACCTTTCTGATCGTGTTCAACATTTTTCCGCTGCTCTATTCGTTGGGGTATTCCTTCACGGATTTCAGAGCCTCGACCAACGCCCCCGCGAAATTTGTCGGCTTGGACAATTACAAGTTTCTGCTGAACGACGAGTTCATCTGGCGCAATTTCACCATCACTGCGAAGTACGTGATTATCTCGGTCAGCGGACAGGTGATTGTCGGTTTTGGCATGGCAATGCTGCTTAATCGCGACATTCCCTTGAAAGGATTGATCACCACGCTTTTGATGCTGCCGATGATGTTGTCGATGGCCGTCGTCGGCCTGTTCTGGAAACTTCTCTATGATCCGTCTTTTGGCATCATCAATTACGGCTTGGGGCTGGGGAAATTCGAATGGCTCGCCGATCCTGATGTTGCGCTCTATGCCGTTGCCCTGACGGACATCTGGATGTGGTCACCCTTTGTGATGCTGCTGTCGCTGGCGGGCCTGTCGGCGGTGCCAAAGCACCTGTATGAGGCCGCTGAAATCGACCGCGCAGGCAGCTTTTACACTTTCACGCGCATTACGCTGCCACTGGTCGCGCCGATCCTGATGATCGCGATCATTTTCCGAACCATGGAGGCCTTCAAGACGTTTGATCTGGCCTATATCCTGTCGAGCCAGCCAACGACCGAGTTGATTGCGATCCGGCTGTACAAAATGGCGTTCCTGGAGTGGCAGACGGGTCAGTCCTCAGCTTTTGCCTACATCGTTCTGATCATGGTGGTTGCGATTACCAATCTCTACGTCAAGTACTTGAATAAAGTGAAGGAACGCTGAGATGGCTGGAATTCGTACTCGCCGGGAAGTGTTCTTTAACCGCGCGGCAATTGCCGGTGTTATGGTCGCCTTGTTTATAATGCTGGTGCCGATCTACTGGATTGCGTCCACGGCTTTTAAACCACGCAATCTGGCCACCACTATCCCGCCAACAGTGTTGTTTACGCCCGAAGTCTCACCCTTTGTGAAACTGTTTACCAAACGGTCGCAACTGCGCGATCCGGTGTCCCAAGAGATCTATGATGCGGCCCCCTGGTGGGAGCAGATGGTATTTGACGGCGGCCAAAAGGTCGTGCGCTCAAACAAAGGCGTGGTTCGGCGCTCGGGCTATGGCCAACGCTTTGTCAATTCGTTGATCATCGCAATCACCTCGACGTTCCTGGCGGTATCTATGGGCACGCTGACGGCCTATGGGTTCTCAAGGTTCAAAGTAAAAGGGGAGGATGATTGGCTGTTCTTCATTCTCTCGACCCGAATGCTGCCACCTGTAGTGGTGGCGATCCCGATGTTCCTGATGTACCGGCTGGTCGGTTTGCACGACACTCACGTTGGGCTGATCATTCTCTACACGGCGTTCAACTTGTCGTTTTCGGTCTGGCTGATGAAAGGTTTCATAGACGAGATCCCGCGGGAATATGAGGAAGCGGCGCTTGTTGATGGCTATACTCGGATGCAGGCGTTCTTCAAAATTGTTCTGCCCGAGGCGATGACCGGCATCGCGGCCACGGCGGTGTTTTGCTTTATCACCGCGTGGAATGAGTATGCCTTTGCGTTGATCATGACCAACCGGAGGGCGCAGACAGCGCCGCCATTTATTCCTAGCCAAGTTGGTTCGGGACTGCCGGACTGGACGGTGATTGCTGCCGGAACCTTCCTGTTCCTGCTACCGGTCGCCATCTTTACATTCCTGCTGCGGAACCACCTGCTGCGCGGCATGTCTTTTGGAGCAATTCGCAAATGACCTTTCGAGAGTTGAACCAAAGGTTCTTGGCCCCGGCCGCGCAAAGCCTGATGATCTTTGGTATCATCGCGCTTTGCCAGCCCTGGATCCAGTTTCTCCACCGCTATGGGCTGACGCTGATCATTGTGGGGCTGGTGTCTTTCATGATCACCTCCAAGATCGCACCCGAGCCTGAGATCATCGAAGATATCGAAGAGGACGTCATCTGATGGCTCAAATCGAGTTGAAAAACGTTCAGAAATTCTTTGGCCCTGTGCAGGTGATCAAGGACATGGACCTGACCATCAATGACGGCGAATTTGTCGTTATGTTGGGGCAGTCCGGTTGCGGCAAAACCACCACGCTTCGGGCGATTGCCGGCCTGGAAACTGTCACCTCTGGAGAGATCTTCATTGATGGCGTTGCGGTTCACGAAAAGAAGGCAGCCGACCGGGATATCGCTTTTGTTTTTCAGTCGTTCTCGCTCTATCCACATATGAACGTCTACGAAAACATCGCCTTTCCGTTAAGGGCGGTGGGCATGAGCAACGCCGAACGTGACAAGGCGGTAAAGGAAGTCGCTGAAATCCTGCAGATCACGGCCCTTTTGGATCGGCGGCCGTCGGCGCTGGCGGGCGGTGATATGCAGCGGGTTGCAATTGGCCGTGCACTGGTGCGTCGGCCCAAGGCCTTGCTGATGGACGAACCGATTGGTGCGCTTGATGCCAAGCTGCGCGAAGAAATGCGGTCTGAAATCAAGCGGCTGCACATTTCGCGCGGCTCGACCAGTGTTTACGTGACCCATGATCAGATTGAGGCCATGTCACTGGCAGACCGGATTGTCATTATGCATGACGGCCTGTTGCAGCAAATTGGCGCCCCGGATGAGGTCTATCTGAAGCCAGCCAATCTATTTGTGGCCGAGTTTGTCGGCAGCCCAGTGATGAATGTCGCGGATGTGGTGCTTGAAACCTCGGGCGGGCAAACCCAGGTGCGGCTTGGGCGCGGTGACACCGGCTTTCACTTCCCGGCAGGCTTGACCAACCACCTGAGAGAGACCGGCGCAGATATAGCGCTGGGCATCCGCCCCGAAGCGGTCTCGTTGCAGCACGATGCTAGGGACGGTTATATTCCGGTGGAGACGACAAATATTGAGCCCCTTGGGTCGCATGACATCGTTGATGTCAGGCTGGGTGACACCTTTCTGCGGGCCCGGACCGAAAGTGGATTTGTGTCTGGGGAAGGGCAACAAGTCTGGGTGAATATTGATCCAGCGCAGGCACATTTCTTTGACCGCTCAAGCGGACTTGCGCTGAGGGGGCAAAACTGATGGCCAATCTTGAATTAAGAGGGGTTTCGAAGGATTTTGGCGCCAACAAGGCGCTTCGATCACTGGATCTTCGGATTGAGGACGGTGAATTTTTTGTACTTTTGGGCCAGACGGGGGCGGGTAAAACCACAGCTCTCCGGGTGTTTGCCGGTCTGGAAAAGCCGAACGATGGTCAGGTTCTGATTGATGGCGAAGATGTCGCCAACTGGACGGTGGCAGAACGCGATGTGGCATTGGTTTTGCAGCAATACTCGCTTTACCCACGCCTGACTGTGCGCGGAAATCTTGAGTTCCCGCTGCGCTCAAAAATTCGTGGATTGAACGATGCGGAAATTGCTGATCGGGTTGAAAAAGTGGCGAAAACCCTGCAGATCACCGCGCTGCTGGATCGAAAGGTCGAACGGCTTTCCGGCGGGGAAATGCAGCGTGTTTCGATCGGCCGCGCCATTGTCCGTGAGCCAAGGGTCTTCTTGATGGATGAGCCTTTGTCGGCGCTTGATGCCAAGCTTCGCGAGACGCTGCGAGTGGAGCTGAAGAAGCTTCACAATAACCTTGGGGCAACCTTTCTGTACGTGACCCATGATCAGGTCGAGGCGATGTCGATGGGGGACAAGATCGGCGTGCTGAACAAAGGCAAGCTGGTACAGGTCGGCACCCCCTCCGAAGTCTATAATAACCCGTGCAACACATTTGTTGCGCGGTCTGTTGGCACGCCGCCGATGAACCTGGTCAAAGGCGCATTGGATGGCAGTACGGCAGTCATGGACGCAAATGGTTTTTGCTTACCGGTGCAAGCCAGAAATGCGACTGAGGGGAAAGACCTGCTGTTTGGTGTCCGGCCGGAAAACCTGGTCATCGAAAGCGGCGCGCCGGTCGAGGCCAAGGTCTTTGATATCGAAGACCATGGTGTGATCAAGATCCTGACAATCGAAGTTGGGGCGAATAAACTGCACGCAACTGTGTCAGCTCAAATGAAAGTGTCCCTGGACGAAACTGTTCGGTTTGGCTGGAAAGCAGACAAGGTCTTGCTGTTTGATCAGGCGACAGGGCGAAACCTGGCTGCCAGTTAGTCCAGATTGAAACGAGACCGATAGTTTGAAACTGCCGAGGGATTGATCAGGTTTTTCGGCAGGATGCCATCGACAATACGACGAACTTCAGCCACCACACCGGCCCCCATCCGGTACATGCTTTCCTCAGTAATCCCTGCCATATGTGGGGTCAGAATGACGTTGGGCTGCGAGAAAATGGGGTGGTCTGGGGGCAAGGGCTGCCCGGAAAACACATCCAGAGCCGCACCAGCCAATTTGCCTGCTTGCAGCGCCCCTATGACCGCATCTTCATCAATCACCGGGCCACGGGATACATTCACCAAAATGGCCCCTGTCTTCATGCGGTCAATCGCCTGCCGGTCAATCACGCCTCTGGTCTGGTCGTTGAGCGGGCAGCAAAGGGCCAGAATGTCCGAGTTACGCAACAGATCGTCGAACGAGACCGCGCGGATGTTGGTGGGTAGTTTGGCGGGCGTGCGCGTGTGTGAAATCACCTTCATGCCAAACCCCAATTGGGCCATCCGGTGCAGGGCCTGGCCGACGTTTCCCATGCCAAGGATGCCAAGTGTTCGGCCACTCATTTCACGGCCGCTATTGGAATGTTGACGGCCTGCCTCCCAGCCGTTCTGACGCAGGTCAGAATTCACCCGCGGATATTGGCGCAGAAGGGCCAGGCTGGAAAAGATCACATGTTCAGCCACGGTGACAGAGTTGGCACCAGGCACGTTTGCCACCAGCACACCAGCCTGCGTTGCGCTATCGACCGGGATCATGTCCAGACCCGCACCGTGGCGCACAAGGGCCCGCAAGCCAGTCTCGCGTCGCAGGATTTCGGGATCAATAGGCGCGCGCACAATGATGATTTCCGCGCCCGCGCTTTCGCCGTAAATAGCACTCGGAGTAGGCGCGCTGGCAATGCGAAGCTCACCGATTTCCTGCAGATCGCTGGCGACATCCGGGTGCAAGTTATGGGTCGAAAAAATCAGCGGTGAAAAAACCATTTCAACTCCTTACTGGGACGCGTCCCCGTCTTTGTCTTCCAAGAGTTCGGACCAATAACTCATAGCGCCCCGTAGGTGTGAATTCATCAGCGCCTGCGCAAGCGAGGCATCCCGGCGCAAAAGGGCTTCGAAAATCTGCTGGTGCTCTTTGTGGGACTGCTGGTTCCTGTCGTCTTTTTGAAAGTAGAAAGAAGAACGATGCTGACTCAACTCATAAAAGGACGTACAAATCGAGTAGAATACCGAGTTTTGCGTAGCGCGAACGATCTCCAGGTGGAAATCGTGATCGAGCTGAGCCAAGTCCAAGCCGTTTGAAATACGCTCTTCTGATGCGGCCAGGATTTCGCGCAGCCGGTCATAGTTTTCCTCGGTTGCGCGCTCCGCCGCCAGTTCCGCGGCTTTGATCTCATGGATCTTACGCACTTCAACGGCTTCGTAAATCTGCCAGGGTTCCAAGGGAATTCCAGCGCGGGCGTAAAACGCCATGGTTTCGATGCCAGATTGATCAGGGTTGACGTAAATGCCCGATTTGGCCCGACGATCAATGATATGCATAGACTCCAAAATCGCCAGGGCTTCCCGGACCTGGCCGCGGCTGACTGCAAAATGATCGGCCAGCTCCCGTTCCGATGGCGCCTTGCCACCCTTGGATTTGGCAGAGGCTATGACATAAGACGCAAGCCTAGGTAGAAGCTGGTTTTCCTGCATTTTTCACTCAGTTATTGCGTAGGTGCTGATTACTTTTTCATTTACGGTAAGACCAAGGCCCGGGGCCTCGGGGACTTCGATTTTGCCGTCTTTGACCACGATCTCTTCTTCTGCAAGGTCATGTATCATGGGATTTGCTCCAAGCGAAAACTCAACCGTGAAACTTGCAGGCGACGCCGCACAGATGTGTAAGCCGGCAAAGAAACAAGGAGCCCCTGCCCAAAGATGCGGCGCCAATTTCAGGTTAAAAGCGCTCGCCAAGTTTCCTATGCGCATCGCCTCAGTAATGCCACCACAAAAGGCGGGATCCGGTTGGAATATGTCAGCTGCCCGCAACACCGCAAGATCGCGGAATGCATAACGCGTCGCCTCGGACTCTCCAGCAGCTATCGGAATGTGGGTCGCTGCACGCAACTCTGCCATGCCGGCTTTGTCGTCAGCAATGACGGGCTCTTCAAACCAGGCCAAATCGCAATCTCTGACCTGATAAGCAAACCGTTTGGCCTCTGCCACTGTGTAGGTGCCATGGGCATCGACCATCAGGTCGACATTCGGCCCGAGTGCGGAACGCGCGGCTTTGACTCTGGCTGCAGAAACGCAAGAGGCGCCATCCATTGCACCTACTCTCATTTTCACGGCCCCAAATCCGCCTTTTTCGATGTAGGATTTCAACTGGTCACCAATGTTGTCCTCATCCGCCCAGCCCCCCGAAGCATAAGCGGGCAGACGGTCGGATTTGCGCCCGCCCAAGAGCTTCCAAACGGGCTGTCCCTGCGATTTTCCCAGGATGTCCCAAAGGGCAATGTCGATGGCGCTGATGGCGGCTACAGTCAGGCCGCGGCGTGCCAATTCAGGCATTGCCTGCCCGGCCGCAGCAGCTTTTTCGCTGCGAACACCATTATAGAGATCTTCCCAAATATAGGTCACATCTGCTGGATCACGGCCAATCAATGTGGGGCCGAACTCGTGGTTGAGCAGGTGAACCAATGTGCTGTAGCGGCCGGCACTGCCCGCTGCGTTTTTACCTTCGCCCCAACCCACAAGCCCGTCGTCGGTTTCAATTCTTAAGATGGCAGCGTCAAAGCTGCGCAACCGACCAAAATCGCTAACGTGCTGCTTGTCCATCGCGATAGGAATTTGAACCCACCAAGCTTTTACCGATTTGATTCTCATGACTTTTCCTTAATCCCCCGACACGCTAAGGAATTGCGCAACGGGGGCAGGGTGCAGATTACTTCATCAACGGGAGAAGGGTTTCAGCTGTAATCCGCATCTGGTCTGCATAAAACTCTTCAGCCAACAGGCTGGAGCCATGGTCTTCGATGAATTTCAGCTGCTCGGGAGAAATGTCGACCGGATTGGTTTCGATCATCTCCGGATAGGGTGCAGCAGGGGTCCGGTCCACGGGGGCGACAAATTCGTTGGTCAGCGCCCCGTCATAGCCCACTTCTTTTAGGGTGCCGACAATTTTGGCCCAGTTGAGATGGCCAAGGCCGGCGGCAAACCGGTTGTTGTCCGCCACGTGAAAATCAAACAACTTGTCACCAGCCAGACGAATGGCATCGTAAATGTCGTCTTCCTCGATATTCAGATGGAACGCGTCAAGGCAGACGCCACAGTCTGGTCCAACCGCCTCGGCCAAGGCCAGGGCCTGGGCGCAGCGGTTGAAGAAATAAGTCTCGAAACGGTTTAACGGTTCAATTGCGATTTTCACGCCGCGGGCTTGGGCATGGGCATAACATTCCTTGGTTGCCTCAACCACCCAACCCCATTCTTCATCCGGATTGCCATCGGGCGTGACCTTGCCAACAGTGGCAGGCACCAAGGTGATGATTTCACCTTCCAACTCCGACACCATTGTGATCACGCTTTTTACATAATCCACAGAACGGGCCCGCTGGCCTTCGTCCTTGGCGGCCAGATTCCTGTCCCCCAGCGTCAGCGTCACAGCCCCCCAGCAGCGCATGCCGGTGTCCTTCAACAGAGCGCGGGTTTCACCGATGTCATATTGATCGGGTTCGCCGGAAATTTCGATGCTCTCGTAGCCAAATTTCTTGATCCGCCGTACGGTGGTCTCCAGCGGTTCGGCCCGCATCCAGTTATGTGTTGATAAGTGCATTTCTGCCCTCCCATGGGATATCTGTCCGCGTGGCACCGGCGCAGAACCGGATGCACGCCAAATTCTCTAATTGCCAATCTGGTTGGACCAGATTGCGACATATCCAATGTCAGGTCAAGTGGCGATAATAGGAGATAATACGTGAAAATTCTCTCGTACTTGCTGAAAAATCGAAAAACATATGACCGAGTGACCCGGAAATTTGCCAGTCTCCAGACTAATGCATTGACTGATCTGGCATTTTTGGTATTACCAGATGGCGGGTAGCTTTCCATGCACCGGCGTTGCATTCCAACTGAGAGAGCAAAAATGAAGATCGGCATGTGCATGTTCCTCTGGACGACCAACATCGGTCTGGAGCACGAGGCTCTGCTTTGCGAGATCAGGGAGGCCGGGTTTGACGGGGTTGAAATTCCGGTGTTTGAGGGCCGACCGAGCGACTATGCTGAAACGGGTAAAATGCTTGACCGGATTGGCCTGGAACGCACCGCTGTGACAGCAATCAGCGACCCGCAAAAAAACCTGATATCCGGCGATGCAGATGCACGTGCTGCAGGTGTGGACTACATGCGTTGGGCGATTATGTGTTCACGGGCAATGGGCGCAAATAAACTGAGCGGGCCGCTGCATTCTACACTTGGACATTTTTCTGGAGAGGGACCCACAGGTGATGAATTCAGTCGCTCAATCGACGCGCAACGGCGCATAGGCGATTGCGCCGAAGCCTTTGAAGTCACGATTTGTCTGGAAGCGCTGAACCGGTTTGAGTGTTATTTTCTCAACACAATGGCGGCGCTTTCAGCCCATATTCGCGAGATTGATCACCCTAGAATTCGAGCGATGTATGATACGTTTCATGCGAACATTGAAGAAGCAGACCCAATTGCTGCCTTCACCCAGAACGCTGACTTGGTCGAACACATCCACATTTCAGAAAACGACCGTGGCGTGCCGGGACGCGGCAATATTCCGTGGGACGACACATTCGCTGCTATTGCTCAAAGCGGCTACGATGGCTGGCTGACCATCGAAAGTTTCGGAAGAGGCCTTCCCGACTTAGCAGCCGCCACCAAAGTCTGGCGCGATTTTGCTGAGAGCCCGGAGGCCGTTTACAGAAATGGCTACATGCATATTCGCCGTGGCATGGCCAAAGCAGGCCTGTCCTGATGATCTCCATGGAGCTGGCAGAAAAAACTTTGTGGCGGCGGGCAAAATGGGTCCATAGCCTGCAAGCCTGACAAAACTCAGTCCGGTCCACTATTTCAGGACGACGCCTGAAATCATCCGCCTGGCGGTGAGGATATACCTTAGATTTCCGTTGTCCCGCGGTTATGTTGCACAAATCGGTTGATGGCCGCACTTGCCCTGTCGCTGGACGGAGTTGGGCTATTGCATCTGTCTTGGCTAGGCCAAGAGCCGTGAAAAAATCGAAGCCAGACATACGGACATGCAACTCTGCAAGATGCTAAACTAGAGTCGTGATTCAGGTATCGCTCACGCCCAGAAATGGCCGGAAGATAGCTGCTCCCAGCTGGACAGCCTGAGAGAGAGACAGGTCAAACCCGCGTACGACCGGCTTTTGTGTCTCGCGCCACACGGCCAGATGTTTGGGCGAGCAGAAAACAAGCATGGTTTGACACTGGGTGTCGGCGGCGCAGCCTGCAATGTCCACAACCCCGGCCCAAAGCCGCGCCGTTGCTGGCCATGCCGCTTGAATTGTCAGCCCGTCAGCGCGGATCGACACGTCGATTTTACCATTGCAAATGGGACACTGACATTGAACTCGCGACGCCAGTGCCGACATGGCGGCGACTCCCAAGGCATCAATTGCACAGACTGCACTGTTTGTTACTGCATCAACGGTAACGGCATGTGTGGTCGCTATGGTCGAGAATGGATAGGCCGACGTGATCTGCCCATTTTTGACAACGATCAAGTCTCTGGATTGCAGGTCTTCAAGTATTGCCGGCTCTAAGCTGGCAATTTTCGGTGGCGCTGCAGATCTCAGGTAAGATCTCAAGATCTCCTTATGAGTATCACGCGCATTGGGGCTTATTGCATCCCAGCGCTTTCGCATTCGCCAATCCTGCAACAATTGCGGAATGGCCTCGGCAACTTGAGTGTCACTCACGGCAGACCAGTCGATTCTTGCCAGGGAGTTGGCGGCACTTTGGGCTTCAATGCTATTCTTCAATTCTCTGCTGTCCTTTTTGATTGAGAGGGAGGGTTTGCGGATCGCGAAGTTTACGCGACACTTTGCCAAGCCTGCGATACATTCTCCTTGCCAGTCATGTCATTACCCGGCGCAGCAGCTGAGTTTGGCCACATCCATATCAAAGGTCTGCGCCGCCAGTTTCAGCCCCTCTACCGTGGTCAAATAGGGAAAGAGGGTCTCGCCCAGTGCCTTGGTGGTCATGCCGAACTTCAGGGCCATGGCCAGCGTCTGGATACTATCCGAGCCTTCGGGGGCCATGATCTGGCCGCCGAGCAGCCTGTCGGTTTTGCGATCCGCCACCAGCTTGATCAGCCCGCGTGTATCCCGTGCGGCCAAGGCGCGCGGCACCTGATCCAGTGGCACAATCGAGGTTTTGACGTCAAAGCCCGCCTCTTTTGCCGCCCCCTCGTTGAGCCCAACCCCGGCGACCTGCGGGTCGCTGAACACCACCCAGGGCATTGCGGCGTTTTCATAGCGTCCGGTGCCCTCCAGTACCGCGTTCTGTGCGGCCAGCTTGGCACCATATGCGGCCATATAGACAAACTGATCCCGGTTGGTGACATCGCCAGCGGCATAGATGCCGGGGGCCGAGGTTTGCATGTCCTCGCCAATGACAATTGCGCCGCGCGGGTCCAGCGTGACCCCTGCCTCTGGCAGCCGCATGTCTTTGGTATTGGCCCGCCGACCAGCGGCCACCACCAGCTTTTCGGCGGTGATTTCAACAATTTCGCCCCGCCGTTCAATGCTGAGGGTGACAGATCCGGCATTGCCCGAAACCGCGTGGTAAGACAGGCCGTCCAGAACGGTTATGCCTTCGGCTGCAAAGGCATCAGCCAGCGCCTGTGAGACTTCCGGTTCGGCCTCAGGCAACAGGCGTGAGCGGGTGACCAGCGTCACCTCGACCCCAAGCCGGGCCATCAGCTGCGCCAGTTCAACCCCGACGTAGCCGCCACCGATAAAAATTAGGCTTTTTGGTTTCTCAGGCAGCTCCAGCAGAGAGGTGCTGTCGAGCACGGGCACATCTTCAATGCCCTGGATCGCAGGGGTCATCGAATGGCTGCCGGTGGCGACCACAATCCGCTCCGCCCTGATCAGCCGGTCGCCAACTTGAACGCCGCCTTCGGCCAGCTGCGCCGCGCCCTGTTCGATGTAGTCGATACCTTGGTATGACGGCAGCAGGTCAGAGTATTTCTTTTGCCGCAGCGCATCCACCAAGCCATCCTTGGCGGCCACAACGGCTGACCAGTCGACACTGTGCTTGCAGGGGGTGATGCCGGGGAACCGGGCAGCCGAGGCGCCGCCGTGCACCGCTTCGGCGACGCGGATCATCGCCTTGGATGGCACGCAGCCGACGTTGACACAGGTGCCTCCAATGGTGCCATGACCAACAAGGGCCACACGTTTGCCAGCATTGGCTGCGGTAATCGAAGCCGAGAACCCGGCCGATCCTGCACCGATCACGATCAGATCGTAGCTGCCGCTGCCGTCCTCGCAACACTCATTCATACTGTTACCTTCCATAGTAATTGCCGCGCTTAGCTTGTTTGAAAATCAGATAGGCGATGGCCCCAACTGCCGGGAGCGGCGAGGCCATCATGTTTTGCTCCTGTCAGATCCGCGGGGGGTGCCACTGCGCGACAGCCAGAACCCGTAAAATGCGACAGATAAAATCGCCCCGATGGACAGACGGAACGCATAGTGGAACTGCAACAAGAACAGCAGCGCCGACAGCCCGACAACCGAGACCATGATCCAGCGACGCGGGTTGCTGCCTGGTTGTCCGGCCCGGAGCCAAAGGGCCTGTGCGGTGATGCCAAGCGACGCAAAGAATAGCGGAAACAGCGCGTAATCCAGCCAACCGATTATGGCCGAAAGGCCGACCCCGGCCACCACCACCACCAATAGAGGGGTAAGACAGCACAACATGGCAATCGCGCTCCCGATCAACCCGGTTCGCAACATGGTCTTGTCGTTCATTTTTACCTCCAAATTCAGTGCCGCCACAGCCGCTGCTGCTATCGAATCCAGGTGGGGTGTTTTGACCAGAGACCGGTCCCGGCTGTCAGGACCCAGCGGCTCAAGACTCGGGCGGGTTTTGCAGAACCCGTCCCGGATAGCCGAACTGTTCTGACGCACTGGCGATTTCAGCCAATGTGGTTATCTCGGTGTCATAGGTCAGCTCGAATACCACACTCTGTGCCGCATCGTCGTAAACCCCATCGACAATCACCACCAAGTCGACAGCCGATACCGCCTGGGCCGCGATATAGGGGCACGAGGGACAGGTCAGTTCGGAAACCTCAATCGTTGCCTGTCTCTGTTCAGCCAGCGCACCGCCGGCAAAGCAGGCGGCCATTAGTGTTGGAATAAGCAGATTTTTCATCAGTGTTCTCGCTCAAAAGCTCAGGATGTAGGGGGTGATGTAGGGGAAAATCATGGCAATCAAAGTCACCACCACGGCAGCCCACAGGCAGGCCTTCATGACCCGCTTGTTCACCGGATGGGCGCAGGCATTGCCAGCGCAGTCACCACCGGCGGGGCGATAGGCTTGCCAAAAGCCCCAACCGATAAAGACACTGGCACTGGAAAACATGTACCATTTATAGGCGTAAAGCGCCGTCAACTGCGCGATCCACAGACCGCCCACACCCATGCTGACCAGAACCAGGGGCAGAATGCAGCAGGAGGTCATGGCCAGCGCGCCAAACAGGCTGGCCGCCGTGGCGATACGGTCGCTTCGGGCAGACCCTTCCTTCATAATGACATTTGTTGCGTCGCTTGCCGATATGTTTTCTGACATTCGAATCATCCTTGTCCGCGTCACATCTCCACCTTACGGTCTGTAGGTGGTACAGAGACAAGGAGCCTCGCCATGAGTGACAATCACAAGACAGTGAAGACCGTCCGGCGCTCGGATCTTGCCCGCCTGACCGGGTGCAACCTGGAAACCATACGGTATTACGAGAATATTGGGGTGATGCCTGAACCGCCGCGAAACGCCAAAAACTATCGCTGCTATGATGAAAGCCACATTGCCCGTCTGAGTTTCGTGATGCGGGCCCGTGATCTGGGTTTCACGCTCGAGGAAGTTCGCGATTTGTTGGCTCTGGTCGATGGCGGCATGCAGACCTGCGCCGAAGTCCAGGCCCTTGCGTCGCGCCACCTGGAGAGCATTGGCGCAAAAATTGCCGATCTGCGCCGCATTCAAATGGTGTTGTCAGAAACCGTCGCGCAATGTTCAGGAGAAGACGTGCCTGACTGCGCGGTGATTGACGCCCTGACACAGTCAGATTGCAAGTTGCACACCGCCTAAAGCCACAGTCTGTAGCCTGGTCGAGATAACTCAAACGTGAGCGGGAACAGAGACATTCTTATTGCGCTTGGCTCTGAGAATTTACAGATTGCCGGTATGGCTCTGATTCTGCGTCTTCTGTGTGTGGTGGTGTCCTTCGCATTTATTGCGGGGACAACTGCGCATGGGTTAGCGGCCGCAAAGATGGAGCTCGGCATGCTGAATAGCGACATGATTGCCGACAGCTCAGGTGAAGACTGTAGTGAATGCTTTTCTGATGAGAATTCCGCTAGTAGCTGCGAGCTGAGTTGCCATTCTCCTGTCTCTTTTCTGAGTGCTGAAAATACTATTGATGCTAGCGGATCCGCCAAGCGTATAGTCAAGAAAACGTCTGATCGCTTAGAGGCTGGTATAGTCTTGGGGCTCGATCCGTCGCCTCCACGAACCATCATCCTGATCTAATGAGGCCGCCACTCTGTTGAGTGGCCGGCCACAGCAACGCTTGGGTGTTCTGCTTTCGCAGACCTGCATCCCAAGGTCCGACTGGCTTCCATCAGGATGACTTACGATGACAAACCGGATCCCAATAGGGATATCCCGCCGCACGCTCTTTTCAGGGGGCGTCGCACTTCTGACGGCTATTGCGCAACCTTCCTGGGCGCAAATTCTCAACTCCATAACTCAAGAGCATATTGGGGGGATCACCTTCGACGGGGTGAATTTGGTTCGAGCCCAGGATGGCATCTGGCGCAGCGAAGATGGCGGTGCGAGCTGGCACAAGAGCGCAGAAACTGACCTTGGACAAGTAACGGATCTTGCCTCCCACCCAGATCAGCCGGGGCTGATCTATGCCTCTCATGCCACAGGCGGCGTCTTGCGGTCCGGCGATGGCGGCCGGACGTGGCGTTCGGCGGCGCAGGGTCTGCCGCAAGCGCCTGTTGATGCCATCACCATCGCCGCTCACGATCCAAACATGATCTATACCGCAGTGCGGGGAGACGGGCTCTGGCGCAGTCAGGATGCTGCACAGAGCTGGGAATTTGTCATGGACCGACCGTTTGTCGAGGCGGGCGAGCGCAATGTTCTGTCCCTTGCGTCAGTAAACGATCCAACCGGCATGGGCGGCATCTGGATTTACGCAGGCACCGAGATCGGGGTGATCCGTGTGCCGGATTGTTTCTGCCGCTGGCAGGGCGTGCAGTCCGGTGATGCCATGGATGCTCTGGTTGCGGGACGGGAGCCAACCGCCGAGGTCCCTCTGCCGAAAGGTGAGCCTGTGCAGAGCCTGGCGACGACGGCCCAAATGCCCCAGATGATCTTTGCCGGGTTGCCTTCAGCCATCTGGAAAACAAACGACGCAGGGGTGACCTGGGCCCATGTTAGCGATGCGGTTCAACCGCGCATTGCCATCAACCCTGCAGACCCAAACCATGTCGTCGCCATCACTAAGAGCGAGACACTGATAAGCCGCGACGGAGGCCAGAAGTGGTCTGCGACGCCCACCATCTGATGGAGATCACCATGAATAACTTTCTGAAAACCACCCTGTTTGTCACCGCTTCTGTCGCTGCTGTAGCAGGTGTTACGGCCTTTGCAAATTCCGACGAAACGAGCGCGGAGCAATCTCTGGGAAACGGCGAGGCCGTCACCATCTATAGGGATCCGGGCTGCGGATGCTGCGATGCCTATGCGGCGTATATGGTCGAAAACGGCTTTGACGTCACAATCGTCGATGATCCGAATTTTGACCAGCGTTCGGTCGATGCAGGCGTTCCAGAACGCGGTATCGGCTGCCATCTTGCCATGATTGACGGCTATCTGGTCAGCGGGCTGGTTCCTGCCGAAATCGTAAACCGGCTGTTGGAGGAACGCCCCGATATCCAAGGCATCACACTGCCCGGTATGCCCGGCAATGCACCAGGCATGGCGCGCATCAAGACCGGGACACTCAAGGTCTATGCCTTCGGCGATACCGGTATCAGCGTCTATTCCAACGAGTAAAGGAGCGGATTAATGTCTGACATGATGACGATGATGAGCGGGCCGATGATGTTGGCTATGGGGTTGCTCTGGCTGCTGGTCCTTACCTTTTTGATCTTGGGTATCGCCAGCTTTGTGAAATACCTGTTGCGGGAAAACCGATCGTGAGCGCCGCTTGGACAGCATTGCGGCTGGCCGCCATGCTGCTGCCGGCCGCAGCAAGCGGCGCTGCCGCCGATCAAGTGGACCAGGGCCAGCCACTATATGCGGAGAACTGCGCCTCGTGTCATGGGGTCAAGCTGGAAGGGCAACCGGATTGGCGCCGCCGGCTGGACAGCGGACGGATGCCTGCGCCACCCCATGACGCGAGTGGTCACAGCTGGCACCACTCGGATGCCGCTCTATTCCGCCTGACAAAACAGGGCGTCGCGGCAGTCGTGGGCAACGGGTATCAAAGCGACATGCCCGCTTTCGCAGAGGTGCTGAGCGATGACGAAATCCGCGCGATTCTTGATTATATAAAGGGCACTTGGCCTGCGAAGCAGAGGCAGGTTCAGGCCGAAATATCGCGCGACGCCAGCGCGCTGTCGCAATGATGGGGCGTGAAACCCAGTCGCCGGGTCGCAAATGGGGGCCAGGCATATTTGCCCTGCTGCCAATCAGTATTGCCGTCGGGCTTGGGGCGCTCTTCTTTTGGGGGTTGTCCCACGCCAGCAGTGATCTGCAATCTCCGCTGATCGGGCGCGCTGTTCCAGAGTTTTCTCTGGCTCCCATTGAGGGCATGGAAAACGGCCTTGCCACGGCTGATCTGATTGGCCGGGTTTCCCTGGTCAATGTCTGGGCCTCGTGGTGTGTGCCTTGCCGCGCGGAAAACCCGCTGATGGTGGAGCTTGCGCAATCGGGCCAAGTGCCAATCTACGGGATCAACTATAAGGATGAAGCAAAAGACGCTTTGGCGTTTCTAGAAGAACTGGGCGATCCCTTTACCCGGATTGGCGCAGACCGGTCCGGTCGGGTGTCAATCGACTGGGGGGTCTACGGCGTTCCCGAGACCTACATCATCGATGCCGAGGGCCGCATAGCCTACAAACATATTGGGCCATTTGATCGGCAAGTGCTGCGGGACACCATCCTGCCAATCGTTGCCGAACTTCAATCCAAGGAGGCGGCATCATGAACCGCCGCTTCCTGTTGGCCGCAGCTTTGGCATCGCTGGCAACACCGCTGGCGGCGCGGCCAGCGATGCCACTCCACGACGCGCCACGCCGCATTCCGTCGCCTCCGTTCAGCGATGGTGAGGGTCGAAAACTGACCCTTGATAATTTCCGGGGAAAGGTGGTTCTGCTCAACATCTGGGCGACCTGGTGTGTTCCATGTCGGGAAGAGATGCCGACATTGGACCGGTTGCAGGGGCAGCTTGGCGGCGACGATTTCCATGTTGTGGCCCTGTCCATCGACCGGGCTGGACTGCCGGCAATACGACAGTTCTACCAGGAAAACGGCATCCAGAACCTGACGATCTATCTGGCCGAGGATATTCGCGTCCAATTTGCCCTCGCTGTTCAGGGACTGCCGACAACGCTGCTGATTGGCCGGGATGGCGATGAGCTTGGCCGCCTGGTGGGTCCGGCAGAATGGGACAGCCGCAAAATGATCTCTCTTTTTGAAACGGTAATTGCAGAACAAAGGAGCCCATAAATGACGGTGGGATTTGGAAATTTCAGACACCTGAAGCGACTGACACTGCCCATTCGGTTTGGACGGAGAAGTGGGATTATTCTTGCTTTGGTCACTGTGTCTGTTGGGTCTGCCTTGAACTGGTCTTGGCTTACCGCCATTGGCGCGGCTCCGATCATCCTGTCTGTCGCCCCCTGCGCCATCATGTGTGCGCTGGGGCTTTGCATGAAAGGAAGCGGAAAATGCGCGGCAGGGAACGGCAATCAGTCGCCGCAAACGGACGTGAAACCCGTTGAACAGCAAAACTTAACCCAAGGCACGAAAGGATAATTCGATGCTGAACAAAACCACCAAACTGAGCGCCGCAATTCTGTTGACTGGCGTTCTGAGCACTTCATTTGCTTGGGCCGAAAACAATGACGGCAACGGTCAGAAAACCCCGATGCCGAACCAGGACAGCCCGATGATACACAACGATAGCCAAGGCATGATGGGCATGATGGGCATGATGCAGATGATGTCCCAAATGGAGCCTCTGATGGAACAGTGCACCGACATGATGCAGGCCATGACCGACCATCACGACATGCCAAGCGAAGAAAATAAGGGATAAATCCCTGCGCCGCCTCCATGCTTCGCTATGGGATGGGGGCGGCGATCAAAGGTTCAACACTATGAATAATATACCTAAAATAAACAGGCTGAAACCCCTTCGCCACCTGACTTGGGGCGCTTTGGTAATTGTTGTCGTTGCTTCGGCAGGACACTTGGCCTGGCGCACGCTTAACCCTTCCAATGACCCTGCCCGGGTAGTGGTGACCGGTGAGGCGCTGATCAAAAGCCAGTTCAGCTTGATTGACCACACCGGGCAACGGGTCAGTGAACTGGACTACCGGGACCGTTGGCAATTGGTTTTCTTCGGCTTCACCTATTGCCCAGATATTTGCCCTACCACGCTGTCTTATGTCGCCAACATTCTAGACCTGTTGGGGGGAAATGCGGAACATGTTGCCCCGCTGTTCATCACCGTTGATCCCGCGCGGGACACACAGGAAGTCATGGCCGAATATGTCAGCGTGTTTCATCCACAACTGATCGGCCTGACCGGATCAGAGGCCGAGGTCGCCAGCGCCGCTCAGTCCTTTCGGGTGTTTTTCGAAAAACGAACCGACGAGACCGTACCGGATGGCTATCTGATGGCACACTCCGGCTACATCTACCTGATGACGCCTGATGGCAAATACGAGGCCATATTCCTCGAAGGCCGCGAAACTCCCGAAACCGTTGCTGAGCAAATTCAACTGCGGATCGAAAAGGAATACAAATCTTGAAACCCCTTCTACTTGCCCTGAGCTTGGCATTGCTGCCGGGCATCGCCTTGGCCAATGATGCAATCCAAATTTCCGCCGCATGGGCCCGGGCCTCAATCTTGCCATCCCGCCCCGGGGCTGCATATCTGACACTGCAAAGTGAGCAGGGTGACAGGCTTCTGCAGGTTACTTCGCCGATGGCCAAAACCATAATGATCCATCAAGTTTTGGAAAGTGATGGCGTTAGCCGCATGATGCACCTGCCGGCGCTGGATCTACAGCCGGGGCAGGCGCTGGCCATGGCTCCTGGTCACCTGCATCTGATGATGATGGGGCTGACGGAAAAGCTTGTTGAGGGCACGGAATTCCCGCTGGTGCTACAGTTTGAGGACGCCGGTGACGTCTCCGTCAACGTATCGGTCCTTGGTATTGCCGCCCTTGGACCTGCCGAGGTGGTTCAATGAGGCACATGATCGTTTTGTTGATGCTGATGATTGCGCCTGCAGCATATGCAAACCATCCGGGCGAACAGCTCGGTTCCGTTACAGCGGCAAAGGAAGCCGCGTTTGAACCCACGGGCCTAAGCCAGATCCCACCCCTCGATTTACAAATTGAGGGAAGCCGGCCATTTGCCCTCACCGATCTTGCCGGGCGCGTTATTGTTCTGAGTGTACTCCCGCCGGATTGCGGCCTGCCTTGCAGCAATCAGCAAGCGATACTGACCTCTGTGCAGCAGAGCCTCAATGTCTCACCGATGCGCGATATGGTATCTTTCGTTACCCTTCAGCAGCCAGACGCGCGCCCAAATGCGCTTTGGGATGGGCTGAATTGGTTCGCAGCGGTGCCGAACGGGAACAAATCGGTGGCGGCATCTGCTACTCCTCTCGCTGAAATCAGCACCCGCGATCCCAAGATCCCTATGGTTCATATCTTTGACAAGGACGGCAGGCATTCGGGCATTTTCCACGGTGCCGAATTTTCTGAGATCAACATGGTGCTGTACATCAACGGCCTGACCAATGCGCACCCACATCCAGACATTGGGTTCTGGGGCAGGGTTTGGCAGGCGTTTCAATGATCCGTCCAACCCAACTGTTTCAGACATCCGCAGTGCAGACCGACAGTCAGAGATCCGACTTTTGGGAGCCGCTTCATGACTGATATTTCGACCGTCGGCCTTTTGGTGGCGTGGATCGCCGGAGCTATCTCCTTTTTGTCACCCTGCGTGCTGCCGCTGGTGCCCGGATATATCTCGTATATTGCCGGGCAAACCGGCTTTGAAACGCGCGATGAGGTGCCGCGTAGAGTTGTTCTGGGTCTCAGTGTCTGTTTTGTGCTGGGGTTCTCGACAATATTCATATTGCTCGGGGCAAGTGCGACAATGATCGGTCAATCATTGCTGCAGTGGCGGTACGAGCTGAACTTTGCAGGCGGCCTCATTGTCGTGTTGTTTGGTCTTTTCATGCTGGGCATGGCGCGCATTGCAGTCATGGAGCGCGATTTCCGCTTCCAGATTAACGTTCCGGGCGGCAAACCGCTTGCATCCTATGTTCTCGGCCTTGCCTTCGGCTTTGGCTGGACCCCCTGCATCGGGCCAATCCTTGGCGCGATCCTGACCGCAAGCGCGGCAAGTGCAACTGTTGGCGAAGGCGTTGTTTTGCTGGCAGTCTATTCCGCAGGCCTTGGCATCCCTTTCCTTGTCGTTGCAGCCTTCACCGATCGGTTGGCCGGTAGATTGCGTCGCGTGCGCGGCATTGGGCGGCGGTTGCATCAATTTGCCGGCGTTGTGATGATCCTGATGGGGATTGCCATGATGACGGGCCGATTGTCAGCAATGTCCTACTGGTTGCTGGATGCATTTCCAGTGTTGAGCCGGATTGGGTGACCTTTTGGAATTGGTTATGCTGCTGACCGGGTGAACGCGCGGGTCACGCAATCATGCCCAACACTTCACAACCCGTCTCTCAGAGATCAGGCCGCCCCAGACCCCCAGACCCCCGCAAACCCGGTAGAAATTCTCTGCGCCAGACCGACAATAAAGACGACCATCAGGCCGGTGCCAATACTGCCCATGATGATGTTGACAGTACGGGCATGTTAGGTCTCCGTTGTTTCGGCGCCAGCCGCCAGGACAGCCTGCATCCAGGCGGCAGTGCGCAATAACCGGTCGTCTTCTTCAGCGGCGCCAATCAGTTGCACGCCAACCGGCAGGCCGTTGTTGCCGACCAGAAGCGGCAGATTGAGCGACGGCAGGCCAGCCAGGGTCCAGAAGGTGCAAAACACCGGATCGCCGGTTGTATTGGCCGCCAGCAGCGGCGCCTCACCGGTCGCGCTGGGAGCCAGGATCGCATCGAAATCCATGAAGTGTTTGGCAAAAAAAGCCTCGCATGAGAGTTTCACTGCCAGCGCATCCTCGTATTGCGCAGAACTGATCTGTCTGGCGCGTTCGATTGCCACCTGCAAAGTCTGGCTGAGCTGATCCCAGTGGGCGCTAAAGACGTGGCCTTGGTGTAGATTGATCTCGTACTCGTGGATGGTTGCCTGCACCGCGACCAGATCCGCCATTTGCGGCGCGGCATCAAAGCGTTCTACGCGCCCGCCCAGGCCGCTGATAACCGCCTCCAGGCCTTCCCGCGCGTCATCGTCCAGGCGGCTGTTGAACGGCAGGTCAAACCAGGCAATGTCGGGTTCCACCGGCACCTCAGCCTGCGCCCCCTGCAGCATCTGTGGCCGGGGCCGGGCAAAACTGTTCGGATCAGATGGATCGTAGCTGCCAATCACATCGCATAGCAGCGCCACATCTTCTAGCGTTCGGGCAAATCCGCCAATATGATCCAGCGAAACCGAGGTTTGCAGCACGCCGCGTCGCGAAACCACCCCTCGGGTGGGTTTGAACCCATAGACACCGCAGAACGAGGCCGGCCGGATCATCGATCCGTTGGTTTGGGTGCCGATCGCCAGCGGCACCTGATGCGCGGCCACTGCGGCAGCTGATCCGCTAGAGGATCCTCCAGGGGAACGGGAGGGGTCATGTGGGTTGCTGGTGTCGGTGGGATGCACAAAGGCAAACTCGGTTGTCTTGGTTTTGCCCAGGATCACTGCACCTGCCTCGCGCAGACGCTCGACGATACAGGCGTCGGCGTTTGCGCGACGCCCGGAAAAGATCTCAGAGCCGCGTTGGGTGGGCATATCCACTGTATCAATGATATCCTTAAGGCCAACCGGGACGCCGTGCAATGGGCCAGTGGCGCGGCCGGCCTTGCGGATCAAATCCATCTCGCGCGCTTGCGCCAGCGCCGCACAGGGATCGACAAAAGCCCAAGCGCGGATCGCCTTGTCCGTTTCTTCGATACGCGCCAGACAGGCCTCGGTGAGCTCTTCGGATGAAAACTGGCCGGTGCAGATTCCGTCGACGGCTTGGTTGGCCGGAAGCAGGTAAAGATCTCGTTTCACTATGGTATCCACTTTCCAAACAGATAATCAGGCTGCCACAGTGTAATCCCCGGGAACTGGTACATCAAGAACATGCAGAAGATCACAGTTCCCAGATAGGGAATAATACCACGAAAAATCTCCATCAGTTCGATCTGCTTTTTCAACACCTCTTTCAGGTAATAGGCTGACATTGCCATAGGTGGGGTCAGGAATGAAACCTGCAGGTCCATCCCGACCACCCAGACTTCGATCACCCTGTGGCCGCCCAGATACGAGAAGATCGAGGCAAATGTCCAAGACCCGACAAATAGCCAGCACACCATTGCGGTGGCTTTGGCGGTCAAGAACACACTTTGCTTGACCTTGGTCCAGGTTGCCTGACGTCAGCACCTGTTGAACCGAATTGAGGATTTGAACAACGGAGGATTTCTGAGTCATCGTAACTGTTACGAACAACGAAGTTTGGCGGATCAGGAAAGGCGGCAGTGGGGCGTTTACCCGACGATTGTTCGCCTGAGGTAAAAGACCTGCGATCCGAGGCGATGGCACTGAGGGAATGCGTTGCGGACCTCACATTGGAAAACTGCCTGCTCAACAAAAAGCATGACAGGGCCTCTCGGTGGTGCCTGCACCCCCTGCCGGGAATAGATGGGGGATAGTGAGCCTTTTGGCCGCCATTGGTCCGACGGCAATGGGCGAACGAATGAGCTATCTGTCACCCGGCAGGATATTGCGTAGCAATGTTCGAGAGGGAGCAATGCATCGTTTTACAAGTGGCGAGCGAAGTTTGGCGGCATGGACGCGTCCATGATCAGCCAGATGAAGGCCATGGAAGATGAAAACCGACGTCTAAAGCGAATGTATGCGGACTTGAGCATGCATGCAGATCTATTGAAGGAAGCTCTTGGAAAAAAGTAGGTGGGCCATCCACTGCCCGACAGGCGAATGTCGGCATTCTCCGACAGGGTCATCGCCGGGATATGGCCGAGAATGCGGTGGCGCGCCGAGCCTTCGGTGTCAGCGAGACTTGTTATCGTTATAGTCCCCTGCTGAGCGACAAGAATGAGCAGATTTCCGATCTGCTGGTTGGGCTGACCGAGGCCCGAAAGACTTGGGGGTTTGGGTTATGTTTTTTGCATCAGCGGAACGTGAAGGGGCATCTCTGGAACCACAAAAGGGTTTACCGGATCTACTGCGAACTGGAGCTGAACTTGCGGATCAAACCTCGGAAACGGCTAAAGCGGGACAAAGCTGATGCGCTGGCCATGCCAGAAGCGCCGAACATGACGTGGTCGATGGATTTTATGGCGGATCGCCTCGGGGATGGTCGGGCGTTCCGGCTCTTGAATGTGCTGGACGATTTTAACCGCGAGGGTTTGGGCGTCGGCGGCATCACACCCGCCATGAAACTGAAAATGGCTGCGTAAGTTCTACGAATGAACCCCGTTAAAAATGGGGGGATTACCCGACTTTACTCACGCGCCAATTTCAAGCGCAACCGCGCAACCGCGCCGCCGCTCTCGCCGAGTGGGGCCAGCTTTTTGCGCAATAAGGGACAGCGTTGCTGGCCTTGCAGAGACTGGTTCGCATCCGTCTGACACTGGGGTATTCGGAGCTGGAGCCTGTATTGCTCGCCGGGCAAGTTTGCGACAAAACCGTTCCGGCCTGCGAGAAAAGGTACAAAAACGCAGTAGGCTCGCCCATAGATCATTTCTATATTTCACATTCTGGATATCTATTGGCGCAATGGCCTGGGCTGTGCAAGCTTCGGCACACAAATATCAAGGGCCAAGGCCGACGTGCCAAGGTGCTCAAAAAGAAAAGACCTAAACCGACAATGGAGATCACCATGACTACGCGTAGAACGCTTCTGAAAACCGTGCTAGCTGCGGGTATTGCGACTGCTGTCAGCCTGAGTGCCGCCAGTTTTGCTATGGCCGATGAAATGGCAAAAATCAAAGAATCCGGTGTGATCCGTATCGCGATGAGCGGCGCTTATCCTCCGTTCAATTTCGTGAGTGAATCCAACGAGGTTGTCGGCTTCGACCCGGCCATCGGCGCAGAGATTGCTAAACGTATGGGCGTCGAAGTAGAGATTGTCACCACAGCATGGGACGGCATCATCGGCGGCCTGCTTGCCAATAAATATGATGCTATCGTTGGCTCGATGTCGATTACCGAAGAGCGCAAGGAAGTGATCGATTTCGTTGGTCCATATTACACCACCAAACGCGCGATCTTCTCCAAGCCTGGGTTGGTGATCACTGATACATCGCAGCTTGAGGGCAAAGCCGTTGGCGTAACTTTGGGCGAAACCCATGAAGATTGGGCGCGCGGTCAGGGCTATAATGTGCGCACCTACAAGGGCCTGCCAGAGCTTCTGCTGGAGCTTGAGCATGGCCGGGTAGATGTCATCATCAACGACTCCATCGCGGCGATCCTGGCAATGAAAGAAACCGGTCAGGACTATGTCATGCTGATCGACGAAAGTGCTGGAGTCATTGAAGCTGGCATCGCGATCCGCAAGGGCAATCCTGAGCTGGCGACGTCGATGCAGGCAGCACTTGATGCGATGATGGCTGACGGCACCTATCTTGCGATTGCCAAGGAATGGGTTGGCGGCGATATCCGCTAATTCGCTGGATATCTGGCCCTGCCTGACCTATCAGGCAGGGCCGTTTTATGCGCTGTGTGACCCATCGCAATATGCAGGGCGCGGCAATTGACGTTACTGTTCAGGAGGCAGGCCACGGTGGACTATGAGCTGATGCAACGGGTCTTTCCCTACTTTCTGGAGGCGGCCTGGACTACTATTTTACTGTCGGTTCTAACTGCAATATTAGGGTTGGCATGCGCGATTGTCGGCGCCTCGGCGCGGTTCTCTCGTTTTGCGGTATTCCGCTTTTTGGGCGCCGCCTATGTCAGCGTGTTTCGTGGCACTCCGGCGCTTATCCAGCTGTTCATCCTCTATTTCGGCGGGCCGCAGATCGGCATTCAGCTGGACGCCTTTGAAGCCGGAGTGATTGGGCTGGGGCTCAATTCCGGAGCCTATATGACCGAAACCATTCGAGGTGCGATCATTGCAGTCGACAAGGGTCAGAAAGAGGCCGCTCGGACGCTTGGCATGAGCCGCTGGCAGGCGATGCGCAACGTGATCTTACCACAGGCTATGCGGCTAATGATCCGGCCACTTGGTGTAAATATCAACGCCTTGATCAAAGGTACTGCCCTGGTGGCGGCGATCTCTGTGGTGGAGCTAACCTACACCGCGCAACGCTATATCGGCTCGACCTACAAACCATTCGAGATGTTCCTGATCGCGGGCGTTCTTTACATGATCATCATTTACGTGGTGGGGCTGGGCATTGCCTGGGCCGACCGTAAAGCGCGCATCATTTAATCGAGGAAGGAAAACTCATGGGTCTCGATTTTAGCGTCATTCCAAAATATCTTGATATCGTACTGATCGGCGCGCTTTGGACGATTGCAATTACGGTCGGTGCCGCTGTTGTCAGCTTTTTCGGTGGCATCCTGCTGGCTGTCATCGCTCTTTATGCGCCCGCAGTTCTGCGCTGGCCGTTCCGAGTGTTTTCGTTCCTGTTCATGGGAACACCGCTGTTGCTGCAACTCTTTCTGATCTATTTCGGCCTTGTGCAAATCGGCATCGATGTGCCCGCTTTTGTCGCTGGTGTTGTCGGGCTTGGGTTGCATTTTGCAGTCTATAATTCGGAACTGTTCCAGGCCAGCATTCTGGCTGTTGACAAGGGCCAGATCGAGGCCGCGCGCACACTCGGGTTGAGCCGGATGCAGGCGCTTCGTAAAGTGGTGGTGCCACAGGCCGTACGCGATGTGATCCCGCCAATTGGCAACAATATGATTGCCCTGCTCAAGGATTCGGCTCTGGTGTCGGTGATTGGCGTTTCCGAACTGACCCTGTCGGCGCAGCGCGCCATTGGCAGCACTTACCGGCCGTTTGAGTTCTATGTGCTCGTGGCTGTCGTCTATTATATCATCAACCTCGTTATGGAAGCTGTATTGCGCCACGTTGAGCGCCGCATTCAGGTTTCACGATGAACGGGGAGGAGAGCAAAATGACCAACCAAAAACCGTTCATCGACATCCGCCATGCGCAGAAAAGCTTTGGGTCGCTGAAAGTATTGCGAGACATCAGCTTGCGAGTTCAGCGTGGCCAGATCGTGGCGATTATCGGCCCTTCAGGCTCGGGCAAGAGCACGCTTTTGCGCGCGATCAATGATCTTGATCCGCTGACGGGTGGCGAGGTCTGGCTGGAAGACAAGCAGATCAATAAGAGCCTGCCGCATCGCCAGTATGAGCAGCACATCAATAAAGTGCGGCAAGAAATCGGTATGGTGTTCCAGCACTTTAACCTGTTCCCGCATCTGAAGGTGCGTGAAAATGTGACTATGGCGCCCAAGATGCTCAAAGGCTTGTCTGATGCTGAGGCCAATGCTCTGGCAGAAGAGCAGCTGACCAAAGTGGGCATGATTGAGCGAATTGATTATTACCCATCGCAGCTGTCAGGCGGACAAAAACAACGGGTTGCGATTGCACGGGCACTGGCGATGAAGCCCAAGGTGATGCTGTTTGACGAGGCGACTTCGGCGCTTGACCCTGAATTGGTCGAAGAGGTGAACCTTGTCATGAAGAAGCTTGCAGAAGAGCACATGACAATGATCATCGTGACCCATGAAATGGGGTTCGCCGAGAGTGTCTGTGATCGGGTCTTGTTTATGGATCAGGGCGTTGTGGTGGAGGAAGGCCCGCCAGAGGTGATCTTCCGTAACCCGAAAAATGACCGCACGCGGAACTTCTTGCGAAAGCATCTTGCAGGCCAAAAGGGCTAAGGCTCCGTGCCAGTGCGGATGCCAGTGCGGTTGGCGGTGCATCGCCAAACGGCCCGCTGTTGCGACCCCCTCTCATGGAGGCGCGCAGCTCACCGGTAGCTGCGCTCTTCTATTGGGGTGGTTTCAATCGCTTGCAGCAATCCATCGAGCAAAATCTGTTCCGCGCGGCTCTTCGCTGCGTGGCTGCTCCAGACCAGATAAACGTCAATCGGGGGCAGGTCATCAAAGGGTGGCACCTGCCAAAGTTGCCCGTCCCGGACGTCGCGGGCAGCGACATGAACAGGCAGCGGGCCAACACCCAATCCCGAGACGATCATCCGTCGCACTTCTTCAAGATGGCTCGATACGCCAGTGATCTTTTGTCCCAGAGCGGCCTGTGCGCGCATCACAGTGACGGGTTTCAGAACATCTTGCAGCCGGTCGGTTTCAAAACTCACCGAGGAATGGCCCTCGAGATCGGAAATCGTCAGGTTGTCGCGTCCGAAAAGTGGGTGAGGCGGGCCACAGAACAGCCCGAAATACTCCCGAAACATGCGCCGATACTCAAGCCCTGGGCTGTGATCACCCACCAGGCAGATCGCAAATGAAGCGCGTTTGGCAGCGACCTCGGCAATCGCCTTTGAGCTGGAGAGCACGTCAATAGTCAGGGTCGATTTCGGGTGCGCGGAGTGAAAGCTGGTCAGCGTCTGATCAATTAGCGGGCTGACCACATGGCTTGCCATCGCTATGCGCACATGGCCACGCACGTCATCGGTCATCTCACGCATCAGGGTTGAAAGGCGCAACACCGAGCCGTTGATCTCAACCGCTTCGCGGTACAACAGCCGCCCGGCTTCGGTAAGCGCGTAATGGCCCGGAGAGCGATTGATCAGCTTGCGTCCAATTCGGTCTTCAAGCCGTTTGAGCGCCGTTGAAACTGTCGGCTGTTTGAGCCGTAACTGGTTTGCGGCATCGGTGATCGAATAACTTTCAGCCAGAACCACGAAGGTGCGCAAAAGGTTCCAGTCGAGCTCGCGTGCGGTACGCTCTGCCTCGCATTGGGGGCCAGTCTCTTTCATAGGTACTCGCTATATCTGGAATTTAGATTATCTATTTGAACTATACTAGCGTCTCTCGCATGGTTCCGGCAAGACCACACTCAGACCCCAAGCACGCTGACAGCGATGTTAAGCAGTGCGGGCTGACAAGGCAAAATAGCGGTCGGAAAACTGGGAAGCAGACAATGAGCAATCTTTTCTATCAAGCGCATGGGCGCAAACCTGTTTTGGACCAGGCGCGTGGCGTTTATATGTGGGACCAGGATGGCAAGCGTTATCTGGACGGGTCCTCGGGCGCGATGGTGTGCAATGTCGGCCATTCCAACGAGACTGTGCTCACGGCGATGCGTCGCCAGATGGAAAAATCTACTTTCGGCTATCGATTGCATTTTGAAACCGAAGCCTCCGAGCAATTGGCGACCAAACTGGCTGGTTTGATGCCTGAGGGGCTGAACAAAGTGTTCTTTGTGTCCGGCGGCTCTGAAGCGGTGGAAAGTGGGCTGAAACTGGCGCGGCAATATGCGGTGGCCACGGGGCAGGATACGCGCTGGAAGGTCATCTCGCGCAGGCCGAGCTATCATGGCTGCAGTTTGGGCGCACTGGCTGTAACGGGATACTCACCGCTGACCGCGCCATTTACTCCGATGATGCAAGAGATGCCCAAGATCCCGGCGCCGCGCGCCTATCTGGACGGGCTGGATGCCGATGACACGGCCACCGGTCTTTACTATGCCGACATGCTCGAAGCCAAGATTTTGGTTGAAGGGCCCGAGAGCGTGCTGGCCTTTATCGTTGAGCCGGTGGGGGGGGCATCGACGGGTGCACTGGTGCCGCCGCGCGGATATATGGAGCGGATCCGCGAAATTTGCACCCGCCACGGCATCCTGCTTATCATGGATGAAGTGATGACGGGAGCGGGCCGTACGGGCAAGTTCTTAGGCTCAGATCATTGGCAGGCGCGGCCTGACATTGTGGTGATGTCCAAGGGGCTGGGCGCGGGTTATGTGCCGCTGGGTGCGATGATCGCCGACGAACGGCTGGTCACGCCGATTTTGGACCAGGGTGGCTTTGCGCATGGTTTCACCTATGCCGGTAATCCGCTGGCCTGTGCCGCCGGTCTTGCCGTGCTCAATGAGATTGAAATGCAGGACCTTTGCGCCAATGCCGCTGTGATGGGCAACGGGCTTTTGGCGCGGCTCAACGGCTTGATGCAGAAATACGAATTGATCGGCGATGTGCGCGGCAAGGGCTTGTTGACGGCCTTTGAATTCATGGGCGACCGCGACAGCAAAGCGCCGCTTCCGGCCAGTCTGAATGCGCATCAGCGCTTTGTTGATCTGGCTTATGCGCGCGGGTTGATCGTTTACTCGCGACGCACGCGCGATGGCACCCATGGTGACCACATATTGGTCTGCCCGCCGCTGATCGTGAATGCTGGGCACATCGATGAGATCATCGAGGGTCTTGATGCCAGCCTGGCGCAGTTCAGCCAAGAAATTCATGCCGATTTGAAAGCAGCCTAACCGATGACAAAAATCCTGATCACTTGCGCTATTACCGGCTCGATTCACACGCCATCAATGTCGCCCTATTTGCCGATCACGCCCGACGAGATCACCGAGCATGCCCTGGGTGCAGCCGAGGCGGGTGCGGCGATTTTGCACCTTCATGCGCGCAACCCAAAAACGGGTCAGCCATCGGCGCTCAAAGAAGATTTTATGGCGTTTTTGCCGCGTATAAAGCAGGCATCTGATGCGGTGCTGAATATCTCGACCGGTGGCAGCGCGCTGATGACGCTGGATGACCGTCTCGCCGCTCCCAAGTTGGCAGAACCGGAGATGTGCAGCCTGAATATGGGCTCGCTCAATTTTGCGCTTTATCCGGCGGTGCAAAAGGTCAGCGAGTGGAAATTTGACTGGGAAAAGCCGTTTCTGGAAAACAGTGATGATCTGGTTTTCAAAAATACTCCCCGCGATATGGCCCGTATCCTGACCGAAATGGGCGTCGATCGGGGGGCTCGGTTTGAGTTTGAATGTTATGATATCGGCCATCTCTATATGCTCAAGCATTTCGTGGATCGTGGGCTGGTGCAAAAGCCTCTGTTCATCCAATTCGTCTTTGGTGTGTTGGGCGGTATGGGGGCTGACCCGGAGAACCTGATGCATATGAAGGTGATCGCCGACAAGCTGTTTGGCGATGATTATATGTTTTCGGTTCTGGCTGCCGGGCGTCACCAGATGCCGTTTATTACCATGGCGGCGGCGATGGGCGGGCATGTGCGGGTTGGCCTGGAAGACAGTTTGATGATTTCGCGCGGCACCTTGGCCAAAACCAATGCCGAGCAAGTCGTCAAGATCCGGCGGATCGTTGAAGATCTGGGCCGCGAGGTCGCCACCCCAACCGAAGCCCGCGCGATGCTGGGCCTAAAAGGTGCCGATCGCACCGCGATTTAAGCGCAACCAAGATGCAGGACAGGCAAAATGCAGGACAGGCAAATGAGAGCGATACTAGACGAGCGCCAATGGCAGCATGACCCCAAGCATTTCATGGCCAATGGCAAGATACTTCCAAACCCCGAACAGCCCAAACGCATTGAGGTGTTGCGCGCCGGTGCCGAGGCTGCGGGCTGCATTTTTGAAGCCCCCAAGGATGCAGGGCTTGGCCCGATTGCAGCGGTGCATACGGCTGAATATTTAACCTTCCTCAAAAACATCTACCGTCGTTGGCAATATATTGAGGGCGCCAGTGATGAGGTGATCCCAAATATTCACCCTGCACGCCGCAGCGATGGCTACCCGAAATCGGCGACCGGCCAATCCGGCTATCATCAGGCTGACACGGCTTGCCCGATTGCAAAAGGCACCTGGGAGGCGGCCTATTGGTCAGCGCAATCAGCAATCACCGGGGCGGATATTATCGTCGACGGTGCCCAATCCGCATATGTGCTGTCGCGCCCGCCAGGGCACCATGCTTTTGGTGATTTGGCCGGTGGCTTTTGCTTTCTCAATAATTCGGGCATCGCCGCTGAGCGGTTGCGCGCCGCAGGTTTGCGCCCGGCAATCGTCGATGTCGATGTGCATCACGGCAACGGTACGCAGGGCATGTTCTATGACCGCGACGACGTGCTGACCCTCTCCATTCATGCCGATCCTGACCGATTCTATCCGTTCTTTTGGGGCTATGCCCAAGAACGCGGCGAAGGGCGCGGGCTGGGTTACAATCTCAACCTGCCACTGGCGCGCGGCACTGAGGATGATGGTTTCATGAAAGCACTGGCCACCGCGCTGGAACGGGTGTCGCTGTTTGGTGCCGATGTCCTGGTGGTTGCCTTGGGGTTGGATGCGTCGATTGATG
Source organism: Parasedimentitalea psychrophila (assembly GCF_030285785.1). Lineage (NCBI taxonomy): Bacteria > Pseudomonadati > Pseudomonadota > Alphaproteobacteria > Rhodobacterales > Paracoccaceae > Parasedimentitalea > Parasedimentitalea psychrophila. The sequence goes on along the minus strand of NZ_CP127247.1, from coordinate 363,241 downwards.
ATCCGTTTCAGGGGCTTGCCGTCACCCAAGATGGGTTTGCCCGGATCGGGGCTGCGGTGGCTGACTTAGGGATCCCGGTGCTGTTCGTGCAAGAGGGCGGCTATCTCTCTGACAGCCTCGGCGCCAATCTGACGCGCTGCCTGACGGGGTATCAAACCGCGCGTTGAAGCTATGGCCGCTTGGCCCCAATGTGAAAGAATGCCTATGACACGTCCCTTGACTGATCGTCAGATTGCAGAACTGGGCGAGCTGCGCCGCGCCTTGCATCAAACTCCCGAAGTTTCGGGCGAAGAAAAACAGACCGCTGCGCGCATCGCTATGGAGCTGGAGCGCGCAGGCGCGGACCGGATTTGGACGCGGCTTGGCGGGCATGGCGTTGCGGCTGAATTCATCGGCAAGCAAGACGGCCCGACGGTCATGATACGCTGTGAGCTTGATGGCCTGCCGATCCACGAAATTTCCGAGGTGCCGCATCGCTCAACGATTGCAGGTAAGGGGCACCTTTGCGGGCATGACGGCCATATGGTGATGGTGCTTGGTGTGGGGTTGGCCTTGGCCAAACGCCCAGAATACGGGCGCGTTGTAGTACTGTTTCAGCCTGCCGAAGAGACCGGAGCAGGCGCACAAGCTGTGATCAACGATCCGCGCTGGCCCGAGATTCGTCCCGATTTTGCCTTTGCCTATCACAACATTCCGGGCCGCCCATTGGGTGAGATTGGCCTGTGCGAAGGCCCGAGCAATTGCGCCTCACGGGGGATGAAGATCACATTTACGGGCAAAACCTCGCATGCCGCCGCCCCCGAAGATGGAGACTCGCCCGCTCAGGTGATGGCGGGCTTGATGCAGACTTTGCCTCTGCTCGGCAATGGCGGCACTATGGATGATGATTTTGCCCTGGCCACGTTGACCCATTCTCGCTTGGGCAAGGCGAGTTTTGGCATTGCACCGGGAGATGGCGAGCTGTGGGTTACACTGCGCAGCCAGACAGACGGGCGAATGGACCGGATGGTCGCCGAGGCAGAAACTCTGGTGAGCACAGCGCTTGGGCAAGAGAGTGCTCTATTGGCTGCGGTCAGCTGGCATGACGTGTTTTTGGCAAATGTGAATGAGGCAAACGCCGCCGCCATTGCCGCGCGTTCAGCCCAAAATCTTGATCTGACCAAACACCTTATGACAGCGCCGATGCGTTGGTCGGAAGATTTTAGCCGTTTTGGACTTGATGGTGCGAAATCGGCAATGTTGTTCATTGGCTCTGGCGAGGATCAACCGCAGTTGCACAATCCCAATTTTGACTTTCCTGACGCACTTATTCCGGTTGGAATTTCGCTGTTTGTTGAGATCATTGAACAGATCTTGTCAAACCCCGCGTTACCGGCGCAAACCGGTCGGCCCGCAGCGGATGGCTGATCAATTGCTGGAAAGCTCATGGTGTGAAATCTCGCTGCCAAAAATTGCGCAAAACCTGACCAATGCACTGGCGCGACTGCCACAAGGCACCCGGTTTTGCGCCGTGGTCAAGGCGAATGCCTATGGGCATGGTATTGAAAACGTGGTGCCCTTGTTGATCGAACAGGGTGTCAGCTATATCGGGATTTCATCAAACTCCGAGGCGCGGGCGGCACGTGATGCGGGGTTTGCAGGCTCGATATTGCGCCTGCGCACAGCCACTCCGCAAGAAGTTAAACACGCTGTGCAAGACCGTGTTGAAGAGCTGGTTGGAACCGTCGACGGCGTGAGGTCTCTGATCGAGACACTGGGGCAGGGGGCGTTGCCCCGGCTGCATATTTCTCTGAATGCGGGTGGCATGTCACGCGACGGGCTCGAGCTTTCAACCGCTGGCGGGCGCGAGGCTTGCAAAAAAATTCTGGATTTGGCCGGTGAGCGTGTCATTGGGCTGTGTACGCATTTCCCATCAAACGAACCCAAAGAGCTGGCTGACAGCATTGCCCGGTTTCAAGATGATCTTTCCTGGATCTTCGCCAACAGTTGTCTGCGCCGTGAAGATGTGCTGGTGCATGGTGGCAGCACGCTGACACTGGCCTCTGGGCAAGATCCCCAAACTGATATGATGCGCTGTGGTGCCATCCTATATGGCATTGCCGGTTCGCGGCCAGACTTCCAATCTACTCTCACGCTGAAATCGCGGGTGATCAGCGTGGGTGTCTATCCGAAAGGCAGCACGATCGGCTATGACCGGACCAGTTGTTTGCGCCATGACAGGGTGCTGGCCAGTATCGCGCTTGGCTATGCCAACGGCTATTGTCGCCAGCTTTCGGGGCGCTGTGCAGTGCTGATTCGGGGAAGGTGCTTGCCGGTGCTGGGCAAGATCTCGATGAATACGATCGTGGCGGATGTCACCGATCTGCCCGGTGTGGTGATCGGCGATGAGGTCGTTGCGTTTGGCCGCCAGGGCGGTCAAGCGATCAGCACCCAGGCGATTGAGCAGCTCACTGGAAGGATCATCGCCGATCTGTTCACCGATTGGGGGCAGCGCAACCCGCGTGTGATCTGCCAACGGTAATGGGGCTCGAACTCGGGACGGCTAAGTTTGGTCATTTTGCTGAGAATGCCGACACCAATCCTGACTTCTGTCTTCTGGTTTTCGAAACGGCTCTGTCGTTGATTTTAGGCAGATGGGCTTGCCGACTAACTTGTGAAACCAGCGTGATAGCTGGCGGCCCTGAGCAGCTGGACAGCAATGATTTAAAAGGCCAAAAACGGATGGCTTGGCTTGGGCTGGTAGGCTTGGACTGGGTGTCCCGGACTTCAGCACCTTGTATCGACGACAGATGCTGCTGTCGGTTGCCATTCCCTGCTGGGGTTCAGCAGGCCCATTACACCTTCTGATCGACAGTACCAGCAGACGAATGGTGCATTCTCTGAGTATCCGTATTGGTCAAGTTTGCATTTCAGTCCATTTTCGACCGTCACGTAGCAACGCATTTGCCATTGGCAATCAGCTCGTGACATTATGCTTTCATATCTGCATTGAGGCGCGTGGCGACCACGGCAGGTAGATCGCTCTTCGCAGGCGGGCCCGCCCGCCCTAGATGCGCTCTTTGCCCTGCCATTTACACCTTGGTTGGCAGGTGATGCTTGCATCACCGAGAAGCGGATTGGCGTGGAATTGGGGCAAGGCCTGCCAGGCTCGCGGCTTGCTTTCCGCTCCGGCTGCCCAGTTCGGGCATTCGCTGACCGGCAGTGATTTGCCCTGCAAATCATGTGAGGGTCCATGAGCATCGCAAAAGCGGTTATCCGTTGCCTGGCAGGGCATTGAAAATGCTCGAGAGGGGGCAATATCAGGGATGTTGATAAGGATGTCGACCTTTTCGGAGAGCGTTTTGTCGGAAGTAATGATCGTCTCAATTGTCGCGTCGATCTGCTCAATGTCGCGCTCAACCTGGCGCCGGCGCAGAGTGGCCTGCTTCCTGAGCAATGGGTGTGTTGCGGTGGCAAGTCGAGCCCTGGCAGCCGTCCGATCCTTGATCCACGGCCTGACAGTGCATGTTTACATGCATGAGAAGGGGAGCCTGTCGGGCGGTTGTCATCCCTTTGAGATTGTGAAGCATTTCGATTTTAGGTTTGTCAGCCTGCAACTCCAGGAGAGACCCCAGCATGGCCGCATCCGTCGCCTGGCAGGTGATGCTTGCATCGCTGAGAAGGAACCCGATCCGTTTTGGCCATTGTGCCGGTCCCTTCGGCGAAGCGGCGCGCCTGACGTGGGTTAACCGGTGCAAAAGGTAAATCATGCATTGCAAGACTGGTGTCCAGCAGCCGATGATAGACGCCGTTTGACGGGAAATTGATTCACTGGATCAATTCCTTGCCCGCCTCACCCTCGAATACGACCAAAGATACCTCCGCCTCTCGCACCCAGCGGATGAGCGATCTCAAGCCCGTCTTGGTGTTGGCAAATTGTTTGGGCTTACGGTTTGAGAGCCAAAAGGTGCCGAGCGTATCTTTCGAAACCCCTCTCGGTGCATGCTCTGCATGCACCTACCGGTCAGCGATCGATTCCGCCTCGTTCATTTGTCTTTTCCTTACCTCGTCTTGTCATGCGAGCCCAAAGCCCATGTATCCGTTCATCCCTCTCGCGGTTTGCGTGCAAACCTCTGCCGGGCAGTGGCTCTACCGTCACATGAGGGCCGGGATAAACATAAGACAAGAGGGGGTATTGATGAACAATCACTAGAGATACCAGCAATCGAGGTGACGCGCAGCAGCATCGGGGACGCGCCTCTCAGCGCGAGACTTCGATCGGCAGGTTGCCGAAATCCAGATCCGCGCTGCCGCACCTAACGGCGACACCGCGCTTGGCATACTCAAAACAGGGGCCGTAGGATAAGTCCGTCCGGGGAAAGGCGAAGGATGCCCATCACCCTATTTGTGCAACAAAGCCCTGTCAGGCGATAGCCGCAAAAATTATCGAGCGATTACAGAGCGCCCAGAGAGGCGCATTGCGGCCCGGTCCCCCCCTTTCAATCTTGGACTCGCCTTTGCCCTGGCATCCATTTCAAGCGGAACAAGGTCGCCGCTCTTGCTGAGTGGTGGCCAGCTGCTGCGGCATTTGCGACGGTCCCGATGTCAGTGCTGCTGCATGCGCCATTCCCATGGGGGTTGAGTGTAGGCTTGCCAGATTCCAATCTCATCGGCCTGGGCCAGGTTTGATTCAGAAAGATAATAGCCCTGATCCTGGTTGGGCCATGCCAGTCCTTCTTCGACCAATAGGGCACCGACGTCGCGGCCGTCTGCCTGGCAGGAGGCAAGGTAGAGCCCGTGGTTGCCAGTGTCGCTGCTGAAGCAGTCGACACGCTCGGCCAGGTGAATGATATTTCGTGCACGGTCACTGGATTGAGCCGAGCAATCCCAAAATGAACCGCTTGCTGTGTTGCATTGTTGAGCAGCCTTCGGGGCGTCGATACCAACCAGACGTATTCTGAGGTTGCCTAGGGCAAGGAAGTCGCCATCAATGACGCGAAACGCCTCACCCGGTGCGGAGACCAGAGGCCGAATATCGGCGGACAGTTTCTGAATGCTATGCAATTCCAAAAAGATTTTTGCAGAGATCGGGTCTGCCAGCGGCAGCTCTGCAGAGAACGCTACGCTGGCGATGGATGCGAGGGTCGCGGCTGCAATGGTTCGCTTTATAATCATGCTGGTGATCGCTCAAGTTATTGGATGGGATCTTGGTCTAGCCAAAGAATGCATCCAAAGAGCACAAAATTCAGTTAACTCGCCGCATTTCATTGTGGGTATTGGGGTGAAGTCGGCGCCGGAAACGCAAAACGCGGCCCGCTTAACAGGGGCCGCGCTTCTATAACTTGTCTTCGAAAAGGCTTATGCCAGTGCGAGGTTCACAGCGGACTCACGACCGTCACGGCCGGGCTCAATGTCAAAAGTCACTTTCTGGTTGTCGGCCAGACCGGTCAGACCGGAACGCTCAACAGCGGAAATGTGAACGAATACATCGTTGCTGCCGCCTTCTGGTGCGATGAAGCCGAAGCCTTTAGTAGAGTTGAACCATTTTACGGTGCCATTGGCCATATCCGTAGTCTCCTATAATTTGCTGCCCGCGTTGGTGCGGCAGCCCGGCATGTCAGGTCTGGATCGAAAGACTGAACGCCGTAGAACGGGAGACAGTAGGCCGAAAAAGAAAATCGTTAGCCATGTCCATTTGCGGGATTGTGGCGCAGCTATCAAGAGCTAAATTCAACATAGGCGTAGATTGGCCGAAATCCGCGGTCTCTTTTGCGGGCGGATATTGCCCGATCCGGCCAAACGATCAGTCACAGGCCTGCGGGCTCCATGGTTCCGAAAATACGGATAACTATTGGAAAAAAATGCATAATCACATTTGCACGGACAAATTTGATCGACGTGTAGTTGAGTAAGGTCAGGTCGGAATACCTCTGGTTGTCGCTAATGGGCCGCTATCAGCAGTCCCAGAAACCTCGGCAACAGGTTGGAATTAATTTGCATGACAGTGGCATATTGCGACGAAGAGGCGGCCAGCAGGGGGAAATCGGCCAACCGGGTCAGATAGTCAGGTCTGGGAAAAGGTGATTCGCCGCCAAAACGAGCCCCGCGATGTTGAGGTGGAACCGGTGCCGCAGCGGCGTTGATCCTTAAACGCGGGGAGCTGGGCCTATTTGGGGGCCGCACTATCTGTTTTCACGACCATTGTAGGAGGCGCGGCTCGCTCGGGTGTAGGCCTGTTGAAATGCGGCAACGGATATATAGCCGTCGCTCTGTATCGCGCCCGCAGGGGCGTTGACCGAATAGCGGCCTGGGATTGAAAACGTGCCGTTATATGCATGGTACCGCATGCATCGGTTGTCCCAGCAATTCTGGTTGTTTTGAAGTTTGATTTCGGTGCTGCCGTTTGCAGTCGTCCGCGTCGCGCTATTGGGCGCTTCGCAGGCTGTGATGACCAGCAAGGTCGGCAGAATAAGAAGTGCTTTCATGACCGTCTCCGAAGAAAATACCATTCTTTTACAATAGGATTGGTAAGATCCGATTTGAAGGGAAAACCCGCAACACTATCGCAATACTACCCGATTTCGGGGGAAGTGCAATTCGGGCGAACCCTGCGGGTTTATCTAGTCAACGGTGTCAGAAAATGAAGTCGTTCATGTCCATGTCTGTGAGCAACAGGCCATCAAGCAGAACCGATCCGCCGCTGCCGGTGGCAATCAGCAGCCCGTCTCCTGTCTGCGTGGCGGCGGCGGCGACATCGGCAAACGAGGTCAGGGTTGTGACCTCGCTAAACATGATCCGGTCGCCCTCCTGGGTGGAGAAATCGGTGACCCGGTCGGTCCAGGTGCCGTCTGTAAAGACAAAGATATCCGCCTCTGTGCCGCCAGTCAGTATATCAGCGCCATCGCCGCCTTCCAAGCGGTCTGCGCCGCTGTTGCCTGACAAGTCGTCATTGCCGGTATCGCCAATCAGCCGGTCTGCCCCGGCGTCGCCGTACAATCTGTCGTTCTGCGCACCGCCCTGCAAAAGATCGTTGCCATTGCCACCAAATAGCCGATCCGCGCCATCGTTGCCGTACAACCGGTCTTTGCCGTCCTGTCCATAGAGCTTGTCGGCACCATTGCCGCCGATCAGAGTGTCGTTGCCGGAGCCGCCGAACAGCCTGTCCAAACCGTCCTGTCCATAGAGCTTGTCGGCATCATCGCCGCCGATCAGAGTGTCGTTGCCGGAGCCGCCGAACAGCCTGTCCAAACCGTCCTGTCCGTAGAGCTTGTCGGCATCATCGCCGCCGCTCAGGGTGTCGTCTCCCGATCCGCCGAACAACCTGTCCAAACCGTCTTGTCCGTAGAGCTTGTCGGCATCATCGCCGCCGCTCAGGGTGTCGTTGCCGGAGCCGCCGTACAGCCTGTCCAAACCGTCCTGTCCGTAGAGCTTGTCGGCACCATTGCCGCCGCTGAGAGCGTCGTCGCCCAAGCCGCCGAACAACCTGTCCATACCGTTTTGACCGTAGAGCTTGTCCATGTCAGCGCCACCGCTCAGGGTGTCGGCGCCGGTGCCGCCGTGGGCCTGGTTGTTGCCATCGCCCAGGTCGATGGCGTTGTCGGCGCCATTGCCGGTGACAGTGTCGTCGCCAGCCCCCGCAATGAGATTTTCCAGCAGGGTGCCACCGGCGATGCCGACGTTGCCGGTCAGGCCGCCAATATCCGAGAAATATCCCCCCCGCATGTCGATCCGGTTTGCGGTTGCAAAGGGGCTGGTGTCCAGGGTGTCTGTGCCGCCTTGATCATAGATGGTAAAGGCCACGGCGCCTCCGTTGTAGGGCCCGGTGGCGCTGGTGCCGGTGAGGCTGGCAAAATATTCGCCCAATGGTCCGCCAAGCTCAGAATTGGCCCCCCAGACCGTATCGCCAGCCGTTTCGCTGCTGCCGCCAGCGGCGCCGTATAGGTCCTGAATGGCAATGATGTCCGCCATCATCGGAGTCAGAAGTAGGGCATGGCTGGCCTCGGTCTCGGTGTTTTCCGACTGACTGAAATAGGACATAAGCGACAGTTGCCAGCTGTCATTTGTGAAATTATTATCAACGCCATAGCTGGCGCTGCCGTTGTAGTCTCCCTGGTGGCCCAAGCCCAGAGCATGGCCTATTTCGTGGAAAAAAGTTTGCAGTGAGTAGCTGTCGACCGTGGTGCCGTAATTGCTGATCCAGTCGGTTGACACATTGACAATCGAGTATCCCGTGTTGCCGCTAACAACATTGTGGGCGCTGGAATAGGCGCCACTTTGGTGATCCTGAAAACGCATGTCTGCACTGGTGTTCGAGGTCTCCTGGAACAGGATGTCAGCGACCATTTCCCAGGCGTCAAAGGCCCAGCGGGCCAGCTGTTGTCCGGCGGCGGTCAGGCTGGTCAGGTTTACCGAGATGATGTTGCTGCCCGAGGTATCAAAGCTGTGGCGTATGAAACTGTTGTCTGCCCAGTAGCCGTCGGTCAGATAGGTCGCCAATTCATCCAGCGTTGCCAGAATGGGGCTCGGCTCAGGCGTGCCGCCAGAGGTGACGGTCAGTTCATATGTCCCGGCGTATAGATCCCGGTAACTGCCTGCGGAAAGATAGTAGGTGCCACTGACATCAACAGATGCAATCAGGGTGGAGTTCAGGCTGTCACCGTTGTCGTCGTTGGAGGACACCATAACACCGGCGGAATTGTAGAGCCGCAGATAGGGGTCGGACAGGGTACCGCTGCCGCCATATGATCCGTTGAGGTTGATCGTATTGACCGCGCCGGCCTGTAGCTCAATCGCCACCCAGTCCCGGTCACCACTGGACAGGCTGCCGGCAAATATATCGCCGACTGATATGGAATATGTGGTGGCGATCGAGGCTGCGGCGTCCGAGGTCTCCAGGATCCTTGCCGCCGAAACGGGTCTCTCTGCAAGGGGCAGTTGGCTTGGATCAGGTGTCAGCTTTGAAACCATAGTCATTCGGTCTTCCTGTCTGGTTCCGTTTCGTGCCTATTTAGCGACGCCATGAAGGCTCAACGTTCAGCCCCGAAGCAGCGTGAGGCACCGTGAGGCTACGGTGTCCAGTTTTGATGCTATCTCCCTTGGGGAGAGTCGGCCAAGCGATAATCCCTTGTATTGCGGAGTTTTGTCGACCACAGCCCTGTCGTAGCCTTGACATAAAATCTGGCTTTTATGGGGACCGCCTATGTCCGATCTCATCGGCCGATGCGAATTAGGGTGTTGCGGCGGCTCGGACTGCCGGTCAAGCTGGCTGGCGTTAGTATATGGCCCAAGCGTTGGCTCTGATTTTCTGGCTCATGAACTCCACAAATACCCGGATCTTGGGCGGCAGGTGTTGCTTATGGGCAAAGACCGCATGGATTGGGATGCTGGCGGGGCCGTGCTGGTGATCGGCCAGGATCCGCACCAGCTGGCCATTGTCCAGCGCGGTCTGAACCGACCAACAGGGCTGCATGACGATTCCATAGCCGGACAGCGCCGCCGCGATCAGCGTATCGCCATTGTTGCTGTACATGGAGCCGCCGACCTTTATCGACTGAGACTGGCCGCCAAGGGTAAAGCTCCAGTTGTTGCTGCCGGGGTTGGAGCGAAAGCACAGGCAATTGCGTGTTGCCAGATCCGAGACCTGTTGTGGGGCTCCGTATTGATCCAGATAGCCGGGGCTGGCGCAAGCGACAAGGGCGCTGCCTGCAAGGTTGCGAGCGACCAGCCCGGAGTCCGGCAGCGCGCCGAACCGGATCGCGACATCGTAGCCGAGGCCGACAAGATCCTCGACCGTGTCCTGAAGGGAAAGGCCCAGATTGATCTCGGGGTGGAGCGCGGAAAATTCGACCAGATGCGGTGCGATATACTGGCGTGCAAAGCCTGCTGGCGCGGTCACCCTGAGCAGCCCGGAGGGCGTGCCGCTGAGATCGCGGACAGCGGCGCTGGCCTCGTCCAGGGCGGTGACGATCTGGCGGGCGCGTTCGAAATAAATGCTGCCGGCCTCGGTCAGCTGCAGGCTGCGGGTGGTGCGGTGCAGCAGGCGGGTGCCGAGGTTCTCTTCGAGCCGGGTGAGCAGGCGCGAGGCTGACGACTGCGGCACGTTGAGCCGGGCGCCGCCCTTGGAGACGCTGTTTTCCTCGACCACGCTTACGAACAGTCGCAGGGCCAGTTCATTGTCCATTTTATAGATGGTCCATTTTATAGATGCCAACTGTGATACATGCCGAATTTGGATAAATAATATTCAAATAGCCAGTCTTATCTATTTTGGGCAATGAAATTACATCTCTTGCACAAGAGAAACTGATCACCGGTTTCCCAGCCAAGGACTACAGATGATGACCCATGCCGTTTTGCCGAATCTTCCGCTTCTTGATGAAAACTCTGCTTTGCCCGCGGCTGCTGAGCAACTGACCGCCGCCAAGTTGGCGATGGGGTTTGTGCCCAACATGTACGGAAATATGGCCAACCTGCCTGCGGTGTTGAGCACGTATAACGCCGGGTACGCAGCCTTTCGGAAGGACGCGGGTTTCTCCTCGGTTGAACAGGAGGTGGTCTTTCTGGCGATCAGCCGCGCCAATGGCTGTGACTATTGTACTGCGGCCCATTCAATGGTCGCGGATAAGATGTCGGGTGTTCCGGCAGATGTGTTGGAGGCGCTTCGGTCGGGGACACCGATATCCGACCTTCGTTTGGATGCACTGGCGCGATTTGCCTTTGCCATGACCGAGACGCGCGGCAAAGTCGAGCCGTCGCTGATGGATGACTTCCTGAGCGCAGGTTTCACCCAAGAGCATGTTTTGGCGGTGGTTTTGGCAATTTCGGTCAAGACACTATCGAACTACACCAACCATTTGGCTGCAACGCCGGTGGATGCGGCGTTCCGCGCTTATGCGGTCTGAGGAGTAAAGCCGGTCACCGTGAAAGGAAGGTCTCTTTCGACTATGTGGAGACAGATCCATACGACAGATCCATACGACAAATCCGTCGACTGGATGCGTCTGATCGTCTGCCCCCGCCGCGATTACTCGGGCGGGGGCATTTGGTGTTAGACGGTGCCGCCCAGGCTGCCTTCAAGCGCCACCAGCTCCTGACCGCCGGCCATCAGGTCCTGCAGTTCTTCGGGAGTGATTTCGCCGCGTTTGGCGGTGCCCAGCGTCTTGCCACGGTTCAGAACCGTGAACTGATCGCCGACCGCCATCGCGTGGCGCACGTTGTGGGTGATGAAGACCACCGCGATCCCCTGTTTGCGGACCTTGTCGATGGTGGCCAGCACATTGGCGGTCTGGCGCACACCAAGGGCCGAGGTCGGCTCGTCCAGGATCAGCACCTTGGCGCCAAAGTGAACGGCGCGGGCAATGGCGACGGTCTGACGTTCGCCGCCGGACAGGGTGCCGACCGCCTGATCCGGGCCGCGCAGGCTTATGCCCATCTTGCCCATCTCTTCCAGGGTGACCTTATTGGCATATTCATGGTCAAACAGCTTGAGCGGTCCGACCCTGCGCAGCGGTTCATTGCCCATGAAGAAGTTGCGGCTGACCGACATCAGCGGGATCATCGCCAGGTCTTGATAGACTGTCGAAATACCCGCAGCGATGGCGTCACGGGGCCGCTCAAAACTCAGCGGTTTGCCGTCAAAGTGGATCTCGCCCTTGGTCGGTTTATGGACCCCGGACATGGTCTTGATGAAGGTGGATTTACCAGCGCCATTGTCGCCCAGCAAGCAGTGACATTCACCGGGATAGACCTTGAGCGAGACACCAGCCAGGGCAATAACCGAGCCAAAATGCTTCTCGATGCCCTTCATTTCGATGATCGGGTTTCGGGTGCTGCTCATGTTATCTCTCCCCAGTGATCATGCGGCGGATATAGGTGTTCAGGATCACTGCAAACAGCAGGATGACGCCCAGGAACACTCGGAACAGGCTGCTTTCCACGCCAGCAAAGAACAGGCCCTGCTGCACCACACCAAAGATCAGCGCCCCAAGAGCCGCGCCAATGACCGAGCCATAGCCGCCGGTCAGCAGAGCGCCGCCGATGACCACGGCAATGATCGCCTCAAATTCCTTCAACAGACCGCGGTCAGCCCCGGCCGAGCCAAACTCCATCACCTGACAGGTGGCAAAGACTGTGGCGCAAAAGGCGGTGGCCATGAACATCAGGATCTTGACGCGATTGACCGGAACACCAGCGTAGCGGGCCGCTTGGGCGTCGCCGCCGACGGCGAAAATCCAGTTCCCGAACCGGGTTTTTGTCAACAGGATATGACCAATCACCACCAGAACCAGCGCCCATACTATGAGCATGGGAATGCCGCTTACCACCGGCTGGCCCTGGCGGGTGCCACGCTCAAACACCGCGATGATACCGGCGTCGCCCATCCACTGGAACAGCCCGGTAAAGATCTTGCCGCCGAATAACGGCGCCAGCCAATCGCCCTCGGCAACGTCCTTGATACCGCCGATAATTGTTTTGCGTTCAACCGTCTGCGGCAAATAGATGGTGAATCCGCGCAGGATGAACAGGAAGGCCAGCGTGACAATGAAGCTGGGCAAGCCGGTCCGCACCACGATAAAGCCGTTCAGCGCTCCGATTGCCAGCGACAGCACAAATGTGACCAGGATTGCCAGCCAGACTGGCCAGCCCAAGGTGACGCTGAAGATCGCAATCATCATGCCGGAAAAGCCGATCATCGAGCCGACCGACAGGTCGAATTCGCCGGCGATCATCAGCAGGCAGGCGCCCACTGCAATGATCATGAACTGAGCGGAAACCTGGCTCCAGTTCATAATGCCCTGGCTGTTGAACATGCCGCTGTCGAAGGCGAACAGCAAAAACAGCGTGAAAACGAGGACGGTGCCGACAATGCCGCCCAGTTCGGGACGGATCAGAGATTCTCGAAAGCGGGAACGGGTCTTGATGCGCTCGTCGCCGTCTAGGGCAGGGGTTGGTGCTTCGGGCATTAGGATGGCCTTACCTGGTCCAGATGTTGGATGGTAAAAGGGCGGCCAATTTGCACTGACCGCCCTAATTCGGAAGAGTTAGCGGTATTCGCCCGCAAACATCTCGACTTTTTCAAGTCCGTCGGCGGTGACAAAACCAGGACCGGAGTTGATGTTGTTGCCGGGCAGCACACCGTAGCGGTGATAGTTGGTCATCACCACAACCGGCAGATAGGCCTGCAGGAACGGTTGCTGGTCGATGCCCCAGTTGATCACGCCGGCCTTGATGCCTTTGACGATTTCTTCGCCCAGATCAAAAGTGCCGAAGTAGATGTCACCGGCCAGACCGTTTTCATCCAGCGCCAGCAGCGTCGGATCGGCGCTGGTTGGGCCCAGTGTCAGGATCGCATCCGTTTCAGGGTTGGCGCTCAGATAGGCCATCACTTTGTTCTTGATCTCGGATGGATCCTGTCCACTGTCGATCATCTGGTTGGCCAGATCGACGCCCAGACCATCGGCAAAGCCCTGGCAGCGCTCAGTGGAGGAGGGCGAGCTGATATAGTGGTTGACGCAGAGAAAGCTGCCCACCCCATCGCCCTTGGCCCGCAGTCCAGCCGCAAGACCGGCGTCATATTCGGGCTGGCCCACATACATCAGCGCGCCCACTTGGCGGGTCTGCTCGGGGGTGCCCGAGTTCATGATGATCACGTCGACACCGCTGTCTACAGCCGCTTGGATCGGGCCGGACAGCACGTCAAAATCGCTGAGCGTGGTGATGATGCCGTTGGGCTGGGATGCGGCAGCCTGTTCAATGATCCGCGCCATGTCAGCCAGATCACCGGTTGGCGGGTTGCGGTATTCAACCTCGACATTCATCTGCTCGCCTGCCAGTGCGAGACCGTTTTTGACTGTGTTCCACCAGCTGTCGCTATCCGGAGCGTGGCTGACCAGAATATATTTCTCGCCCTCAGCGGATGCGGTTGTTGCGATCATCATTGGTGTCGCCACAACGGCTGTCGCCAGCATCAGTTTCTTCATTAGTGAAGTCATTGTTTCCCTCCCAGAAAATACCGTCTCTTGGTGCAAAAAAACGGTTATCTCCGTCTCTTCGACTCATATCTAACCACACTTGAGACCCCCTTGCAACCGGTTGCAAAATTTCCTTAAATTTTTGATACTGTCTTTGCCGCGTAAAGCAGCTAGAACGCGTACCGCAGGATCAGGGGATCGGGACAGGATGGCCGTTACATTGAAAGAGGTTGCCGAACGCGCCGGGGTTTCCCGGTCTGCGGTGTCTCGGACATTTACCGATGGTGCTTCGGTTTCCAACAAGATGCGGCACAAGGTTGAAGCCGCCGCCGATGAGCTGGGCTATAGTCCCAATGCGCTGGCCTCCTCGCTGACCACTGGCCGCACGAAGCTGATCGGGTTGGTATCCAATAACTTCAAGAATCCATTTTTCCTGAGGGTCTTTGATCTGTTTACCTCTGGTTTGCAGGAACGCGGGCTGCGACCGCTGCTGGTCAACCTGACCGGCGACCAGGGGCCGGATGAAAGCGTCCGCATGCTGCGTCAATACTCGGTGGATGGGGTGATCGTGGTCTCCTCGACTGTCCCGGCCAGTTTTGCGGGATCATTTGATAAGGCCAATATTCCGGTGGTGTTTGCCTTTGCGCGCTACAAAGACAACCCAAATGCCAATCTGGTTGGCATTGATAACGTCGCGGCCGGTGCTTTTGCGGCGCGCACGCTGATTGGGCGAGGCTATAAACATATTGGATTTCTGGGCGGGCCGGAAAATGCGGTCTCCACCTCGGATCGTTTTCAAGGCTTTGCCGCCGAAATGGCCGCGCACCCTGAGCTGAGGTTCTCGCATGCCTATTCCAGTGAATACTCGTTTGCCGCTGGCCGCGCGGCGATGCTGGGCCTGCTGGACCGTGGTGGTCACGCCGAGGTGTATTTTGGCGCCGATGATGTGATTTCGATTGGGGCGCTGAGCGCCATAGAAAGCCGCGGGCTGCAGGTGCCCGGGGACATTGGGGTGCTGGGCCTGAATGACATGGAAATGGCGGGCTGGGAGAACATCAACCTGACGACGATCCGGCAGCCCATCCGCCAAATTACCAATGCCGCTGTGGACCTGATGGTGTCTCAACTGGAAACGCCTGACCACTACCCCGAGGCGCGCTTGTTCCCCTGCACGTTGATCGAGAGGGGAACACTGCGCAGGCCGGTTACGACCTAACGGAAGATTGACGGACGGGCGTCCATCCAGGCTCCGTTCGCCTTGGCCGAGGCCACCGCTGTGTGAACCGCAGCCATTGACCGCAATCCGTCAACGGCTCTGGGCAGGCTGTCACGGGTCTCGCCGCGAATGGCATCGGCCAGATCGCAGTAGATATTGGCAACTGCCAGCGGAAAGCCTTCGGGGTGGGCAATGGCCACACGCGACAGGCGCTGAGCGTCTTCGTGGAGCCCTGCCTCGCCTTTTTCAATGATCTGAGTGCGACCGCCAACCGGAGTATAGATCAGTTGGTTCGGCTGCTCCGAGGTCCAGCGCAGCCCGCCGGTCTCGCCAAACACCTGGATGTCAAAGCCGTGTTGACGGCCAATCGCCACTGACGATGTCCACAGGCGCCCAACAGTGCCACCGCTCATGCGGAAATTGACCATTGCGTCATCTTCCAGCTGGCGGCTGGGAATGGTCGAGGCAAAGTCAGCCGACAGGTTTTCTACCTCGTCATTGCTGATAAAACTAGCCATATGCAGGGCGTGGATACCGCAATCGGCGAACTGCCCAGAGACCCCGGCCATCGCCGGATCATAGCGCCAGCGCACCCGTGGATTGTCTGCATCCGTGGCGTCGCCGTGGTGGCCGTGACTGAAGTTGGTCACTATCAGCCGCACTTTGCCGATCTCGCCGCTGCGCACCATGGCACGGGCCTGACGCACCATCGGGTAGGCGGAATAGCAGTAGTTCACGGCGCAGATCTTACCGGTGGCCTCGGCCACCCGGACGATTTCCTCGCCCTCTTCGACGGTCATGGTCATCGGCTTTTCGCACAGCACGTTGATCCCGGCCTCTAGAAACGCCTTGGTGATCTCAAAGTGGGTGGAGTTGGGGGTTGCGATTGTGACCAGATCAATCCGATCCTCGCGGTTTTTCTCGCCAGCGAGCATTTCGCGCCAGTCGCCATAGGCGCGATCTGCCGCCACGCCCAGGCGCAGAGCATAGTCGCGGCCCTGTTCAGGCCGGTGATCCAGCGCGCCAGCGGTGAGATCAAACAAGCCGTCAGCCAGTGCGCCCAGGCGGTGTGCCGGGCCGATCTGGCTGCCTTCGCCGCCGCCGATCATGCCCCATTTCAATTTTGTCATCTGTTAGGCTCCTTAGTTAAAGCCAATAGTTTCAAGGTATTCACGGTTCTTGCGCGCATCACCGATGGGATCTGGGTCCAGCGTGGGGTCACAGTCCTGCTCGACCGTGCACCAGCCGGCAAAGCCCGCCTCCAACAGCACCTGACGCACCGCCGGGAAATCCACGTCGCCGTCGCCCAGGTTGCAGAAAATGCCCTGACCACAGGCATCGTAGAACCCGGCCCGGCTGGCAATGACATCTGCTTTGACCCTCGGGTTGATGTCTTTGAAATGCATGTAGGAAATCCGGTCCACATGGCGCTTCATAAAGGCGATCGGGTCAAAGCCGGCGTAAGAGTGGTGGCCGGTGTCAAAGCAGATCTTGAGGATCTTGTCGTCAACCTCGTCCAGCAGGCGCTCAAGCTCGGGCTCAAAATCCATGAAACCTGCGGCATGGGCGTGGATACCAACGGTCAGCCCGTATTCCTCGCTGCCGATCCGCGCTGTTTCGGCGATGCGGTCGCGGTAAGCAGCCCATTCGGCCTTGTCCATCTGCGCGGCCTCAGAGGCGCGGCCGGCGGTGGGGGCGCGGCGCGGCGAGATGGAATCGATCAGCACCAGATGCTCGGCCCCATGTGCCTTTAGCGCGCGCGCAGTGCGGTGGGTGGCATCCAGTACCTCGTCCCAGGCGTCCGGATCATGATAGGCGCGGAACACCACGCCGCCAATCAGCTCCAGCTCATGTTGCGCCAGCGCGTCGCCCAGCTCAGCCGGGTCCTCGGGCATATAGCCAACGGGGCCCAGCTCAATGCCCTTGTAGCCGGCCTTGGCGCAGTCGCTGAGGACGGATTTCCAGCTGGGGTTTCTAGCGTCATCCGCAAATTCCACCCCCCATGAACAGGGAGCGTTGCCAATTCTGATTGTCATTTGTTCGTCCCTTTCAAAGGCTCAGAACGCGTTTATATCTTGCCACTTACGGTCTCGCGACGAGGCGAAAGCAGCTGCTATCACTCGGTTGACATCCATTCCGTCGCGGAAGGTTGGCCAAACCGGTTGTCCGGTCTCGATGGCAGTCAGGAAATCCCTTGCCTCGATGATGATCTGATCCTGATATCCGGTGCCGTGGCCCGGGCCCTGACAAAACGGTTCATAGTCAGGATGGGCGGGGCCGGTCAGGATCTTGGTGAATCCACGCTCGGCCTCGGGGGTGTCCATCTGGTACAGCCAGACTGCGTTCTGATCTTCCTGATCAAACCGCACAGCCCCCTTGGTGCCGGTGATTTCATAGGCATAACCCATCTTGCGCCCGGTTGCGACGCGGCTGAAATACATCTGCCCCATGGCGCCGTTTTCAAACCGGCACATCATCTGCGCATGGTCGTCATTGGTCACGTCGCCGCCCGGGCGGGTTTTATGCACGGTTTCGATTTCCGCCATGACGCGGCTGATTGGCCCCATCAGGGCCAGCGCGCCGTTGATCATATGTGGTGCCAGATCGCCCATGGTGCCATTGGACTGGCCGCTGCAGCGCCATGTGGCAGGGGCCTTGGGGTCGGCATAGAAATCCTCGGTATGCTCACCGCGGAACATGGTGATCTGGCCCAGTTTGCCATCGGCAATCAACCTGCGCACATACTGGCTGGCCGGGGTGCGGATATAGTTGAATCCCACCATATTGGCGCAGCCCGAGGCCTCGGCGGCGGCGGTCATCGCCCGGCTGTCGTTCAGCGAGGCGCCCAAAGGCTTTTCGCAGAAAACCGGCTTGCCCAGAGCAAAGGCGGCCTCGGCTACAGCGCGGTGGGTCGACTGAGGGGAGGCAATCACAATGGCCTCGACCAATGGGTCATTCACCAGCGCACGCCAGTCCTCAGTGGCGCGGCGAAAGCCGTAGGCCAGACGATACCGCTCGGCGCTATCGGCCGATGACGCGCAGACCATTTCCAGTCGGGGGCGCAGTCGCGTGTTAAAGACCGCACCAACCGCAGACATGGCAACAGCATGGGCTTTGCCCATGTAGCCACCGCCAAGAATGCCAATGCCAATTTCCACCATGTTTCGGGTTCCTGCTGAATTTGAGTTTGCAACCGGTTGCAAAATTTGTATCCTGAGATTCGAATTCTAGCAAGCCGCATTCGACTGGGTGCCGGAAAATCCAACAAAGGTCGTGCTGAAATGACGCCAACATCAGACACCATCCGCCTGACCACCGCGCAGGCAATTATTCGCTGGCTAAGCAACCAGTACATCGAGATCGACGGCGCAGAGATGCGCCTGTGCGGCGGCGGTTTTGGTATCTTTGGCCACGGCAATGTGACCTGCCTCGGTGAGGCGCTGCACGAGGTTCAGGACGCGTTGCCGCTTTACCGTGGCCAGAACGAGCAAAGCATGGGGTTCGCCGCTGCCGGCTATGCCAAACAGTGGCTGCGCCAGCGGTTTATGTTCTGCACTGCCAGCGCCGGGCCGGGCACCTCGAACCTGCTGACCTCGGCGGCGCTGGCGCATGCCAACCGGCTGCCGATGCTGCTATTGTGTGGCGATACGTTTCTGACCCGGCTGCCCGATCCGGTTCTGCAGCAGATGGAGAATTTTGGCGATCCGACATTTGGGGTGAATGACGCCTTCAAGCCGGTTGTGCGCTACTGGGACCGCATCACCCATCCGGCGCAGGTGATCCAGTCGCTGCCCGCTGCAATTGCCACTATGCTCGATCCGGCGGATTGTGGCCCGGCGTTTTTGGGGCTGCCGCAGGATGTGCAAGGCTGGACCTATGATTACCCATCGGTGTTCTTTGAGAAAAAGGTCCACCGTATTCGCCGTATCAGCCCGGATGCCGATGAAATTGCCGATGCGACGGCCCTGTTGAAATCGGCAAAGCGCCCGATGATCATCGCCGGTGGCGGGGTGCAGTATTCGCGCGCGGTGGCTGAATTGACCGCCTTTGCCGAGGCACATCAAATCCCGGTGGTCGAAACCATCGCCGGCCGGGCCAATATGGTGGCAACCCATCCGCTGAATATCGGGCCACTTGGGGTCACGGGATCCAACAGTGCCAACGAGATCGCCGAGCAGGCGGACGTGATTGTTGCCGTGGGCACCCGGCTGCAGGACTTTACCACCGGATCGTGGACGGCTTTTGCCAAGGATGCCCGGATTATCTCAATCAACGCAGCCCGGCATGACGCGGCTAAGCATATGTCACTGCCGGTTGTCGGCGATGCCAAGCTGTCGATTGGCCAGTTGGGAACGGCTGTTGCCGGCTATCAAACCCCGGCCAGCTGGACCAGGCAGGCACAGGCGGGGCGCGCCACTTGGGATGCCTATGTCGCTGAGAATGTTGAATACGGCAATCGGCCGGCCTCTTATGCGCAGGCCATTGGTATTGTGAACGAACTGTGTGATCCGCGCGACCGCGTGGTGGCCGCCGCAGGGGGATTACCGGCCGAGGTGACCGCCAACTGGCGCACGCTGGATATCGGGACCGTCGATGTTGAATTTGGCTTTTCCTGCATGGGATACGAGATCGCCGGGGCCTGGGGCGCCCGGATCGCGCAGATGCAGCGGGAACCCGAACGCGACACCATCGTTTTCCTTGGTGATGGCTCCTACATGATGTTGAATTCGGACATCTATTCCTCCGTGCTCAGCCAGAAAAAGCTGATTATTCTGGTGCTGGATAATGGTGGCTTTGCGGTCATCAACAAGCTGCAGAACAACACCGGCAATGAAAGCTTTAACAACCTTCTTGCGGATTGCCCGACAATTCCCGAACCGTTTGCGGTGGACTTTGAGGCCCATGCAGCGGCGCAGGGGGCCGTTGCTGAAACCGTGTCAAACCCGGATGAATTGGGTGCGGCGTTCAAACGGGCCAAAGCCAGCGCCCGGACCTATGTGATCGTTATGAAGGTCGACCCCTATGAGGGCTGGACCACCGAAGGCCATACCTGGTGGGAGGTCGGCACCCCGCATATCACCACAAGCAATCGTGTTCGCGAGGCGCACACCGACTGGGAAGCCAGCCGAGACAAACAGCGAAAGGGCGTATGATGAAACGGTTTACCGCAGCAACAGCAAATCCAGCCGAGATTGTTGAAGAGCTTTTGAATGGTGGCGGAGCGGTCGGAATTTCAGGACTGTTCACCGCGCAAGAGATCGCCGAGGCGCGGGCCATTGTCATGGCGCACTCGGAACACTCCGCCGAAAAGGCCACCCATTTTCAAGGCGCGGCCGAGGGTGCAGGCAATCTGAACCTGCAACGCCGGGTCTGGAACCTGCTGGCCAAGGGCGAGGTGTTCTCGCACATGGCGACCCATCCGGTGCTGATGAATGTCCTGCGCAGTTTTCTGGGCACCGAGTTCATCATGGGCTCAATCGCCGCCAATCGCATTCTGCCCGGTGGGCCGGGGCAGGAGCCGCATGTGGATTACCCCTATTGGGATTTCCATAAGCCTGAGACCCATCCGGTGGGGTTCAACGGCTCGTTTCCGATGAACGCGCAGGTATCGGTGCTGCTGGACCCGTTCACCAAGGAAAGCGGCGCCACCGGTTATGTGCCGGGTAGCCAGCGAGAGCTGCGCTATCCCGCGCCCGAGGATGGATTTTATAACCGCTGCGAGCGCATGACCGGCGAGCCGGGCGATGTCGCCCTGTTTTACGGGGTGACCTGGCACTGTGCGATGCCAAACAAGGCAGATCACGATCGCAGTGCAATTCTGATCCAGTATCTGCCCAAGTGGGTGAAACCGATGGAGGACATGCCTGCGGCGTTGCCGCAACCATTCCTAGACAACGCCAGCCCCGAGTTGCGTCAATTGCTGGGGATGAACTATCCCTATCCCGAGGTGCTGGACGCCGCCAAAGCAGGCAATACGGAGGGCCGCAAGTGATCCTGGACGGAATCAAAAAACGCAATTTTCTGGTCATTGGAAGGGTCGGAATGGACCTGAGTCCTGATCCGGCCGGGACCAGCATCCGTGATGCCACCACTATGGCTGTCGCCATGGGCGGCAGCAGTGCCAATATCGCGGCCGGGCTGGTCAAACTGGGGTGCCAGTCAGCTTTGCTCACCTCAGTTTCTGACGATGCGGTCGGCTGGTATTGCGAAGGCCAGTTGGACCATTACGGCATTGATCGCACCCATGTGAAACGGATCACCGGTGAAGCCCGGACCTCCCTGGCGATCTATGAGACACGGCTCGCCGACCACCAGTCCGTTATCTACCGCAAC
Organism: Parasedimentitalea psychrophila; assembly: GCF_030285785.1. Taxonomy (NCBI): domain Bacteria; kingdom Pseudomonadati; phylum Pseudomonadota; class Alphaproteobacteria; order Rhodobacterales; family Paracoccaceae; genus Parasedimentitalea; species Parasedimentitalea psychrophila. Next base: position 341,743 of record NZ_CP127247.1, on the reverse strand, counting down.
AATGCCGCCGATTTTCAGATGAGCATCGAAGATGTCGAGGCGGTGGACTATAGCCAATACGGCGCCCTGATCACGGCGGGCACGGTGTTTGCGGCTGAGCCGTCACGTTCGGCAACCTTCCGGGCGTTTGAGCTGGCCCGCGAGGCCGGTCTGCCGATCATCTTTGACGTCGACTATCGCCCCTACAGCTGGCCGTCGGCACAGGTCGCCGAAGAGGTGCTGTCGCGGGCTGGCGCGCTGTCTGATGTGATCGTCGGCAATGACGAAGAGTTTGGCTTTATGGCGGGCGACATCAGTCGCGGGTTGGATAGGGCGCGCGCACTTGCCAGGTCCAGCGCCGCAATCGTGGTCTATAAAATGGGCCCTGGGGGGGCTGTGACCTTTGCCAACCAGCAAGAGATCCGCACCGGGATCTACCCGGTGACTGCCTTGAAACCCACCGGCGCTGGCGACAGCTTTATGGCGGGGTTGCTGGCCTCTCTCGCCGAGGGGCGCGAAATGCAGGATGCAGTTTTGCGCGGCTCCGCCTGCGCCTCAATCGTGGTGGCCCGCCCCGGCTGCGCCCCTGCCATGCCCGTCATGGCCGAGCTTGAAACCTTCCTGGCCTCGCACCCTGGCCCGACCGACCCTCGCTAAAGGATCAAACTATGCACATCGCACCGCATGACAATAAGAACATTCCCATTGTGGACGTGGACGACGCAACTGTTCCGCTGAACTATTTCAACATCGTCAAGCTGAAGAAAGGCGAGGCCTTTGAATATCAGGTGCCGGGATATGAGACCTGCGTGGCGCCGGCAACCGGCACCGTGGATGTCGATGTTGAGGGCGTCAGCTATTCCAATCTGGGCAAGCGGACCATTGATGTCTGGGATGGAGAGCCCGAAGGGGTCTATGTCCCGGTGGGCGCCAAGGTGACCATTGTCTGCGTCTCAGACGAGACCGAGATATTTATCGCCGGGGCCAGATACGACAAGGTTCTGGATCCGTTTGAGGTGCGCGCAGGTGACATTGATCTGGTGCAATACGGCAGCGACGACACCAAAACCCACCGCAAGATCAAGCATATTCTGGGGCAAAAGCAGCACGGCAAAGTCGGCCGTCTGCTGGTCAGCGAGTTGTATACCGTGGGGCAGGGCGGCTGGTCGGGCTTTCCGTCGCACAAGCATGACACCGACCGTCTGCCGGTTGAGACCCGCCACGACGAAACCTACAATTTCCGCTTCCGTCCCAATTATGGCTCGGGTGTGCAGATGCTTCAGCGTGAGGATAACACGCCGGGCGAGGCCTATCATATCATGGATGGCTCGACCGTCATGCTGGACAGCGGCTATCACCCCTGCGCCGTGCTGCCGGGCTACGAGATGTATTACTTCACAATTCTTGGCGGCCTCAGCCAGCGCTCGCTGGTGCAGTATTTCCAGCCAACCCATGCCGCCCAGATTGAGACCATTCCGGGTATCAAAGACATGATCGCAAAGTTCAAATGACGCTGGTCACGCTGGCGGATGTGCTGCAACCCGCACTGAAGAACAACTATGCCGTTGCTGGATTGGTGACATTGGGCTGGGAGGAAATGCGCGCCTATGTGGCCGCAGCCGAGGCTGAAAACGTGGCGGTTATTTTGCAGGCTGGCCCGTCTTGCCGTGATCACACGCCACTGCCTGTGCTGGGCAAGATGTTTCGGCATCTGGCCGAGCAGGCCTCGGTTCCCGTAGTGGCGCATCTGGATCACGGTTACACCGCCGACGACTGCCGTGTGGCGATTGAAAGCGGCTTTACCTCGGTGATGTTCGACGGATCACGCACATCGCTGTCGCAGAACATCGACGATACTGCCGCCATTGTTGAAATGGCCCATGCGGCGGGGGTGTCCTGTGAGGGCGAGATTGGTTTCGTTGGCTATAGCGGTGGTGAAGGGTCCGCCGGCACCGACCCAGACGAAGCTGCAAAATTTGCCCGCGAGACCGGTGTTGACGCGATGGCGATTTCGGTGGGCAATGTTCACCTGCAACAGGACAAAGAAGGTGGGCTGGACGAGGCCCGCATTCGCTCCATCGAAGCGGTGACAACTGTGCCGCTGGTGATCCACGGCGGCTCTGGCGTGCCCGAGTTTCAACGCCGGGCACTGGCGCGGGGGTCAAAGGTCTGCAAGTTCAATATCGGCACCGAGCTGCGCATGGTGTTTGGCGCAGCTCTGCGCGACGCAGTGAACCGCGATCCGTCGCGGTTTGATCGGGTGGCAATTCTGAAAGAGACACATGACCCGTTGGTTCAGGCCACCCGCCATGTGTTGCGCACCTTCAAGGCGGCTAGCGGCTGCGCCGAATAGGGGCGGGGCCGCAGCTTTCGCGGACAACAAGATCGCCGTGTAGCAGGGTTTCCAGTGTTTTATCGTCGCTGCCTGCAAGGCGGTCCAGCAATTGCCCCATCGCCAGTTCGCCAATCCGGGTGCGCGGTTGGCGGATTGTGGTCAGCGCCGGGGTAATGTTGTTGGCAAAGGGGATGTCGTCAAAACCGATCACCGAGAAATCTTCGGGAATGCGGTAGCCGCGCAGTTTCAAGGCGCTGATCACGCCAATTGCAGTGTCGTCATTGTAGCAGAAAAAGGCAGTCGGCAGCGTATCTTTGATGAACAACCGCTCTACCGCAGCGCGGCCGCCCTCGCTGGATCCATCGCCGTCAACCCGCCAGACCGGCAGCGGATCGGCGGCCTCGGCAAGCCCCTTGCAGTAGCCATCCAGACGCAGATCCGACACCGCGTCGCTGCTGCCGCCGGCGATGTAGGCAATGGATCGGTGGCCCAGAGATATCAGATATTCGGTGGCCATTTTTGACGCCGCAACGTCATCAACCCCAACATAGGGAAGGTCAGTGCGGCTGGCGGGGCAACTGACGGGGCAACTGGCGGCAACCATTTGCGGCAGTGCCGAGGGTGGGCTGTTGGGACGGCCGGCAACGGGCAGGTGTCCGGTCAGCAGGATGAGCCCATCTACCATACCCGAGGCCAGGAACCGCATGTGGTTTTCCTCCAGCGAGATGGTGCCTTCGGTATTGCCGATCAAAACCCCATAGCCGCGGTCATTGGCCGCCTTTTCCAACCCGATCAGGATGCCGGGGAAATTGGGGTCGGCAATGGACTGGGTCAGAACCATCACCATTTGCGACCGCTGCATGCGCAGGTTCTGCGCCATGGCATTGGCAATATATCCCGTGCGGGCAATGGCGGCGGTCACTTTCTTGCGGGTGCTCTCGGCAACCTTCTCGGGCTTGCGAATCGCCCGGCTGACCGTCGCGATAGAGACGCCAGCCAGCTTGGCCACGTCCTCGATAGTCGCTGGTCTTTCCGGCATTTCTTTCAATTTCCCTGACCCTCAAAAACGATGTGCTTGTGGCTGCTTTCGCCATTGTTTTGCAAGTGTTTAAGCAATTCTATAACGGTATTGTCTGTATGTGAAAAGGTTTACATCTCCTTATGTAAAGGTTTACATGGGTTATGAAAAGGTTTACATCCGACAATCAGGCTCGCTCACTTACATAACGGCGGGATGGGGATGATGATGTTTGATGAGACACCAGAAACGGCCACGGTTCTGAAGGCAGACCATATCAGCAAGTCATTTGGCGCTGTGCCGGTATTGTTCAGTGTCAGCATGGAAATTCACCCTGGCGAAGTTCATGCACTGATTGGTGAAAATGGCGCTGGCAAGTCGACCCTGATGAAGATCCTGTCAGGGTTTCACGCGCCGACATCTGGTCGCATTCTGTTTGACGGCGTGGAGGTGGTGCTGCCGCCGGATGGCGAGGCCGAGACGCTGGGGATTGTGCTGATCCATCAGGAGTTGAACCTGGCCGAGCAGATGACGGTTGAGGAAAACATCTTTCTGGGCCGTGAGTTGACCCACCGCGGGTTGTTGCAGCGCGACAAGATGCGCGAAAAAGTGTCTGGGTACTTGCAGGATATTGGCGTTGATATCTCACCCTCGGCCCGAATTTCGGACCTGTCCATTGCTGAAAAGCAGATGGTTGAGGTGGCCAAGGCCATTAGCCGCAATGCCCGTGTCCTGATCATGGATGAACCCACCGCAGTGTTGACCGAGGCTGAGACAGAATTGTTTTTCCGCCAGGTTGAGCGGCTCAAGTCCAAGGGTGTTGCCATTGTTTTTGTGTCCCATAAGCTCTCTGAGGTGAAGCAGATTGCGGATCGCGTCACCATCCTGCGCGACGGCCAGTGGATTGGCTCGCAAAAGGCCGAGTTGCTGACCCCGGATGCGATGGCGCAGATGATGGTCGGACGCGAGTTGTCTGATCTGTACCCGCCGATGCATGAGGCCGATGTCGATGCTGTGCGGGTGCTGGAGGTTCGTGATCTCTGCGCCAAGGGTGTTCACGATGTTTCGTTCGACCTTCGTCAGGGCGAAATTCTGGGGTTTTCGGGGTTGATCGGCGCCGGTCGCAGCGCGGTATTTGAGGCAATCTGCGGGCTGGAGCCGATCGCATCGGGGCAGATCCTGGTTGATGGGGTCGAGACCCGATTTGCCGATGTGGCGGAAGCCCGCGATGCCGGGCTGGCCTATCTGACCAAGGATCGCAAAGCCAAAGGTCTGTTGCTGGACAAGCAGATGCGGCCCAATCTGACGCTGTTTTCGCTGCCTAAATTCATTCGCCGCTTTGGGCTGGATGTTGCCGCCGAGGAGGCGGCGCTGGAACGCGCCATCCGTCGTTTTGACATCCGCACCCGTGACGCAAATATCAAGGTGGGCGACATGTCCGGCGGCAACCAGCAAAAACTGCTGCTGGCCAAGGTGATGGAGAGCGAGCCGCGCATTGTCATCATTGATGAACCAACGCGCGGCATCGACGTGGGCACCAAACAGCAGATCTATCACTTCATCGCCGCTCTGGCTGCCGAAGGCGTGTCGGTGGTGATCATCTCGTCCGAGATGCCCGAGGTTATTGGCATCAGCCACCGTGTTGTGGTGATGCGCGAGGGGCAGGTGATGGGGGTGCTGACGGGTGACGACATCAATGAAAACGAAATCGTGCGCTATGCCGCAGGACTAAAGCGGGAGAGCAAGGGATGAGCGAAGTGACAGCAGAGACAACCCCAAAGAACAAGCGGATGCGGTTTGACATCAAGACCGCAGGCCCGGCCATTGCGCTTTTCCTATTGTGCATCATCGGCTTTCTATTGAACCCGGCCTTTCTGAGTGAGGGCAACCTGACCAACCTGCTGACCCGCTCGGCCTTTATTGGCATCATCGCGGTTGGCGCCACCTTTGTGATCACTGCGGGTGGCATTGACCTGTCGGTGGGCTCGATGGCGGCGGCGATTGCCGGGGTGATGATCATCATCATGAACGCGGCCATGGAAACCCTAGGGCCGGGGCTGGCCACTGTTCTGCTCGGCGGTGGATGTTCCATTCTGTTGGGCCTTGGGGCTGGCTGGATCAACGGGGTGCTGACCACCAAAGGCAAGATAGAGGCCTTTATTGTGACCCTGGGCACCATGGGCATCTACCGCTCACTGGTCACCTATTTTGCCGATGGCGGCACCCTATCGCTCGACTTTGCCATCCGTGGCACCTACCGGCCGGTCTATTACGGCAGCGTGCTGGGTCTGCCAGCGCCGGTCTGGGTGTTCATCGCGGTGTCGATCTGTGGCTGGCTGCTGATGAACCGGACCGCCTTTGGCCGCTATTGCACCGCCATTGGCTCCAACGAGAGTGTCGCCAGATATTCGGCCATCAAGGTCGACCGGATCAAGACCATGACCTATGTGATCCAGGGGCTCTGCGTCTCACTGGCGACCATCATCTATGTGCCTCGCCTGGGCTCGGCCTCGGCGTCGACCGGAGTGATGTGGGAGCTGGAGGCAATCGCCGCAGTGATCATTGGCGGCACTGTTCTAAAGGGCGGCTATGGCCGGATTGGCGGCACCATTCTGGGCGCGCTGATCCTGACCACCATCGGCAATATTCTGAACTTTACCGATCTGATCTCAAATTACCTGAACGGGACAATGCAGGGTCTGATCATCATCATCGCGGTGTGGTTGCAGCGCGGTGACTGGGGCAAAGCAAAAGCCAGCAAGAGCTAAGAGTTTAAGAACACGGCGGGAAATTTTCCCAAATGAGACGAACCGGGCGCCACCGGAGGAGAGAGGTGCGCCCAAATTCACCAGTGGAGGAGAAACTATGAAGACCCTGAAATCCCTAAGCGCCCTGGCATTGACCGGTGCACTGGCTCTGAGCGCAGCTGCACTCAGCGCAGAGACCATTAAAATCGGTGTCAGCTATCCAACCCCGACCCATGCCTGGGCGGCTGGCATGAACTGGCACGCCGAGCAGGCCGAAAAGCGGCTGGAGGCGCTATACCCGGATATTGACCTGATCCTGATCAACTCGCCCGATCCCAACGCCCAGGCCTCGGCGCTGGAGGATCTGGTCTCGGTGCATAAAATTGACGCCCTGGTGGTGCTGCCGTTTGAATCCGAGCCGCTGACCGATCCGGTTCTCAACGTCAAGAAAACCGGCGCCCTGATCACCGTTGTTGACCGCGGGTTGAGCCAGCCGGGCATCGAAGACATTTATGTGGCGGGCAACAACCCGGAACTGGGCCGGGTGTCGGCTGTCTACATGAAGGGTCGCCTGACATCCGGCGACAATATCGTGGTGCTGCGCGGCATCCCGACAATCATTGATAACGAGCGTTTCGATGCCTTTATGGCCGAAATGGAAGGCACCGGGATTAACATTCTGGATCACAAGCACGCCAACTGGAACCGCGATGATGGCTTTGAGGTGATGCAGGATTTCCTCAGCCGGTTCCCCGACATCGACGCGGTCTGGGCACAGGATGATGACATTGCTATCGGTGTTGTCGCAGCCCTGAAACAGGCCGGCCGCGATGGCGACGGTATGTTTGTTGTCGGCGGTGCCGGCATGAAGGAAACCATCAAGTCGATTATGGACGGCGACACGCTGGTCCCAGTTGACGTTCTGTATCCGCCATCAATGATTGCCACGGCAATGGATGTAACGGTTGCTGCTTTTAAATCCAATGGTCCGGTTGCTGGCCGCTACATTCTGGGGGCGACTTTAATCACCCCGGAAAACGCGGCAAGCTTTTACTTCCCTGACTCGCCGTTCTAAGCTTTGGGTTTAAAAAGCACAAAGAAGGGGGCTGGCGAAATGGCCCCCTTCATTTTCTGGGAGGAATTAACATGAAAACGATCAAGGGACCGGCTCTGTTTCTGGCACAGTTCGCCAGCGATGAGGCCCCGTTCAATTCCTGGGCGGGCATCACCAAATGGGCCTCGGATTGTGGTTACAAAGGCGTGCAGATCCCCAGCTGGGATGCCCGCCTGTTTGATTTGGCCAAGGCGGCCAGCTCGCGGTCCTATTGTGACGAACTGGTCGGTGTTGCGGCTGAAAATGGTATTGAAATAACCGAGCTTTCGACCCATTTGCAGGGGCAGCTTGTGGCGGTGAACCCAGCCTATGATCAGGCCTTTGACGGGTTCGCAGCTGAACACGTGCGCGGTAACCCCAAGGCGCGGCAGGCCTGGGCGGTTGAGCAGGTCAAACTGGCGATCACCGCCAGCTACAATCTGGGCATTACCGCGATGGCGTCGTTTTCCGGGGCGCTGGCCTGGCCTTATGTCTATCCTTGGCCGCAGCGCCCCGAAGGTCTGATTGAGACCGCCTTTGACGAGCTGGCACGGCGCTGGCGCCCCATTTTGGATCACGCCGATCAGATGGGGGTGGACGTTTGTTATGAAATCCACCCCGGCGAAGACCTGCACGATGGTGTCACATTTGAGATGTTTCTGGAGCGGGTGGGTAATCACCCGCGCTGCAACATGCTGTATGATCCGTCGCATTACCTGCTGCAATGTCTGGATTATCTCGACAATATCGACATCTACAAAGACCGGATCAAGATGTTCCACGTCAAGGATGCCGAGTTCAATCCAACCGGCCGTCAGGGTGTCTATTCGGGCTACCAACCTTGGGTCAACCGCGCTGGCCGCTTCCGCTCTCTGGGCGATGGGCAGGTCGATTTTGGCGCAATCTTCTCCAAAATGGCGGCCAATGATTTTGAGGGCTGGGCGGTCGTTGAATGGGAATGTGCCTTGAAACACCCCGAAGACGGCGCCCGCGAAGGCGCGCAATTCGTCAAGGACCACATCATCCGGGTCACCGAACACGCCTTTGATGACTTTGCGGGCGGCGGTGCAGACGATGCTGCAAATCGCAGGATGCTGGGGCTGGAGACTTGATATGAGCGATACAAAACCCATTCGCCTTGGCATGGTTGGCGGCGGCAATGACGCCTTTATCGGCGCCGTCCACCGCATTGCCTCGCGCATAGATGGTGGTTTTCAGCTGATCGCCGGGGCGCTGTCCTCGACGCCCGAGAAATCTATCGCCTCGGGCGCGGCGCTGGGTCTTGTGCCCGACCGTACCTATGAAGACTTTAAGGCGATGGCCATTCGCGAGGCGCGCCTGAAAGACGGCATCGAGGCGGTGGCGATCGTCACCCCCAACCACATGCACTACCCGGTGGCGCGCGAGTTCCTCAGACGCGGTATTCATGTAATCTGTGACAAGCCGCTGACCTCGACGCTGGCGGATGCCAAGAAACTGGTCAAGGCGGTGGAAAGCTCAGATGCGCTGTTCATTCTGACCCATAATTATACCGGCTATCCGATGGTCCGCCAAGCGCGTGAGATGATTGCCAATGGCGATCTGGGCGATATCCGGGTGGTGCAGGCCGAATACCCGCAGGATTGGATGACCGAACCGCAGGACAACAAACAGGCCGAGTGGCGCACTGATCCGGCCCGCTCGGGCGCGGGTGGATCTGTTGGCGACATCGGCACCCATGCGTTCAACCTGCTCAGCTTTGTCACCGGGCTAAAGACCGAAGCGCTGGCGGCAGATCTGCAAAGCTTTGTGCCCGGGCGGAGGTTGGACGACAACGCCCATGTCATGCTGCGCTTTGATGGCGGCGCGCGCGGCATGCTGTGGTGCAGTCAGGTGGCACCGGGCAATGAGAACGGGCTGCGCTTGCGGGTCTACGGCGCCAAGGGCGGCATCGAGTGGGATCAGGAGGATCCAAACAAGCTGTGGTTCACCCCATTTGGCGAGCCCAAGCGGTTGATGACCCGTGGCGGCAATGGCGCAGGTGAGGCCGCAAACCGCGTCACCCGCACCCCGGGCGGTCACCCCGAGGGCTATCTGGAAGGCTTTGCCAATATCTATGCCGAGGCGGCACGGGCCATTCGCGCTCGCCAGGCCGACGAGCCGCTGCCGCCCGAGGTGGTGTTTCCAACCGTTCAGGATGGTTTGACCGGAGTGCAGTTCATTCAGGCCTGTGTGACCTCATCCAGCAGAAATTCGGCCTGGGTTGCCCTCTAGGGGGGGCGGCCTGAAGCAACCACAAATCTGCAGCATGGGCCTAAACGCTCTTGCTGCAGGTTTCACTTTGTCAGCGGGCTGGACCGTCAGTCTGCCTTGCCTGAGTGGTGCCTGGAGATCCAACCAGACAATGGCCTGGCGGTGATCCCATGGATGATAAGGCTCAGGAACACTGTTAGAACGACCACAAGCGCAATCACCTCGCCGCCCGGCAGTTCACTGTCCATCACGATGATGACAAATACGATGCTGGCCAGGCCGCGGGGGCCAAACCACCCCAGAAACAGCCGATCCTGTTTGGTCGATGCGGTTCCGCTCAGCGAAAGGAATATGGGGAGTACCCTGACAACAGTCAGGCTGAGCAGGGCGTAGGCCATGATTTGCCATGTCACCAGCCCAATGATGCTCGCAACAACGGCTGACCCGAACAACAGCCAGGTCAGCATGGCCAGGGTTTCACCGATGCCTTCAGCCGCCAGCACAAATTTATGTTTGGCCGGTCCCATCAGGCGGCCGAATAACAGGCCTCCGGTAAAGGCGGCGATGTAGCCACTTCCGTGCATCTCTCCGGCCAACTCAAAACAGGCCAGTGCCAGAGCCGGCACCGTCACCTGGGTCCAGACCTCGGTCAGCCAGCCCCTGGAAATGCAGAATTTGAGCAGGGTGCCCGCCACCAAAGTCAGCCCCAGGCCAGCGATCAGGCCGATGCCAATCTCCTCAAGAACAATGATCAGCGGCGCGACAGTACTGGCTGCTGTTCCGGCGGTTTCCAGCGACAGTGCAATGAAAATAAACAGGAACGGAACGCATATTCCGTCGTTCAGCCCACTTTCCGCATTCAGGCTTGCGCGGATCCAGTCCGGCACCCGCGGGTCTGAAATCACTGCTTTGCCAAGGGCGGCATCGGTGGCCGCAAGAATAACCCCCAGAATGGCGGCTTCGTAAAGGCTGAGCATATCCAGCAGTACCAGGGCCAGTCCAAACCCCAGCACAATGACCCCCGGCAGGCCGACCAGTAACATCCGTGTCGGGATTTTTATTTTCGACCGCAACACGGATAATTCGACATTCGCCGCATCGCTGAACAAGATCAGCACCAAGGTCATATCCGCAAATATCCGCAGTTGCTGGCGCAGAGCTCCACCTTCGAACCACCCCAGCACCAGAGGCCCCATCAAAATGCCGGCCGAGACAAAAACGATGGGCCCTGAAACCATGCCACGTTCAATGCGACCGGCGACAATGCTGTAGAGAAAGGCAAATATCGCTAATATGAGGATTCCGTTGTGCATTCTTGCGTTCCGTTTCTGTCAGGTCCGGAGTTCAAGGGGGTAATTCCCCAGAGGATCTCTCACTCTAACACTGAGACCCTGTTATCGGTCAAATGGCTTGGTGCAGGTGCATGTAATAAGGATGACAGCTGAGCCCGCCCAATAGCCCTTGTTCAGGTCGCGAGATATACTAACAATTATGCGGTCCAAATTCAGCGAAGATGCACTCCTTCCAGTTATGAAAACTGCATGGGCTGAAACTGAAATATATTTGGAGAAGGTTTTCATATGGCCCTTGGCTGGGCGCCTTTCTGCTGCGCGCGATCGGAAATTGGGAGTATGAGCCGGAATTTGTGTTGATGCAGCCTGTCCACCTGCGTTGAGCACCAGGGCATCAAACTGGCGCGGCGCCAAATTGCTGAGCCTCCAACAGGATGAAATCCTGTGCCGGCGGGCAGTTTGTTGCGGCAATTTTGCAAAATTGCGCCATCTGTCTAGTCCAGAACGGCTGGGTCCAGGTGCAAACAAGCCATCGGATGCTGCTGATATTGGTCGACACAGGGGTTCGGAGATATGGAATATGTCCTGAGTTTGCTGCCGCTAGCGATTAAAATGCTCATTGTTGTTGGCATCTTGCTGCTGCTGCCGCTGCCGCTGACCTGGCTGGAGCGCAAAATTGCCGCCCATATCCAACAACGTCCCGGGCCGATGCGGGTGGGGTGGCATGGGCTGCTGCAACCGCTGGCCGATGCCATCAAACTGCTGACCAAAGAGGACCATATTCCGGCGCAGGCCGACCGGATATTGTTTGCCGTCGCCCCGGTGGTGGCCCTGGTGCCGCCATTTCTGGTCTTTGTGGCGATCCCGTTTGGCGATCCCGTTCAGCTGTTTGGCACTACGGTGACCCTGTCCTTGGCGGATCTGAATGTCGGGCTGCTGTTCATCCTAGCAGTCTCCGGGATTGGGGTGTTTGGCACCATTCTTGCGGGCTGGGCCTCGAACAGCAAATATGCGGTATTGGGCAGCCTGCGCTCCATTGCTCAGATGATTTCATATGAAATTCCAATGGGGTTTTCGGTGATTGGTGTGGTCATGCTGGCCAACTCCATGCAATTGAGCCAGATTGTCGCGGCGCAGCAGGGATTGTGGAATATCGTGCTGCAGCCGATCGGGTTCTTCGTATTCTTTGTCGCCGGCCTGGCCGAGGCCCAGCGAATACCCTTTGATCTGCCCGAGGCCGAGGGCGATTTGGGGGCAGGGTATCATACTGAATATAGTGGTATTCGGTTCTCTTTGTTCATGCTGGCGGAATACCTGGTTTTGGTTGCCCTGGCCTTTCTGAACGTGCTGCTTTTCTTTGGCGGATGGCTGGGCGGCCCGGCGTTCCTGCCTCCCTTCCTCTGGCTGTTCTTTAAGGTCGGTTTGTTTATTTGGGTGTTTATGTGGTTGCGTTTCACGTTTCCGCGCTACCGTTATGATCAGCTGATGACCATCGGCTGGAAGGTTCTGCTGCCCCTTTCACTGCTGAATATTTTGGTGAGCGGCTTTTTAATGTTGTAAATAGCGGGTCAATTGCAATGGCGAGAACAGGTGTAAAGCGGCACAGTTGGATTGGGCGGATATTCTTTGCCGATCTGCTGGCAGGCCTGCGCCTGACACTGGGTTACATGATGTCCAAAACAGTGACCCACCACTACCCGGATTACGAAAAATGGGTCCCTTATCAGCGCCACCGGGGTCATCATTTTATGAATACCAATGATCAGGGCGAGGTGAATTGCGTCGCCTGTGGCCTGTGTTCGGTAATCTGCCCCTGTGATTGCATTACCGTTATTCCGTTTGAAACAGAACAGGGCGACCGCCGACCCAAGGTGTTTGATATCGACCTTGCGCGCTGCCTGTACTGCGGATTATGCGAGGACGCCTGTCCGGCGGATGCGATTAAACTGGGCCAGGAATATGAGGTATCGACCACCAATCGGGCCACTCTGAAAGTGCATCTGGAGGATCTGATCGCGGCCCCACGTAAGGCCGAGGATGGCGGCCTGGTCAGACCGGCCAGATTGGATTCTGAGGGCACTCAGCGCTCGGTCCTTAGATCAGGACCGTCGACAGGTCTGGATTGGTGGTCGCGTATCCGACGGCATAAGTAGTCAGTTTTCGTCGGTCAGGGGACCCAAAACAATAACAGGAAAGGGCGAGATATGTATGTCAGCACAATATTGCTCCAAAAAGGCACTGATATCTATTCGGTTGCGCCTGACGACAACCTGATGACAGCGCTTCAGTTGTTCAGCACCAAGAAGATTGGCTTTGCTCTGGTATTGGACAAGAGCGGTAACCCGCTGGGTGGAATTTCAGAGCGTGAAATTTGTTCTGCAATGGCGAATTCCGATGGCGCAGGGCGGCAGACGCCGGTCCGGGAGGTGATGAACACGGACGTGGCCAGTTGCGCGCCGGGTGACAACCTGATCCGGATCATGGCGATGATGACGGGCAAGCGAAACCGCCACATGCTGGTCTGCGATGACGGCGGGCTGCGGGGGGTGATTAGCATTGGCGATGTGGTCAAACACCGGCTTGATGAGATCATGCGCGAAGAAGAGGAACTGCTGAAATACATCGAGGGAACCGGCTACAGCCATTGATATGGGCGCCATCTGATCGCGTGGAGAATGGATCAGGGGACACACACAGGGGACAGGTATGGAGCGCGAGTTTTTTCTGCTGTTGTCAGGGGTTGCAACCATCTCGGCACTGCTGGTGGTACTGGCGCGCAACCCTGTTCACAGCGCCCTGGCGCTGGTCGCCTGCCTGGTGCAGATCGCCGCGCTCTATGTGCTGTTAGGCGCGCCGTTTCTGGCGGTAATTCAGATTTTTGTCTATGTTGGCGCGGTGATGGTGCTGTTTTTATTCGTCATCATGATGCTGGATGTGCGAAAAGAAGCCCAGGCCAGATACCTGCGAAACGCCGCCTTTCCCGGGCTGATTGTGCTGGCGCTGCTGGCGGCTGAACTGTTCACCCTGCTGATGCAAAGCACCCGGTTGCATGCGGCCCTGGGGGCAGGGCAACCCATCACCGAACAGCCCTCGGTCGAGGCTCTCAGTCTTTTGCTGTTTCAGGATTTCCTGCTGCCGTTTGAGGTGGCCTCGGTGATCTTGTTGGTGGCCCTGATCGGGGCGGTGGTGCTGGCCCGCCCTGATGAGGCAACCGCCGCTGGCAAGACTGGCAAACCCCACAGCGGGGGGCGCCGATGATCCCGACATTCTGGTATCTGATCCTTGCGGCGACGTTATTTGTGATTGGCGCTGCGGGTGTTTTGTTGCGCCGTAACGTGCTGATCGTGCTGATGTCGCTAGAGCTGATGCTGAACAGTGTGACCATCAATCTGCTGGCCTTTGGCCATGTGTTGCAAGACCTGCGCGGCCAGATCATCGCCATTTTTGTCATCGCCATCACCGCCGCCGAAGTCGCAGTGGCGCTGGGCATACTGGTTGCCTTGCTGCGCAATAAACACACGTTGGAAGTGGATGAGCTGACGATCTTGAAAGGTTAAATTTTTTGGAATTATTGTTGTTCATCAGACCTATACTGGCCATATTCGTCAGCCTGACGGCTGCTGTCTTGATCCTGTGTCTGCGCCATCAGGCCAACATTCGCGATACCGTGTCGGTGGTGGCGGCGGTGGTGAAATTTGCGATTGTGATCTCGCTGGCGCCGCTGGTGCTAGCGGGCGGCACCCATGATCTGACCCTGTTTGAGGTGCTGCCGGGGGTCACCTTTGCCTTTCGGGTTGATGCGCTGGGCATGGTTTTTGCAACGGTTTCCAGCCTGCTGTGGATTTTCGCAGCGCTGTACTCGATCGGCTATATGCGCAGCCAGAACGAACACGCCCAGACCCGGTTCTTTGCCGCCTTTGCGGTGTCACTGTCGGCCGCCGTGGGCGGTGCCTTTGCTGCCAATCTGTTCACCCTGGTGATCTTTTACGAGGTGCTGAGCCTGGTCACCTATCCGCTGGTCTACCACAAAGAGGACGCCACCAGTTGGGCAGGCAGTCGCCGCTATATGGTCTATCTGGTCGGGGCGTCGAAATCGCTGCTGCTGGCGGGCCTGGCGCTGACCTATCATCTGGCGGGCACTCTGGATTTCATGCCGCAGGGCCTGCTTAGCGGTGTTGATGCCTCGGGCGCGCTGTTCAGCGTGGTTTATTTTTGCTATCTGTTTGGATTTGCCAAGGCGGCGATCATGCCGTTTCATGCCTGGCTGCCAGCCGCGATGGTGGCGCCAACCCCGGTCAGTGCCCTGCTACATGCGGTGGCGGTGGTCAAAATGGGGGTGTTCTGCCTGCTGCGGGTGATTTTTCACGTCATGGGCGTGGACCTGATGGGCAGCCTTGGGCTTGGCATCGCCACTGCCTATCTGGTGTCCTTTACCATCGTCATGGCCTCGATCTATGCGCTGACACGCGATGATCTAAAGGCGCGGCTGGCCTATTCCACGGTCAGCCAGCTGTCTTATATCATCCTTGGTGCGGTGCTGCTGACGCCGATGGCAGCTGTTGGCGGCGTGACCCATATCGCCGCCCATGCATTTTCCAAAATCACCCTGTTTTTCTGTGCCGGATCAATCTACTGCGCCTCGCATCGTCGCAATATCAGCGATCTGGCCGGTATCGGGCGGCAATTGCCCTGGACGATGGGGGCGTTTTTCATTGGCTCGCTGGGGATGATAGGGCTGCCGCCAACAGGCGGTTTCATCAGCAAATGGTATCTGGTTCTGGGCTCGGCGCAGGCGGGCGAGATGGTGTTTCTGGCGGTTCTTCTGGTCAGTGCCGTGCTGAATGCCGCCTATTTCCTGCCGGTCACCTACACCGCCTTCTTTGAACCCGCCAAACCGCCACAGGATCAGTCTTTGGTGGCGATGCAGGAGGTGCGCGAGATCCCGATGGTCACGGTGCCACTGCTGGCCTCGGCGCTGCTGTCGGTGGCGCTGGGGCTGAACCCTGGTTTTTTTGTTGAACTGGCGCAGCTGGTTATGCGCGGGGCGGGATTGTGATGATTGCTCGGTTGGTGAATTTCTTTGGCGATAAGCGTCATGCAAAACTGCGCTGGCGGCTGTTACAGCTGGTGCTGGTGCTGGTTGTCATCGCCGACGTTCTGATGCCGCGCCCGCACGCGCAATACCCGTGGCAAGCCATCCCCGGCTACTCGGCGATTTTTGGTTTCATCAGCTGCGTCGCCATTATTTTCATCAGCAAATTCATCGGTCACAGCGGCGGCATTATGCGCAATGAGGATTATTATGACTGAGTGGCTGCATCCTGCCTTGCTGATGCTGCTTGGTGCGCTGGTGCTGCCCTTGCTGGCCGGGGTCTGGCAGAAACTGCTGTCGGTGCTGGTGCCTGTACTGGCGCTGATCAGCGTGGCGCAGATCACCCCTGGCAGTGCCGGACAGGTCCATTTTGCCGGGGTGGATCTGGTGCTGTTTCAGGCCGATCAGCTGTCGCTGGTGTTTGCCTGGGTGTTTGCGATCATGGCGGTGATTGGCAATATCTATGCCTGGCATATCAATGACACTGGCCAGCGGGTCTCGGCCTTGCTGTATATCGGCAGCGCTTTTGGCGTGGTCTTTGCCGGTGATTGGTTCACCCTGCTGGTGGCCTGGGAGGTGATGGCCTTTGCCTCGGCCTATCTGATTTTTGCCTCGGCCAATCGGGCTGCGGTGGCGGCTGGATTTCGCTATCTGATGGTGCATGTGGCCGGCGGAGTGCTGCTGTTTGGCGGCATCATATTACATGGGCTACAAACAGGGTCGTACCTGATTGGGCCGCTGGATCACGGGCAGGGCGGGCTGGCCTATAACCTGATCCTGATCTCCTTCATGCTGAACGCTGCCGTGCCGCCGCTGAGCGCCTGGCTGACGGATGCCTACCCCGAGGCGACGGTGACGGGGGCGGTGTTTCTCAGCGCCTTTACCACCAAAACCGCGGTTTATGTGCTGATCCGCAACTATCCCGGTGCCGAGGTGCTGGTGGGCTTTGGCGTGGCGATGGCGCTGTATGGCGTGGTGTTTGCGGTGCTGGAAAACGACTGCCGCCGGTTGCTGGGCTATCACATCATCAGTCAGGTGGGATACATGGTCGCTGCGGTGGGTATGGGAACCGAGATGGCGCTGAACGGTGCGACCTCGCACGCCTTTGCCCATATTCTGTATAAGGGGCTGCTGTTCATGGGGGCGGGGGCGGTGATCCTGATGACCGGGCGGCGCAAACTGACCGAGCTGGGCGGCTTGTACCGCACCATGCCGATCACGGTATTCCTGTATATGATCGGCGCCTTGGCGATCTCGGCGTTTCCGCTGTTCAGCGGATTTGTCAGCAAAAGCATGATCATTTCAGCTGCGGCTGGGGATCATCGCGCAGTGGTGGTGCTACTGCTGACGGTGGCTTCATCCGGCACCTTTTTGCACACCGGGCTAAAGCTGCCCTATTACATGTTCTTCGGCAAAGATTGCGGGCTGCGGCCATCTGAGCCACCGCTGAACATGCTGCTGGCAATGGGGCTGGCGGCGCTGTTCTGCATCGGCATCGGTCTGTTCCCGCAACTGCTATACGCCCAGTTGCCCTATCCCGTAGACTACCACCCCTACAGTGGCGCCCATGTGACCGAGAGTCTGGCGCTGCTGATGTTCACCCTGCTAGCCTTTGTGCTGTTCCTGAAATACCTGGATCCGGAGAAGACCATCAGTCTGGACACCGATTGGTTCTATCGACGTGGCGCCAGCTTGTTTATGTGGATCGCCCGCCGCCCGGTGCTGATCTGGGAGCAATGGCTGATCACGCTGGGGGACGGGGCCGGGCTGCGGCTGCTGCATCACCTGTCACGGCTCAGCCTGCGCATTGATACACGGGTGGTAGATGCCGCTGTAAACGGCGTGGCCGCCACCGCGCTGCGGCTTGGTAACTTGTTGCGCCATCTGCAAACCGGCATCGTATCGCATTACGCATGGGCGATGATTGCCGGGGTGACCCTGCTGCTTGGCTGGCCGATCTACGTCGCGATGGGCACCCCATGACGGGGCTGCCGGTTCTTAGCCTGCTGATCCTGCTGCCCGCTGTCGGCGCCGTGTTGCTGCCGTTTCTGCGCGCGGCGCAAACCGCCCGCTGGTGCGCCTTTGTCTTTTTGTTTGCCGATTTCCTGCTGGCGGTCTGGGCTCTGGTTGCCTTTGATGCCAGTTCAGCCGCGATGCAGTTTGGCGAGCACTATTCTTGGGTGCCGTCGCTGGGCATCAGCTATCGCCTGGGAGTGGACGGGATCAGCGTCTGGTTTGTGCTGCTGACGACTCTGCTGGGCTGGATCTGCGTGCTGGCGTCCTGGACGTCCATCACCACCCGTGTGCAAGAATTCATGACCTGCCTGCTGGCGATGCAGAGCCTGATGGTCGGAGTGTTCTGCGCGCTGGACATGATCCTGTTCTACATCCTGTGGGAGGCGATGCTGGTGCCGATGTATCTGATCATCGGCATCTGGGGCGGCGACAACCGGGTCTATGCGGCCTTCAAGTTCTTTCTCTATACGCTGGCCGGCAGCCTGCTGTTCCTGATCGGCATTCTGCTGCTCTATTTCAACGCAGGCCAGAGTTTTGATATGCTGGCGCTGATGGACGCGGACTATCCGTTGCAGCTGCAAATCTGGGTCTTTCTGGCCTTTCTGGTGGCTTTTGCGGTCAAGGTGCCGATGGTGCCACTGCACACCTGGCTGCCGGACGCCCATGTGCAGGCGCCAACGGCGGGCAGCATCATTCTGGCCGGGGTGCTGTTGAAAATGGGCGCCTATGGCTTTCTGCGGTTCTCGCTGCCAATGCTGCCCGATGCCTCGCATTATTTTGCGCCGATGATGATCGCGCTGTCCTCTGTGGCCATTGTCTATGGTGGGTTGCTGGCACTGGTTCAAAGCGACATCAAGAAGCTGATTGCCTATTCCAGCGTCAGCCACATGGGTTTTATCACCCTGGGCCTGTTCACATTTGACGCCATGGGCCTGTCGGGTGCGGTGATCCAGATGTTCAACCACGGCATCACCACCGGGGCGCTGTTTCTCTGTGTCGGGCTGATCTACCAGCGGAGCCATTCGCGAGAGATCACTGCCTATGGCGGCTTGATCAAGATGGTGCCGCTGTTTGGTATCCTGTTTGCGGCGTTCCTGCTGGCGTCGATGGCGCTGCCCGGCTTGAACGGCTTTATTGGCGAACTGCTGGTTCTTGCCGGGGCCTTTGGCGTCAGTGGCTGGGCCGGGGCCGCCGGGGTTCTTGGCGCGCTCATTGGTGCGGCCTATCTTCTGGGGGTCTACCGTCAGATGTTGCTGGGGCCGGCAACCGTGCCGGGGGGCGCAGTTCTGGGGGATTTGAACCCCCGCGAGCTGGCCTGTGCCCTGCCGCTGTTGCTGTTTGTGATCTGGTTCGGGCTCTACCCAAAGCCCTTTCTGACCATTCTGCAACCCTCGCTGGACCAGTTGATGATTCAGCTGACCCCATCGGCGGTGTCGCCATGAGGAGGGCGCCATGGATCTGACACTGATCAAGACTTCGGTGCTGCTCTCGGGGCCTGAGATTATCATTATTCTGGGGGCCTGCGTGGCGCTGATGCTGTCGCTGGTGCCGCGACCGGGGCAGGGCGGGTTGATTGCGGGCCTTAGTCTGCTGATGATCGCGCTGGCCGCCGGGATGAGCGCAACACTGGGCCACATGCCGCAATCGGCCTATCAGGGCATGTTTGTGATCGACGGGATCGCAACCTATTTCAAGCTGTTGATGTATCTGGGCACGGCGCTGACTGTGTTGATATCGGGCGGCTATCTGGCCACCGAGAACACCGACAAGGGTGAATATTACGTATTGCTGCTGTTTGCCCTGTCCGGGGCGATGATCATGGTGTCGGGCACCGATCTGCTGATCATCTACATCGGGATCGAGCTGCAGGCGCTGTCGATCTATGTGCTGGTGGGGTTCCTGACCAGAAATAGGCGCTCGAACGAGGCGGCGTTGAAATATGTCATCCTGGGCGCATTCTCCTCTGGGCTGCTGCTGTTCGGGCTGTCGCTGTTCTACGGGCTGACCGGCACCACCCAGCTGGACGCCATGGCGATAGCGCTGGGCAACGCCGAGACCGGTGATCCGCTGTTGGTGCTGGCCACCCTGTTGCTGCTGGTTGGCTTGCTGTTCAAGGTTGGTGCGGTGCCGTTTCACATGTGGTTGCCCGACATCTACGAGGGCGCGCCATCGCCGGTCACCGGGTTCATGTCCACCGTTGGAAAGGTTGCCGCTTTTGCGGTGATCCTGCGGCTGCTGATGCATGATCTTACATCGCTTGCCCCGATCTGGCGGGGCGCTGTGGTGGCTGTGGCGGTGCTGACTATGGCTGTGGGCAGCCTGGCGGCGCTGGTGCAGACCAATATCAAACGAATGCTGGCCTATTCCTCTATTGCCCACGGGGGCTTTTTGCTGCTGGGCCTGCTGGCAGGCGGTGACGACGGCATGGCCAGCGTGATGTTTTACCTGTTGGTCTTTACCTTGATGAACCTAGGCCTGTTTGCGGTGATCGTGCTGCTGAATCAAGGCGCCGCATGGGGCGAACCGATCTGGGATTTCAGCGGCCTGGCCAAGT
This sequence comes from Parasedimentitalea psychrophila, assembly GCF_030285785.1. Lineage (NCBI taxonomy): Bacteria > Pseudomonadati > Pseudomonadota > Alphaproteobacteria > Rhodobacterales > Paracoccaceae > Parasedimentitalea > Parasedimentitalea psychrophila. The sequence goes on along the minus strand of NZ_CP127247.1, from coordinate 321,385 downwards.
CCCATCCGGGACTGGCGCTGATCACATTGGTGTTGCTGCTGTCACTGGCAGGCATCCCGCCGACTGGCGGATTCTTTGCCAAATTCTATGTACTGGTGGCATTGGTCGAGTCCGGCCAGGTCACGCTGGCAGTGATTGCGGTGCTGTTCAGCGCGGTTTCGGCCTGGTTCTACCTGCGCATCATCATGCTGATGTATATGGAGGAAACTGATCATCCGGCCCAGGTCTCGATGACCCCCGCCCTGCGTCTGGCCCTGGCGGTGACGCTGATTGGCACCGTGCTGACGGGGCTGTTTCCCGCCATGTTCCTTGACGCAGCCCAGACGGCCGCCCAGGCCGCAACTCAGGCCGCAACTCAGGCGGTGGCACAGGCGGGCTTGGGTTGAAATTGCCTACTTCGCTTTACCTTGTTCCTAAGGGCCCAGTGTCACGGTTTAAGAAAGAGAAACAGGGCCACAGCAATAAGGACAAGACATGCCTATTGATTTCCTGCCGGTGTTTTTGATGGTTGCGGTGGTTGTCGCATTGACGGCGTTCATCCTGACGCTGTCGCGACTGATCCGACCCAATAACCCATACCCCGAGAAAAACCGCCCCTATGAATGTGGCGTTGATCACGTGGGCGAGGCCTCGGCCGGGTTGTTCAAGGTGCAGTATTTCGTGATCGCCATCCTGTTTGTGATCTTCGATGTTGAAACCATGTTCCTGTTCCCCTGGGCCGTGGTCCTGCAGGACATGGGGCTGTTTGGCTATATCGAGATGTTTGTCTTCATCGTGCTGCTGCTGGTCGGCTTTGCCTATGCCTGGATCAAGGGGGCGCTGGAATGGGTGTCCTGAGCAACCGGTTTCAAGACAATGTGTTTTTCACCTCGTCCGATGCCCTCATAAACTGGAGCCGCAAGTCATCGCTGTGGCCGCAGACCTTCGGCATCGCCTGCTGCGCAATTGAGATGATCTCGGCCGGGTGTGCGCGTTATGATCTGGACCGGTTTGGAGTGGTGTTCCGCCCCTCGCCGCGGCAGTCGGATGTGATGATTGTGGCGGGCACCGTGACCCGCAAAATGGCGCCGATTGTGCGGCGTCTCTATGACCAGATGCCCGAGCCGCGTTACGTCATTGCCATGGGCACCTGCGCCATTTCCGGCGGGGTGTATAACACCTACGCAGTGGTGCAGGGGGTGGACCATGTGGTGCCGGTGGACATCCATGTCGCCGGTTGCCCGCCCCGCCCCGAGGCGCTGCTGCATGGGTTTGTTCAGCTGCAGGAAAAGATCACCGGCACCCGGGTTCTGCGGGTTCATCATCCCGATGACGCCGCGATGGAACCGTCCTGATGGTCGCGGATGATATGCCTCTTGCCGCAGTGTTGCAGGCCTATGACCAAAGGGTCAGCCTGGATCTAAGCGCCGCCGATATGCCCTGCCTGCTGGTGCCGCCGGCTGATCTGATTGCCCTGTGCCGCCAGTTGCGCGACGCGCCAGCGCTGCGGTTTGATTTCCTGTCGGATATCTGCGGCGTGGACATCTTTCCGCAAACACCACGTTTCATGCTGGTCTATCACCTGTTTTCCATCCCGCATAAAAGGCGGCTTCGGCTTAAGTGCCGCCTTAGCGAACAAGCCAGTGCCCCGACACTCACCCCGGTTTGGCCCACCGCCAATTGGCACGAGCGCGAGGCCTATGACATGTACGGCATCACCTTTGACGGCCACCCTGATCTGCGGCGGATCTACATGTGGGAGGGCTTTGATGGCTTCCCTATGCGGCGGGATTTCCCATTGCGGGGATACAAGGATGACTACAATCCCATGGGCGCCAAACACCCGCCAGACGAGGCGGCGGGATGACCGAGACAACTGTGCTCAGTGAGATCACCACCGACAGCGGCTTGTCGCGGGACGTGCTGCTGAATCTCGGCCCACAGCACCCCAGCACCCACGGCGTGTTGCGATTATTGCTACAGATGGACGGCGAGATCGTCGAACGGATAGAGCCGCATATCGGGCTGCTGCACCGGGGCACTGAAAAGCTGTTTGAGAGCTTTACCTATACCCAGATTTTCCCGCTGACCGACCGGCTCGACTACCTGTGCCCGCCGTCCAACAACTTGGGCTACGCGCTGGCGGTTGAGGGGCTGCTGGGGATCGAGGCGCCGGTGCGGGCGCAGTATATCCGGGTGATCATGGCCGAGCTGTCGCGGATCTCGGGGCATCTGCTGATCACCGGCGCCCTGCCGATGGACGTGGGGGCGATGACCTCGCTGCTCTATACCATGCGCGACCGGGAAATGGTGATGGACCTGATGGAGATGATCAGCGGTGTGCGGATGCATACCTCGTTCTGCCGGGTTGGCGGTGTGCGCGAGGATCTGCCCGAGGGCGCCGAGGCCCGAATACAGGAGTTCTGCGATATCTTCGCGGCGCGGATATCCGACTATGAGACCCTGCTGGAAAACAACCGGATCTTTCTGGCGCGGGTCGAAAATATCGGCAATATCACCGGCGAGGATGCCATAGCGCTGGGCCTAAGCGGCCCCAATCTGCGGGCCTCGGGGGTGGATTGGGACATTCGCCGCGATGCGCCTTATGAAATTTACGGTCAGGTTGAATTTGATGTCATCCTGCGTCAGGACGGCGATTGCTATGACCGGTGGAAGTGCCGGGTGGATGAGATGCGCGAAAGCCTGAAGATCATCCGCCAGTGTATTGGCCAGATGCCCAAGGGCGACATTCTGATTGATGATCCCAAAATTGCCTTCCCGGTGGACAAAGACCTGCTCGCCCACTCGATGGAGACCCACATCCACCATTTCCTGCTGTCCGCCAATGGCTTCAAGGTTCCGGCGGGTGAGTTCTATTCGGCGATTGAGGCCCCCAAGGGGGAGCTGGGCTATTACCTGATCTCGGATGGCAGCGAAAAACCATTCCGCCTCAAGGTACGCGCACCGTCCTTTGTCAATCTTCAGGCGCTGTGCGAACGCACCACCAATATCAAATATCTGGCCGATGTGATTGCCATGCTGGGCAGCCTGGATCCGGTGATGGGCGAGGTGGACAAATGAGCGATGCCCGCAGTCTGGCCGACATCAAAAGCGACCTTGCGGCACAGGTGCAGCAGGTGATGACGCGTTACCCAACGACCCGCAGCGCTATCATGCCGGCGCTGGATCTGGCGCAGCAAAAATATGGCGGCGTTGATGGTTTGACCTATCAGGCGGTGGCCGAACTGCTGGATGTCCCTGAAATCTGGGTGTTTGAGGTGGCCAGTTTCTATAGTCTCTATGACCGCGCCGCGAGTGGTCGCCACCACATCCGGCTCTGCACAAACCTGCCCTGCCTGCTGCGCGGGGCCGAGGCACTGATGATGTATCTGCAACAACGGCTGGACGTTGGCCCGGGTGAGACCACCGAGGATGGCCGTTTCACCCTGTCCGCAGTGGAATGCCTTGGCGCCTGTGAACAGGCCCCGGTTCTGATGGCAGACAAGCAGTACCACGGGGATCTGACCGCTGCAAAACTGGATGCGCTGCTGGCCTCGCTTGCGGATCAGCCCGCTGAGGATCTGTCATGAGCGAGCAGGTGCTGCTGAGAAACATCGACAACCCAAACGGCCATAAGATCGAGACCTATGAAGCCTCGGGCGGCTATCAGGGGCTGCGCACCGTGCTGCGTGACTTTGCCCCGGATGAGGTGATCGAGGAAGTGAAATCCGCCAACCTGCGCGGGCGCGGCGGTGCGGGCTTTCCCACCGGGCTAAAGTGGGGCTTTGTCCCCAAGGACAGCCCGCTGCCACGCTACCTGTGTTGCAACGCGGATGAGGGCGAGCCGGGCACCTTCAAGGACCGCATCCTGATGGAACGCGACCCGCATCAGTTGATCGAAGGCATGGTGATCGCCGCCTATGCCATCGGCTGCCGCACCGCGTATCTGTATATTCGCGGTGAATACCACCTGTCGATTGACCGCTGCCAACAGGCCATAGCGGCGGCCCATGCGCGGGGCTATCTGGGGGCAAACATACTGGACAGCGAGCACTCGCTGGAGATCCATATCCACAAGGGGGCCGGGGCCTATATCTGCGGCGAGGAAACCGCGATGTTGGAATCCATCGAGGGGCGGCGTGGCCAGCCAAAGCTGAAACCACCGTTCCCGGCGGTGGCGGGGCTGTACGAATGCCCGACTGTGGTCAACAATGTTGAAACCCTGGCCTGCCTGCCACATCTGTTTCGTCGTGGCGGCGAATGGTTTGCCTCTATCGGCCCGGATCATTCGCCGGGGCCAAAACTGTTCGGGCTCAGCGGCCAGGTGAAACGGCCAGGGGTGTATGAGCTGCCAATGGGTATGGCTCTGGGGGAAATGCTTGAGGTCCACGGCGGCGGCGCGCTGACTGGGAAGTTCAAGGCGGCGATCCCCGGCGGGGTCTCGGCACCGATGTTTCCGCGCAGCGCATTTGATGTGAAAATGGACTTTGGCTCGCTGGCGGCGGCGGGCAGCATGTTGGGGTCGGCAGGGGTTATCGGCTTGGATGAAACCGCCTCAATCCCGGTGGTGGCCCGCCGTATCACCGAGTTTTTCAGCCATGAGAGCTGTGGCAAATGCACCCCCTGCCGCGAGGGGCTGACCTGGGCCGCCAAGATCCTGCGCCGGATAGAGGCAGGCCAGGGGCAGCCGGGCGATGTGGAACAACTGGAAATGCTCTGCGGCGGTATTTTTGGCAACTCCTTTTGCGCCCTGGGCGACGGCGCGGCCTGGGCGCTGGGCGCGGCGCTGAAACATTTCCGGCCTGAATTCGATGCGCTGATCGCGGCACACTCACAGGCAGGCTGAAAGGATGCTTGACCATGGTAACCTGCATATTTGACGGTGAGACGATTGAGGTTGATCCCGGCACCACGATCCTGACCGCCGCCCGTCAGGTCGGCAGTGAAATCCCGACGTTTTGCTATCACGCGCGGCTGTCGCTGTCGGCCTCGTGTCGCATGTGTCTGGTCGAGGTCGAGGGCCGCAACAAGCTGGAACCGGCCTGTGCCACGGTGATCGCGCCTGACATGGTGATCCACAGCCAGTCCGCCAGGGTGGTCAGTACCCGTCAGGATATGCTGGAAATTCTGCTCGCCAATCATCCGCTGGATTGCCCGGTCTGCGACAAGGGCGGCGAATGTGAATTGCAGGATACGGTGTTTAAATACGGCAAAGGCGACTCTAGGCTGTTTGATCCCAAACGGGTGTTTCGCGAAACAGACATTGAGCTGAACAAGGTGATCGTGTTCAACGCCAACCGCTGCATCCAGTGCCAGCGCTGTGTACGGGTCTGCGAGGAAATCGTCGGCGATGTGGCGCTGGGCACCGCTGAACGGGGTCTGGACAGTGAAATCACCGGGGTCGGCAACAGCCTGAAAGACTGTAGCCATTGCGGCAATTGCATCGAGGTCTGTCCCGTCGGAGCGCTGATGAGCATTCCCTACCGCTATCAGGCGCGGCCCTGGGACCTAGCGAAAACCGAAACCATTTGCGGCATGTGCGGCACTGGCTGTTCACTGTCAGTGGAATTCGCTGGGGGCACTTTCAAACGGGTCAAAAGCGCCCCCGACACTGGTCTTAACAAAGAGCTGCTCTGCGCCAAGGGCCGCTTTGGCTTTGATGCCATCGACGGTGGGCGGCGGATTGAACAGCCGATGATCCGCAAGAACGGCGTGCTGGAACCGGCCAGCTGGGACGAGGCGATCGCCTGCATCGCCTGCAAAGCCTGGGAGGTCAAAGAGCGACAGGGCCGTATTCAGGGGCATATTTCACCACGCCAGACCAACGAGACCGGTTTTGTGTTTCAACATCTGATGCGGCGGGTGTTTGAAACCCAGGACATCCACTCCAGCACCCGGTTCAGCGGATTACACGCGCCAGATGCAGTCACTGCGCTGGCGCGTCTGGTGACGGGGCATATGCAGCGCAGACCCTTGCAGGAGCTGTTGGAAGCGGATTGTATTTTCCTGCTGGGGGCAAACATCACCGAGGAAAACCCGGTCTCGGGCTATCTGATAAGATCCGCCATGAAGGGCTCCGGTAAGCGGCTGATCATTGCCTCGTCCAGGCCTTGTGGTTTAGACCTTATCGCCACCGCCACATTGCGCCTGCTGCCGGGAAACGAGGGTGATCTATTGTCGCGGTTGATTGCTGAAACCCCTCAGGTTCAGGGCAATCCCACGGATGAGTTTGCCCATAGGGCTGCGGGGCTTCTGGCCGGGTCCAAGCATATCGCATTGCTGATCGGCAGTGAATTCATGCGATCCTCAAAGGCCACCGCGTGTCTAAGTTGGATAGAGCAGGCTGCTCGCCACTTTGGTGCGCAGGGCAAAAAACTCGGCTTGCAGTTTCTGTTTGATAGGCCAAACCAGTTGGGGCTCTGGGATATGGGCTGTCTTGCCGGGGTGGCGCCGGGCTGGCAGAACAGTCAGACACCATTGCCAATCAGCGATGATCCGGTTGACCTGCACTATGTTCTCGGCGCCGATCCCCTGCACAACAACCCGCACCCAGCACCTGATGCCAAACCGCCGTTTCTGGTTGTGCACAGCTCTCACTATAGCAAATCGGCTGAGCAGGCAGACGTGCTGTTGCCTGCACCATCTTATGGCGAGGAAGGCGGGACATATACCAACAATGAGGGACGGGCGCAGAGCCTGCGTTCTGTGCGCCCTCCAAAGCAGGATCTGCTGGGTGCCCGGCAGGTGTTCAATCTCATCTCCGGCGCCATGGGGCAGGGGGCACTACCCGTTGACGCAGATCAGGTCCGCGACAGGATTGCAGCCGAATACCCGGGGTTTGGTCAGTTTGATCAGGGTTTGGGCCGCACCATGGCGGCGATGGATTACCCTTGGCAAGAGGCAGATACCCTGTTGCAGGTGGTGGAAAATCCCCCATCAGACGACGGTGGGACGGGGCAGCGCCGTTACTTGCTGAGTGGCGATACCCTGTTTCAGTCAGGTCAGTTGGCGGCCCGATCCTCTGTTTTATCATCGCTGGACAAAGGCGCTTATGTGGAAATGAACCCAGGCGCAGGGCCCGAACACGCTTTTGAAGGTCTGAGGGTCACACTTTCCGCCGCCGGGCAAAGCTTTACCGCGCCGCTCAAAGTCAATCACAGCTTTGATGCCAAAACGGTTTTTGTCCCGGAGCGGTTTTTGAGGGAACATGGGCAGGATTTTCTATCCGGTGTTGAGTATCCTTGGCGGGTGGACGTGGCACTGTCTGGCTCCGGGGATCCATCCGAGACGGAGTGAAGCTGTCGCGGATGGGTTAACTGAGTGCTGTCAAAGGGGCAGTGCCACACGCAGAACACCGGCAGCGGGCAGCGGGCCGGCCTCACAGGTGACCGGTTCGGCGTTGTAATTGAACCAGAAACGCTCGGTTGCGGTGTCGCGAATGCGCACCCCTTCGGGCAGCGCTTGGGTGGCAATACCAGCCCGCGCACAGAGATCTCCGATCAACCCGTCCAGCGCCGCATCATCGCCCCAGCCGCCCATATAGGTCACAGGACCCGTCCGCATCGCCATTGCGGCCCCGGCTTCTGTTTGCAGCACCACCTCTGCCGATCCCTCCAGTTCCTCCAGATACCCGGTGATAACGCCGCCGGATTTCAGCGCTACCGGCAGATCGGGGCGCAGGGTTTCAACCCGCGACACGGTGACGTCCAAGCCGGGAAAGGCCGGTGGCAGGGGCACAGGGATCGCCATATTGGCATCCCGCGCAGCCGTGCGTGGGCCAATCAGAACCTCAGCGCCGCAGTCCGCCAGCGCCTGTTTCAGATCCTGCGGCATATGCATCATGCCCGGTGCCAGCACCAGGTCATAGCCGCTGAAATCCCGGCTGTCGGGTGGCAGGATATCGACCGACAGGCCCAATCGGCGTAGTGCGCGGTAGTGATCAAACACCAGGCCGAAATAGCTCAACCCGGCGCCCTGTGGTTGCACCGCCCAGGCCCAATCGGCGTCATAGTCAAACATCAGCGCCACCCTGGCCTGTACGGGCTGCACCTCTGGCGCTTGTTTCAGCTCACCCGCAACCTGTCGCGCCTCGATGATCGCCGGGGCATCGGCGCTGTCGGGGCGCAACATGCCTGCGTGCATTTGTTCCTGTGCAAATGGGGCCTGCCGCCAGCGGAAATAACACACTGCCTCGGCCCCGTGGGCAAAGGCCTCCCAGCTCCACAGCCGCACCATGCCGGGCAGCGGCGAGGGGTTGTAGGGCGCCCAGTTCACCGGTCCGGGCTGCTGTTCCATCACCCACCAGCGCCCACGGCCGACGGCGCGGTACAGATCGTGGTGAAAGGCCTGAAAATCCGGGTGGCCCTGATTGGCATATTTGCGTTGCACCTCGGCGCTGGCACCAACGCGATCCTCCAGAAACCCCAGCGGATAGCTGTCCCATGTGGCGATCTCCAGATCCGCGCCCACCTTGAAGTGGTCAAAATCGGTAATCCGGCCCATATAGTTATGGGAAATCGGTGCTTTCGAGTGCGCCCGGATGATCTCCACCTGGGCCCGGTTGAACGCCACCACCTGATCCGAGGCATAGCGGCGAAAGGCCAGCGCATGCGACGGGTTCGGCTCGGTCACCGTCAGGTTGGGCAGGTCGATATCGTCGAAACTGGCGTAGTCCATCGACCAGAACACATTGCCCCAGGCCGCGTTCAGCGCCTCGATGCCATCGTTCTGGCCGCTGCCGGAAAACTGATGCCGCAGCCAGTGGCGAAACCCCTGACGAGCTGCGCCGGAGTATGAAAGGGTGGTGTCGTGGCAGCCGTATTCGTTGTCTGTCTGCCAGGCCGCCACATGCGGGTTCTGTCCATAGCGTTTTGCCAGTAGCCCGACAATGCGGCGACATTCCGCCAGATACCCGCCGTGGCTGAAACAGTAATGCCTGCGCGAGCCGAACTTGCGGGGACGACCCTGATCATCCACCGCCAGCATATCGGGGTGCTTGTCCAACAGCCATTTCGGCGGCGTCGCGGTTGGGGTGCCCAGCACCACCTTCAGCCCGGCCTGACCCAGCACTTCAATCGCCTGATCCAGCCAGTCCCAATTCAGATTGCCCGGCGTCGGCTCAATCCGTGACCAGGCAAACTCACCGATCCTGACCCAGGTCAGCCCGGCCTCTGCCATCCGGCGCGCGTCGCTGGCCCAGATGTCAGCGGGCCAGTGTTCCGGGTAGTAGCAGGTGCCTAGGGTGCGTTGCATTTTGGGCCTCACAGGATGACTTGATACTCGCGTTGCCCGGTGACGTCGGTGGCAATGCAAAAGGTTTGGCCGGCCTGCGCATCATTGCTGTCTACAGCGGCCGAGGTGACAAACAGCGTGGTCAGACCCGGCCCACCAAAGGCAGGGCAGGTGGTCTGTGCGGGCGGTAGGGGCCAGACTGACAGCAACGCGCCGCTGGCCGAGTATCGCGCAACGCGCCCGGCGCCCCATTGGGCATTCCAGAAACAGCCCTCGGCATCTACCACGGCGCCATCCGGGCCAAAATCCTCGCCCGAGAAATCCAGAAACACCTCAGGGTCACCTAGCGGCCAGCCATCAGCCTGATCCAGGGGTTGCCGCAGGATGCGTCCATCGGCGGTATCGGTGTAATAGGCGCAAGACCGATCTGGGGCAAAGCAAATCGCGTTGCTGATGGTGATGTCACCGACAAGCTGTTTCAGTTCGCCGCGATAAAACCGATAGATCGCGCCGGCACCGGGTTCAGCGTTGAACCCCATGGTGCCAATCCAGAACCCGCCCCAGGGATCGGCGCGGCCATCGTTTGACCGGGTTAACGGGTTGTCAGCCTCCAGTGGCACCACAAGTTCGCGCTGGCCACTGGGGATATCGAACCGATACAGCCCGGTCTCGGCGGCCATCAACAGGGTCTCAAAATCCACCCAACCGGCGGCTGAGACACAATCATCAAAGCGCCAGATGTGCTCGCCTTTCGCGTCGCGGTTCAACAGCTGCTTGGACAGGATATCGAACCAGAACAATTGCTTGCGCTCGGGGTGCCACAGGGGGCCTTCGCCCAGGGTGCAGGCCGTGTCGCTAAAGACCTGAGCCCGCGTCATGAGAAAACCGCGTCATAAGCGGCAACAATGTCATCGGCGCGGGTTTTCACATCCTCGGCGCTGAACCCGGGCTTGTAGAGGCCTGATCCAATGCCAAAACCGGTGATGCCTGCCGCCTGCCAGTCGGCAAAGTTGGCCGGGCCAACGCCGCCAACCGCATAGGTCTTGGTGCCTGCTGGCAGCACCGATTTCACCGCCGCCAGCCCATCAAGCCCCATCTTGAACGCCGGGAACAGCTTGATGCCATCGGCGCCGGCCCGCAGCGCCGCAAAACACTCAGTTGGGGTCATAACGCCCGGATACGACAGCATGCCCGCCGCCTTGGTCGCACGGATCACCTCGGCGCAGGTGTCGGGCGACACCACCATCTGAGCGCCGAACTTGGCCAGATGGGCCACCGCACCCGTGTCCAGAACGGTACCCGCCCCGACCACAGCCCGATCGCCTGCATGGCTAACCAGCCGCGCGATGGTGGCAAACGGGTCGGGTGAGTTCAGCGGCACTTCGATTTTGGTGATGCCGGCATCGATCAGCACATCGGCGATGTCACAGATCTCGTGGCCTCGAATGCCGCGAAGGATGGCGATGATTTCTCGTGTCATGGGGTCATTTCTGCCAGTTTGGCCCGGGCGGCGCGCAAGCCGTTCAGGGTCATGTTTTCAGCGGTAACGCGGCGCGCCATTGCGCCCTGTTGGGCAAGGCCACTTTCATAGGCCGCAGCAATGCCGCTTTCGCCGACAATCACCACATCCTGACCCAGCCAATAGGGGCGGGCGGCTGCCAGTTCGATACCGATCAAAAGCCCCGAGATCCGGGATCGGGCTGCGGCGCTGCCCAGATCACAGAGCAGCGTTTCGGCGCGGATGGAAAATAGATTGCCCGCCACCGCCGAGGGCCTGGAGATGGCATCGGCAACCGCCGCCTCAAACGCCTCGGCGTCCCAGCCATCATCGCCCACCGAATGGCGCAACACTGATGCGCCGCAGATCAGTGCAAACAGCTCGCCGGTCATGAAGGTGCGAAAGCTGACAACCTCTCCGGCGCTGATGTGAACCCATTTGCAATGGGTGCCCGGCAGGCAGATCACCCCGTCGAAATCTGGGGTTACCGCAAGGAACCCGGCAATCTGGGTCTCTTCTCCGCGCATGACATCAGCGGCGGGTAGCTGCTTGATACCGGGTAGAAGATAGACGCTGATCCGTGGGTCCTCTGTCTGTACCCGCGTCGCCGCGTCAATCGAGGGCGGGGTGCAGGGGGCCTGACTATAGCGGGCTTCCGCCCATCCCTGACGGGATCCGACCATGCCGCAGCAGATCACCGGGATGCGGCCCTGTTCGGGCAGCGCAGCGCCGACCAGAGCGATCAGCGTCGGCTCAAATTCCTCTGGCCGAAGGCTGGACATGCCCCGGGCGGAAGCAATGTGCTGCAGCACTTGGTGCTGATCATCCATCAGCCACAGCCGCAGATGCGAGGTGCCCCAGTCAACGGCAATCCAGTTTAGGTTTTCCATATCTCCGGTCCTCAACCTGATACCACCACTCCGCCATCAACCGCCATGGTCTGGCCGGTCATCATCCGGCTGGTACCCGAGGCCAGGAACAACACGGCATCAATGATATCCTGCGGTTTCAAATGGTCTTTCAGGCACTGGCGCTCCAGATGCGCCGACAGGGCCTCGGGCGTCGCCCATTTCTCTAGCTGTTTGTCGGTTAGCACCCAGCCCGGCGCCAGCGCGTTGACTCGGATGCCGTCGGGGCCAAATTCACGCGCCAGACCACGGGTCATGCCGGTGATACCCGCATTGGCACTGACATAGGCCGGATAGCCCGCATTGCCCATCATATAGCTGATCGACGAGAAGTTGATGATGGACCCCGTGCCTGCCGCTTTCATTCCCGGCAGCACCGCCTGACAGGCAAAGAAGTAGGCCTTGAGGTTGATCGCCTGCATCCAGTCCCAGAACTCTTCGGTGACCTCCAGCGTCTCATGGCGCTGGTCGTTGGCGGCATTGTTCACCAAAACGTCGATGGTGCCGTTTGCCTGCGCGCTTTGCGCGATGGCGGCCTGCAGGGCAGCGGTATCGGTGATGTCACACTGAATGAACAGCGGTCGCTGACCGGTGTCGCGCTCCATCTGATCGACAAAACCCGAGGCATCCGAACGCCCGACAAAAGCCACCTTGGCGCCCTGGCGCAGGAAGCCTTCGGTCAACGAGGCGCCAATGCCCGAGCCGCCGCCGGTGATGAAGACGGAAGCACCTGCAAGATCGTGAAATGTGGCTGTTTTGCTCATCGTTGGGTCTTTCGTATGCAAGGGTGGGAGAGACCCCCACCAAGTTCGGTTTTCATGTTCGTGACATGGTTCATGTTGCGACCTTACCGCTGACCCAGCCGGGCATCCAGTCACCATGCGCGACCAGCAACTCGTCCACCAGCTTTCGGATCTGGCGCAGATCCAGCTCGGCGGCGGTGCGCGGGTCCATCATGGCGGCATGGTAGATATGGTCGCGGTTCTCGGTCAGCAGCGCCTGCACCGTCAGCTCCTGCACATTGATATTGCTGCGCATCATCGCAACCAGCTGCGGCGGGATGTCATTGACCACCGTGGGTTGAATGCCACTGGCATCCACCAGACAGGGCACCTCAACCGCCGCACCCAGCGGCAGTTGCGGGATCTGGCCGCGGTTTGGAAGGTTGCCATAGATCACTGACGGCGTGCCGGTGGTGATGGCGTTCATGATGATCGCCGCATATTCGTGGCTTTTGGCAACTTCGAGTGTCGGGGCCTGGCGCAGCGCCTCGGCCTGAGCGACCCAATCGGCGATCTGCTCTTCACAGCGAAGCGGGTATTCATCCAGCGGGATCTGAAACTGCTCGATCAGGTCAGGCCGGTGCGATTTGATGAACCAGGGCACATATTCCGCGAAATGCTCGGAGGATTCGGTGACGAACAGGCCAAAGTGTTTCATCACCTCATAGCGCACAAAATTCGGGCAACGATCATTGGCGCCGGTGGCGGTGGGAAAGCGGCCCTCGTCATAGCCCGCCTTCAGGGCAGGGTAGAGATCCCGGTAGCTGCCATCCTTTTGACGGCCCTCAAACTCCAGATAAAACGCCATATGGTTGATGCCACCGGCGCGATAGCGCAGATCACTGGCGGCGATCCCCAGATCCCGCGCCAGTTCCTCGGCGGTGCCCTGAACCGAATGGCACAGGCCCACCTGTTTGATCTTTGGGTAGCGCGCGCCAATCGCCCAGGTGTTGATCGCCATCGGGTTGACGTATTGCAGCAAGGTCGCCTGAGGGCAGACCGCCATCATGTCTTCGCAGACCGACCACAGATGCGGCACGGTGCGCAGGCCCCGCATGATGCCACCAATGCCCAGCGTGTCGGCAATGGTCTGATCCAGACCATAGCTTTTGGGGATGTCGAAATCGGTGACAGTGCAGGGCCTGTAACCGCCGATCTGGAACGCCACCACCACGAAATCCGCGCCCTCCAGCGCCGCTCGTTGATCGGTGAATGTCGCCACCCGCGCCGCCACACCCATGGATGCGATCATCTTGTTGGCCACCAGCGCGGATTCCTCCAACCGGGTGGCGTCGATATCCATCAGGGCGATCATAGCATCGCTCAGGGCAGGGTGGTGCAGCACATCGCCGATGATGTTGCGCATGAAGATGGTCGAGCCGGCGCCGATAAAGGCAATCTTGATGGCCATTGGCTTTCCTATACGAATATCCGCGCTTGCGGATTACTTGACAGCGCCCAGAGTCAGGCCCGCGATGAAGTGTTTTTGCAGCAAAAAGAAGATCGCAACCGGTGGCAGCGCCGCCACTATTGATCCCGCCGAAACCAGATGCCAGGCGGCGACCCACTGACCGTTCAGCGAATACAGACCCGCAGTGACCGGCTGGCTTTCGGCACCCTGGGTCAGCACCGTGGCCCAGAAATAATCGTTCCAGATAAAGGTGAACACCAGCACCGCCAGCGCCGCAATGGCCGGCCGCATCAGTGGCAGGATGATGAACCAGAAAATCCGCCATTCCTTGACCCCCTCAACCCGTGCCGCCTCGATCAGCTCAACCGGCAGCGCGCGGATGAAATTGCGCATGAACAGGGTGCAGAACCCGGTCTGAAAGGCGATGTGGAACAGCGCCAGCCCGGTGACGGTGTTGTAAATGCCCATTTGCAGGGTCAGATCCCGCACCGGCACCATCAGGATTTGAAATGGCACAAAATTGCCGGCCACAAACATGAAAAACACCAGCATGTTGCCCTTGAATTTATACACTGCCAGCGCAAAGCCCGACATGCACGACAGCGCCAGGGTGCCGATCACCGTGGGAACAGTCACCCGGACTGAATTCCACATGTAACTGCCCAGCGGCGTATTGGTGAAGATGTCCGAGTAGTTCTGCGCCAGATTAAAGGATGTCGGCCAGCCCCAGTAATTGCCGGCGGTGATGTCTCCCGCCGAGCGGACCGAGGTCAGCGCCACAGCGATCAGCGGCAGCAGCCACAACACCATGGCAAAGGGCAGGGCGGTTTTATACAGCCGTTGCACGGCGGCCGAGCGGCGCTCAATAGGGGTTGGGAACATCGGTCAGTGGCCCTTTTCGTCGCGGTACATCTTCACCAGGAAGACGGTGATGTAGATCATCATGATCAGGAACAGGACAACGGCAATTGCGGCGCCATAGCCCATGCGGAATCCGTACTCGGAAAAGGCTTTTTCATACATGTAGTAGGCCAGCACCCGTGAGCTGCCCCAGGGGCCGCCTGCGGTCATGATCGACACCAGATCGAAACTGCGCAACGCGCCAATGACGGTGACCACGATGGCGATGAAGGTGGCCGGTTTCAGTTGCGGCAAGATGATGTACCACAGCATGTTCCAGCCCTTGGCATTGTCCAGACGCCCGGCCTCGATCTGTTCGGGGTCAACGGCGTTCAGCCCGGTAATATAGAGGATCATGCAATAGGCGGTCTGCGGCCAGAGCCCGGCAAAGATGATGCCATAGGTCACCCAAGTCTCATCGCCCAGGATGGTCACCGGCCCCAGGGAGAACCAGCCGAGGATCACATTCAGCAGCCCATAAGAGGGGTCATAGAACCAGGTGAACACCAGGCCAACCACCACTTGGCTGATCACAAAAGGAAAGAAGAACAGCGATTTATACAGGCGCATGCCAAACACAGTCTGGTTCAGAAACAGCGCGATGAACAGGCCCGCCGGGATCGCCAGCATATAGAGCACCAGCCAGATCACGTTGTTCTTGAGCGAGGTATAGAACGCCTCATCATCCATCAGCTCAACATAATTGTCGATGCCAACAAAGGTTTTGTCCCCCAGACCATCCCAGTCATACAGCGAAATTTGCATCGACTGAAAAATCGGAAAGATCACATAGAACATGAAAAACAGAATGGCCGGCGCCAGGAATAACACCGGGGCAAGGCTGCGCTGATTGAAACGGGATGCGCGAGACGCTGACATGGGTCAAATCCTGTTGGTTTATTAGGGGGTGGCATCTGCGCAGGGCAGTGACGCAGGACCCTTGGGTCCTGCGCGATTTTTTAGTACTGCTCTTATTTGTAGACGCGCTGACGGGTCTTTTCGAGACGCGCCAGAATGGCGTCCAGACGCTCGGGCTTGACCATGAACTCCTGGAACCCTTCCATGCCGATCTTGGCCATTTCAGCCGGCGCATCGCGGTCAAAGAACTGGGCAATGCCGCCATCGGTTGACGACAGCATGGCATAACCAGCCTGCAGGAACTTGTCGTCACCCACGGTTGCATCCTTGTGGATTGGCAGCTGACCAAGCGTCTCATTGATCTTGGTCTGCGCATCAGCCGTTGCCAGGAATGCCAGGAATTTCCTTGCGTCTTCCTTGTTGGTCGCATTGGCCGGGATGTGCAGCGTATCGGTTGGCGCTTCTTCGGCCAGCGGTACATCCGGGTTGATCACCGGGAACTGGAAGAAGCCCAGCTGATCATCGCTCAGACCTGCCTCACGCAATGGCGCCACGGCAAAGTTGCCCATGACATACATGGCGGCGTCGCCAGCAACCATTGGCGCCAGGGCTTCCTGCCATGAATACGAGGTGTGGTTCTCCAGGAAGAAACCGGCGTCGATCAGCTCTTTCCAGTTGTTCATGGTGTCGACAACGCGCGGATCGGTCCACTCGACCTCACCTTTGGTCAGCGCCATGTGGAACTCATAGCCATTGGTGCGCAGGTTCAGGTAGTCAAACACACCGCCTGCCGTCCACAGGTATTTGGTGCCGATGGTGATCGGGGTAACGCCTGCCTCGGTCAGAGTGGCACCTGCCGCCTTGAACTCGTCCCAGTTGGTGGGCACTTCGATGCTATTGGCCTCAAAGATGTCCTTACGATAGTAAACACCCCACTGGTAATAGGTGTAAGGCACCCCCCATTTTTTGCCGTCGATGGTCATCGAACCGGCCGCCGAGGCCAGCGATTCGTTCAGGCCATTGTCGTCCCAGACATCGCTGACATCTTCAAACAGGCCGGCGTTGACGTAGGGCAACATGCGGTTGCCGGCATACCAGTTGGCCAGATCAGGCGCATCAGCGGTCAGGAAGTTGCGGATCGAGGTCTTATAGCCCTCGTGATCGAACAGGTTCCATTTGACGGTGATACCTGGGTTGGCCGCCTCAAAATCGGCGATCAACTGTTCAAAGGCCGCCTTGGGGGCCGGGTCGGATGTGTCGGTGTTGATCACCAGCTCACCCGCGAATGCAGATGTCGCAAGGATCGTCGAGGCAGCTAGCGCCGCGATGGTTGTTTTGAATTTGGTAACCATGATGCCCTCCCTAGGCGGTTTCATTATTTGAAACTGAATTTCACATATTGAAAATATAACCGCGACTCGCTATGTCTTGTCAATGCTTTCGTCCAGGTCTCTGGTCGGAAGTGATCGAAGGAGGTATCTATGGCAGAACGGCAGGCAGGGGACGGAACCGTCGGAAAAGCACTGGAAGTGCTTGATATGGTGGCGGGCTTTGAACGTCCCGTGCGATTTTCAGAGGTCCTGGAGGACAGCCCCTATCCAAAGGGGACGCTGTATCGTTTATTTCAGACGCTCACCAATCAGGGCATGTTGTCCTATGACCCGGATCGTCAAACCTATGGGCTGGGTGTGCGGCTGGTCCGTCTGGCCCATGCCGCCTGGCAGCAAAGCTCCTTGGCGCCCATTGCCCGCAGCTATGTGGATGCCCTGTCCCAGTCCACCGGCGAGACGGTACATCTGGCGCAGTTTGACCATGCACAGGTGCTCTATCTGGACAAACGCAACGCGCTCAACCCGATCGAGATGTATTCACAGGCTGGCAAGATTGGCCCGGCCTATTGCACCGGTGTTGGCAAGGCGATGATGGCCTTTCTGGGCGAAGAAGAGGTGGCCCGGATCATCGCCCAGCAAAGCTTTCACCGCTTCACTGAACACACGCTAACCACCGAGGCGGCGCTGCGGGCTGATCTGGCGGACATCCGCGTCAAGGGGTTCGGCATGGACCGCGAAGAGCACGAGCCCGGCATCATTTGTATCGCCGCGCCAATCCTGACCCGACGCGGCCGGGTGCTGGGCGGGCTATCGGTCACATCGACCACTGCACAGAAATCACTGGCCGAGCTTGAGGCGCTGGCGCCGCAGGTTCAGGCCACAGCACAAGACATCGCGGTCGAGGCCCAGAACTGGCGCTTTCCTGACCAAGCCACTGACACTATTCGAGCGGGGACATAATTTATGTCGGGACTGACACTGAACAACGTGGTCAAGAAATATGGCGACATCCAGGTAATCCACGGGGTTGATCTGACGATTGATGACGGTGAATTCTGCGTCTTCGTCGGCCCCTCGGGCTGCGGTAAATCCACCCTGTTGCGGATGGTCGCCGGGCTGGAAGAAACCACCGATGGCCAGATCACCATTGGTGGTCGGGACGTCACCGCAATTGATCCCGCTGAACGCGGTGTGGCGATGGTGTTTCAGACCTACGCCCTGTACCCGCATATGACGGTTGAGCAAAACATGGGCTTTGGCCTGAAGATGACCGGCCACCCCAAGGATGAGGTCCGGGCAAAGGTTGCCGCCGCCTCCAAGATCCTGAAACTCGACGATTATCTCGCCCGAAAGCCCAAGGCTCTGTCCGGCGGCCAGCGCCAGCGCGTCGCCATTGGTCGCGCCATCGTGCGTGGCCCCGAGGTGTTCCTGTTTGATGAGCCGCTGTCCAACCTTGATGCCGAGCTGCGCGTCGATATGCGGATCGAGATCGCCCGCCTGCACAAGGAAATCGGCGCCACCATGATCTATGTGACCCATGATCAGGTGGAGGCAATGACGCTGGCGGACAAGATCGTGGTGCTGCGCGATGGCCGCATCGAACAGGTCGGCAGCCCGATGCATCTGTACAACGATCCCGACAATAAATTTGTGGCCGGCTTCATCGGCTCGCCCAGTATGAACTTCATCGACGGTGTGGTCGAAGGCGGCCAGATCCGGGTGCCTTCGCTGGGGGATGTGCTGGTGGCCACTTCGGTTGCTTTGCCGGCGGAGGGCGCGCCGGTCTATGTCGGGTTGCGCCCGCAGCATCTGAACATCGAAGAGGGTGACAGCGATATCAAACTAGATATCCGCGAGCAGCTGGGCGGCGTCGCCTATGTCTACCTGACCACGCCCACCGGCGGACGTATCACCGTTGAAACCCGTGGAGACGAGGCTCTCCCCGAGGGCGGTTCGGTCAGGTTGCGCTTTGACGACGCGGATGTGCTGGTTTTTGACAAGATATCCGAGCAGCGTCTGCGGTAACAAACTGCCCTGTAATGTTTTTTTTAATGCCTGGCCCTTGTGCGATTTGCTTGGACGCGGCCACAACAAAGGGTCATATGGCCTTGTGTTGTGCCTTAAAGTGCGAATTTTATTGACCGGTTGGTTAAATAAATGCCTCATTGCGACATTCATTCAACCGGGGATTGGCAGATGAAAAGCAAATTTTCTATTACACGACGGGCAATGTTGGCCGGAACGGCTGCGCTGGCACTTATGTTGCCCGCCGGTGCGGCCCTAGCCGGAACCGTCAAGGTCGCAGCTATTTACACGCTGCCGGTGGAGCAGCAATGGATCAGCCGTATCCACCTGGCGCTGAATGCCGCCAAAGACCGCGGCGAGATCGACTATGTTTTCTCGGAAAACGTCGCCAACACCGACTATGAGCGGGTGATGCGCGAATACGCTGAACAAGGCGTGCAACTGGTGGTGGGCGAGGTGTTCGGCCTGGAACGTGCGGCGCGCAAAGTGGCCGCAGACTATCCCGAAACGGGCTTCCTGATGGGCTCCTCCTTTGGTCCGGTCGCACCGAATTTCTCGGTGTTCGACAACTGGATCCACGAACCAAGCTATCTGTCTGGCATGGTGGCGGGCGCCAGCACCGAAAGCAACGTGATCGGCATGGTCGGTGGCTATGCGATCCCCGAAGTGAACCGGCTGATGAACGCCTTTATGGAGGGCGCCCGCGCCACCAACCCCGAGGTCAAGTTCCTGGTGAACTTCATCGACAGTTGGTATGATCCGCCCAAGGCCAAGGAAAGCGCCTTTGCGATGATGGATGCCGGTGCGGACATCATGTTCGCCGAGCGGTTCGGCGTCGCCGATGCCGCCGTGGAGCGTGGCGTCAAGGCCGTCGGCAATGTGATCGACACCTCTGCCGACTATCCCAATACCATCCTGACCTCTGCCCTGTGGCACATGGAACCCACCATCGACCGCGCCATTGCGGCTGTGGCCGGTGGCACGTTTGAGGCAGCCGATTATGGCCAGTACAGCTTTATGGGCTACGGCGGCGGATCCTTGGTGGTGGATGAATCGCTGGTCTCAGCCGAGGTGCTGGCCGAGGTCGAAAAGACCGAAGAGTCGATCATGGAGGGCATGTTCCGTGTCAACGTGAACGACGACCGTCCGGTCTCGGATAAGTAACTCAAGTTCAAACTGATGGGAATGGCCCGGCCGACAGGTCGGGCCGCGCCTGACCTTCCCGACACGCCATAGGCGTGCTTTCAGCACGACGAAGGCGCTTTGCACTTCCCCAAGGTCAGTCGCGGCTCTGTGTGGGGGAGCAAGCGTGTGGACCTGAATGCCAGAGAGACTTATGACACAGCCCAAAATCCTCTCATTAAACGCGCTGTCCAAGCGGTTTGGCTCCGTTGTGGCCAATGACAGCGTCAGTCTCGAACTGCACCGGGGCGAGGTTCTGGCCCTGCTGGGTGAAAACGGCGCTGGCAAGACGACGCTGATGAACATGCTGTTTGGCCACTATATGCCCGACGGCGGCTCTATCGACGTGGCCGCGCCCAGTGGCGACATGCAGCCGCTGCCCCTCGGCCATCCACAGGCGGCGCTGTCGGCGGGTATCGGTATGGTGCATCAGCACTTTACCCTCGCCGAAAACCTGTCGGCACTGGACAATATCACGCTGGGGTCCGAACCGCTGTTCTCCCTGCGCCGCGACCGGGCCGGGGCCCGCGCCAAGGTGCAGGGCATCATGACCCGCACCGGGTTGACCGCGCCGCTGGACACGCCGGTTGGCAAGCTGTCGGTGGGCGAGCGTCAGCGGGTGGAGATCCTCAAGGCGCTGTACCGCGATGCCCGCATTCTGGTGCTGGATGAACCCACCGCCGTGTTGACCCCGCAAGAGGCCGACACCCTTTTTGAAAACATCGGCGCCATGACCCGCGACGGGCTATCAGTGATCTTCATCTCGCATAAACTGCGCGAAGTGCTGGCGTTTTCCCACCGCATCGCGGTGCTGCGCCACGGTGTGAAGGTGGGCGAGATCGCCACCTCTGATGCGGATCAGCGGGTGATTGCCCGGATGATGGTGGGCGAGGACACCCCAACCCCAACCCGGGCCGCGATGAAACCCGGCGCCCCGGTGCTGGCACTGTCGGGCCTTGGACTGCGCAGCCATGCGGCGCGCGACAGCCTGACAGATGTAAACCTGACCGTACACGCCCATGAAATCCTCGGCATTGCCGGGGTGTCGGGCAATGGCCAGTCGGCACTGGCGGCCGTGATCTCAGGCCTGCGCCGCCCCGATAGCGGCAGCATTCAGGTCGATGGCGTCGAAATCCTGAACCCTGACCCCAAGGTCATGATCAAGGCCGGCGTCGGCCGCATCCCTGAAGACCGCCATCACGATGGTATCGTTGGTGCCATGTCGGTGGCCGAGAATATGATCATCGAGCGGTTGGATGATCCATTGGTACAGACCAATGGCTTGCTGAACCGCCACGCAATTGCGGCCAATGCCAAGACCCTCAGCCAGTCCTATGACGTGCGCGGCCCCGGTCCCGATGCTCCGGCCCGGCTGCTATCTGGCGGCAATATCCAGAAACTGATCCTGGCGCGGGTGTTTGAACAGAACGCCCGGCTGATCCTGGCCAACCAACCGATCCGAGGCCTCGACATGGGCGCCGCCGCCGAGGTCAGCCGCCGCCTGCTAGAGGCCCGCGCCGCCGGGGCAGGGGTGCTGCTGATATCTGAGGATCTGGACGAGATTCTGGGGCTGGCTGACCGCATCATGGTGATCCACGACGGCCAGTTGACCGAGATCAGCAGCCGCAACCGTGAAGACATTGGCCTGAAAATGGCAGGAGAGCACACATGATCCGTATCGAGCCACGCAACGCGCCGAGCCGGTTGATGACGCTGGGGGTGCCGGTGCTGTCTGCCGTAATCGCATTGGCCCTGGCCGCGATCCCACTGGCGCTGGCCGGGGCGGATATCACCGTGGCCTATGGTGAGATGGTCAAAGGGGTGTTTGGCTCGATGTTTGCGTTTTCCGAAATGCTGACCCGCGCCACACCGCTGATGTTCACCGGGCTTGCCGCCGCCTTGGCCTTTCGCGCCAAGCTGTGGAACATCGGTGCCGAGGGCCAGTTGTATCTGGGCGCCATGGCCGCCGTCGCCATTGGCGCCGGGGCCGTGGATATCCCCGGCATCTTCCTGATCCCATTGATCATTATCCTGGGCGCCGCTGCCGGGGCTGCTGGCATGGCGGTGCCTGCACTGCTGAAAACCCGCTTTGGTGCGGATGAGGTGGTGACAACCCTGCTGCTCAACTTCATCATTCTGATCTTTGTGCAGATGATGCTAGAGGGCGCGCTGAAAGACCCAATGGGGCTGGGCTGGCCGCAGTCTGCTCCGATCCTGGATCAAGGAATGTTGCCGCAGTTGATGCCGCGGATGCGCATGCACTCGGGTTTGATCCTGGCGCTGGTGCTGGCGGGGGTTGCCCAGTTCATGCTGGCGCGATCCGTTTGGGGGTTCCGGCTGCGCGCCGTTGGTGAAAACGCCGCCGCCGCGCGGCACGCAGGCATCGGCGTCAACCGCTCGCTGTTTGGCGTCGCGATCCTGTCCGGCGGTCTGGCCGGGCTGGCTGGCGTTAGCGAAGTGGCGGGGCTCAAAGGCTATCTGACGGCTGATCTGTCACCGGGCTTTGGCTATACCGGCATTGTCGTCGCCATGCTGGCGGGTCTGTCTCCGGTGGGCGTGGTGATCTCGGCGCTGTTCATCGCATCGGTATTTGTCGGCGCTGACAGTATGAGCCGCGCCATGGGGGTGTCGTCTTATCTGGCGGATCTGGTGGTGGCGATGTCGCTGCTCTGTGTGCTGGTTGGCGGCTTTGTCGCCCGCTATCGCATCACCCGCAGCAAACCCGCAGCGAGGGCCGCATGATGGATATCCTGCAAATTCTGCTGTCTGAGTCCTTCTGGGCCGCCTCCCTGCGTATTGCCACGCCGCTGATCTTTGGCGTTCTGGGGGCGCTGCTATGCGAAAAATCCGGGGTGCTGAACCTTGGCATCGAGGGTATCTTTGCCGCTGGCGCCATGTGTGGCTGGATGGCGGTCTGGCTGGGCGCGGGCCTGTGGGGCGGGGTTCTGGTCGCTGCCCTTGCCGGCGCGTTCTTTGGCCTGATCCACGGAATTCTGACAGTGCCGCTGGGCCTGTCGCAACATGTCTCCGGGCTGGGGGTGACGCTGTTTGCCACCTCGCTTAGCTATTTCACCTATCGCACGGCGCTTCCCACCGTGACATCGCCGCCTCGGATCGAACCGTTCCGGGCGCTCGACATCCCCATACTGTCGGACATTCCGTTTCTGGGCCCTGTGGTGTTCCAGCAAACCGCAATGACCATGCTGGCGCTGGCGATGGTGCTGCTGGTCTGGTACGTGCTGAACCGCACTGCGCTTGGCGTGGCCTTGCAGGCGGTTGGCGACAATCCTGACAGTGTCGACGCCCAAGGCCTGTCGGTCTATGGCCTGCGTATTGGCGCGGTGATGGCAGGATCTGCCCTGATGGCCCTGGGTGGTGCCTTTCTGACCATGTCGGCCTTTGATGCATTCTTTTTTGGTATGGTCAACGGGCGTGGCTGGATCTGCATTGCGCTGGTGATCTTTGCCAGCTGGAGGCCCGGTAAGGCGCTGCTGGGCGCACTGTTGTTCGGAGCATTTGACGCCCTGCAGGTCCGCTTGCAAACCGAGGTCGGCGCCATGGTGCCGGGACAGGTGTTTCTGATGGCGCCTTATGTATTGTCGATCATTGCACTGGTGCTGGCGGCCCGCAGGGCGGAATATCCGCGTGCGCTGCTAACGCCCTGGTTCAAAGGGCAACGGTAGAATGACCATTGCTAAGGGCGGCGCCCGACCCTGGGGCGAAGGCCGTCTTGCAAATGCTCCAGTGGAGCATTTGAGGCCGCAGCGGGCTTTAGCCCAGGAAGCACGAAGTGCGCCCTCCCGTGGGGAGGGTCGGGCGCTGCCCGGACCGCTTTGCGATCCGCACCTGAAAAAAACAAACACGCAGGTATCCAAATGTTCGATCTGATCCTCAAAAACGCCACCCTGCCAGATGGCCGCAGCGGCATAGACATCGCCTGCAAGGATGGCATGATCGCCGCCGTCGAGGCGAATATCACCGCCGAGGCGCAAGAGATTATCGACGCCACAGGCTATCTGGTGTCGCCGCCTTTTGTTGACCCGCATTTCCACATGGACGCCACCCTGTCGCTGGGCACCCCGCGCATGAACACCTCGGGCACCCTGCTTGAAGGGATCGCGCTGTGGGGCGAGCTGAAACCGATCCAGAGCGTCGAGGACATTGTCAGCCGCGCCCTGCGCTACTGCGATCTGGCGGTGTCGATGGGGATCGGCGCCATCCGCAGCCATGTGGACGTCTGCGACGATGCGCTGACCGGCGTGCAGGCGCTGATCGAGGTGCGCAAACAGGTGGCGCCCTATCTGGACCTGCAATTGGTGGCCTTTCCGCAAGACGGCGTGCTGCGCGACCCCACGGCGATGCAGAACCTGATCCGGGCGCTGGACATGGGCGTCGATGTGGTCGGCGGCATCCCACATTTTGAGCGCACCATGGCTGACGGGGCTGAATCTGTGCGCCAGCTCTGTGAAATCGCTGCGAAGCGCGGGCTGATGGTGGATATGCACTGCGACGAAAGCGACGACCCCCACAGCCGCCACATCGAAACGCTTGCCTATGAGACCCAACGGTTGGGGCTACAGGGCCGGGTGGCCGGCTCGCATCTGACCTCGATGCATTCGATGGACAATTACTATGTCTCCAAACTGATCCCGCTGATCGCCGAGGCACAGGTGCATGCGATCCCCAATCCGCTGATCAACATCATGCTGCAGGGCCGCCACGACAGCTATCCCAAACGCCGTGGCCAGACCCGGGTGCCACAACTGCGCGAGGCCGGCATCACCGTTGGCTTTGGCTCGGACTGTGTGATGGATCCGTGGTATTCGCTGGGTCGCGCCGATATGCTGGATGTGGCCTCGATGGGGTTGCATGTGGGGCAATTGTCCAGCCGCGCCGACATGACCTGGTGTTTTGAGGCAGTGACCAGCAATTCGGCCAAAATCATGGGGTTGCAGGGCTACGGGCTGCAAAAGGGCTGTGCTGCCAACATGCTGCTGCTACAGGCCCGCGACCCGATTGAGGCGCTTCGCCTGCGGGCCACCCGTCTGGCGGTGATCCGGGCTGGCAAAGTGATCGCCCGGACCGCGCCGCAATTGACAGAACTGGCCTTGCCCGGCAGACCAGCAGGGCTGAACCCGGCAGACTACGCGCCGCAACAGTCCAGCTAGGTGGTCACGACAGGATCGGGTTATTCAGCGATAATCAGCTGTTTAACCCGTTCAGCGACGCTGTGCACCAGATCCGGCTGCTTGCGGATCTGGGTATCCGTCACCAGCGTATCCATCTGCTCGAAGCGGCAATAGCGATAATTGCCATTGGCCGAGAACTTGGCCGCATCCGCCAAAACCGCATTCTCGCGGCTGTTCTCCAACATCGCCAGGGCAACGTCGGTTTCTTCCTCAGCCGCGTTCAAAGCCCCATATTGATGGTCGATCGCAGTGGGGGACACAAAGGCAATATCCGCCTGAATGCGCGAGATTTCACGGATTGTCTGCTGTCCGGAGGTGGCAAAATCAAACGCCGTCAGGCTGCCGCCGAGTAGGGTCACCCGGCTTGCAATGCGATTGGCGTCATACTCCCTCTGCAACCGGCCTGCCGCCTTCAGCGAATTGGAGATGACGTGCAACCCGTGAATGGAGCCCAACTGCTTGGCCAGGGAAATCGTGGTGCTGCCAGTGTCGAAAAAGATCACCTTGTGATCAGTGATCAGGTTGCAGGCGGCGCGGGCAATCGCCTTCTTTTCCTTGACGTTCAGTTTGGAACGCACATCCAGAGGCGGTTCCGAATGCGCATCCGCCGAGACCGCGCCGCCGTGTACCCGCCGCAACAGCCCCAGCGCCTCCATGTCCAGCAGATCCCGGCGCACCGTCTCACGCGACACCGACAGGTCATCGACCAGATCATCGGTGGTGACGCTCTGTAACTCTTCGAGCCGTCTGAATATTCTCTGATGTCTTTGGTTTTTCCACATGCTGCTATCTGTGTCAGATCTGTTGCAGTATTTCCAGCGCCGCCGCGTGCAATTGCGGCGTCGCGGCAGCAATCACCCGTCCGTCCGATCCCTGATGCAGGGTGTTGCCGGACCAGTCGGTAATAATGCCGCCGGCGCTTTCCACTACCGGGATGAGGGCGAAATAATCATAGGGTTCCAATTTTGCCTCGACCACCAGATCCACATGACCCGAGGCCAGCAACCCGTAAGAATAACAGTCACCGCCAAAGCGCGGCACCGCTGCCGTTTGCAACAGGATCTCGATCTTGGCCCGGTCGGCGGGCTCAAAATACAGGATATTGGTGGTATAGAACCGGGCTTGCGCTAGTGTTTCACAGCTTGAAACCCGGCAGTCCTGTTTGACCCCACTGCGATCCTCAAAAGTACAACCTTTTCCACAAATACCCAGCCATCTTTCCCGAATCGCGGGCATATCAATTAGGCCGATCTCCGGGCTCCCGTTGCGAAGCTTGGCCAGCAAGGTGCCCCAAATGGGCCATCCAGTGATAAAGCTTCGGGTTCCGTCGATGGGATCAACAACCCATAACTCCTCGGCATCCAGGTTCAGAGAGCCAAATTCCTCGCCCAGAAACCCGTGTGACGGATAGGTCTTCTCAACCATTCCACGCACAAAGGATTCGACGCTCCGGTCGATTTCAGTCACCGGGCTAAGGTCATTTTTCTCTACGATTTGAACATCTTTTCGGAATCCTGGCAGCGAAACCAACCGGGCTTGGTCCGCCAGATATATGGCGAATTCCACGGTGCTATCCGCGACGATGCGAGTATTGCTCATAGGGGGTCCCAATTGTGACTGATCTGGCCCGGCGTAAACATAGGCGTCTTGCCGTGCGGCGTAATTGCATCAAAGCTCTGATGAGCCCGGTTGTAGACAGAAAAACACAATTATGCAAGAAAACATAGAAATACACAGGACTACACACTAGGGTAACCTGATAGGAGGCTAAGAATCCCATGTGCTGGACGGCAGGTTCTGTCGTGATCTCAAGGTGTTGACTGCGGGCTGATACGCTTAGCCAAACTGTGATGGCGATCACTCGAAAGACACCTTCCCTGGTTGGGCCAATCAGGAATTGATCGAATGCTTAACTATAGGTTCTAGTAATGAAGTTGTAGGTTTAATCGATTTTTCTTGTTAAAAAATCATGCCAAACTGACCAAGGCTTCACATGGATCTTACAAAGGGGTGATCAACAACCCCGCATGAAGTTCATTAAGACTAACAGAGGAGACTAACATGAAACTTAAGGTATCAACTCTCACATCTCTGCTCGCGGGTGCGTTTTTTGCGTCATCACTTGCGGCTGAAACTGAGCTGACAGTCTACACCGCAGTCGAGGCCGAGGATCTGGCCCGCTATGCGGAGACCTTCAACAAGTCCAATCCAGATATTAAAATCAACTGGGTCCGCGATTCTACGGGTATCATTACTGCCAAGCTGCTGGCCGAGCGCGACAACCCGCAGGCCGATGTGGTCTGGGGACTGGCGGCGACCTCGCTGCTGCTGCTCAAGGCCGAAGGCATGCTCGAAGCCTATGCGCCTGCCGGTGTTGAAAAGCTCGACGCCAAATTTGTCGACGGCGACAACCCACCCGCTTGGGTTGGCATGGATGCCTGGGTGGCCTCTGTTTGCTACAACACAGTTGAGGCCGAAAAGGCTGGCCTGACACCGCCAACATCCTGGCAGGACCTGACCGACCCACAGTATGCCGGTCATCTGATCATGCCGAATCCGAACTCTTCGGGCACTGGCTTCCTCGACGTCTCCAGCTGGCTGCAGATCTTTGGTGAAGAGGGCGGCTGGGAGTACATGGACGCGCTGCACAACAACATCGCGCGCTATACCCACTCCGGCTCCAAGCCTTGTAAACTGGCCGCTGCCGGTGAAATCCCGATTGGCATTTCCTTTGCCTTCCGCGGTGCCAAATCCAAGGCCGCAGGCGCGCCACTGGACATCATCGTGCCAAGCGAAGGTGTTGGTTGGGACATGGAGGCCACCGCGATTGTAGCCGGTACCGCCAATCTGGAAGCAGCGCAGAAACTGGTTGATTTCACCGTCACCCTGGGTGCCAACGAGATGTATAACACCGGTTATGCGGTTGTTGCCTATCCCGGTGTTGCCAAGCCGGTGGAGCATTTCCCCGCCGGCCTGTTGGACGCGATGATCGACAATGATTTTGAATTCGCCGCCAACAACCGCGCCTCGATCCTGAAAGAGTGGCAGTCGCGTTACGACGGCAAGTCAGATCCCAAGTAAGAACTGACTCCTAAATAAGCACTGACGGACGGGGGGCAACCTTGCCCCTCGTTCCCCCTATCTCCCAAATTATTCCGGCAGCGTACGGTGGCCTTGGCCGCGACGTGTCGGCCCGTGCGCATAGCGCAGACCGAAGGACCAATCTCGTGACGCAAGCAACAGCATCTGGTGATCTCTATCTGAGCATCACTAACCTCTGGAAAGCCTTTGGCGATTTCCTGGCGCTCAAAGACATTTCCCTAGACATAAACGAGGGCGAGTTCATTTGTTTTCTGGGGCCCTCGGGTTGCGGAAAAACCACCCTGCTGCGCGCTATCGCCGGGCTGGATCTACAGACCAGGGGTCAGGTTTTGCAGGATGGCAAGGATGTGTCGAACCTGCCTCCCTCCGAGCGTGACTTTGGCATTGTGTTCCAGTCTTACGCCCTGTTCCCCAACCTGACGATCGAGAAAAACATCGCCTTTGGTTTGGAAAATACCGGCCGCGGCAAATCTGAAATCACCGCGCGGGTCAGTGAATTACTGCATCTGGTGGGCTTGCCCGAGCAGGGCAAAAAATACCCGGCGCAACTGTCCGGAGGCCAGCAGCAGCGCATTGCGCTGGCGCGCGCCATTGCCACCAATCCCGGCTTGTTGTTGCTGGATGAACCGCTGTCGGCACTGGATGCCAAGGTGCGGGTGCATTTGCGTCACGAAATCAAAGAGTTACAGCGCAAACTTGGCGTGACCACCGTTATGGTGACCCACGATCAGGAAGAGGCGCTGACCATGGCCGATAAGATTGTGGTGATGAACCAAGGGGTGATCGAACAGGTCGGCTCGCCCACTGAGATCTACCGCGAACCGGCCAATCTGTTTGTCGCCGACTTCATTGGTGAGATGAACCAGATCGACTCCACCGTAGCCTCTGACGGCCAGCTGTCGTTGGGGTCGGAAAACTATGCCTGCATCAGTCATAAATTTGCCGCCGGCAGCCCAGTGGTCGCCGCCATCCGCCCCGAGGACATCATCCCGCACGAGGCTGGCTTTGTCCCCGATGCACAAAACAGCAATTGCATCGAAGTCATGTTGAAGGAGATGGAATTCCTCGGCTCGTTCTGGCGCTGCCACCTGCACAGCGACCGCTTTGGCGCCTCTGAGCTGATCGCTGATTTCTCTATTAACGCGGTGCGCCGGCTAGAGCTGGGCGAGGGCAAGGCGATGGTTGTTGAACTGCCCGAAAACCGATTGATGGCCTTTGCCCGCCCGGAGGCTGTGTGATGACTGAGACAACAACTGACCTCACCACGATGCCACCCGGACCGGTGATCAAGGGCAAGCTGAGCCGCGATGACATCGTTATGCGCGGCGGTATGATTGTGATCGCGCTGTATCTGGTGGTGACCCTGGCGCTGCCGCTCTACGTGATGCTGTCCAAATCCTTCTCCACCTACCGGTTTGAGCTGTCACAATATGAAATGCAGGTGTCAGATCAGGATGGGGTGTTTGACGGCACGGTGTTGAACCCGGCGGATCTGAACGCTGCCGTGGGGGTCTTTGACAACGCCGATCTCAGCACCGGATCAGACGGTCGCCTGCCGGTGAGCAAACTATTCCCCGATTTCAGCTTCCGCAGCCCGGTGATGTACCAGATCCGCAATGCGCAGCCTGGCGGTCGGTTCCTCGTCGGCTCAACCCTGCATGACGAGTCCACCTGGCTCGAGCTGGACAGCAACAGTTTCCGCCGGGTGCAATTGCGGCCGATGAAATCCACCGGGTTGGACAATTTCAGCAATTATTTCTCAACCCCGGCTCTGTTCAACTCGATCAAGAACTCGCTGTTCATCGCGGTGATCAGCACCGTGGTCACCGTCACCCTGGCGTTCTGGTTCGCCTATGCGCTGAACCGCAGTTGCATGCGCTTTAAGGGCGCGTTCCGGCTGATTGCCATGGCGCCGATTCTGGTGCCGTCGCTGCTGCCCGGCATTGCGCTGGTCTATCTGTTCGGCAATCAGGGCATGCTCAAGGAGCTGCTGTTCGGCGCCAGTATCTATGGCCCGATCGGCATTATCATCGGCTCGGTGTTCTTCACCTTTCCACATGCTTTCCTGATCATTTCAACCGCGCTGGCGATCTCTGATGCCCGCCTGTACGAGGCGGCGGTGTCGCTGCGGGCCTCGCCCTGGCGCACCTTCTGGACTGTCACCATCCCCAGCGCCCGTTACGGGCTGATCTCGGCTGGCTTTGTGGTGTTCAATCTGGTGATCACCGATTTTGGCCTGCCCAAAGTGATCGGCGGTCAGTTCAATATGCTGGCGGTGGACATCTACAAACAGGTGATCGGCCAGCAGAACTTTGAGATGGGCGCGGTGGTGTCGGTGGTGCTGATTGTGCCGGCGATCTTTGCCTTTGCGCTGGATCGTTATGTGCAGAGCAAACAGGTGGCCACCCTGTCGGCGCGCTCAGTTCCGTTCCAGCCCAGCCCAGACGCAAAAATGGACCGGATCTTTCTGATCTATTCCAGCCTGGTTGGCATCTTCATCATCGGTATCCTGGCGGTCTGCCAGTTTGCGGCGCTGATCAAATTCTGGCCCTACGATCTGTCGCTCAGCCTGAACAACTATCAGTTCGACAAGATGGACGGCGGCGGTTGGGCCTCGTATTACAACTCGATCAAACTGGGTCTGCTGACGGCAGTCATCGGCACCTCGGTGATCTTTTTCGGCGCCTATCTGGTGGAGAAATCCAATGGCTTTCGTGTGGGGCGCTCGCTGTTCCAGATGATCGCAATGCTGCCGATGGCGATCCCCGGAATGGTGCTGGGCCTGGCCTATATCTTTTTCTTCAACAATCCGGCCAATCCGCTGAACTGGATCTACGGCACCATGGCCATTCTGGTGATCTCGGCTGTGACGCACTTTTACACGGTGTCGCACCTGACGGCAGTGACGGCGCTGAAACAGATGGACCGCGAGTTTGAATCGGTGTCGGCCTCGCTCAAGCAGCCAACCCTGAAATTGTTCAGCCGGGTGACGGTGCCGGTTTGCCTGCCGGCGGTGCTGGATATCTCGATCTACCTGTTCGTCAATGCGATGACGACAGTGTCGGCGGTGGTGTTCCTCTATTCACCCAAAACCTCGCTCGCCTCGATCGCGGTGCTGAACATGGATGATGCGGGCGATATCGCTCCGGCGGCGGCGATGGGGATGATGATTTTCTACACCAACGCAGGTGCGCGCATTATCCACCTGATTGCCTCCAAGGGCATCCTGCGCCGCACCCAGGCCTGGCGCGCCCGCTAAGCCATTCTAAACGCCCCCCGCCAATGAATTTTGGTGGGGGGCTGTTAACCCTGCAGGCTGCGGGCGCAGTCCATGAATGAGCGGATGACTTTGACATCCCGGCGCTGCGATAGATGCACCAGAGATTCACTCATGTTGATGTTCAAACCGTCAATCTTTAGCGGCACTAACCGCGCGTCGCTGCCAAATTCCGCCCTTGAGACAAAGCCAATGCCAGCCCCCGAAGCCACAACCTCGCGCCCCGCCTCACGGCCTTCGGCCTCAATCGCCGGCAGCAGCGTGATGCCCTGCTTCGCCGCCTCCTGAACCAGTTTCTCGCGGGTCTTTGAGCCAACCTCGCGAAAAATCAGCGGCATAGTCGCCAGTTCTTTCAGCGTCACCGAGGTCTTGCCCGCTGGCAACAGATCCTTGCTGGCAAAGCCGATGATCTCGGTTGCGCCCAGATCCAGCATATCCATGTCCTTGCCCGGCGATGGGCTGCCGGCCACACCAATCTCGGCGTTATAGGCGCGCAACTCTTCCAGGATTTCTTCGGTATTGCCGACCCGCAGGCTCAGGGTGACATTGGGATAGCGCTGGCGATAGAGGCGCAGGATATCGGTGACGTGATGCGCCGAATCCGCGACGATGCGCAGGGTTCCGTGCACCGCAGCGCTGGTTTCAGTCAGGTAATCATGGATCTGCAGCTCGATCTCGAAATACTGTTTTGTCCGCAGGAACAACTGGTGGCCGGCCTCGGTCAATTGCACTCGCTTGCGGTCGCGACTGAACAGCAACACATCATGCTGCTGCTCCAGTTTGCGCACCTGCTCCGAGATCGCCGGCTGGGTCAGGTGCAGCGCTTCAGCCGCGCGTGAGAACCCGCCCAACAGCGCCACATGGTGAAAGGCTTTCAACTGGCTATGGCGCATTTTCCGGTCTCCGTTTTGATATAAGCAGGGCTTATAAAGTGATCGTTATTTGCAATTTTACATATAGATCTGAATGCCGCAATGCTAGCCATGAAACGAGTGCCGGAGATCATTATGACTAGCCCAAACAGCACGCTTCCAGCCCCCCGATTGGGCGAGCCATATTTGTTGACACCGGGGCCGTTGACGACCTCATTCCCGGTAAAAGAGGCGATGCTGCGCGACTGGGGCAGCTGGGACGATGACTTTCGCGCCATGACCGCCGAAATGCGCCGCCGTCTTTTGGCGATGCTGGGGCAGGGGGCAGAGGATTTTGACTGCGTGCCAATGCAGGGCAGCGGCACCTTCTCGGTTGAGGCGATGCTGGGCAGCTTTGTGCCGCGTGACGGCAAGGTTCTGGTGCTGGCCAATGGCGCCTACGGCCAGCGAACAGTACAGACCCTTGAGTATCTGGGCCGCGATCACGTGGTGTTGGACAAAGGCGATTATCTGCCACCGCGCGGCGATGAAGTGGCGCAAATTCTGGCCGATGACCCGGCGATCACCCATGTGGTGGCGATCCACTGCGAAACCAGCTCGGGCATCTTGAACCCGGTCGAGGAAATCTCGCAGGTGACCTATGCTGCGGGCCGCAAACTGCTGGTCGACAGCATGTCGGCCTTTGGCGCGATCCCACTAGAGGTGGCGCAGGTCAGATACGAGGCGCTGGTGTCCTCGGCCAATAAATGCATCGAGGGCGTTCCCGGATTTGGCTTTATCATCGCCCGCAAAAGCGAGCTGGAAGCGGCCAAGGGCAACAGCACCTCGATGAGCCTGGATGTGCATGCGCAATGGGCCACAATGAACAAAACCGGCCAGTGGCGGTTCACCCCGCCCACCCATGTGGTGGCCGCCTTTCTTGTGGCGCTGCGCGCCCACGAGGCCGAGGGCGGGGTTGAGGGCCGTGGCGCACGCTATGCCCGCAACCGTGATGTGATGGTGGCCGGCCTGCGCGGCTTGGGCTTTGAAACCCTGCTCAAAGACCGCTGGCTGTCGCCGATCATTGTGACCTTTTTCTGCCCGGAGGATCCAAAATTCGTCTTTGCCGAATTTTACGCTCTGATGAAGGCAAAGGGCTTTATCATCTATCCTGGCAAGCTCACCGTGGTGGACAGTTTCCGCGTCGGCTGTATCGGTCAGATGGATGAACATGTTATGCGGCAGGTGGTTGCCGCAGCTAGGGATACTCTGGCAGAGATGGGCGTGAAATCCGCGACCCCTCCGGCCCGAGCACTGGAAGAACGCGCCAAGCTGGCGGCCTGAAGACACAAAGGAAGACCCATGACTATTCAATCCCCTATCGAAGCCAACGGCCGCATCTATCCCACCCCCAAGGTTTGCGCGATTGCGATCTGTCTGGACGGCTGCGAGCCGGAATACCTGGACAAGGCCATCGCCGATGGTCTGATGCCAACGCTGAAGCGCATGCGCGAGACCGGCACCAACCGGCTGGCCCACTCGGTGATCCCGTCCTTCACCAACCCCAACAATCTGTCCATCGCCACCGGCCGCCCGCCAAGCGTTCACGGCATCTGCGGCAATTTTCTCTACGAGCCGGAAACCGGTGAAGAAGTGATGATGAACGACGTGCGCTTCCTGCGCGCCCCCACCGTGTTCGCCAAATTCTACGAGGCCGGCGCCAAGGTGGCGATTGTTACCGCCAAGGACAAGCTGCGCGCATTGCTGGGGGCAGGCCTGTCGTTCGACGATGACCGCGCCAAATGTTTCTCGGCCGAGAAATCGGACACTTCCACCGTCGCCGTGCACGGTCAGGACGCCGCCAGCACATGGCTGGGCATGGCGCAGCCCGAGGTCTATTCGGCTGATCTGTCGGAATTTGTCTTTGCTGCGGGTGTCAAACTACTGGCGGATTGGCAGCCGGACGTGATGTATCTGACCACCACCGACTACGTGCAGCACAAATACGCACCCGATCAGGCGGATGCAAAATCCTTCTATGAAATGTTCGACAAGTACCTGACCCAGCTGGATGAAATGGGCGCTGCGATTGTTGTTACCGCCGATCACGGTATGAAACCCAAGCACCTGGCTGATGGCTCTCCCGCCGTGATCTATGTGCAGGACGTGCTGGACGAATGGCTGGGCGAGGCCGCGGCGCGGGTGATCCTGCCGATCACCGACCCTTACGTCGTACACCACGGCGCGCTGGGGTCCTTTGCCACCGCCTATCTGCCCGAAGGCGCCGACCGCAACGACGTCATTGCCCGGCTGCAAGCCATCGACGGCATGACCGATGTTCTGACCCGCGAACGTGCGGTTGAGAAGTTTGAACTGCCCGCCGACCGCATTGGCGATATCGTGATGGTCTCCGGTGAAAACATCTGCATCGGCACCTCTGAACACCGCCACGATCTGGCGGCGCTGAACGAACCGCTGCGCAGCCACGGTGGATTGACCGAGCAGGTGGTGCCCTTCATCGTCAACCGGGTGATTGATCTGGGCAATAAGCCGGATCTGCGCAACTTTGATGCTTTGTTTTACGCCACCACTGCAGCGGCGCTTTGAGGGTGGACGGAACCATGAGCAAAACAGAAATCCGACACGAAGGTATGCGCATCGGTGGAGAGATTGTCTTTACCGACGCGGTCATCGAGGTGAAGTATCCCTATACCGATGAGGTGATCGGCACAGTGCCTGCGGGCACTGCCGAACACGCCAAGCGGGCCTTTGAAATCGCCGCTGCCTACAAGTCCAAACTCAGCCGCTATGAGCGCAGCCAGATCCTGCAGCGGGCGGGTGAGCTGATCGGCGAACGGCGCGAGTATCTGGCCAAATGGCTGGTGCTGGAGCTGGGCATCTGCCACCAGCACGCCCTGTATGAGACCAAGCGGGCGCAGGATGTCTATCAGTTTGCCGCGTCACAGGCGCTGCAGGACGATGGCCAGATTTTCTCGTGCGATCTGACCCATAACGGTAAAGAGCGCAAAATCTTTACCAAGCGGGAGCCGGTGCGGGCGATCAGCGCGATCACCCCGTTCAACCACCCGCTGAACATGGTCAGCCACAAGATCGCGCCGTCGATTGCCACTAACAATTGCATGGTGTGCAAACCAACCGAGCTGACTCCGCTGACGGCGATCGCGCTGGCCGACATTCTGTACGAAGCCGGGTTGCCGCCGGAAATGTTCCAGATTGTCACCGGCTTGCCGCAGGATATCGGCGAAGAGATGATGCTTAATGAAAATATCGACATCATCACCTTCACCGGTGGGGTGCCAGTGGGCAAGCTGATCGCCTCCAAGGCGGGCTATAAACGTCAGGCGCTGGAGCTGGGCGGCAATGACCCGCTGATCATCTGCAACGATTTGACGGACGAAGATCTGGAAAAGGCCGCCACAATCGCTGTGGCTGGGGCCACCGGCAACTCGGGCCAGCGTTGCACTGCGATCAAACGTATTCTGGTTCAGCACTCCGTCGCCGACAGGTTTGTGCCTTTGGTGCTGGAAAAGGCCAAGGCGATCAAGTTTGGTGACCCGCAGGATCCTGAGACACAACTGGGCTGCGTGATCCATGCGCAGGCGGCTGAATTGTTTGAGAACCGCGTCTATCAGGCCGAAAAAGAGGGCGCCAAAATCCTCTATCATCCGGGTCGGCGCGGCGCCTTGTTGCCGCCCATCGTGGTCGATCACGTGCCCCATGACAGCGAATTGGTGATGGAAGAAACCTTTGGCCCGATCATTCCGATCGTGCGGGTGCCTGACGATGATGTTGAGGTGATGGCGATCTCCAACTCGACCGAATTCGGCTTGTCGTCAGGGGTCTG
Organism: Parasedimentitalea psychrophila; assembly: GCF_030285785.1. Classification (NCBI taxonomy): domain Bacteria; kingdom Pseudomonadati; phylum Pseudomonadota; class Alphaproteobacteria; order Rhodobacterales; family Paracoccaceae; genus Parasedimentitalea; species Parasedimentitalea psychrophila. The sequence goes on along the minus strand of NZ_CP127247.1, from coordinate 284,996 downwards.
CACCAACGACCTGAACCGGGCGATATCCTATATCAACGGGCTCGACGTGGGCACCTGCAACATCTGGGAACAGCCCGGCTACCGGATTGAGACCTCTCCATTTGGCGGCATCAAAGACAGCGGCAATGCCGTCAAGGAAGGCGTCACCGAGGCGATGAAGTTCTTCACCAACGTCAAGACCTACTCGCTGCCCTGGCCCAATTAAGATCCAGTTATCAAGGGTCGCGCAAGACCCGCCTGGCGGTGCGTGCGAGCACGCACCCTACACCAACCTGGCCGGTCGCTTCATCTGGCCAGAAATATCCCGGGGGTGAATGAGGGGCCAATTGCTTGGCCCCTCAGAGGGGGCTGGCCCCCTTTGTCCTAGAGGCGAGGAAATCCCGCCAAATCCGTGACGCAGAAGTATTTGACATGGCTCCACTGCTGGGGCTCAAGTTATGAGTCGAGGTCCAAATGAAAATCAAACTTGTTCACACCGAAGGGGAGTCCAATACCTCGGACGCCCGCAAGATCTGGCTGAAGCAATCCATCGGGCCAAAATCCGCGCCGCTTCTGGCCCGCGATTCAGATGCCTTTCTGCATCAAAGCCTGTCCAGCCCCTGCGTCAGCACCATCGCACGCGCGGATGGCATCTGGATCGAGGACATGGACGGTCGCCGGTTGATGGATTTCCACGGCAACTCGGTGCATCACATCGGCTATGGCCATCCCAGACTGGTGGCGGCGATCAAGGCGCAACTGGATGATCTGCCCTTTGCGCCGCGCCGCTTTACCAATGATCCAGCGGTGGAGCTGGCCGAGAAACTGGCCGAGATTGCCCCCGGAGATCTGTGCAAAACCCTGTTTACCACCGGTGGTTCCGACGCCAACGAGGTAGCGTTGAAAATTGCCCGCGCCGCAACGGGGCGTTTCAAAACCATATCGTTCTGGGATGCCTTTCACGGCGCCGGCATGGGGGCGTCCTCGGTTGGCGGCGAGGCGACGTTTCGCAGCCATATCGCCGGGCCCCTGTTGCCGGGATGCGAACATGTGGCACCGTTCCACCCCAGCCGTTGCCCCTATGGTCACAAAACGCTGGAAGACAGCGCCATGGCCTGTGCCAATATGATCGACTATGTGCTGGAGCGTGAAGGCGATGTATCTGCCGTCATCGCCGAGGCGATGCGGGCGGTGCCAATCGTGCCGCCTCCGGGGTTCTGGAAGGCCGTGCGTGCGGCCTGTGATCGCCACGGTGCCCTGCTGATCCTGGATGAAATCCCCACCGGTCTGGGCAAAACCGGCAAGATGTTTTGCTGCGAACATGACGGGATCGTGCCGGATATCCTGACGGTGGGCAAAGCCCTGGGCGGTGGTATTCTGCCCATCGCTGCCTGCATTGTGCGCCCTGAACTGGATGTCTGCGGTGACTTTGCCATCGGTCACTATACCCACGAGAAAAACCCGGTCACTGCACGGGCCGCTCTGACTACCATCCAGATCATCCAGGACGAGGGTCTGGTGGACCGCGCAGCTGAACTTGGGCACTACGCGCTTGAGCGGCTGCATGATCAGTTGGGCGATTGTCCCATCGTCAGCGATATTCGCGGTCGGGGCCTGATGTTCGGCATTGAGATCGTCACTGACCGCACCGATAAAACCCCTGACGTTGCTCGGGCTGAGATGATCTACTATGCCTCACTGGCCGCCGGACTCAGCTTTAAAATCTCGGCGGGTTCCGTGTTGACCTTGTCGCCACCGCTGACGATTTCGCGCGGGGATCTGGACCGGGCACTGGATATCGTTGTCACCGCAATCAAGGATTCCCTGGGGTGAGCAGCACAATTGTTCTTATCGTTCTGGGGGCTGCCTTTTTGCACGCGTTCTGGAATGCGGTGGTCAAAGGGGCAGGCGACAAGACCCTCACCCTGGGTCTGATCGCGCTGGGGCACGTGGGGCCGGGGCTTATTCTGGTCACCATGTTCCCGTCTCCGGGCTGGGATGTGCTGCCCTATGTGATTGCGTCTACGGTGATCCACTGGGGATATTATTTCCTGCTGAACGTGGCGTATCGGCTGGGCGATCTAAGCATGATCTACCCGATCACCCGAGGCATGTCGCCGGTGCTGATTGCGCTGGGGGCGCAGTTTTGGCTGGGCGAGACATTGCCCGCCTTGGCCTGGGGCGGGGTGCTGATCATTTCGGCAGGTGTTTTGATCCTGACCAAGGGGATCGTGCGCGGCGGCATGTCGCGCAAAGGGATTGCGGCGGCGATGGCGGCGGCGGTGATCGTTGCGTCGTATTCCCTAGTGGATGGCGTTGGGGTGCGTCTTGCGGACAATGCCATGGGCTACATCGGCTGGCTCTATATCTCGGAACTGACAGTGGCAGTATTTGTCTTCTCGACCCGCTGGCAGCGGCTGAGAGAGATGTCACTGAAAAGCTGCGCCTTGGGATATCTGGGCGGGGTGCTTTCGGGCACGGCCTACGGGCTGGTGCTCTATGCCAATACAATGGCGCCGCTTGGCATGGTCTCGGCGGTGCGCGAGACCTCTGTTATTTTTGCCGCGATGATTGGGGTGATGTGGTTTGGCGAGGGCCCCAAACGCCGCCGTCTGCTGGCGGCGGTTGTGGTATCTGTGGGCATCATCTGCATCGGATTGACCAAATAGCGCCGCGAAAAGAGGGCGATTTCCACGGGGTTCACCGGTGTTTCTGCTCCAGCGAGATTGGCTGAGCTCAATCAAGACCCGGTGGCCACTGTCATGGCGCATCAGGACCACGACCGGTCACAGACTTGAACCAGCCGTGGCTGTTGCCCTGAGGTCAGAATTCCTGCCAATCGCCGGCCTTCAATCCGACCACTTTGGCGGGCTTGACTGTTGTGTTTTCCTCTAGCTCCCAGTTGGCCTTTGGGCTTGAGCGGTTGGATCGGCTGACGGCTCGGTGGCTGTTTTTGCTAATTTTGAACTGGGCCACCATGGCTGCCAGCTTGCTGGCATTGTCGTTCAGCAAATGACCTGCGGCGGTTGCCTGTTCGACCATGGCGGCGTTTTGCTGGGTCACCTGATCCAGCTGGGTGACGCCAATATTGATCTCGCCCAGACCGGTTGACTGTTCAGCAGAGCCTTCGGCGATTTCGGTGACGAGTTGTGAAATGTGATTGACCCGATCAACGATATTCCCCAGCGCCTTGCCCGCCTGACCGACCAGATCGACGCCGTTTTCCACGTGGCGCGCGCTGTCGTTTATCAGTGATTTGATCTCGGTTGCAGCATCCGAGGAGCGTTGCGCCAAGGCGCGCACCTCAGAGGCGACAACGGCAAAGCCCCGGCCTGCCTCGCCGGCGCGGGCCGCTTCGACACCGGCATTCAGGGCCAGCAGGTTGGTCTGAAAGGCAATGTCGTCAATCACACTGATGATCTGCGATATGCGGCCGGAGGATTGTTCGATCTGCTTCATCGCCGAAACGGTTTTCTGCACAACTTCACCACTGTTTGTAGCCTCCTGACGGGCCTCATCCATGATGATTTCGACACTATGAGCGCCTTCGGCCGAGGATTTCACCGAGACGGTCATCTGCTCCAGTGCAGCGGCGGTTTGTTCCAGCGTTGCGGCCTGGCTTTCGGTGCGGTTGGACAGGTCGTCCGAGGCCTGACTTATCTCAGCGGCGCCACTGCGAATGCTGTCAGCGGCATCGACCACTTGCTCGACCGTGGTTCTTAGGGTGGCGACCGTTGTGTTGAAACTTTCGCGCAGCTGTTCATAGTCCCGTGGGAAGATGTCGTCGATTGTGCAGTTCAGATCGCGCGCCGCCAGTCGGGACAGATGCTGGTCAAGGCGGCCAATGACAGCGCCGCGATCTGCCACCCGTTCCTGTTCGATAGAGGTCAGCCTGTCCTCGGCCGTCTTCAACGCCGCGCGGGTGATATTCATGGCTCGGCTCAGATGACCAATTTCGGTTTTTGACTCCATGAACGCAGGTTCAAAGTCGAATTCCTTATGCGCCAGCTTGTCCAGATCCTTTTGCAAAGCGCCAAATTGTCTGGTGAATGTCAGGATCAGGCGCACACCAATTGCGGTGCTGGCCAACACGGACAGAAGGACCAGCGTTATAGTGATCAGCAGGGCGGTTCTGGCGGACTGGGCCTGTTGTCCGGCCAATGCGTCCATGTTGGCGGCGATCATATTTTCAACAGAGTGCAAATAGGTCAACCAGCTTGTCGCGCGGCTGAACCATTCCTGTGCCGTCAAGTCTGGAACCGGGCCGTTTGGCCCAGCCGCCAGCACTGCTGAGCGGATGTCTTGCAGGCGGCTTTGACGCAGGCCTTTGGCAAAATCCAGATCGGCAAAATACTCGCCCAGTGTCAGGCTCGCAAGGCGCAGCAGCTGCGCCTCGGTGGCGCCTTTTTCGGCAAATTTTTGATAGGTGGGCAGCTCAAACCGGCCAAGTCCAAAACCTGTGGCACCCGCAGCGCGCTGCACGCCTGCGGCTTCCTTGGCGGTGCTCAATGCAATCAAACCAGATCCAATTTGCACAATTTCTGGATTGTCCTGCAGAACCAGCTGGCCGCCAACCTGGGTCAGAATCTGGTTGATAACACCAGAATAATAAGCTGCCATCTGCGGCGTGTTGATGGTGAGCGCGTCAACAGATTTCCGCATCTCGTTCATTTTGGTGAGTTGAGGGAACAAGCCAATTGTTGACGCTGGGGTCTTGGCCAGTGACGCCTTGGTCGCAAGTCTGGTTTTCACCAGTTCGTTTTTGAAAACAGTCCCTTGCGACGATATCAGAGCGGCTGATTGACCCCGTTCCACTTGCAGGAAGTGCACAAGGTTGATCAGCGTAAGGGCCTCATGTGTTTCTGACTGTATCGTTTGGGCACTGCGGTACCGGTCTAAGTCGGCGGACCCTTTCAGACCTCCTATGAAAACAAGAACAATAAGCGGCAGGGTAACAAGCAATAGAATTTGGGATCGCAGTGACATCGTGCGATGCTCCTTTTACGGGTGAGACGTCAGATTTGATCTGTCCATTCTCACGTAAAGGATAATGTTCGATTACTGTAAAAGATGCCAAATAGAGATATGATTTACGGCGCGCCAGTGGGCAGAGGCGGGTTATTTCCGCAGCAGGTAGATATCCATGATCCAGCCGTGATCGGCGCGGGCGCGGGCGCGGGTGGCTATGATCTGATCGGCAACCTCGCTCAACAGACCAGAGACCATGATCTCTTCACGCATGCCTGCGTAGGCCGACCACCAGATCTGCACCCCGGTGGCGTCGATGCTTTGAAACGAGCAGTCGCCGTCCAGCATGACAACCAGCGTGTCGGCACTGTCGGGCCAGCCGTGGTCGCGCAGCTGGCGGCCGGTGGTGACGGTAAAGGGAGCGCCGATTTCATTGACGGGAATGGCGTGCGAGGCGGTCAGCGCCTGGATCGAGGTGACGCCGGGGATCACCGTCAGGGCGACCTGTTGCTGGCGTTGCAGCCGAGTGGCGATGCGCATGGTGCTGTCATACAGCGACGGGTCGCCCCAGACCAGAAATCCAACCTTGCCACCGCTGGGCAGCTGCGCCGCAATTGTCTCACTCCAAACCACGGCAATGGCGTCGTGCCAGTCGTCAACACGCTGGCGGTAATCCGGTGTCTTGGGGTCGCGGCCGGGCAGGTCGAACTCGGCGATTTTGACCTTTTCGTTGGTGATCACCTGATCGCAGATTTGACGGCGCAGCCCGGCCAGATCATCTTTGCCGGCGCCCTTGTTGGGGATCAGGATCAGATCAACCGCATTCAGCGCGTCAATCGCCTGCAAGGTCAGATGTTGCGGGTTGCCGGTGCCGATACCAATCAGTGTCAGGTCGATCATTGCTGGTCTCCAGAAACGAGAGGGCGCGCCTGACCTTGGGGAGGTGCAAAGCGCCTTCCCGGGGGGAAGGTCAGGCGCGGCCCGGCGGTGCCGGGCCAACACGTTATTTGACTTGTATTGTAACCGCTGCATCCACCGGGGTATTATCCACCGTCAGTGGACTGTGACTGTTGCCGTTGAGCGAGACTTTCACCTCGACCTCGCCTTTGGGCAGCTCACCGATGTGCAGCCAGTTGCCGTATAGGCGGCCCAGCTTGATGCCGTTGATATAGACATGCGCATGACCTTCGCCGTCGATATCGGTGGTCGAGGCATGCTCGGGGGCAAAGCGGAAATTCTGCGGCATAACCTGCAGGTTCCATCCGGCCATTGGGTCTTTGGTGAGTTTGATTTCCAGACCGGGGGCATCAGCCCCGGCGGGCAGGTTCACAGCATTTGCGTGATCGTGGCTGGTCATCTCGGCCTGCATTTCCATGCCAGCATGTTGAGATGGATCTGCGTGGTCGTGACCTTCGAAAGTGACGCCATTACCGGCAGCAATCACAAAACCAGCGCCGCCTCCAAAAAGGAGACCAATTGCAAATAGGGCGAGTGGGCGGGACATTTATTTTTCCTCAAAACAAAGAAAATCCTCCGCCGGGCAATACACGGCGGAGGATCATGGAGGTTTGATTAAGCAGAGGCCTCGGCGCGCTCACCTTCGGCTTGCCAGAAATATCCGGCAAATGTGCCGACCAGAACCCAGGCTGCCATGCCAACGCCAAAGGCGCGGGCGGCAAACAGAGCGCCGATCTCGGTTGGCACGGGACCCGAGAAGCTGTCGGGTTCGGGCGCACCGATCAGATGCGGTGCCAGCAGCAGAACCGCCGCAATCGCATAACTGATCTTGTTGCCACCAAAGGCGATCAGCCACATGGCAATGCCAGCCGTCGCGACGGTTGCGGTCCACCAGAGCTGGCGATCGCCTACGTCTGCGGCGGCAACACCCGGAACCTCGGGCGCCAGGGTCAGACCCGGAGCAAAGTGGAAGGTGATGAAACCGGCCAGACCCCAGATAATACCAACACGGGCATTGATCTTAGCGCCTCGCTCTTCGGCAATGGACATCAGCGCAACCATCACCAGCGCATAACCGGTATAGGTCAACATGGTGAAGACGATGCTGAGCCCATCGCGCATGGCATCGAAACCGGGCAGGGTTGGATGAGCAGACACGGATTCGGCCCCGAAATGCACCAACTCACCGGACTCATAAAGCTCGGCGTGGAGCAGAACAGGCTGCACGAACACTAACTGCAGCAGGGCGGCAATCAACCCTGCTGCAGCACCAGCGAACAACGCGCTGGTTAAAATGCGGCTAAACATTGCCTTAGTGGCAGGGAAAGCCGGATGCGTGACGCACATCATGTGCGGCGTCATGCAGGGCTGATGCCTGAACGTGGCCGGTCAGGGTCATGATGCCCAGACCCAGAACCACGGCAAAAACGGCCGGCAGAAAACCAAGGCCAGTGGCGGTCGTGTTAAGTGTTTTAGTCGTCATGTCGTTCTCCTTGCCGTCACACCCGACGGCATCAATTGCGTTCCATATGGCCGGTCTCCTGACTCGTGGGTCACAGCCAACTTTCCCCTTCCCACCGGACATCTGCCCGGCAGTGGTCTGGAAAGCCGCTCGCCACTCACAGTCGCGGGGGCGGTTGAGGTCTCGACGCCGCAATTGGGTCCGCCGTTCCTCATTCCCGTTTCAGTCCTGACGCTTTGCGCCCATGTGAACACCATATGGCGCCAATGTGCCTTATTGCCCCTTGCTGGGTCAAGTTTGAAACCGACCGTTCAGAGGCGGATTTGCGACTTATTGCGGCGTGGCTGCGATGTTTGCCGGGATTCGGGCAATCGCCTTGAACCGCAAATTGCCCAAGGGGCGCGCGTCGGCGAAATTGCCGTCAGGCGACTCGGCGTAAAGACGCAGAAAGGTCAGGACCTCGCCGATGTCATCGGTGGAGATTTCGCCAAACAGATAAGCCGTCTTGCCGGTCTGGCGTACTGACAGGGTCTGGGGCCGCTTGCAGCCGGACATGCAGTCCACCTGTTGCAAAGTGGCCGCCAACCCAGCGCCGCTGATGGCCTCGGCCAGTTGATCTGGCAGGGTTGGATCGGCCTCTTTGCAGGTCCGGCACAGGGTGAGGGTTGGCGTGTTCATTCCGGTTCGGCCAGAGGGCCGTAAAGGATCAGCACCGGCGCGGTGGTTTTCAGCTCGCGCAGCAGCTTGGGCAGTTCGCCAACCGTGTGATGCGACAGTTGTTGATCCGGGGTAGAGACTGCCATCGCCAACATGGCCGGGGTTTCAGGCGGTAACCCGTGGGTTATCAGCAGTTCCGCCAGCGCCGCAAAGGTGCGTTTGCCCATATAGACCACGGTGGTGGCATTTGGGTCGGCCAGCGCGGTCAGGTTCAAGTCGTCCGGCAGCTCACCCGTCACATCATGGCCGGTAATGTACTGCAAGCGCCGCGCGGTCAGGCGGCGGGTCAGCGGAATGCCAGCGGCGGCAGCGGCTGCCGAGGCGGCGGTGACGCCGGGGATGATCTCGTAGCCGATACCCGCAGCGCGCAGGGCGGTGATTTCTTCCTCAAGGCGGCCAAACACACCCGAGTCGCCGGATTTGAGCCGCACCACTTTGGCGCCGGACAGCGCGTAGTCCACCAGCAGCTTGCTGACGTGGTCCTGCTTGGGCGAGGGGCGGCCGGCCCGTTTGCCGACGCCGACCAGATCGGCATCGTCCCGGGCGCAGTTAAGGATCGGGCCAGAGGACAGATCGTCAAACAACACCGCATCGGCGGCCTCTAGCCGTTTGACGGCCTTGACGGTCAGCAGGTCTGGGTCGCCGGGGCCGGAGGAGACAAAGCTGACAAAGCCGCTCATGAGGGTTCTCCGGTGATCAGGTGGAAGAAGCTGCCGGTGACATGGCCCTTGACCGATCCGGTTTCGGGCACCGGGTTGCCATCGGCGTCAAACACCTGCGCCAGCGGCGCGTCGGGTTCATCCAGGATGGTGGTATAGTGGAACTCATGGCCTCGCAGGGCGTCACCGGCTGTAAATCCAGGCATGGCGCTTTGCAGCACGGCGCGGCGATACCCAAGGTGGAACTTGCGTTTCTCATAAGAGGTCACCAGCCCCAGCAGTCCGGCCATTTGGTGACGGTTGCCCTGCTTGTCGATCAGCGCTTCGCCCAAAGCCATGTAGCCGCCGCATTCGCCGTGCACCGGTTTGGTGGCGGCATGTTTGCGCAGGCCGGTCAGATAGGTGGTGGCGGCAGCCAGGGTGCCACCGTGCAGTTCCGGATAACCTCCGGGCAGCCAGACCAGATCGGCGTCCTGCGCCGGCGCCTCATCGTTCAGGGGCGAGAACGGCAGGATCTCGGCGCCGGCATTGCGCCAGCCGGTGAGCAGGTGCGGATAGGTGAACGAGAACGCCGCATCGCGGGCCAGGGCGATGCGTTGGGCGGGCGGTGTTGGCAGCGGTTTCGGCGTCGGAGCCGGGCCGCCTCGGGCGGCGGCTTTGATGGCGTCGAGATCGACGTTTTCGCGCAGGAAGGTCGCATATCCGGCGATTGCCGCCTCAAGATCGGGGTGTTCCACCGCCTGGATCAGGCCCAGGTGGCGTTCGGGCAGCGACAGATCACCGCGCCGGGGCAGCGAGCCAAGCACCTTGATGCCGGCCTTTTCCATGCCCCGCCGGGTGAGCCGTTCGTGACGCGGGCTGGCGACCCGGTTGAGGATCACGCCGGCAAAGGGCACATCGAGGTCGTAGTTCTTGAACCCCAGCGCGGTGGCGGCGGCGCTCTGCGCCTGACCGCTGACATCGACCACCAGAATAACCGGCCAGCCCATGCGCTTGGCGGTTTCGGCACTGGTGCCAAAGGCGGTCTGGCCACGGGTGGCGACGCCATCATAGAGCCCCATGGAGCCTTCGCCGATGCAGATCTCGGCACCAGTGGCTTGCGAAGCGACGGCATCCAGCAGGTCAGGTGCCATCGCCCAGGTGTCCAGGTTGAACGAGGGCCGTTTGGCAGCGGCGAGGTGAAAGGCCGGGTCGATATAATCGGGGCCGCTTTTGTAAGGCTGCACCACCATGCCGTCTTCGGCGAAGGCGCGCAGCAGGCCCAGCATCACGGTGGTTTTTCCGGTGCCCGAAGAGGGCGCCGAGATCATCAGGCCGGGGGGCATCATCATTCGGTTCCTTCGGGAAAGCGCGGATCGGTGCCGACGGGGCGGTAGCGGCGATCATAGTCGCCCGCGTAGAGGCAGCTTTCGTCGAATTCCTCGGCGCCGATGGCACGACCAACAAGGATCAGCGCGGTGCGGCCACGTTCGCCTTCGGTGGCGTCTTCCAATGTCTCCAGCGTCGCCTTGACCACCCGCTGATCGGGCCAGGTGGCGCGCCAGACAATGGCAACGGGGCAATCGGCACCGTAATGGGGTGTCAGCTCAGCGATAACTTTCTCTAGCACATGCACCGACAGGTGAATGGCCAGGGTGGCGCCGGTTTTGGCAAAGTTTTCCAGCGTTTCGCCGTCGGGCATCGATGATGCACGTCCGGATGTGCGGGTGAGGATCAGCGATTGGGCAACGCCGGGCAGGGTCAGTTCAGCCCCCAGTGCGGCTGCGGCTGCGGCAAAAGCGGGCACGCCGGGGGTGACGTCGTAGGCGATATCCAGTGCGCGAAGGCGGCGCAACTGTTCGCCCATCGCCGACCAGACCGACAGATCGCCGGAATGCAGCCGGGCAATGTCGTGACCGGCGTCATCGGCTGCTTTGATCTCAGTGATGATTTCATCCAGTGACATTGAGGCAGTGTTGATAATGCGCGCACCGTTGGGGCAGTGCTGCAACAGCGCCTCGGGCACTAGCGAGCCGGCATAGAGGCACACCGGGCAGGCGGCAATCAGGTCGCGGCCGCGCAGGGTGATCAGGTCGGCGGCACCGGGGCCTGCGCCAATGAAATGTACGGTCATGGGGTCGTCCTTTCGGCAATTGCCGCTGTGGCAAGGCCATTGTCTGTTGTAACGCGGGGCGCGATCAGGCGCGCGGATGTGTTTGGCTGGCCGTTGCGGGCGGCGACCAGAGCGGCGGCCTCACACAGTGATCCAGTGCCAAAGCGGGTTTGGATCCGGGGGGAGCTGGTTAGGGTCGGGGTGTCGGCGATCTCGTCCTCGGACAGGGCGATCACCGGCAGGTTCAAATCAGCGGCGAGTTGTTGCATTTGCGGCGCTGCCGCCTTGGCGGTGAGTGAGGCCAGCGCGTCGGGGCGTGGACAGCCGGTAAGGGCCAGAGCAGCACGCAGGTCATCTGTGCTGGCGCTTTGGCGAAATCCGAGGCCGGCGATCCTCATCGGGTGACGCTCCATTGGATGACGGGGCGGGCGCGGGTCCAGCCGCGCATGGAACCCAGCGGGCTGACTTCGGCGATTTCGGCCTTCATCAGGTCGCCGCCGTGTTGGGCATGGGCATTCATCAGCAGGGTCTCGGTTTCCAGTGTTACGCCGTTTGCCACCACGCGGGTGCCGACGGGCAGGATTTGCCACAGCTGGTCCAGCAGGGCCTGCGAGGCACCGCCGCCGATGAACACGGTGTCGGGCAGCTCTTGCGCCTCCAGTATTTCCGGGGCCTGTCCGACCACCAGGCTGATCCGGTGTGTGAGGCCAAACTTTGCCGCATTCAGGTTAATATTCGCGCTCCGCTGCGTGCGCTGCTCAAATATCAGCGCCCGGGCGCCGGGGGCGGCAAGGCACCACTCCACCGAGACCGAGCCTGATCCGCCGCCGATATCCCAGAGCAACTGGCCGGGGCGCGGCGCCAGTGCCGACAGGGTCAGGGCACGGATCGGCCGTTTGGTGATCTGACCGTCGCTGTGGAACATCTCGTCGGCCAAGCCCGAGGCGCGCGGCAGACCGCCGTGGCCGACGGCAGCAATGGCCAGCGCCACCGGGGCCTGAATATCATCCAGATCAAATCCATCGGCCTGGGCACTGCGCACCCGTTGATGTGCGCCGCCCAGGCGTTCCATCACCGCCAGTTGCGAGCCGCCAAACCCCTGCTTGGTCAGCCAGTTTGCCAGCTCGGCCGGGGCGTCGCCGTGGCGCAGGGTGCAGATCACTTGGGTGTTGGAGGCCAGCAGCGGCAGCAGTTGTTCAAAGGGGGCGGCATGCAACCCGAGGCAGAGGGTGTCCTCAAGTCGCCAGGCCAGATGATTGGCCGCCAGCGCAAAGGTCGAGGGCGCGGGGTGGGAGGTCCATTCGCCGGGCTGAAGGTGCTTGGCCAGCGAACCGCCGGCGCCATGCCAGAACGGATCACCCGAGGCGAGCACGGCGACTTTTTTACCGCGTGCTGCTAATACCGGGTCGATGGAAAAGGGCAGCGGCCAAGGCTGGCCCTTGTCGGCGGCATTGACCAGGTCCAGATGGCGCGGACCACCAAAGATGATTTCCGCCCGGTGCAGTGCGGTTCGGCTTGCATCTGTCAGGCCAGCCAGTCCATTTTCACCCAGACCAATAATCGACAACCAGGGGTCAGACATGACAGGTATCCTTTTGCTGGGAGGCACCACCGAAGCCAGTGCCTTGGCCCGTGTGCTGGCGGTGGCCGGGCGGGACGCTGTGTTTTCCTATGCCGGCCGCACCGCGCGCCCGGTGCCGCAGCCGTTGCGGATGCGGCTGGGCGGGTTTGGCGGTGTGGCTGGATTGGTGGCGTATTTGCGGGATGAAGGCATCAGCCATGTGGTGGATGCCACCCATCCTTTTGCGGCGCAGATGAGCCGCCATGCGGTTGCCGCCTGCGCCGAGGCCGGTGTGGCGCTGTGCGCGCTGGAGCGGCAGCCGTGGCAGGCAGGCAAGGGTGATAACTGGATCATGGTGGCGGATATGGCAGCCGCCGTTGCCGCCTTGCCCGAGCAAGGCGCGCGGGTGTTTCTGGCGATTGGCAAGCAGAATCTGGATATCTTTGCCGCCAAGCCGGGCAATCACTACCTGCTGCGGCTGGTGGATGCGCCCGAGGCGGCACTGCCCTTGCCGGATACCACGGTGGTACTGGCGCGAGGACCGTTTGACGGCGCCAGCGATCGGGCGTTGATGTTGGACCATGGCATCAGCCATATCATCTCCAAGAACGCCGGAGGCAGCGGCGCCGAGGCCAAGCTGATCGCGGCGCGCGCACTGGGCCTGCCGGTGGTGATGATCGAGCGGCCACAGGTGCCGGAGCGGCATATCCTGGGCTGCGTCGATGAGGTGATGGCCTGGCTGGATCATTGCTAGTCTACATCTTTGGCAAAGCGCGGGGTGTAGACATAGCGGCCCACCCGGCGGGTGTCACTGTTGCCAACGATCACCACGGTGCGCATGTCGGCCATCTCGGGCCTGGCCTCGTTCAGGGTGACGGTGGTGATGGTCTCGCCGGGTTTCGAGACGTCGCGGGCGAATGAGATCAGGGTGTCACCGCCACAGGCCTGGCGCAGGATCTCCAGAGCGCGGCCAAACTGGTGTGGGCGCGATTTTGAGCGCGGGTTGTAAAAGCCCATGGCAAAGCCTGCTTCACCCGCCAGACGCAGGCGCTTTTCGATCAGGCTCCAGGGTTTCAGGTTGTCGCTGAGGTTGATGGCAGCAAAGTCGTGGCCCATTGGTGCGCCGATACGGGCTGAGGCGGCCAGCATGGCAGTGATACCGGGCAGCACCTGGATATCCAGATCCAGCCACTCGGGTTTGCCTGCTTCCAGCGCCTCGAATACAGCCGAGGCCATGGCAAAGACGCCCGGATCACCGGAGGAGACCACCACTACGCGGCGGCCCGAGGCGGCCATTTCCAGCGCGTGGGTGGCGCGTTCAATCTCGACCCGATTGTCCGTGGCGTGCAGGGTCAGGCCGGGGCGGGGGAGGATGCGTTTGACGTAGGGGATATAGCCAACGATATCAGTTGCCTCGGCCAATATGTCCTGCACCTGCGCCGTCACCATGCTCTCGTCACCGGGGCCGAGGCCGGCGATTGCGATCCAACCTGTATTTGATAGGGTCATGGGCGGCGTCCCTGTCCATGTAGGATGACAATGGAGAAATAGGGCACTTTGCCGGTGATCTCGGTGAGTTTCTGCACGGTCTGATCCGCCATGGTGCCGCGTTCCACCAGCCAAGCGTCATCGAGACGGCCGGCTGTTTCCAGTGCGCGGCGCAGTTTGGGCAGGTTGCGGCCGATCTTCATCACCACCAGCGCATCGGTATTGGCGGCGCGGGCAGCCAGCTCGTCCTCGGGCAGGGTGGCCATCGCCACGGTTAGCACGTCGTCGCCCCAGGTGATCGGCAGGCCGGTGGCGGTCCAGCAGCCGGTCATGCCGGTGATGCCGGGAATGATCTCCATCTCGGCGCGCCCTTGCAGGCGGGTGTAGAGATGCATGAAGGAGCCGTAGAAAAACGGATCGCCCTCGCAGAGGACAACCACGTCCTGACTGCGGGCCATCTCAGCCAGGGTGTCGGCCCAGCGGTCATAGAACGCGGCAAGCTGGCGGTTGTATTCCGGGTCCGAGAAGTGGATCTCGGTGGTGACCGGGTATTCCATTGCGTGCTCGACAACGCCTTCAGGCAGTAACCCGTCGACCAGGGTGCGCGCTTGACCTTTATAGCCGGCCTTGCGGAAAAACGCGACGTGATGTGCGCCCTGGATCGCGCGGTAGGAGCGCAGGCTCATCAGGTCGGGGTCGCCGGGGCCGAGGCCGGTGCAGATGATTTTACCCATTGTCATTCTTTCCAGCTGGCCAGCGCATTGACTGCGGCGACGGTGATGGCAGAGCCGCCCAGGCGGCCTTGCACGATCATCGAAGGCACTGGCAGGTCCAGCATCAGCGCGTCTTTGGACTCCATGGCGCCGACAAATCCAACCGGGCAGCCGATGATGGCGGCGGGGCGGGGGCAGCTGGGGTCTTGCAGCATGTTCAGCAGGTGGAACAGTGCGGTGGGGGCGTTCCCGATGGCGACCACGGCGCCGTCGAGGTTGGGGCGCCACAGTTCCAGCGCCGCGGCGGAGCGGGTATTGCCCATCTCCTTGGCCATATCCGGAACCCGGCTGTCGCGCAGGGTGCAGATCACCTGGTTATTGGCAGCGAGGCGCGGGCGGGTGATGCCTTCGGACACCATGTGGGCATCGCAGAGGATCGGCGCACCAGTGGCCAGCGCGGCGCGGGCGGTTGCAGCCATGTCCGGGGAGAAGCGGATGTATTGTTCCAGCCCGACCATGCCGGCGGCGTGGATCATGCGGACGGCGACGCTTTCCTCGTCCTTGGAGAACCGGGCCAAGTCAGCCTCGGCGCGGATGGTGGCAAAACTTTCGGCGTAGATGGCGGCGCCGTTGGTTTGGTAGGTGTGGAGCATATTAGCTGCCCTTTGTCAGAATGTCGGGAGCGGCGCGCAACTGGCTGGCGCTCAGGTTTAGGTGTGCGGGCTGATCACTGGCGGTGCCGTTGTAGATCAGGTTGAAGGTGTCGGCCCCGGTGGCGGTCAGGGTCAGCGGTGCGGCGCCGGGATGGGCGCAGCCCTTGGCGCAGCCTGAGACATGTAGTCTGCGGCCCGGTGGCACAGAGGGTGCCAGATCGCGGGCCAAATTCCGGGTGTTTGATAGCGCCTGCAGGCAGCCGGGTGCGCCGGTGCAGGCACTCACTTGCAGGCGCGGGTCCGCTGCATCCAGGATCAGGCCGGGAAGGGGGGGCAAGTCTGTAGCGTGCTCGACCAGCAGCATCCGCCACGGGGTCAGGCGCAGGGCACCCTGAGCGGCGAGGGCGGCAAAGCTGGTGGCCGGGATCTGGCCGAACTCCAGCCCGACCAGCCTGCCGCTGGCGATCTGTCCAAGCCGTTGTTGTGGCGCGGCGGCGGTAAGGGTCGCGCCATGCGCTGAGGGTGGTGCGCGGCGCGCAATGAGCGGGCGCATCCTGCCGCGACCGTCCGGCGCGCCGCCATGGGTCAGGAACCAGCGGGCCAGAGACAGGGCCTCGGCCGCGGCGGTGGTCGGCGTCACTGCGAGGCCTCTGTCAGCGCCGTCGGCGATCAGCACAAGTCCATCAGGGTTGCGCTCAATGCGTATATCGGCGGCGGTATCGCGCAGCACAGGCGCAGGCCCGGTATCGACGGCAAAGCCGAATTTGCCCGGCAAGGGTAGGTCGGTGGCCGCGACCAGCGCGTCGCTGAGTTGCTGGGCCAGACTGTGGGTCTGATCGCCAGCGGCCCAGAACGGCGCGACGAGGACATTGCGGCGGGATTCGGTTGCCGCGTCGGCATCAACCAGACCAAGATCCTGAAGCGCGGTGACCAAGGGCGCGTGATCTTCCTCGGACACGCCGCGCATTTGCAGGTTGGCGCGGGATGAGAGATCCAGAATGCCATTGCCGAAGCGGTGTGAGAGGTCGGCGACCGCTTGCGCTTGGTCACCAGATAAGCGGCCCAGTGGTGCGCGGATACGCACTACCAGCCCGTCGCCGGACATCATCGGCCGCAGCGCGCCGGGGCACCAGCCATAGACCTTTGGCGCGACGCGGTTGTTCATGCTGTACCTTCAAGATCGGCGATGATCGAGTTGCGGCGACTGATCCACAGCCCGGCCTGATGCAACGCGCGGAAGCGGTCGCGCATGGCTTGCAGCGCCTGTGGGTTCTCGGCCTGCATGAAATCCACCAGATCGTCGCGGCCCAGAGTGGCCTCGTAATACAGGTCGAACAGATGCGGCGGCACCGCCTGCGCCAGATGGGCAAAGGCGGCCATGTGATCCAGCGTCGCCGCGATCTCGGCGCCACCGCGAAAGCCATGTGCCATCATCGAGGTGGCCCAGTCCGGGTTGGCGGCGCGGGCGCGGGTGACGCGGGCGATTTCCTCGCCCAGGGAGCGCGCCTGTGGCTGATCGGGTCGGGTCATATCCATATGGTAGAGCGCCGGGCCGGGCTGGCCAAGCCGGGCCATGGCAGCCGCAAAGCCTGCCTCGTGGGCGGCATAGTCTGAGGCCATAAGCAGGTCGGTTTCCGGCAGGTCCTGCAGATGCACAAAGCTGTCGGCCCCTTGCAAGCGGCTTTCCAGTGCGGCGCGGGCCGGTGCGATGTCGCCCTGTGCGTCGATGGCATGGGAGGAGGCGTTGAGCCAGGCCTCGCCTGCGGCCTGGCGGGCGGTGTCAGTGTAGTTGTCCAGATGGGCGCCCATGTTGAGCCCGTATTGGCCGGGTTTGGGGCCAAAGACCCGAGGGGTCTGGGTCAGGTAGGGGTTGTCGCCGGCGTCTTCATCTCGCTGTGCCAGCGTGGCGGCGGCCACCTCGAACATTTGTGCCAGACCGGGAAAGACATCGCGAAACAGACCGGAGACCCGCAGGGTGACGTCGATGCGGGGGCGGCCCAGCAGCGCCAGCGGGATCACCTCAAACCCAGAGACGCGATCAGAGCCGTCGTCCCATTTGGGGGCCAGACCTGCCAGATGCAGCGCCATGGCAAATTCCTCACCGGCGGTGCGCATGGTGGCCGAGCCCCAGAGGTCGATCACCAACCCCTTTGGCCAGTCGCCGTGGTCCTGAAGGTGGCGGCGCAGCAGCTCTTCCGCCAGTTTTACACCCTGCGCCTGCGCCGCCCGCGACGGCACCGCCCGTGGATCGGTGGTAAACAGGTTGCGCCCGGTGGGCAGCACGTCGGAGCGGCCGCGATAGGGCGAGCCGGAGGGGCCGGGGGTGACCAACTGGCCGCTGAGTGCCGCCAGCAATCCAGCCTGTTCCTGCGCGCCGCAGTCGCCGCAGCCAAAGATGTGCAGGCCCTCGCCGTATTGGCTTTCCTTGATGTCGCAGACAAAGCGGTCGATGCGGGTCAACGCCTCAGCGGCAGAGCTGTCCCCGTCGAGGCCCAGATCGGCCTCGACCCCGGTGCCCTGCGCCTCAGCCCGGATGTCGGCGATCAGCCGGTCGCGCCGCGCCGGGTCGAGACCTTCGGCGGTTGAGTACTCATCCAGCAGGCTTTCCAGCCGTGCCATGCCGTCGGGCAGAGTGGTCTGCGCCAGCGGCGGCGGCAGGTGGCCGAGGGTGACGGCACCGATGCGGCGTTTGGCCTGCGCCGCCTCGCCCGGGTCATTGACAATGAACGGGTAGATCACCGGCAGCGCACCAGTTAGCGCTTCGGGCCAGCACTCCGTTGACAGGGCGACAGATTTGCCGGGCAGCCATTCCAGGGTGCCATGGGCGCCGATGTGGACGAGCGCATCGACCTGCGCCTGTAGCCAGAGATAGAAGGCGACATAGGCATGGCGCGGAGTGCGCTCCAGATCGTGGTAGTCGTCGCTGCGGGTTGTCACATCGCCGCGCTCGGGCTGCAGGGCGATCAGCGCCTTGCCGGCGCGCAGGGCGCGGAAGTGAAAGGCGCCGTCGTTGCAATCGGGATCGGACTGCGGCTCGCCCCAGGCTTGGGTCAGGTCATCGCGCAAGGGTTGCGGCAGTTGGCTCAGGGCGGTTTGGTAGTCGGCCAGGGTGAAACTCAGTGTCTCAACTATCAGGCGCGGGGCGAGGGCGCCGGGCTGCTCCACATCATAGCCCTGCGCAGCCAGTGTGGTGAGGATTGTCTCGGCCGAGGCCAGCGCGTCCAGCCCTACCGCGTGGGCCAGTTGGTGCGCTTTGCCGGGGTAGGTGGACAGCACCAGGGACAGGCGTTTGTCGGCATTTGCCAGCGCCGAGAGGCGGTGCCAGCCGATCACCCGGTCAACCACCGACTGAATGCGGCTGGGGTCCGGGTGATGGGCAAAGCGGGAATATTGCAACTTGGGATCTTTGCGACCCGGCGATTTGAAGCTGACCACGCCGGCAAAGACGCGGCCGTCGACCTCGGGCAGCACCACATGCATGGCCAGGTCGGCGGGCGACAGACCCCGGGCGGCGCTGGCCCAGTCCTTGCGTCGGGCGGTGGACAGGGCGACCTGAAACACCGGGCAACCCGTGGTGTTGAGCGGCGAGGCGCTGCCGTCGCTGCTGATGGCGGAAAAGGCGGTGGCGTTGATCACCGCCGAGGGGGCCAGCTGTGGCAGGGTCTGGCGCAGCCAATGGGCGGTTTTGGGGGATTTCAGGCTGGCGGCAAAAATACCGTAGGCGGCAAAGCCCCGGGCGCGCAGTTCCGTTATCAGAGCGTCCACCGGGCCAGTGTCGGCGGCAGTGAGGTAAGAGCGGTAGAAGCTGACGAGAAACAGCGGTTTTCCATCCGCGTCGATGGAGGTGGCGGCGCCGGTGGTCGGATCGTAAAAGCCATGCTCGGGGGTGGTCTTGAGGCCGATGACTGGTCCGGCGTATAGGCCGGCCGCCAGAGACAGCTGTGCAAGTGCCGCCTGTGCCGCCACAGCGCCGCCTGCGTCACAAAGCGATTGCAACCGGCGCAGGGTCGAGACCGGCAGGGTGGAGAGCTCATCCAGACGCGGGTCTTCGCGGCCGTCGGCGGGCAGCACGGCCAGGGCGATGCCGTTGCGGCGGGCCAGATCCTGCAGGGTGGCAAGCCCATAGGACCAATAGCTTTCACCACCGATCAGTCGCACCAGAATGCCTTTGACGCCGATGAGGGTCTGTTCCGCGTAGGTGTCCACCGACAGCGGATGTTTCAGCGCCACCAGATTGGCCAGCCGCAGCGAGGGTAGTTTACCGTCGCCGCGGTGCCAGCCCGCCGCAAACGCGCCGAGGTCACTGTCAGAGAATGACAGTACCACCAGATCAGCCGGGGTCTGGCCCAGATCCTGTGGGGTCTCGCTCTCTTCGAGACCGTGGCTTTCGCGGAAGACGACGTGCATGAGATTTGGTTCTCTGTGGTAGTTAAATGTGGATCATTGCGCGGGAAGTTCTTGCCCGGCCGATAGGTCGGGCGCGCCTGACCTTCCCCCCGGGAAGGCGCTTTGCACCTCCCCAAGGTCAGGCGCGCCCTGTGCATTTGGCCGAAACATCAGGCCCCCAGTTCGGCGCGGATGGCGGCGGCGTCGATGTTATCATGTTCGGCAATGACAACCAGCTGGGTGCGACGGCTATCGCTGCCCCAGGGTCTGTCATATTGCGCCCGCAGACGCTCGCCCACAGCCTGTACCAGCATCCGCATTGGTTTCCCCTCAACCGCGACATAGCCTTTGACGCGCAGGATATTGCGAGTTTGGGCGAGTTTCACGATGGCATCTTGCAGTGCCTGCGGATCGGATACTTCGCCCATTTCGACCACTATGCTCTCAAAATCGTCATGTTCGTGATCGTGGTGGCCGTCGTGGTGTGAGGGGCGGGCCTCCAGATCATCCTCGGCCGCCGCATTGAGGCCCAAAACGATGCGCGGATCAATCACGCCTTCGCTCATCGGCAGCACCGGCAGGCTGCGCGGGTTGATGCTGGTGATCATTTTGCGGGCCTGCGCCACGCCTTCTTCGCCGGCCAGATCGGCCTTGGACAGCAGGATGATGTCGGCGCAGGCGATCTGATCCTCGAACACCTCGGACAGCGGAGTGTCGTGGTCGATGCTGTCATCGGCCTCGCGCTGGGCCTGCACCGCCTTCAGGTCGGGGGCAAACTGACCCTTGGCGACGGCTTCGGCATCAGCCAGGGTGATCACCCCGTCGACGGTAATGCGCGAGCGGATGGCGGGCCAGTCAAAGGCCTTGAGCAGCGGCTTGGGCAGCGCCAGACCGGAGGTCTCGATCAGGATGTGCTCGGGGGGCTCGGGCAGCGCCATCAGCGCCTCGATGGTGGGAATGAAATCATCCGCCACGGTGCAGCAGATGCAGCCATTGGCCAGCTCGATGATATTGTTTTCCGGGCAGTTTTCATCGGCGCAGGACTTCAGGATATCGCCATCGACCCCGGCGGTGCCAAATTCGTTGACCAGAATGCCCAGACGTTTGCCCTGCGGGTTCTGCATCAGGTGACGGATCAGCGTGGTCTTACCGGCGCCCAGAAATCCGGTGACGACTGTGACCGGGATCTTGTTGAGATCGCTCATTGAATTACTCCTGAATAGGGGTGTCGACCGGCGGAATGCGGGCGATGGATTGTTTGCGGAAAATGACCGGACGCTGGCGCCAGGGCACAAGGCCATCGTCGGTGGCGGCATAGGCGGCGGCACCGGCAAGGATGTCGTCAACATGTTCGTCGGGGTTCAGATCGCCGTAAACATAGGTCCAGCGGGCATCGCCGCCGCTGAGCACCATTGAGCAGCCTCGCTTACAAGCCGACAGGCATTCAACGCCGCGCAGCTGGACGCCTTCGGGCAACCCGGTTTCTTTCAGAGCCTCCAGCAGAATAGATCCTGGACGGGTGGCCTCGGGGTCCACGTCTGCGCGGCGGCAGGTGGTACAGACTGTAAGCATTACGTCACCCATAGGGGACCGTCTCCTTGGCTGTGACAAAAAGGGTAGGGCCAGAAGGGGGGCCCGTCGAGCAGGATCCCTCAACCGGTCGCGAAACACCCCGTTCGCCCGTTGAATTCATGTGTTGGCAGGTCTCCCGGCTTGCGGAGTCAAAAGGCAATTGCCTCTTTGCGGTGCTCTTGCCTTCCCGGCCATAGGCCAGTGGCATCAGAGACCTCTCCGGTCACGGTCGCGGGGGCGGCTGTGCTTGCACCTGATGATCCCGGATGGATCACTGGTCACATCACATTCCCTCTTCGCCTGTCAAATACAGGAACCAACAAAACCCCCTTGCGTCATCGCCCCGGTCCTTGTCAAGTCATTGGTGGAATCAGCAGGAGAAGTGCCGTGAGTGACACCCCGAAAAAAGAAGCCCCCATCGATGACGAGGCCCGTCATGCGGCCAAGATGGCCAAGAAAAAAGCCGCCCGTGACCGGATGATGGCCACCAAGGATGGTGAAAAAGGGCTGATCATCATTCACACCGGTCCGGGCAAGGGCAAGAGCAGCTCGGGCTTTGGCATGATCATGCGCTGCATTGCCCACAAGATGCCCTCGGCGGTGGTGCAGTTCATCAAGGGTGGCTGGCAGACCGGTGAGCGAACGCTGATTGAGGAGAACTTTGCCGATCTGTGCCAGTTCTATGCGATGGGCGAGGGGTTCACCTGGGAGACCCAGGACAAGGCGCGCGATATCGCGGCGGCCCAGGCGGGCTGGGAAAAGGCCAAGGAAATGATTCGCGACGAGCGCAATACCATGGTGTTGCTGGACGAGATCAACATCGCGCTGCGCTATGAGTATCTGGATCTCGGCGAAGTGGTGGAATTCTTACAGACGGAAAAGCCGCCGATGACCCATGTGATTTTGACTGGGCGCAACGCCAAGGAAGAGCTGATCGAGATTGCCGATCTGGTGACCGAGATGGGCCAGATCAAGCACCCGTTCCGGGCGGGCATCAAGGCGCAGAAGGGCGTGGAATTTTAAATCTGAGGGCAGCGCCTGACCTTGGGGAGGCGAGAAGCGCCTTCCCGGGGGAAAGGTCAGGCGCTGCCCGGCCTTTCGGCCGGGCATGGAGTCTTAGGCTGCAAGACTGGCCACCTGGTTGGTGATGTATTCGTCCACTGCCACAATTTGTTCTTCGCTGAGCCGCAGGCCCAGCTTGGTGCGGCGCCACAGGTAATCCTCGCCTGAACGAACCCATTCGCGGGCGATGGCCCAGTCCAACTCGCGCGCCGTAATTGTCGCCCCGAAATCCTGCCCCAGATCGGTCGCTGATTTGGCATCACCCAGCAGTTTCCAGGCCTCGGTGCCATAGGCGCGGATCAGGCGGCGGCTGGCGAAAGGGCTGAGGAAGGCATAGTCGCCTGCCAGTTTGCCCTGCAGTTTTGCAACATCCGCAACCGGGAAATCACCGCCAGGCAGCGGCACGCCTGCGGTCCATTTGGGTTTTGTACCGGGCAAGGCCTCGGCGATCTTGACCAATGCAGCCTCGGCCAGTTTGCGATAGGTGGTGATCTTGCCGCCAAACACGTTGAGCAGCGGCGCCGCGTCGCGGTCCAGGGACAGCACGTATTCGCGGGTTGCGGCGGTGGCTGAACTGGCGCCGTCATCATAGAGCGGCCGCACCCCGGAGTAGGTCCAGACGATTTGGTCGCGCGTTACCGGCTTGGCGAAATACTCAGAGGCAAACCTGACCAGATAGTCCTGTTCCGCCTCGGTGCATTCGGGGGCTGTATCGGCATCCGAGTGATCCGCATCGGTGGTGCCGATCAGGGTGAAATCTTCCTCGTAGGGAATGGCAAAGATGATCCGCCCGTCCGTGCCCTGAAAGAAATAGCAACGGTCATGATCATAGAGCCGCGGCACCACGATGTGACTGCCGCGCACCAGCCGCACAGTTTCTCGGCTTTGGATTTTCAACTGGTTCTTCAACAGCTCGGCCACCCAGGGGCCGCCGGCGTTGACCAGCATTTTGGCGCGGCGGGTATGGGTCTTGCCACTGTCGCGATCCTCCAGTGTGATCAGCCAGTGATCGGCAAGGCGCTGGGTGGCGATCACCTTGGTGCGGGGCAGGATGGTAGCACCGCGGGCCTGCGCGTCGCGGGCGTTCAGCATCACCAGACGGGCGTCCTCGACCCAGCAATCCGAGTATTCAAAGGCGGTTTTGAACTTGGTGTTCAGTGGCTTGCCTGCCGCATCCGTGGTCAGGTCCAACCTGCGGGTGCCGGGCAGGATGCCGCGTTTGCCCAGTGTGTCGTACATGAACAGGCCCAGACGGATCAGCCAGGCCGGGCGGCGACCCTTCATCCAGGGCATGATGCCGGACAGCAGTTTTGATGTGGGGGTGTCATTGTCAAACCGCATGTCTGCGTGGAATGGCAGCACAAAGCGCATCGGCCAGGAGATATGTGGCATCGCTTTCAGCAGGACTTCACGCTCGATCAGCGCTTCGCGGACCAGACGGAATTCGAAATACTCCAGATAGCGCAAGCCGCCGTGAAACAGCTTGGTCGCCGCCGAGGAGGTGGCTGAGGCCAGGTCGTTCATTTCCGCCAGGGTCACCGACAATCCGCGCCCCGCAGCGTCGCGGGCAATGCCGCAGCCGTTGATGCCGCCGCCGATGATGAAAAGATCGGTGATCGGGTGATCCATGAGCGGGCGGTCAGTGATCGGGTGGTTAGGCATTTTCGCTGCTTTCGTTTTGAGCCGCACTGAGAATGCGGGTGCCAGCCAGCGCTGCGGCTTCGGAGAATTGTCTGGGCACCGGCTGGTCGGTGATCACCACATCCAGATCGGCAACCGAGCAGATCCGCACCGGGGCAGAGAGCTGGAATTTGCTGCTGTCGCAGACCAGAACCTTGGTGCGGGCGTTTTTCAGAATGGCGCGCGCAACCGAGACTTCGCGGGCATCGTGATCCATCACCGCCCCATCGGCGTCCAGGGCCGAGGCGCCGATAATGGCAAAATCCACCTTGTAGCGCGAGATGAATTCCACCGCGTCTTCTCCGACAATGGCGCCGTCGCTCTGGCGCACGGTGCCGCCCACCAAAATCAGCTCTTTGGCCTGGCCGCCCATCATGGCGTTGATGATATTGATGTTGTTCGACAGGACTGTCAGCCCGCGATGGGTGGCCAATGCGCGGGCCACCTGTTCGGTCGAGGTGCCGATGTTCAGGGTGATCGAGCAGTTTTCCGGGATCAGATCTGCCGCCATTGCCGCCATGCCCAGCTTGCCTGCGGCATTGAGCTTGCGGCGGTCGGCATAGGCGCGGTTGGCCGCCGAGCTGATGCGGACGGCGCCGCCGTGCACCCGCGACAGCGCGTTGCGCGCGCTAAGGTCGCGCAGGTCGGCCCGCACGGTTTGCAGCGAGACATCAAAACGGCTGGCCAGGTCCTCGACCTCGACCCGGTCCTGATGGTCCAGAAGCTTCAGAATTTCAGATTGGCGAGTGTTAGCATCCATGGGGAATCCCTTCACCAAGGTACTAGCGGTCTTCTTTCGTTATGTCACGTTTCAATTGCGAAAGACTTTCGCAATTCTGTTTCTTATGCCGGTAGACCCGCCTGAGGTTCTCAATGCTACTAGCAAATGTGAACTCAGCTCAAGCGGATCAGGTGATTGTCCCAGCGCAGATCGGTTTGGGACAGCATCGTCATCGCTGTCTTGGTGAGCGCCACAAGCTGGCCAGTTCCGGTGCTGGCAATGAAGCCGTTGCCGTTGCTGGCGAGACCGCAGACATCGTCCAGATGATGTTCCTGCAGCAAGGCACCGGAGGCCACATCCATCAGCTGCACCACACCGCCACGCGGCGAGGTGACGGCGAGGGTCATGCCATCATTTGAGAATTGGATCGAGCCGCCATATCCGTTCAGGTTGCGCAGGCGTGGGTCGTCCTCGGCCAGCAGGCGCGGCGCGATGCCGGGGCGGTGCAGCCCGACGATTGGCATATCTGCCCCCGGCTCACCCTGCCATTGCATGGCAAAACCAGTGGTGCCGTCGTGCCGCATTGCCAGGTGGCGGATAGAGTTCTGGTGCAACTCGTCGGGCAACTGCATGTGGTGGTCAACAGTGCCGTCGAACCGCAGGTAGCTGAGGTTGGGCTGCATAGTGTCAAGGTTCAGCTTTTCGCGGCCCCGGTCGGGGTGGGTCTGGATGCCGCCATTGGCGATGACCAGGCCGGCTGCATCGCGCCGCAGCAGCAATTCATGCGGGCCAATGCCGCCCGAGGCAAAGCTGGTGAGGCGCTGGTAGCCGTCAGTGGCGTCCCAAACCCCGATCATGCCGCGGGCGGTGTGATATTCGTTTTCGCTGGTGTAAAGACGGCTGCCGTCCTGGCTAAAGCAGCCGTGGCCGTAAAAGTGATGCCCCGAGGGCGGTTCAAGGCGGGCCAGTCGCATGCCGGTGCGGCAGTCGATCACGTCGGCAAAGCGGCCGGGGCGGCGGGCAAAGCCGATCACCTCGGGGCGCTGGGGATGGGCGCTGGCGCCGTGGCCGCGATCGGGCAGCGGGCATTGAAAAAGCACTTCGCCCTGGGCTGACACTCCGGCCAGAATATAGGTTCCGCCGGGTTGTTTGGCGGCTGACAGATAGGCCGGGCAACCCAGATCCGCCCAACTGGCCTGCGGGGCCAGCCCGGTGGCCAGCAACCCGGCAAGAAAGTTACGGCGCGAGGTCACATCAGTCTCCGTCCAGCGAGTTAAAGCCGGGGTCAACGCCCAGTGAGGGGCCAAGGTCGGTCTCGGCCAGGCTGCGCAGGTCGTTGACCTGTTGTTGCAGGGCCTCAATGCGGAACCGGCTGCCGGGATCGGCGACACCAGCCAGGGTGGGATCGTCGAGCCGGGCGGTTGCGGTCAGGGTCTGGGAAAAAGCTGTTTGGAACCTTGCGGCCAGCTCCTGGTTGTCGCCAGATAAGGCCAGAGCGAGGGGTTGCAGTGCGCGCAGGGACAGCTCCACATGGTGCAGGCTGCGGCCTGAGCGGCGCGCCTCGGCCCGGTTGGGGCGGGGGCGGTCAAAACTGCCCAACGGGCGACCCAGGCGCATATCTGCGGTGATCTGAAAGCCGGTGTTCAGGGCTTTGAACAGTTCCTGCTTTATCTCGGTCCTGGTCTGATAGCGGTCACCGGGGCGGCGCATTTGTGCGGCGTAATTATCGTACCAGTCGGTCTGGATGGCGCGCGCGGTGCTGGCGATGTCGCCCGCGATAGCCCGTGTCAGGCGGCAGCGGGTTTCCGGGGTGCCACGGGTGCTTAGATTTGCGTCATAAAGCAGGAATTCCAACGCATATAACCCCCGCGCCGCGATCGAGTAGCTGGCGAACTCGGACGGCTGATCAATCGACGGTTCACCCTCGGCGATGATCTTGGCCAGTTCCTTGGGGATCTTGCCGCGACTGTCCGGCCAGAACGCCAGTGCAAAGGCGCGGTTGTCGGCCTCACTTGGGCCAAAGCGCAGGTGACTGACCGAGACCCAGGCATCAAAGGTGGCACCAAAAGCCTGGCGCAACTGCGGCGATTCAGCCCGGCAATCCGCCTGCGCGACCTGGGCCAGCTGACTGGCGGTGCTGGCAAGGCTCATCATGCCCGGCAGGATTTGCTGGTCCAGGATATCGTCAACCATATCTGCGCGGGCGGTGAGCGGCGACAGGATCAGGCTGAGGCTGAGGGTGAGGGCGGGGACAATGGCGCGCATGGGTTAGAGACTTTCCAGAAAACGAATAAGGGCAGCGCGGTCGTCGGGTGCCAGTTGCACCACGGTGTCGCGTGCCGGCTGCGCCTCGCCGCCATGCCAGAGCACCGCCTCAAGCAGGCTGCGGGCGCGGCCGTCGTGCAGATAGCCCGCCTGATCCGAGACCTGTTGGGTCAGGCCAACACCCCAGAGCGGCGGTGTGCGCCATTCGCGCCCGGTAGCGCGGGCCTCGGGGCGGTTGTCGGCCAGGCCATCGCCCATGTCATGCAGCAACAGATCCGAGTAGGGCCAGATCAGCTGAAAGCTTTGCTCGGGGCGGTCGCTCAGGCGGTGGGTGACGAATTTTGGTGTATGGCAGCTGCTGCAACCGGTGTCGTAAAACACCTGTTTGCCGCGCAGCACCTGCGGGTCGTCCAGATCGCGACGGGCGGGGACGCCCAGGTTGCGGCTGTAGAAGGTCACCAGATCCATGTTGGGCTGGTCGATCTCACTTCCGCGCACATCGCCGTCGCCGTGGGTCGCGTTGCGGCAGTCGGTTTGTGTCTCGGTGCATTCGCCCCAAGGTTCCGGGTAGAGCGGCGTGGATATGCCGATATCGCCGGAAAAGGCGGCTGCCGATTGCTGATGCACCGTGGGTTGGCCCGCCTTCAGGCCAAAGCGGCCCAGCATGACCTGATCATATTCGCTGGACCAGACCAGATTGGCCCGACCGGAGATGCCGTCACCATTGGTGTCATTTTCGTCCGCTTGGGCCAGAATGTCAGCCACCGGGATGGCCTCGATCAGGCCAAGGCCTATCATCGGAGGCGCCACCCGTGGCGACAGCATGGCATCGGCGTGCAATGGGCCGTATCCAAGGTTGAGCGCGCGGTAGCTGGGGGCGCGCAGAGTGGCACTTTCGCCACCGGACAGGGCGACATCAATATCGCGGTAGGTGACGGAGAACTGATATTCCGGGGCCAGACCCGGCGGCGAGAAATCCTGTAGCTGGGTGCCGTAATTGGGATCTGGCGCGGTGCCGATATAGTCGTGTATTGCGGCCATTTCCGCAGGTGCATCACCGGGAATGGACAGCCGCAGGAACATGGATATGGCGCTGTCATCGGCGCCCTGCGGGGTATGGCCGCGACCATCCTTGATGTGGCAGCGCTGGCAGGAGCGGGCGTTGTGCAGCGGGCCCAGCCCGTCCGACGCTCTGGTTGAGGCCGGGGCAAACACCCAGATCTTTTTGAACAATCCGTTGCCGAGCTTGAATTCAAGCTGCTGCTCGAAGCTGATATTGTCTGAGTGCTGGGAAAACGCCTCGTCATCCTTGCGCGCGCGGACTGTGGCGGCACCCGCCGGGTGATCCTCAAAGGCTTCGGCTGTGGTGAAGTCCGAGGTCGCCGCGGTGGCCGCAGTGATGCGGGCCTGTTCGGCTGCGGTCCGGGGCACCAGATTGAGATGAGGGTCTGCGAGGTTCAGCGTGGTCAGATCCAGCGCTGACAGAGGACTGGCCGCCGTAAATGCGACAGCCAGGACTATTTTATTCTGCGTTTTCCATAGTGGTCGCATTGAGGTGAGCATAGATTTTTGCACCGATCCGGTCGTGGAGTTCAAGCTGCGTTTTTAAGAAATTGGACTGCCGCGCTATGCGCGACAGTCCCTATTCATATAGCGCCAGGATGACATAACTACTGGCATCATTATACAGATCGCGGGAGTATGCTGTTTATTCAAAAACAGCCTTGGGGTTGTCCAGCGAATCCGAGCCTTCGATTGCAACGCCGTCCAGCTTCAGGGCCGAAACAACCCGTTCGATGGATTGGGTCTGGTCGATCAGACCGTTGACGCCACCCATGATCAGCGCTTCGCCTTCGGCATTGCCCTGCTCCAGCATCTGGTCATAGGAGAACCCATTGTCGCCAGCGGTCTTCAAGGCGCCCAAGGCCGCCATGGTGGCGGTCAGCTTGGTGCGCATTTCGCTGTCCAGATCGGGGTTCACAGCGGCGACCAGATCGGACAGGGAGGCGCCCGAGATCATCTCGCCGGTGACGCGGGTATATTCCCCCAGATAGACGTTCTGCACGCCTTTGCCGTCGTAGAAATGGCTGTTGTGGGTGTTGTCCGAGAAGCAATCATGCTCTTCCTCGGGATCGTTCAGCATCAGGCCCAGGCGCATACGTTCGCCCGCCTGTTCACCGTAGGACAGCGATCCCATGCCGGTCAGCATGGCGACGATGCCAGCATTTTCGTCGCCCAGCAATGCGCTGCGGGCGTCGCCAGCTTCAGCCCATTGTGCGGCCATCCAGTCCAGATCAGAGACCAGCAGATCGGTGGCGGCCGTTAGAAAGGCGCTGCGGCGGTCGCAGTTGCCGTTGGTACAGGTCTCGCCGACAGCGTAATCGGTCCAGGGCCGCATGCCCGCGCCATGTTCTGTGCCATACAGATCCTGGCCCCAGAGCATGAATTCGATGGCGTGATAGCCAGTGGCCACATTGGCTTCTACGCCATCGGCCTCGTGCAGCGAGCCTTCCAGCAGGGCTGGGGTGATATCGCTGGCGTCGATGGTCTTGCCGGACAGCTCAAACATCGGGTTGGCAATAACATTCAACGATGCCAGGGCGTTCTCGTCCGAGGGGCCACCATAGGATTGGCTAACATAGTCGATCAGGCCCTCGTCCAGCGGCCAGGCGTTTACCTTGCCTTCCCAGTCGTCAACGATGGCATTTCCAAAACGGAACACTTCGGACTGCTGATAGGGAACGCGGGCCGCCAGCCAGGCGGTGCGGGCGGCGTTCAGGTTTTCATCGGACGGGTTCGCCAGCAGGGTCTCGACGGCAGATTGCAGGTCTTTTGCGGTGGCCAGGCTGTCTTGATATTTGGCCTCGGCAATATTGGAGTAATTCTCCAGAACTGCAGCTTTGTCAGCGGCCAGAAGAGCCGTGGTTCCGGCGGCAAAAACCGTCAGAGCCGTGCCTGCAAGTGTCAGTGATTTCATCAAAGTAAGTCCTTGTGGAAGAGTATTCGTGAGGTCTGGTGGAGGCGCGGCGCCGGGCTGCAGATGGCTCAGGGCGGTTGCCTCTATAGGGCGAAGAGCGTGCCAACTTCGGCGGCTCCACGATGCGATGTGGCTTATTTCGTCAGGATCAATTTTCCGGCGCGGGTGATGCGCAGACTGTAGATCTGACCGTTCAGCAGAATCCGGGCCTGGATGCCGCCGCGGGTCAGCTCTTCGGCGTGATAAGTCGGGAAAACTTCCGCGGTGGGAATGGCCACTTCGGCTACGTGCATGTTCATCAGGGTCGCCCTTTGTTGATATCCGCCCGGTCCTGGATCCATTCCAGGCAAAAACCAGACAGGGTTTCCGGTTCAGACAGCGCCTGCGACCAAAGCGGATCCGGCGGCTGCTGGATCGGCGCGATTGGGTGCGGCTTTTGACCTGAAGAAACACTGTGCGGCATGAGGCGATCTAAACGGTTGTTTCTGGTGCGGGCTGACCTGAATTCAAGCAGGCTGGCTGGAGTGTCGCTAACCTGATTTATTTACTCAGGTATGTCAACCTGAGTTTTTCAGTCAGATATAACTTTCTACAGGAGGTTGCATCATCTGTGGTTGCTGCGGCGGCAGGCTGCTGGGGGGGAGCAAGGATGGTATCCCCTTCACTGGCGGGGATATTTCGAGCTGCGCAAACAAAAACGCACCCCCAAAGGGATGCGCTGATTGTTGTTCTGGTGGGGCGCTTGGCGGTCAGTCACGGACTCCGGAAAACCGCTGCTGCCAGTCCTCGCGCTGGTCATCGGTGATCTTGGCAAACAGCACCTCGGGCACCGCAAAATCATGGCCAGCGGGCAGGGCGTTGAGCGCCGCTGCGACATCTTCGGGCCAGCTGGTGTCCAGCGTGTTCATGGCGCTGAGCATGCTGGCGGCGGCGGTGGGGATGAACGGTGCGCTGAGCACCGCATAGAGACGGATCAGGTTCAGCCCCATGCGCACCTGAGTAGCAGCCTTGACCGGATCACTCTTGAAGGTTGACCAGGGCGCGGTACTTTGCAGGTACTCATTACCTGCCGCCCAGATCGCGCGCAGTTCCTGGGCTGACTTGCGCACCTCGATGGCTTCCATCTGGGCCTCATAGGCGCGGATGCGGGTGGTCAGCTCGGCGATCAGCGCCAGTTCCTGTTCGCCGTATTCACCGCCCTCGGGCACCGTTTCGCCAAACTTGGCGCGGCAGAACTTGGTGATGCGGCTGACAAAATTGCCCAGCACATCGGCCAGATCCTTGTTGGTGGATTGCTGGAAATTCTCCCAGGTGAATTCCGAGTCCGAGCTTTCGGGGGCATGCGACAGCAGCCACCAGCGCCAGTAATCGGCGGGCAGGATCTCTAGCGCCTGATCCATGAATACGCCGCGCCCCTGCGAGGTGGAGAACTGGCCGCCGTCATAGTTCAGGTAGTTGAACGACTTTAGGTGATCGACCAGTTTCCACGGCTCGCCCGAACCCAGAATAGTGGCCGGGAAGGACAGGGTATGGAACGGCACGTTATCCTTGCCCATGAATTGGACATATTTGACGTCATCGGCGCCTTTGTCGGTGCGCCACCAGCGCTGCCAGTCGGCATCTGTTTTGCCATTGGCCTCGGCCCATTCGCCAGCGCAGGCGATGTACTCAATAGGGGCGTCGAACCAGACATAGAACACTTTGCCCTCCATGCCGGGCCAGTCCTGATCGCCTTTTTTGACCGAAATGCCCCAGTCCAGATCGCGGGTGATCCCCCGGTCGCGCAGCCCGTCACCGTCATGCAGCCATTTCTTGGCGATCGAGGTGGTCAGGATCGGCCAATCATGTTTGGAGGTGATCCATTCGTCCAGCTGGTCTTTCAGGGTGGATTGGCACAGATACAGGTGCTTGGTTTCGCGCACTTCCAGATCGGTGGAGCCAGACACCGCCGAGCGCGGCTCGATCAGATCGGTGGGGTCCAGCTGCTTGGTGCATTCTTCGCATTGGTCGCCGCGCGCCTTGTCGTAGCCGCAGTTGGGGCAGGTGCCCTCGATATAGCGATCCGGCAGGAAGCGGCCATCGGTGTTGGAATAGACCTGTTTTTCAACCACCTCGCGGATCAGGCCGTTTTCAGCCAGCTTGCCGGCGAAATGCTGGGTCAATTGGTGGTTCTGCGGGCTGGAGGAGCGGCCAAAATGGTCAAAGCTGAGGCCAAATCCCTTGGCGATTCCGGCCTGAACCTGGTGCATTTCGGCGCAGAACTCATCGACGGGTTTATGCGCCTTGGCGGCGGCCAGTTCGGCCGGTGTGCCGTGTTCGTCAGTGGCGCAAAGGAACATCACTTCATTGCTGCGACCCCGATGGTAGCGGGCATAGAGATCGGCCGGCAGCTGGCTGCCAACAAGATTGCCCAGATGTTTGATCCCGTTGATGTAAGGGATCGCCGAGGTAATGAGAATTCGTGCCATATCAGGTTTCCGCCTAGCTGTCTGACAGCCCGTCTAACGCAAGTCTAAGCGGTTAGAAATCCCCCTGCGATGGGTTCCCGGATTTTCCTTGAACGGTAACGAATGGCAAAGGAAAGACAAGGGCTGCCCGAGACCAGTGCTTTCTAGCGGTTTTGACCATTCTTTTTTGGTGAACCCAGAGGTGACGGAAACCCCTTTTGCACTACTCTATAACTATGGTTAAGCCGGCCATCATATTGCGCTGGGTTGTTGCGCTTTGTTTGATGCTGTCACCACTGGCCGGGCAATCGGCCTGTCGACAGGCGTTGGCGCTTGGGCTGGATGTGTCTGCCTCGATCGACAACGGAGAATTCGAGCTTCAGATGAAAGGCCTGGCAAAGGCCATTCTGGCGCCTGAGGTGCAAGACGCCTTTTTAGTGGCCCCTGAGGCGCCGGTTAGATTGTACATCTACATTTGGGCCGGACAAGGTGGAACTTTTACAATCCTGCCGTGGACAGAGATTTCAGATCAGGCCGACCTTATTGAAGTCGCAAATGTATTGAACAGCTATACACGACAAAGGCGCTCGTCTCATACCGCGTTGGGTGAAGCAATGAGGTTTGGTCGAAATGTGCTGAAAACCCAGAACGGATGCTGGCGGTTGACGCTGGACATCTCTGGTGATGGAAAATCCAATTTTGGTATCAGCCCATCATATTTACGAGGTTCATCTTCGCTGACTGGGGTTACAATAAATGCCTTGGCCGTCGGCCAAGAGTACACGTTCCTGTTGGGGGGCAGAGACACGGAGAATGAGGATCTTGTCAACTATTTCGCGATGAATGTCATCCAAGGGCCGGATGCCTTTGTTGAAGTCGCTGTAGGATTTCCTGTTTTTGAGGAAGCAATGAAGCGAAAGTTGCTGCAAGAACTGCGGTTTTTTTACATCGGGTCGCTGGGAGAGGAGCCTTAGGCGGGCGGCGTGGACCCGGAAATTGCATCTAGGGTTGTTACTTTGGGCCGGTTGTCCCGCTATCGTTTTTCGCGGCTGCGTTTCAGCAGGCGGCCGATGATAAAGGAGGTGCGAGGGGCATAGACATATTGGGTGCGCTCCTCGGGGGTTGGTCGGGCGCGCATCCGGTTCAGCCCAAAAAGGATCAGCGCCAGATGGCCAACGGCGATCATCGCAAACAGCGCTCGCGGCCCATAGTTTTCGATCAGGGCCGAGGCTGTAAATGGGCTGGCGATGGCGCCAAGGGCAAAGAAGAACATCAGCGCGGCCGACAGCTCAACCCTTTCGTCCGACTTGGCAAAATCATGGGCATGGGCGGCCGAGACCGAAAAGATTGGGAAGGTGGTAAAGCCAAACAACCCCGCCGAGCTCATCACTGCAAGAGTGCCCATCCCAGAGGCCCAGATGGTGATGCCGCTGGACAGGATGGCGGCCACCGACAGCCAGATCAGCACCCAGCGGCGGTCGTATTTGTCGGCCAGCCAGCCCATTGGATATTGCGCCAATGCGCCGCCCAGCACAAAGGCGGCCAGGAAAAAGGCGATCTGGTCGATCTCCAGCCCGACCTCCTGGCCATAAAGCGGCCCGACCATGCGGAACGAGGCAGAGCTGAGCGCCGCCACAATCACCCCGGCCACCGCCAATGGCGAGCAGCGCCAGGCCAGTTTTGGGCGCAGCCGCGGCGCCGACGGGGTCTCGGGTTGGCTGGCGCGGGTCAGGGTCAGCGGCAGCAGCGCGGCGCAGCACAGAATGGCCAGCATGTTGTAGGATACATAGGCCGCAGGCGGCAGCACGGCGATGATCAGCTGCGCCGCCAGCGAAGCCCCCATATCGACAATCCGGTAACTGCCCATCGCTCGGCCGCGATTCTCATTGGTGACCTTGGCATTCAGCCAGGCCTCGATCACCGTATAACAGCCCGCCACGCAGAGCCCCGATGCAATCCGCATGGCAGCCCAGGCCAACGGGTTATTGGTCAGCGTATGGCCAATCAGCCCAATCGCCCCCAGCGCGGTAAAGGCGGCAAAGGCACGCGAATGGCCAACCGTGCCCATCAGCCGCGGCGACCACCAGCAACCGATAAAAAATCCCAGAAAATGAGCCGAACCCAGCAGGCCGATCTGTTCCTTGCTAAAGCCCAGGGTCAGCCCGGATATGGCATCCAGCGGCCCCACGCCGCCAGTGGACAGCTGCAACAGCACGACAGAGAGAAGCAAGGCGGCAAAGGATATGATCAGGCGCATAGCTGCGCAGAATGCCGCCAGATGGCTGACGGGCGCAATCGTTTTCGACAGCAATGTCGCATTTGACGTTTTTGCGCCGGTTTATTTGACTGCGTTGATCCGGGCGCGGATGTCCAGGATCACGGTATCTGCGACCAGATCGGGAAATCCCGAGGCGCCAAAGTCAGCGCGGCTAAGGCCGCCGCGCAACACCACATCCAATTGGCTCAGATCATCTGCCGCAGTGCCGGGTGGCCGATACAGCGCCGCTTGCAAGGTGACCGATCTGGTCACCCCGCGCAACGTCAGGTCCCCCCGTATTCGCGCCCCGTCGGATATTCGCCCCGAGTCGCCCAGGGTGATGTGGCGGGAGACAAACCGGATGGTGGGAAACTGCGCGGTGTTCAGAACGTCAGGGCCGGTCATCGCCCGGGTGATAAAGATCAGTCCGGTGCGCGACTGCGCGGCAGTCACGGTCACATCAATCCGTGACCTGGACAGGCGTTGCGGGTCAATGGTGATATCGGCCCGCTCAATCGGCATCGAACCATTTTGGGTGACGCCGTTCAGTTTGAACTTAAAGCCAACATGCGACTTGGCCGGATCCAGCTGGTAGCGGACCGGCGCGCCCAAGGCGACCGAGGGCAGGACCCAGGCGCTTGCAAGCAGGATCAGGGCGTGGCGTCTTTGAAACATACATCCTCCAGGCCGGTATTTTAAGGGGGATGGCTGCAAATTGCACCTGCTTTCCCGCAGGTCCCTGATCTGACCAAAGCGCTTGGGGCACCGCCGCTCAAATCTGACGGCGCCGCCGGTTCAGACTTGAAACCGTCCCCCAGATGGTTTCCAAGACAGTCTTCACTCCCTCGGATTATTTCCAAGACGGGCTTGGAGCTCCGCCCGTTCGATCCTGGCGGATCTCACTTCATCTGGCTAAAAATATCCCGGGGTTTGGGGCAGAGCCCCAAGTCTGTCTGGCCCCCAAGTCTGTCTGGGCAACAGGTCTGCCGGCGCCTCAGGACAAAACCGTCAGCGGCTCCTGCACCTCCTCCAGCCCGGCGCGGGGGGCGGACTGGCGCAATCGCCAGCTGCAGGGTGGCAGGGTGCGGGCGCGCAGCCGTTGCAACAGCCACTGGCGGTGCTGCTCCCGGTGGTCAGGGGCCAGATGCCAGCGGCTCTCGATGCCAGCGGCGCCGCCGCAGCCCGGTGTCAGCAGCAATCCCAGCGGCTGTGGCCCATGACGGCCGCCGTTTTGCGCCGCCAGATGCAGGCGCCGCACCGGTTTCAGGGCTGGCGGCGCCGACAGGTCCGTCACCACCAGCGGCAGCTGACCTGCGCGCAGGGCCTCTTCGGTGGCCCAGAGCAGATCGTCCTGACGGGTGGCGCGCAGAAACAAAAAACGGCTGGGGCAGGTAAAATCCATCATCCCGTCCGGGTTCAGTTGATCCGCCTCCCAGGCGGGTGAGATCCACAGCACCGGCCCTGTCATGGCTGCCGCCAGCCATAGGGCAAAGCTGCGCCGGGCAGGGCCGCAGACCTCATGGGTGCGGCCATAATCCAGGGCTATACCGTCACAGATCGAGACCTGCGGGCGGTGGTGAGACGGGGGGTGGTGAGACGGGGGGTGCAGCATGTGAGACGACATGCAGATCCCTATCATGTTCCACTTTTGTTCTCAATCGATCTATTGCGGGTCGATTTGTCCTTCAGCTCTCCTGGGGCACCACAGGGCCGCCCTGTTTGAGCCATTCGCCAAAGCCACCCTCAAGATGCATCACCGGCTTTAGCCCCATCTCCATTGCCACTTTGGCACTGAGCGCCGAGCGCCAGGCGCTGGCGCAGTAGAACACATAAGTTTTGTCCTGATTGAACACCGGTTTGTGGTAGGGGCTGTCGGGGTCGATCCAGAACTCCAGCATACCGCGCGGGCAGGAAAACGCCCCCGGGATCAGGCCTGCGCGGCGCAACTCGCGGATGTCGCGCAGGTCGATGAAGACATAATCGTCGCTGGCTACCAGCTTCTTGGCCTCGGCCACCGGCAGTCTGGTGACAACATCATTGGCTTCGGCCAGTAGCGCCTTGATGCCCTTGGTGATGATCTGCGGCATGGGGCAGTCCTTTATGGTGAAGAGGGGTTGGATACTGGCGACAGGCTGGCGGATTATTCGGGGGATCTCAAGCCATGACGTGAGGTGGTTGCGCCCGGGCACTGGACCATTAAAGTGCGCCCGACAGCAAGAAGGAACGCGCACCATGAAAATGAATCCGCTAGGCCGCACCGGCCTGCAGGTCTCGGAACTGTGTCTCGGCACAATGACCTACGGTACCCAGACCTCGCAGCAAGAGGCCCATGCGCAGATCGATTATGCGCTGGCGGCGGGGGTGAATTTTGTCGACACTGCCGAAATGTATCCGGTCAATCCGGTGCGCAAGGACACCACCGGTCGCAGTGAAGAGATCATTGGCGCGTGGAATGCCAGGACTGGCCGCCGGGGCGATTATATTCTGGCCACCAAACACTCGGGCGAGGGGCTGGGCATCGTGCGGGACGGTGCACCGATTTCAAGCCAGACCATTGCCGCAACAATCGAGGGCTCGTTGAAGCGGTTGCAGACGGATTACATCGATCTGTATCAGTTTCACTGGCCCAATCGCGGCAGCTATATGTTCCGTAAAAACTGGAGCTATGATCCCTCAACGCAGAACCGCGAAGAGACCCTGGCCAATATGGTCGATTGTCTGGAGGCGCTGCAAGCCCAGGTCGACAAGGGCAATATCCGCGCCTTTGGCCTGTCCAATGAGAGCGCCTGGGGTACCGCGCAATGGCTGCGGCTGGCGGCGGAGGCCGGGGCGCCTCGGGTGGCCTCGATCCAGAATGAATACTCGCTGCTGTGCCGGTTGTATGACACTGATCTGGCTGAGCTGAGCGTCAACGAAGATGTCGGGCTGCTGGCGTTTTCACCGCTGGCTGCCGGGTTGTTGAGTGGCAAGTATCAGGATGGCGCGGTGCCTGCTGGATCGCGCAAATCGCTGGTCCCTGGGCTGGGCGGGCGGGACGTGCCCCGGGTCTATGATGCGGTGGCGGCCTATCTGGACATTGCAGCACGGCATGGGTTGGACGTGGTTCACATGGCGCTGGCCTGGTGCCGGACAAGGCCCTTCATCGCCTCGGCGATATTCGGAGCCACCACGCAGGCGCAGCTGGAGCATCTGTTGGGCGCGGTGGATGTTCAGTTGAGTGATGAGGTTCTGAAGGAGATCGATCAGGCGCATCGGGCCCATCCGATGCCGTATTGAAGGGCGGTCTCAACAAGGGCAGTGTTAAAAAGGCAAGGGGAGGGGGCGCTGCCCCCTCTGGGCCTGTTGGCCCATTCACCCCCGGGATATTTTTGGCCAGATGAAGCGAGATCCGTCTTGGTGGAACGGGCGCCGCACCATGGCTTGGGAATGGCTGGCTAGTGCCGCAGGGGCAGGGTGGCGTCCTGACGCAGATCGCGGGCGGTGCTGCCATGGGCGGTGCGAAAGGCGCGGGCAAAGCTGGATTGCGAGGTGAAGCCGGTGGCAACGGCCACATCCATTAGCGGCAGATCGGTGTCTGTCACCAGGCGGCGGGCCTCGGCCAGGCGCAGCTGCAGGTAGTGGTCTTGCGGGGTGGTGTTCAGGCGCAGGCGGAACTGTTGCTGCAGGCTGCGCGGGCTGGTGCCCAGGTTCTCGGCGATGTGGCTGAGCGGCAGCGGTTCGTCCAACGAGGATTCCATCAGTGCATTGGCCTTGGCGGTGAGTGCGTTGTGCTTCTGGCTGCCCAGGCGGCTTTGCGGCCGGGTTGGGGCGCTGGGGCCATCATAGAGGAACAGCCCGGCGACGCGGGAGGCAAAGCCGATGCCGTGGCGCGCACCAATGATATGCAACATCATCTCGATCGCAGGGGTGGCACCGCCCGAGGTCAGGCGGCCTTCGGACAGGGTGAAGCGGTCCTGGCGGGTGTCAACCTCGGGGAAGCGGTTGGCGAAATTGTCCAGATCCTCCCAGTGGGTGGTGGCGGCATGGCCATCTAGCAAGCCGGCCTCGGCCAGCAGCCAGGGGCCGCCGTCGATGCCCGCTATCGTCGCACCGGTGGCAGCGATGCGGCGCAGACCTGCCAGCAGGCTGGGGGTGGCGTGGCGGGCCAGTTGGAAGCCGGCCACCACAATCAGCAGCTCGCAGCCCTGCAGCCGGGCCAGTGGGATGCCCGGCACTGTCAAGCCGCTGGTCAGCATTGCGGGCTCGTCGGTGGCGGTGACATAATCCCAGTCAAAGGCGTGACGCCCAGCCAGCCGGTTAGCGGCGCGCATCGGATCGACCACGGCGGCAAAAGAGAGGGTGTTGCATTCGTCCAGCACCAGCACCGCTGTTTTCAGCGGACGGTGTTCTGGTTGAAGTATGTTTTTTGCGGATTTCATCAAGTAGGATTCGCATTCTGTAAAGTTCAGGCCCCAAGGCTGGGGCAGAGTGCAGATCAGTGCAAATAGGAAACTGGGGAAGAGCCTGTGGATAACTACAGGCAAAACTCTGTACATTGCGGGGAAAAGCAAAATGCCTCTGAATATGACCAAAGACGTCTTTATCACCTGTGCGGTGACCGGCTCGGGAAGCAGCCAGGATCGCAGCCCACATGTGCCGCGCTCGCCAGCGCAAATTGCCGAAAGCGCCATTGCGGCGGCCAAAGCCGGTGCTGCCATTGTGCACTGCCATGTGCGTGATCCCGAAACCGGCGCTCCGAGCCGTGATCTGGGCCTGTACCGTGAACTCACCGATCGCATCCGCGAGTCCGAGGTGGACATGGTTCTGAACCTGACCGCTGGCATGGGCGGTGATATGGTGTTTGGCGATGTCGAGAACCCGCTGCCAGTGAATGCCGCGGGCACCGATATGATCGGCGCCACCGCGCGGATGGCGCATGTGGCGGAATGCCTGCCGGAGATCTGCACGCTGGACTGCGGCACCATGAATTTCGCCGAAGCCGATTACGTGATGACCAACACGCCCGGCATGTTGCGCAGCATGGGTCAGATGATGACCGATCTGGGTGTAAAGCCCGAGATTGAGGCCTTTGACACCGGCCATCTTTGGTTTGCCAAAGAGCTGGTGAAAGAGGGCGTGCTGGACGGTCCGGCGCTGGTGCAGCTGTGCATGGGGGTGCCATGGGGCGCGCCGAATGATCTGAACACCTTCATGGCGATGGTCAATAATGTGCCGGAGAGCTGGAACTGGTCGGCGTTCTCGCTTGGCCGTGATCAGATGGCCTATGTGGCGGCCTCAATCCTGGCGGGCGGCAATGTGCGCGTTGGGCTGGAGGACAATCTGTGGTTGGGCAAGGGTCAGCTGGCCGAGAACTGGCAGCTGGTCGAGCGCGCGGGCACCATCATTGAAAACATGGGTGCGCGGGTGATGGGTCCAGAAGCAGTGCGTGAGAAGCTGGGTCTGGTGAAGCGGGCGCCACTGGCGAAGTAAAGACCAACAAGGGTCGCGCCTGACCTTCCCGTGGGGAAGGTCAGGCGCGACCCGTGCTGCGCACGAGCCAATTAGGATCTGAGAAGGAAGCAACATGACAACAGCAGCAATTATTGGCGGCGGTGTAATCGGTGGTGGCTGGGCCGCGCGGTTCCTGCTGAACGGCTGGGACGTGCGGGTGTTTGACCCGGACCCTGAGGCCGAGCGCAAAATTGGCGAGGTGCTGGACAATGCGCGCCGCAGTCTGCCGGGCTTGGGCAATGTGGCATTGCCGTCTGAGGGAAGCCTGAGCTTTCACCCGAGCATTGCCGAGGCGGTGTCTGGCGCGACCTGGGTGCAGGAAAGCGTGCCCGAGCGGTTGGATCTGAAGCAGAAAGTCTACGGCGAGCTGCAACAACACTGTGCTGCTAACGTGGTGATTGGTTCCTCCACCAGCGGTTTTAAACCGTCGCAATTGCAGGAAGGCCACGCAAATGCCGGGCAGATCGTCGTCGCGCATCCGTTCAACCCGGTCTACCTGCTGCCGCTGATCGAACTGGTCGGCACCGAAGTAAATCCGCCCGAATTGATCGCCCGCGCCAAAGAGATCATCACTAGCATTGGCATGTACCCGCTGCACTTGCGCAAAGAAATTGATGCGCATATCGCTGATCGCTTCCTCGAGGCGGTCTGGCGTGAGGCGCTGTGGCTGGTCAAGGACGGCATCGCCTCGACCGAGGAAATCGACAACGCGATCCGTTATGGCTTTGGCATTCGCTGGGCGCAGATGGGGCTGTTTGAAACTTACCGCGTGGCGGGCGGTGAGGCCGGAATGAAACATTTCATGGCGCAGTTTGGCCCCTGCCTGACGGAACCCTGGACCAAACTGATGGATGTGCCCGAGTTCACCGACGAGCTGGTGGATCTGATCGCCGATCAGTCGGATGAGCAATCCGGCATGCATTCGATCCGCCAGTTGGAGCGCATTCGCGATGATAACCTTGTCGGTATGATGCGGGCGATGTCGGCCAATGACTGGGGTGCCGGCGCGTTGCAGAATGCGCAGGACAAGGCGCGCGAAGGCGAGGCAGGACTGCTGAGCCATGTGGACCAGATGACGGATCTGTCGCAGCCGGTGCTGACCTTGAACCGCACGGTGCCGCTGGACTGGACCGACTACAACGGTCACATGACCGAAAGTCGTTACTTGGATGCCTTTGCCCAGTCCACCGACCGGCTGATGATAATGATCGGTTGTGACGCCGACTATATCGCCTCGGGCGGCAGCTATTTTACCGCCGAAACCCATATCCGCCACATTGACGAGATCCACGCGGGCCATGCCATTCAGGTCAGAACCCAGGTGATCATGGGGGCGGGCAAGAAGATGCATCTGTGGCATGAAATGTATGAGGGTGACCGGTTGCTGGCCACCGGTGAGCACATGTTGCTGCATGTGGATCTGGCGACCCGTCGATCCGCACCGCCAGCCCCTCATGTGGAGGCGGCGCTGGTGAAGCTGGCGCAGGCGCATGCCGCGCTATCGGCGCCTGATGGTTTAGGCCGCGCTATTGGGGCACCACGATAATGGCGCGGGTTCTGATCACCGCAGGTGCCTCCGGTATTGGCCGCGCCATGGGCGAGGGATTTGCCGCAGCGGGCTACGAGGTCTGGGTTACCGATGTGAATGAGGCCGGATTGGCGGCGCTGCCATCCAGCTGGATCACCCACCGCGCCAATGCCGCCAGCGAAGACGATATGCGGGTGGTGTTTGCGGCTGTGGCTGCGGCGGGCGGCGGGCTGGATGTGCTCTGTGCCAATGCAGGCGTCGCCGGGCCAACCGCCAAGATTGAGGATGTGGCGCTGGCGGACTGGCAGGCCTGCGTTAGCGTCAATTTGGAAGGCGCGTTTCTGGCGGCGAAATACGCAACACCGATGATGAAGGCTGCGGGGGCGGGGTCGATCATCGTGACCTCCTCAACCGCAGGGCAATACGGCTATCCCAACCGGGCGCCCTATTCGGCGGCGAAATGGGCGGTGATCGGGCTGACCAAAACGCTGGCGATGGAGCTGGGCCCACACGGCATTCGCGCCAATGTGATCTGTCCGGGCGCCGTCGAAGGCCCCCGGATCGAGGGGGTGCTGGAGCGCGAAGCGGCGGCCAAGGGGATGACCCGGGATGAGGTCTATGACGGCTATGCTGCTGGCACCTCGATGGGGAGTTTTGTCGAAGCCAGTGATATTGCCAATATGGCGGTCTTTCTGGCCTCGGATGCGGCCCGTCTGGTGTCGGGGCAGGTGATCGCGGTGGATGGCCACACCGTGAACCCGGACCCAAA
Source organism: Parasedimentitalea psychrophila (assembly GCF_030285785.1). Classification (NCBI taxonomy): domain Bacteria; kingdom Pseudomonadati; phylum Pseudomonadota; class Alphaproteobacteria; order Rhodobacterales; family Paracoccaceae; genus Parasedimentitalea; species Parasedimentitalea psychrophila. The sequence continues at coordinate 242,593 of NZ_CP127247.1, read as the reverse complement.
AGTCTAGCGGTGCCGGTGGCTCAAGTCGCTGTCGCGACTTGAGCCTGAACGCCGCCGTGTCGGCGCCGTGGGGCCTAGCCGGTGAGGCTTGCTTTAAGTGCGCGCAGGTGGTCGGGTAATTGCCTTGCGGTCAGATCGGCCTCGCGGATCAGTGTGTCAAAATGCTGGGTGAAGGTCTCGATCCGGTCGCTGTCGCGAAAGGCCATATAGTGCGAGCCGGCATAGAAGACGCAGAGCAATGGTCCAAAGATGGTCAGCGGCGACGAGTACAGCCGTTTGGCATCAAACAGATAGACTCGCAGCCGGGGATAGAGCTGGGTGCAGAGGCGCTCAAAGTTATCGAGCTGTTCAATGCGGGTCTGCAGTGGCAAGTCCTGATAATAGCCAGTGCCATGGGCAAAGCTGTGCAGCTCATAAATGGGCATGGCGATTTCATAGTCCGACTGTGACTGCCGCATCCAGGCCAGCCGGTCCTCGGAGGCGCCAATGGCCTGGCCGGCGGTGCGCCCCAGATGCGGGGTATATTCCCATTCCAGCAGGGCGCGGGTCTTCATCATATCGGGCAGGGTGGCGGGCACATGGCGGATCTTGTAGCCCGCCGCCTCGCGGTGCCAGTCAAAGATGCGGGCATCCACCAGCGCCCGCGGGGCCTCGGACAGGGACAGGGCGCCCGCCAGCAGTTCGGCCGCACTTTCGGGGCGATCAGACAGGCTGAGCAGCCAGTCGGCCGAGACCCCCAGAGCGCTGGCACAGGCGCCAACCACATGGGCGTTGGGAAGCCGGGCGCCATCGCCGCCCACCAGTTGCGAAATGGTGGAGCGATCGACGCTGATTTGTCGCGCCAGGGCGCTTTGGCTGAGGCCGCTGTCGCGCAGGGCTCGAATCAACCGTAGGCGGAATTGCTCAGCTCGGGTGCGTTTGTCGATTTTTATACTCATGTGTTCACTTAAATCACAGTTGTTTTGATTTGTTAATCATATACGGAATTCTGCACAGCGTCGCTTTACGGTACTCCTGAGGCAACTTATCGTCAGGAGGTAGAATGGAAACGCGGGTACGGTCGCTGGTCAAGGCGCTTATTTGGAATATCATCGGCTTGGGGTCGATGGCGCTGGTTGGATTTCTGGCCACCGGATCGATTGCCGTGGGTGGGGTGATCGCGCTGATCAACACCGCGATCGGGTTCACCCTGTATCTTCTGTACGAGCGGATTTGGTCGCGTATTGGCTGGGGCCGAGACCATGTCTGAACATCTGCCCAAAGGCCCGGAATGGCGCACCCTATTGCTGATCGTGGCCTGCTATGGGCTGTGGTTTGCAACCCTGTTGCTGCTGCCCGAAATCAGTCTGGTACTGGCGATTTCGGTCAGTGCCATTCTGGTCGCCTTTCACTCTTCGCTGACCCATGAGGCGCTGCATGGGCATCCTTTTCGGCTGCGGTGGTTGAACGAGACCCTGATGGCGCCTCAGCTGAACATGGCGATCCCCTATAACAGGTTTCGCGATACCCATCTGGAGCATCACCGCGATGAAAACCTGACCGATCCCTATGACGACCCGGAAAGCAATTTTCTGGACCCAGAGGTGTGGCAGCGGATGTCGCGGGGGATGCGTTGGATGTACCGGGCCAACAACACCCTGTTGGGGCGCATCCTGTTGGGGCCACTGATTGGTCAGGTCTGTTTCCTGGCCGGAGATGCCCGCGCTGCCGGGCGAGGTGAGTGGGCGGTAATCTGGGCCTGGCTGCTGCATCTGCCGGGACTGGCGCTGGTGCTGTGGGCGGTCAGTCTGACGCCGATGCCATTTTGGGCCTATGCCATCGCCGCCTACCTGGGGCTGGGACTGGTCAAAATCCGCACCTTCCTGGAGCACCGGGCCCATGACCAGATGCATGCGCGCACCGTTCTGGTCGAAGACAGTGGTCCGCTGGGCTTTCTGTTTCTCAACAATAACCTGCATGTGGTGCACCATCTGCACCCCGGCGTGCCCTGGTATGCGCTGCCGCGCCTGTACCGGGACCGCCGGGACGCGTTCAGGGATGCCAATGGGCATTATACCTATACCTGCTATGGGCAGGTGTTCCGTCGCTATTTCCTGCGTAGCAAGGATCCGGTGCCGCATCCTCTCTGGCATCCGGATGCGTAAACCGCCATAACGCCGGCATGAGTTTATGGATTCCAGTCGCGATTGCGGCCGCTACATTTCAAACCGTTCGGTTCATGCTGCAAAAGGTTCTGGCCAGTGTCACCCTGTCTGCGGCCGGGGCGACCTTTTCGCGCTTTGCCTACTCGGCACCGTTTATCCTGATCGGGCTGGCGACCTATCTTTACGTCTCAGGCCGGGCGTTTCCGGCGCTGACACCGGGGTTTTGGTTGTTTGCCACCATTGGCGGGCTGTCGCAGATCCTGGCGACGATCTGCGTGGTGGCCCTGTTCAAGCAACGCAATTTTGCCGTGGGAATCACCTTTAAGAAAACCGAAGTTATCCAGACTGCAATTGTCGGCCTGCTGGTGCTGGGCGATCAGATCAGCAACTGGGGCTGGGTGGCGATTGCCTTGGGGTTGAGCGCGGTGCTGGTGCTGTCAAAGACGCCGGGAAGCAGTGGGCCCTGGTGGCAGCATCTGACCAATAAGGCGGCAAAGCTGGGGCTGGGGTCTGGGGTGCTGTTTGCCTTTTCCGCCGTCAGCTATCGCGGTGCGTCGTTGCAACTGGGCGATCTGCAGCCTGCCTTTCGCGCAGGCGTGACCCTGGCGGTGGTGGTCAGCCTGCAATGCCTGATGATGCTGATCTGGCTGGGCTGGCGTGACCGGGATGAGATCGCCCGGGTCTGGGCCGCGCGACGGATGGCGATCTGGGTTGGCCTAACCAGCATGGGCGGTTCGTTCTGCTGGTTCTGGGCCTTTTCGATGCAGAATGCGGCTTATGTCAAGGCGCTGGGGCAGGTCGAGCTGCTGCTGTCAATTCTGGCAACAGTATTGTTTTTCAAGGAAAAAATCACCAAGCGCGAGATCATGGGGATGGCTTTGCTAGTGCTGTCGATCCTGGCTTTGGTGCTGGCGCTATAACTTGGGAGGTTTTGTCGTTCAGTCGGCAGCGGGCATTTCTTTGCCGTAGAGACGCAGGAACAGACTGGCCTCGTCGGTATTGCGGAAATAGGGCACCGAACCGGGCGGCGTCAGATCGGTGATCCGGGCGGCGACTTCGGCCAGTACCACCTCGGTTATGAACGGCAGGTCAAACTGGCGGGCCTGGGAAAGCCTGACCCATTGCAAATGGGACAGCTCGTCCGAGGCGCGGGAGAAATCATCGAGATCGGTGGCAATCTCCTCCGCGTCGACAAGGAAGAAACGGGCGTCAAACCGGCGCGGGCGACCCGGTGGGGTGAGGGCGCGGAAGACGTATTGCAAGCCGCTGGCAGTGGGCAGGTAGCCTGCCGATGCAAACTCTTGCCAATCAGCTGGGACCGCACCCGGCCAGTTGCCCAAGCTCCCCAGCACCAACCCGGTTTCCTCCCATAGCTCGCGAATGGCAGCGACCGTCAGCGCGGTTTGCAAATCACCCGGCGCCTGATCGGCAAGCCGTGTGTGACAGGTCTCGGAAATGGCAGAGGCCAGCGGCACATCCGCATCCGTTGCATCAACCGCGCCGCCGGGAAAGACAAATTTGTTGGGCATGAACGCGGCCCTGGCGCCGCGCTGGCCCATCAGAATGGCGGGGTCCGCGCCCAGCCGGTCGCGCACCACAATCACAGTGGCCGCGTTGCGCACAGCGGTCTTGTCAACAACCGGGTTATCTTGGCCTGCCGTCATGAGATCCTCATTCTGTCGTTGGCTGTTCAGGAGTTCTTTTCAAACCCATACATGCGTTTTGCCCATTGGTAAGCAATTATACCGCCCTTTAGTCTGGGCAGAAGATAGAGGGACAGAGAGACGCAGCCAATCGTAAAAATTGTGAATAAGACCAGGGGTTCAGGGCGCCAGGTGACAAAGACGAGGTGGATCAGTGGCGCCAGCAGGTGACCAACAACCAGGATGGTCAAATAGGCCGGGCCGTCATCGGCGCGGGCCTGTGACAGGTCCAGATCACAATTGTCGCAGCGCGCTTTGACCTTGAGATAGGAGTGCAGCACGGCACCTTTGCCACAGCTGGGGCATGTGCGGCGCCAGCCCTTCAACAGGGCCGGCAGGGTTGGGCGATCGTTTTCGAGGTCTGTGGCCAGCACAGTCTGAGTCTCGGTCATGATAAATCCTATATGTTTGACCCATCTTTGCGCTCTTCCTGGCTGAATTCTGGCCGGACCGAAAGGGGGCGCGGCAGCTTTGCGGTGTAATGTCGCAAATTCCGCTGCGATGTCCGGCTATTTTTGGCGCGAACCTTTTTTAGACATTTTTTTGCTCAGGGGGCGACGGAAACCCGTTGATGAGCCGTTTGACTTGCATGATCGGCGACACGGGGTCGCCACAAACGAAGGAAATTGACATGAAGAAAGCAGCTTTCATCGCGGTTATCGTAGGCACAGCCAGTATCATCGCGGCAGGATCAGTGCTGGCAAAGGGTGGCCCTGATGGCCCAGGTGGACCGGGAATGCGCATGTCTTTTGAGGAAATTGACACCGACGGCAATGGCGAGATCAGCCAGGCGGAAATGGATGCCATGAAAGGCGCCCGTTTTGCCAAGACAGATACCAATGGCGACGGTGTGGTGTCGCTTGAGGAACTGACAGCTCAGGGCGTCAAGAACGTCGCCGCGCGTGCGGAGAAAATGCTGAAGATGCGTGATGCCAATGGCGATGGGGTGCTGAGCCAGGAGGAGCTGAGCAAACCGCGCCGTGCGGGCCAGATGTTCGATCGCTTTGACGCCGACGGAAACGGCTCCATTTCGAAAGAAGAGTTCGAAGAGGCTGGCAAGCATATGCGCCAGCGCGGTAAGGGTCATCATCGCCCAGGGCAGCAGCCCGATGCAGAAACGGAGCAGAACTGATCAGCCGGACGTGTATTATAACGCTGAAATATCAAAACAGTGGCCCCCGGGAACGGGGGCGCTGATGGTGGGTGAGCCGGGTTCCAAGTTGAGCGACGACGCCTTGCTGGTGCTCTATGCCAATGGCGACGGACGCGCGGTGCAGGAGCTGACCATGCGGCTGAGCCCTCGGTGTTTTGGGGTGGCAATGCGGGTGCTGGGCAATCGGGCCGAGGCCGAGGATGTCACCCAAGAGGCGATGATGCGTCTGTGGCGCATGGCCCCGAACTGGCAGCCGGGGCAGGCGCAGCTGTCCACCTGGCTGTACCGGGTGGCGATGAACCTGTGTATTGATCTGAAGCGACGGCAACGTGGCGGATATGTTGATCTGGATGCGGTGCCGGAACCGGCCGATACCAGTCGCAGCGCCGCCGAGCAGATGCAGGATGGGGCGCGGCAAGATGCCTTGCAACTGGCGCTGATGCAATTGCCCGAGCGGCAACGACAAGCGGTGGTGCTGCGCCATATCGAAGAGTTACCCAACCCCGAAATCGCGGGGATCATGGACATTGGCGTCGAGGCGGTGGAGAGTCTGACCGCGCGGGGAAAACGGGCATTGGCGGCCATTCTGGCCGACCGACGCGAAGAGTTGGGGTATACTGATGGCTGATACGGAAAAAGCAAATCAAGCGCTTGATGACCTGTTTGCTGCAGCACGGGAAACCCCGGTGCCACTGCCGAAGCATCTGGCGACAGCAATTATGAACGACGCATTGGTGGCGCGCGCTGAAAATCTGGTGCCGGCGCCGAAACAGAACAGGCAAAGCCGAACGCGGCTGCGGGCCGGGGCCTGGCGGCAATTGATGATTGCCATCGGCGGCTTACCTGCGCTTGGCGGATTGGCTGCGGCCTGTGCCGTTGGGGTCTGGGTCGGTCTGGCGCCACCTTCCTTCCTGCCGGATCCGGCGCAATTGGTCGGGTATTCCAACAGCACCTCGGTGCCCTATACAAGTTATGACCTGGCGGTAGTGCTGGGTGAGGAGGTGCAATGAGCACAGAAAAACCGGCAAATCCGGCAAAGATGAAGCTCTGGCTGCGAATCGTGCTGGCGGGATCGCTGGGGTTGAACCTGGCCGTCGCCGGTCTGGCCGTCGGCGCCGCGGTGCGCTTTCGCGACGGGCCACAGATGCGGCCCGGACCAATGTTTGGCGTGATGTTGTTTCGCGAGTTGGACCGCGATGCGCGGCGCTCTCTGCGGCAAAAGGCCGGCGGTGAACATGGCAGTTTCCACGACCGGCTGCGTGCAGAAGGCGAGGCAATATTGACCCTGTTGCGGGCGGACCCGTTTGAACCGGATGCTCTGGCCCAGTTTATCGAGGCGCAGGCCGCCACCGGTCATCAGTTTCAGACATCGGTGCAACGGGCCTGGGTGAACAAGGTTGAGACCATGACCGCTGGCGAGCGTGCCAGCTATGCGGATGAATTGCAGGGCAGAATGCGCCGAAAGTCCGGAGCGCGGTCGCCACATTGATGGGCTTTGGCTGGCAGAGTCCAACGGCCTTTGCCAGTGCCATCTGGCGGCCCTGACCGGGCTGAGGTGATCCGGCAAAAGTATCCAGTCTGCTCAGCTGTGTCCCCCCCTTGAAACTGGATATGCAAAGGACGATGGGACGCCGATTTTCGGACAAATTTAAGGCTACATCAGCCCTGGTAGACGCCGGGCGATTGATGACCTGACCGGCGTGTTTTCTGACAAGGTAGAGAAAGCCGAGAGCAATGTAGCCAAGATCAAAACCTTCCCTCTCAGCCATGCAAACATCCGCTGTCGGGGAGTGAATGGATGGTCGGGTTTCAGGTCAAACCCGTTATCGAAAACGGGTGGGGATTTTACACCGCAGAGTGGCCGCACACTGCCCTTTAAAAAGGAACGCGAGACCCTGCATGTTTTGGTACAAGCGCGAGTGAAACAGCCGGTATCAAACCTTACAAAGATGCATCTTAGCTGAGCCGACAGCCTGTCTACAAAGGCAGGACCACATCAGTCATCGGGTTGCTCATCTGAATTTCGGATGCGACCTGGCTGGGCGCAGCGTTCAGCTTTCCTTCAGGCCGCAACCGAGCTGAGGGTGACCTGATTGCGGCCAGCATCTTTTGCGCCATATAGCGCCCGGTCGGCATCGGCGATCAGATCGGTAACGCTGGTGGGGCGGGATTTGCGGGTCGGGCCCGCGCAGGGGTCGCCGCCACCGATGGCCAGGCCAATGCTGGTGGTGACGTGGATCGGCTCGTCGATACCGGCAACCTGAAACGGAGTGGCGTTGATCTGGCGGCACAGGCGTTCAGCGATTTCGCTAGCCTGAGCGGCGCCAAGTCCGGGCATGACGATCATGAATTCCTCGCCGCCAACCCGGGCCAGCAGATCGACAGGGCGTAGCTGTTTCAGCAACCGGTTCGAGGCCTCGACCAGCACTGCGTCGCCTGCCGGATGACCGTAGCGGTCATTGACCTGCTTAAAGTGATCAAGATCGATCAGCATCAGGGCAAAATGTTCATCGCAATCAACCGCATTTCGCGCGACTCGGTCCAGGAACGGTCTGGCATAGCGGCGGTTGTACAGGCCGGTCATCGGATCCTCGACCGCAGCGCGCAGCCCATTGCGGACGGTGGCGCGCAGCCGGTCGTTGCGGGCTTTGTGCTGCAGTTGGGTCGACAGGCGCAGGGCCAATTCCTGCACATTAAAGCCGGACTGCAAAACATCATGTGCGCCACGATCCAGCGCTTCAGCCGCCACATGGGCGTCCGCCGGGCTGGGGATGGCAATCACCACCGAGTTGCGGGTTGCGGCGCGGGCCCGCAGATCGGCCAGCAACCGCAGGCCGAGGCCGGTGGCGGTCTTGGTCAGCTCAACCACAATCACGTCGGGCACCGGGTCGGTCATCAGCTGCTGGATGTCACCAATCTGATGCGGATGCAGGTGATAGGGCACCAGTGACTGCAATCTGGCGGCCCATTGCGCCGCGGTGGGGGCGTCTTGCGCTACCAGTGCCACCTTGGAATTGCGGATTTTGGCCAGGCATTCCCCCTCGGACAGCGGTTGCCCAAAGGTCTGCGCCGCCTCGTGCTGCAGGGTCAGGTCGTCGCGACTGCTGCGGCTGCGGATCAGGCTGCGAATGCGGGCCTGCAGGATCACATCGTCCAGTGGCTGGTGCAGCACGTCGTCAATGCCTGCGGACAAAGCCTCGATCCGGCTGGCGTTGTCGTTTTGGGCTGAAACCGCGATGACCGGGACGTTTGCCAGTGCCGCGTCACTCGCCAGGGCGGCGGCCACATCGACGGCACCGCCATCGGGTAATGTCATCGCCGTTAACACCAGATCAGGACAACAGCGTTGCGCCACCGACAGGGCGCTGGCAACGCTGTCGGTCTGCACCACGCGGTAGTAGGCCGCCGAGAGCTGCACCTTTAGCATAATGCGGTTGGTGGCCACGCCGTCTATGATCAGGATTGTGCCTTGCACGCGGTTCCCTTTCGCCCTTACAATTCGACTTGCCCAGAGTCTTTATGACTTGGGTTAACAAACCCTTTCCCATTCCCGTAAAAGTGTCGTTAAATGCCAAAAATCTCTCTCGCCGCCGAAACTTTAGCGCTGCAGGCACTGGGCTGGCTGGTGGGGAACGAAGACTTGTTGCCTGTCTTTCTCGGGGCTTCGGGGGCCAGCGAGGCCGATTTACGGTCGCGGGCGGCAGATCCAGAATTCCTAGGCTCGGTTCTCGACTTTCTGATGATGGATGACGCCTGGGTGATCAGTTTTTGCGATGCGCAGGGATTCTCCTATGAGTCACCGATGCAGGCCCGGATGTCGCTGCCGGGTGGTGCGCAGGTCAACTGGACCTGATAGGGAGGCGATAACCGCCGTGACCCATTAGGAGCCCCCATGCCCGTTGATGCACTTTTGTTCGACAAGGACGGAACCCTGTTCGATTTTGCAGCCACCTGGAATGTCTGGACCGAGACCCTGATTCGCGACCTGTCGCAGGGGCAGGAGGAGACCGCACAGGCGTTGGCCAAGGTGCTGGGCTACGATCTGGATGCGGGATCTTTCTATCCCGACAGCATCGCCATTGCCTGCGCCAATACGGAAATTGCCGCCGCCATAGCCCCTCTCATCGATCACATGGATCAGGCTGCGATTGAGCAGCATCTGGCACTCAGCGCCGCCACTGCGCCGTTGGCCGAGGCGGTGCCTCTGGCCGCGTTCCTTGATGATCTGCTGGCCCGTGGCAAAGTGCTGGGAGTGATGACCAATGATGCCGAGTTTTCGGCGCGCAGCCAGTTGCAGCGCACTGGGGTGCTGGGCCATTTTGCTTTTGTCGCAGGCTATGACAGTGGCCACGGCGCCAAACCGGACCCGGACCCGTTGCTGGCCTTTTGCAAGGCTGTTGGCGTCGATCCCGCCCGCACCGCCATGGTTGGGGACAGCTGCCATGACCTGGAAGCGGGCCGCGCCGCCGGTATGCGCCGAATTGGCGTGCTGACCGGGCTTGCGCAACGGGGTGATCTTGCACCGCTTGCGGATGTTGTGCTGCCGGATATCGGCCACATCCCGGCCTGGCTGGACGGCTGACAATCCGCACCTACTGGGCACTTCTGTACAGAAAATGCCCTCTGCGTCCCATTGAGCTGAAAAAACGACACTAAATGTCGTGATTGAAGCGGCGACGGCGTCGGGAATTGGGCCTGCTGGTCAGTAACAGCAGAAGATCCAGGAGGCGATGATGGCTGAGAGCTCAGGACGCAGGCGGCGCAGTGGCGGTAGGGCAGGGGCAGCCACACGGCGGGGTGCGGCCATCATCGAACAGATGCCCTGGCAGATCCCGGTCAATATCGACCGCCCCACCGAACCGTTGCCCCCCGAAGGCGTGCAGGCGATCCACGAGGGCGCCATGCGTATCCTCGAAGACATCGGCGTGGTGTTTCTGAACCCCGAGGCGCTGGCGATCTTCAAGCAGGCAGGGTGCCGGGTCGAGGGCGATCTGGTCCGCATGGACCGTGATTTTGTGATGGAGATGGTGGGCAAGGCGCCCAGTACCTTTACCATCACCCCGCGCAACACCGATCGTACGCTGCCCATTGGCGGCAATCATCTGCTGTTTGGCAATGTGTCGTCGCCGCCAAGTTACTGGGATCTGGAGCTGGGCAAGAAGGTGTCCGGCACCCGGGCGCAGTGCCAGGACCTGCTGAAACTGACCCAGTATTTCAACTGCATCCACTTTGCCGGCGGCTATCCGGTTGAACCGGTCGATATCCACGCATCGGTGCGGCACCTGGATGTGCTGTATGACAAATTGACGATCACCGACAAGGTGATGCACGCTTACTCGCTGGGCAAAGAGCGGGTGGAAGACGTGATGGAGATGGTCAAGATTGCCGGCGGGCTGAGCGAGGAAGAGTTCCAGGCCAAGCCGCGGATGTATACCAACATCAACTCGACCTCGCCGCTGAAACACGATTACCCGATGATTGACGGTTGTTTGCGGCTGGCGCGCCGCGGCCAGGCGATTGTGGTGACGCCGTTCACTCTGGCGGGGGCCATGGCGCCGGTGACCATGGCGGGCGCGGTGGCGCAGTCGATCGCCGAGGCGCTCTGTGCGATTGCGCTGTTTCAGTATGTGGCCCCCGGAACGCCCTGCGTGATCGGCACCTTTACCTCAAACGTCGACATGAAAAGCGGCGCGCCTGCCTTTGGCACACCGGAATACATGCGCTCGACCCAGATGACCGGCCAGATGGCACGGTTCTATGGTTTGCCGATGCGCTCTAGCGGTGTCTGTGCCGCCAATGTGCCGGATGGCCAGGCCATGTGGGAGACCTCGAACTCGCTCTGGGCGGCGGTGCAATCGGGCACCCATATGGTCTATCATGCGGCGGGCTGGCTGGAAGGCGGGCTGATCGCCAGCCCTGAAAAATTCATCATGGACTGCGAGGTCTTGCAGCATATCCAGCGCTATATGCAGCCTGCGATCTTTGCCACCACAGCAGACGATATTGCCTTTGACGCGATCAAGGAGGTCGGCAATGACGGCCACTTCTTTGGCACCCAGCACACCCAGGACCGATACGCCGATGCCTTCTATCAGCCGTTCCTGAGCGACTGGCGCAACTATGAGGCCTGGGAGGGTGCTGGCGGCGAATGGACCGCGCAGCGGGCGCATAAATTGTTCAAGCAGATCACCGCCGATTTCGAAGAACCACCGATGGAGGACGCGATCCGGGGGGCGTTGCAGGACTTTGTGGCCCGCCGCAAAGAGGAAGGCGGCGCGCCAACCGATTTCTAAGCGGTGGCCCTGAGCGGCTTGACGCCGGTCCGGCCATTGCATCGCATTGCAGCCGCACCCTTGATGGCATTAGGGTGCGGCTGACTTGACTGGTCTCCGGGAGACTCCAATGCCGTCCAGCACTGCCCTGCAAATTGTTCCGCACCGCATCCTGTTGTGCTGCCGTTGCGTCAAGTGCCTCAGGCTGCCGCATATCAGCGGTTGAGGCCTCACTCCAACACAGTAAAATCAATGTGATTGGACAGGAATTACATCAGACATCCTATTTGTTGGGCCTTTCTTAAGGTTCACAGGTCATGTCTAGGGCAGTTTAGAGCGAGGGGCCTTCTTATGCATGGGCTGATTAACAGGGCAATTCAGGCCTTTGTCTGCAGCACTTATGGCGTGTCACGTTGGCGCGATGTGACAGATTCTGCCGGTCTCGGGTTTTCCGAGTTTGAGGCAATGTTGATTTATACCGATGAGCAGTCTCAAAATCTTCTGGTGGCCATGGAACAGGTATTAGAGCGTCCTCTGCCCGAAATGCTTGAGGATATGGGGACTTTTCTGGTCTCCAATCCGCAGGTCGAGGCGCTGCGCCGATTGCTCCGCTTTGGCGGCGTAAACTATGTGGAATTCCTGCACTCTCTGGATGATTTGCCGGACCGGGCTCGACTGGCGGTGGCGGATCTGCACCTGCCGGGGCTGGAGCTTCTCGAAACGGCGCCAGGCCAGTTCAAACTGCTGTGCCAAAGCGGCTTGCCGGGATATGCCAATGTCATGATGGGGGTGCTGCGCGCCATGGCTGATGACTATGGCGATCTGGTTATTCTGGAACATTCAGGAGCCCAGGACGGAGCAGAGGTAATTTCTGTGATGCTGGTCGAAACCGAATTCTCCGAGGGCCGGACATTTGATCTGGGGGTAAAATTGCCATGATCTGCCTTAACCAGCTGGCCGACATGGCAGCCAAAATTGCACCAATGCATGTGTTGCTGGACCTCGAAGGGCGCATTAGTCGTGTCGGGCCGACCCTGCAGAAACTGCGTGCCGACCAAGACTGGATTGGGCGCCCGTTTCTGGAGGTGTTTGATCTGCTGCGTCCCCGTTACATTCAAAACTTGGATGACCTGCTGCGAACCTCAGGGGCAAAATTGCATTTGAAGTTTCGCGATGACCCTCAGACCGGGCTTAAGGGGGTCCTGGCCCCGTTGCCGGGCGACTTGGGTGCTTTTGTCAACCTGTCCTTCGGGATTTCGGTTCTCGATGCTGTGCGCGACTATGACCTGACCAGCGCTGATTTTTCGGCCACGGATCTCACCATCGAGATGCTGTATCTGGTGGAGGCCAAATCGGCCGCAATGGAGGCGTCGCGGCAATTGAACCTGCGCCTGCAGGGGGCAAAAATCGCGGCTGAGGAACAGGCGTATACCGATACTCTGACCGGGCTTAAGAATCGCCGGGCGATGGATCATATTCTGGAACGGATGATCAGTACTGGCCGAAATTTTTCGGTGATGCAGGTGGATCTGGATTTTTTTAAGGCGGTCAATGACAGCCTGGGTCACGCCGCCGGGGATACGGTCTTGCAAAAGGTGGCAAGCATCATGGTTGAATGCACCCGCTCCATCGATACGGTGGCCCGGGTTGGCGGCGATGAATTTGTGTTGATTATCGATAACCTGGTTGATCGAGACAAGCTGGGGGACATCGCCAAGCGTTTGATTGGCCAATTGGAAGAGCCAATCCCATATGCCGGCCAACTGTGCCGGATCTCGGGCAGCATCGGCACCGCTCTTTCGGCGACAGGTGGCCAGAAAAATGCGGCTCAACTGCTGAAAGAGGCTGATATGGCTCTGTATGCGGCCAAACGGGCCGGACGGGCCTGCCATTTCTTTTACGAATCGGGAATGGAGAGTGTGGATCTGAACGAAGAGGCTGATGATCCATCGATTGCGGCGCCGGTGGCTGTGGAAAGCAACGGCAGCCAGACCTCTGGCGATGCCTGAAGCTGATGCCGCCCCGTGCCCCTGCCGCTAGCAGGCGCCCTTAACACAGGTCCGATCACCAAACAGGGATGCCAGGATGAGCGAGCTGCAAGCCAGCGATGCTGCGATGGAGACTGGGATGGATACTGGGAAGGATACTGGGCCAGTCGATGATTCTGCGCGCAGCTCTGCTGCGCTGGGTTGGCTCTGTCATTTTTTTTTTTTGGGGGGGGGGGGAGTGGCAGCCCGTACGAGAATCGAACTCGTCTTTCCAGGTTGAAAACCTGGCGTCCTAACCGATAGACGAACGGGCCACTTAGTGCTTGAGCCGGTATTTAGATAACCCGCCCCCGGGACGCAAGAGGGTATTTTGAGAAAGTGACAATCATTTTGTTCGCCGGTCTTAGGGGGTGCAAAAGGGCGGTGGCGCGATCAGATACGCCAGTATCATCCCTGTGCTGGGGTCGCATATATTATACTGAAGCGGGGGATTTACGCCGCAAAAGCCGACCAAAGTAAGGTCCGAATTTGCAGCCAGTACACCATGGCAGCCCGTACGAGAATCGAACTCGTCTTTCCAGGTTGAAAACCTGGCGTCCTAACCGATAGACGAACGGGCCACTTGGTGTCAGCGGGTAGTAGTAATTCCCGCTGCACATCGCAAGAGAAAAAATGCCCTGCGTCGCGTTTTTTTTACACCGGCGTCCGGCGGCATTTATGTTAGGCTGGTGCGGCGTCTTCCAGACGCAACTGGGGGCTTTGTCGTCCGCGCCACAGGTTGATCTCCAAGCGTCCGGCAAAATGGAACCGCGCACCACCATGATCCAGCAAACACTGCCCCATCGGGGTGTCAAAGGCACCAAAACAGATCGCGTCAATACCGCCGCCCATGCCATCGCTCAGCGACAGTTTTAAATGGGTTTCGCCAACCCGTTTGGCAAACCGTATCTGCAGATCGGGAAAGGCATAACGCGGGGCCGGGGCACCCGCCCCAAACGGTCCGGCCTGTTCGATCTGTTCGATCATCTCCACTGTCGCGGCACCGGGCATCAACACGCCGTCCAGTTTCAGATCCGCAGGGCCGAGGTCTCCAGCACCTTGCTTCTCCAGCAGCTCCGACAACCGCGCCATTGCCGGTTCCAGCTGGTCGCGCTTTACACTCAGCCCCGCAGCCATCTTGTGGCCACCGCCCTTGATCAGCAAGCCGTCGCTGGCCAGACGCTGGATCGCCGCGCCCAGATCGATGCCGCTGACCGACCGCCCCGAGCCCTTGCCCTCATCGCCGTCCAGCCCGATTACCACGGCCGGTCGCCCGGCGGCTTCCTTCAGCCGCGAGGCCACAATGCCCACCACGCCGGGATGCCAGCCCTCACCGGCAGCCCAGACCAGCGGCGCATCAAAACCGCGGGCCTCGGCCTGTTCCATCGCCGCCGCCCGCACCGCATTTTCAATCTCGCGCCGCTCGCTGTTCAATTGGTCCAGCCGTTCCGCAATGGAGGCCGCTTCATGGGGATCGTCGGTCGACAGCAGCCGTGCGCCCAGATCCGCCTTGCCAATCCGTCCGCCCGCATTGACCCGTGGCCCCAGCATGAACCCCAGACTATAGGTCGACGGCGCCGAATCCATCCGCGAGACATCCGCCAGCGCCACCAGGCCGGGACGTTGCCGTGCGGCCATCACCTTCAACCCCTGGCGCACCAGGGCGCGGTTGGCACCAATCAGCGGCGCCACATCGGCCACCGTCGCCAGCGCCACCAGATCCAGCAGCGCCATCAGGTCCGGTCCGGTGCCATGGCCACCCTCGCGCAATTGCCTGCGCGCTTCGACCAGCATCAAAAACACCACGCCAGCGGCACAGAAATAGCCCAGCTCGCCATCTTCATCCTGCCGGTTCGGGTTCACTACCGCAACGCAGTCAGGCAGGGTCTCGCCACCCAGGTGGTGGTCCAGTACCACCACATCGGCGCCCTTGGCTGCTGCAATCGGGGCATGGCTCAGGGTGCCGCAATCGACGCAGATGATCAGATCATGATCGCGCGCCAGGGCCGCCATCGCCGCGTCGTTGGGGCCATAGCCCTCGTCGATCCGGTCCGGCACGTAAAGTGTCGCCACCTGTCCCATCTGCCGCAACCAGACCAGCAGCAGTGCCGCCGAGCCACCGCCATCGACGTCATAATCGGCAAACACAGCAATGCGTTGGCGCTGTTGCACCGCCAGCAGGAACCGCTGTGCAGCCACCTCCATATCTTTCAGGCGGCGCGGGTCGGGCAGTAGATCCTTCAGTTGTGGCGTCAAAAACCCTTTCGCCTCATGCAGTGGCACACCGCGCCGTGCCAGCACCTGACAGACCGGCGCCGGGATCTCGCTCTGCTGCGCCATCATCTCGGCGGCGCGCTCCAGTTCAAGGCCCGGCCCCTGCCAGCTGCGCCCCGTCAGCGATTGCTCAACATTCAAAAACGCCACAGCGCAATCCTCCAGTTAATATACCAAAAGGCCGAACCCTGCGCAGGTCCGGCCTTTCTTCTTGTTTAAAATACCTCCGCCGGAGGCATCCGACGGTGACAGCAAGGCCCAGGCCCCATGAAAGATCACACCGGGGTGCGATAAGACATCCGCCGCACCGAGCCGGATTTCGACCGCATCAGCAGAGTGGTGGTCTCGACCCAACCGGGTTCGCGCTTGATGGCGGGCAGCAGAGTGCCGCCGGTGACGCCAGTGGCGGCAAAGATCACGTCTTTGGTGACCATGTCATCGCGCGAATAGATCCGGTTAAGGTCGGTGATGCCGGCCTTGGCAGCACGGCCGCGTTCGTCATCATTGCGGAACAGCAAACGGCCATAGATCTGTCCGCCCATGCATTTCAACGCTGCCGCAGCCAACACGCCCTCTGGGGCGCCACCGTCGCCCATATACATGTCGATGCCGGTGATTTCGCTTTCGGCACAATGCATCACACCGGCCACATCGCCATCGGTGATCAGGCGGATTGCCGCGCCAGTGCCGCGCACCTCGGCAATCATTGCCTCGTGACGGGGGCGCTCCAGAATGCAGACCGTGATATCTGACGCCGCACAGCCCTTGGCCGCTGCCAGCGCAATCACCCGCTCGGCAGGGCTCATGTCCAGGGTGACAACACCCGTTGGCAGGCCGGGGCCCACCGCCAGTTTTTCCATATAGACATCCGGTGCATGCAGCATGGATCCGCGAGGGCCCATAGCAATTACGGTCAGGGCGTTGGGCATATCCTTGGCGGTCAGCGTGGTGCCTTCCAGCGGATCCAGTGCGATATCAACGCCGGGGCCGTTGCCGGTGCCAACTTCTTCGCCGATGAACAGCATTGGCGCTTCGTCGCGCTCGCCTTCACCGATGACGACAACGCCGGCGATATCCAGCAGGTTCAACTGTTCGCGCATGGCGTTGACAGCGGCCTGATCGGCGGCTTTTTCGTCGCCACGTCCAACCAGAGAGGCCGAGGCCAGTGCGGCCTGCTCCGCAACGCGGGCCAGGCCCAGCGACAACATACGATCATTATAAGCAGCGTCAGAGGGGGATGAGGTCATGCTAAATATCCTGTGTCAATCAGAGCGGGTTTCCCGTCGCATACCCTGCGCAGGGCAGGGCGGGCAAGGGCCGTTAGCGGTCACAGCGGCAGCTTGCGGCTGCCACTGTCGGTAATTCTCGTTTTCCCGCCGGTGGTGGCGGCGATCAGAGCTCTTCGATGCGCAGGGCAACCGGGGCGCCATCCACCACATCGCTGGCCGCCAGCGCCTCCAGGGCCACGTCCAGGGTGGCGCGGGTGCATTTGTGGGTGACAATCAGCACCGGCGCTGTGGGCTCAGAATGTCCGTATTGGCGCATTCGGTCAATCGACACCGCTGCATCCCCCAGCGCCGCGGCGACCTTGGCCAGAGCGCCGGGCTTGTCCTGCAGCGCCAGGCGCAGGTAATAGGGGGCGGGCAGGCCGGTCTGGGCGGCTGGAATATCCTGCAGGCTGGTTGCGGGCTGGCCAAAGGTGGCAATCCGAAAACCGCGCGCCAGATCGCAAATATCGCCCAGCACCGCACTGGCGGTGGGGCCTTCGCCTGCTCCGGGGCCGCGCAGCACGATTTGTTCAACCGCGTCGCCCTCGATCACCACCATATTGGTGCCGCCTTCCAGCTGGCCCAGAGGCGAGCTGGCGGGAACCAGACAGGGGGACATGCGCTGTTCCAACCCGCGGGCCGTGCGTTGCGCCACCCCCAGCAGTTTGATGCGAAAGCCCATGTCGGCGGCCTGGTGGATGTCTTCCAGGGTGATGCGCTGGATGCCCTCCAGCTGCACACTGGCAAAATCGGGCTTGGTGCCAAAGGCAATGGCCGCCAGCAGGGCCAGTTTGTGACCCGCATCAATGCCGCCCACATCCAGATTGGGATCAGCTTCCAGATAGCCAAGTTTGCCACATTCCTCGAACAAGGCGTTATAGCCCTGACCGGTGGCCTGCATCTGGGTCAGGATGTAATTGCAGGTGCCGTTCATCACCCCCATGATGCGGGTGATCTCATTGCCGGCCAGACCTTCGGTTAGCGATTTGATCACCGGGATACCACCGGCAACCGCCGCTTCAAAGCGGATCACCTGGCCTTTTGCCTCGGCTTGTTCCGCCAGTGCCTGGCCGTGAATCGCCAGCAGAGCCTTGTTGGCGGTGACCACGTCCTTGCCTGCAGCCAGGGCCGCCTCGGTTGCGGCCTTGGCCGCGCCCTCATGGCCGCCCATCAATTCGACAAAGACATCGACATCGTCGCGCACTGCCAGCGCCACCGGGTCCGTTTCCCAGGCATAGCTGCTCAGCGAAATGCCGCGGTCCTTGCTGGCATCACGGGCCGAGACGGCGGTGATGACAACCGGGCGACCGGTGCGAGCCTCCAGCAGAGCGGCCTGGCGACGGATGATTTTCACCACGCCCATGCCGACGGTGCCCAAACCTGCAATCCCAAGACGAAGCGGCTTTGTCATAGCTGGTGATCCCTTGTTTTCTATCTGACCCTCGCATTAGCCGGCTCTGCCCAAGGGCGCAACGGGGGACGGTCTAAGCGGGGAATCGATAGTCCGCCCCCCGCATTTGATTTGCATTTACGGGGAACGGAGATCTCCCGCACCAGCCTGCTCCATCGGCAAGGCCGACACAGCAGGCTGGTTTGGGCGTGGCGCGCTTGCGCGGCGCCACGCCCAACGGGAGGAGGGTATCATAGATGCCTGACGACGGGCGGGAGTAGCCCGTTTGGGGTCTGTTTGCAGCCCCAATCCATGTGGTCTCACTAATGTCGACTGGCGGATCCAAGCTCGCGACGGCCTCACACTCCGCTACGGCGCTGTTTGTCCGATATGGCGAGGTGCGTAAAATGGCGACATGCGTGACCCACCAGTGGATTGCGACCCAATCCCGTATCCGGTCAGTTTGAAGCGGAGTTCAAAGCCCTGGCGCGCTGCTGCAAGCGGGCGCTGCGGGCAAGCAGTTGCTGTTCCAGCGCGGTGCTTTGGCTGTCGGGCAGCGGCAAGGGCGCGATGGCCTGTTCCAAGGCGATCAGCGCCGGATAATCGGCAGACTTCAAATCCACCGTCAGCTGATCCTCCAGCTCGGGCACCCTGGTACAGGCTGTGGTGGCCAGCAAGAGTATGCAGGCGCAGGTTGTCAGGGGCAGTGAGCGGGTCATGGCAGCGGTCCTTTGTCCATGTCTTTGATGCCTGTTTGTAGGAAAAGTCGCAAGCAGGGGTTTTTTCTGAACATCTGTTCAGATAGCCTGACCACATGGCGCGCACACAGGGATCTCACTCCGGCATCACCGGCCCACGCATTCAGGATGCGGCGCTAAGGCTGTTTGCGCAGCACGGCTTTGCTGCTGTTTCGATGCGCCAGATCGCCGGCGCGGTCGGGGTGCAGGCCGGGGCCTTGTATAATTACACCCCAGACAAGCAGAGCCTGCTGTTTCGGCTGATGGAAAGTCATATGACCGAGCTGCTGACCGCGTGGCAGGATCAGCCTGCCGCCGGGGATGCGCTGTCGCAGCTCGAGAGTTTTACCCGCTTTCATATCCGTTTCAACATTGAGCACCCGGATGCGGTTTTTATTGCCTATATGGAACTGCGCAATCTCTCGGCGGAAAACTTCACGGTGATCGAGGCGCTGCGCCGCGAATATGAAAACACCCTTGAGACGGTGCTGAAGCAGGGTGTCTGTGAGGGGGTGTTTGCGGTGCCTGATACCAAGATCGCGACACTGGCTGTCATTGCGATGCTGAATGGCGTCAATACTTGGTATCGGGCTGGCGGGCGATTGTCGCTGGATCAGGTGGAAACCAGCTATTGGGAGATGGTGCGCCGGACAATGGTGACGTGACCCTGGCTGGAGGGTCCGCAGTGATTTCTACTGACCGCTTAGTAAGTGGTGACTGGCGTCAGCTTTCCCCGGATGATCTTGCAGCGCTGTTTAAGCCTGAGGTCGTGGAATTCCTGCCGCCTGGCTTCCAGAAGCTCACGACCGAGCTCGAGCAGCGAAATTTTTTGACTGGTCTGTCACAGCAGGCCGAGGTCCTGGCCTTGTTTGAGGGATCCGGAGCGGGGGTCGGTTTGGTGTTTCTATCCCATGCTGACCCAGACGCTGACCCAGACAGAGCAGAGTGCCATCTTGGATATCTATTGGCGCAGCGGGTTTGGGGGCAGGGGCTGGCGACTGGGCTGATTGCGGCGCTACAGGATCTGTATCGCGGGACGGACATCCCCCTCTGCGGAGGCGTCATGCAGGGCAACACTGCCTCGGCGCGACTGCTGCAGCGGGCGGGTTTTCAGGGTCGCGATGTTGGCGACGAGGTTGTGTATTTCTGGTCTGGCGCCGGGCATTGAGGGCAAGCGGGGCCGCTTAAGATTGATACAGCCCCGGCACCAGCCCCTCGGCGGTCTGTTTTAGGGTGGCGGGATCTGTTCCGGCCGGCAGCTCCGGTGCCCAGAGCACATCATACTGGCCGCCCAGTCTCTGTAATAGCCCATTGGGGGCGGCCTTTCGTCTGCGGCGAAAGCTAATGCGCCGGGCGGATGAAGCGACCGTTGCGCAGTTCGGCAAAGGCCTGTCGCAGTTCCGCTTGGGTGTTCATCACGATGGGACCGTGCCAGGCCACCGGCTCGTCTATCGGCGCACCCGAAACCAGCAGGAACCGCACACCATCCGGGCCCGCCATCACCGTGATCTCATCGCCGCTGCCAAACCGCACCAGGGTCCGGTCCCCCGACATATCGCGAATATGCAGTTCTTCGCCGCTGACCTCTTTTTCCAACAGCACCCCCTGCGGCGCCGAGGCATCACAAAAAGCACCTTGCCCTTCAAACACATAGGCAAAGGCGCGGCGGTAGGTGTCGATCTTGAAGGTCTTCTTGACCCCGGCTGGAACAAAGATATCCAGATACTGCGGGTCCGCCGCGATGCCGTCCACCGGTCCGCGCTTGCCCCAGAAATTGCCCACGATCACCCGCACCCGGGTGCCGTCGTCGTCGATGATCTCGGGAATGTCCCGGCTGCCAACATCCTGATAGCGCGGCGCTGTCATTTTCTGGTCGCTGGGCAGATTGCCCCAGAGCTGAAACCCATGCATTTGGCCCGTGGCATTTCCAGTGGGCATTTCCTGGTGCATGATTCCCGATCCGGCGGTCATCCATTGCACGTCTCCCGCACCCAAAGTGCCGGTATTGCCCAGCGAATCTTTGTGCTCGACGGTGCCGGACAGCACATAGGTGATGGTCTCAATGCCGCGATGGGGGTGCCAGGGGAACCCTTTCTGGAAATCCTCGGGGCGTTCGTTGCGGAAATCGTCGAACAACAGGAACGGGTCCAACTCGCTGGGGTCCTGAAAGCCAAAGGCGCGGTGCAGTCTGACACCGGCACCCTCCAGTGTGGGCACTGCATTGCGGGTTTCGAGTACGGGTCTAAGCGACATGTGATTGCCTCCGGTTCATGCTTGGTTGCAACAAAGATAGTCGTGCGGTGGTGCAGTGCAATTGGCGTCGAGAAACGGAACCTGTGCGAAAATGCGCAGTAACGCGGGTGATAGGCGGTGAGAGTCGCGACCAATTGCGGCAGTTGCGAGATGGGGCTTGAAACCAACATTAGAAATTATCTATTAACTGAGCGTGCCGGGATGGTCTGGCGTGAAAATTATCTATAATTTCCTCGTAGGAGATCACATGTTGGACGCCAGCCCTATCCGCAACGACTGGACGCGTGAGCAAGCCGAAGCGATTTACAATCTGCCCTTCATGGATCTGCTGTTTCAGGCACAGACCGTGCACCGGCAGTATTTTGATCCCAATCAGGTGCAGAAATCCAAGCTCCTCAGCATCAAGACCGGCGGCTGTGCCGAAGATTGCGCCTATTGTTCGCAGTCGGCGCGCAACGGGGCGCAATTGTCGGCCAGTAAACTGATCGAAGTCGCCAAGGTGATCAACGAGGCGAAAAAGGCCAAGGAAGGCGGCGCCACCCGCTATTGCATGGGCGCAGCCTGGCGCTCGCCCAAGGATCGCGACATGGTCGCACTTGAGGCCATGGTGAAGGGCGTCAAAGACTTGGGCATGGAAACCTGCATGACCCTGGGGATGCTGGACGAGAAGCAGGTGTTCCGCCTGCGCGATTCCGGTCTGGATTACTACAACCACAACATCGACACCTCTGAGCGGTATTATTCCGAGATCATCACCACCCGCACCTTTGCCGACCGTATCGACACTCTGAACCGGGTGCGCGAGGCGGGCATCAAGGTCTGTGCCGGCGGCATTGTTGGCATGGGTGAGCAGCAGATGGACCGCATCGACATGATGCTGGCCCTTGCCACCCTAGAGGAGCACCCGGATTCGGTGCCGGTCAACATGCTGATCCCGATCCCCGATACTCCGCTGGCGGATGTGGAAAAGCTGGACCCGATTGAATTTGTCCGCACCGTGGCGCTGGCGCGTATCCTGATGCCCAAAACCCATGTGCGCCTGTCCGCAGGCCGCACCGATATGAGCGATGAGATGCAGGCGATGTGTTTCTTTGCCGGTGCCAATTCGATCTTTGTCGGTGACACCCTGCTGACCGCTGATAACCCCGGAGAAGACAAAGACAGCGCCCTGTTCGCCCGTCTTGGCATCACGCCCATGGCCGTGGGCTGCGACGGCTCAAAATGAGCACGGGCACCTTCCCGCGCCATGAAAAGGCGCTGGAAATGCTCAGGTCGCGGGGCCGCTATCGCAGCCTGATGCCCCGCGCCGGGCATGACTTTGCCTCAAACGATTACCTCGGGCTGGCCGGGTCCGAGCTGCTGCGCGATGCGGCGTCAGCGGCGCTGGCACGCGGCGTGCCGGTTGGGGCAGGCGGCTCGCGCCTGCTGCGCGGCAATGACGCCGAGCATGTCTTGCTCGAAGCTGAGGCCGCCGATTTCTTTGGCACCCAGGCCGCCTTGTTTATCAATGGCGGCTTTACCGGCAATATGGCGATATTCTCGGCGCTACCTCGGCACGGCGATCTGGTGCTGTACGACGCGCTGATCCACGCCAGCACCCATGACGGCATGCGGCTGGGTCGGGCCCAGTGCCAAAGCTTTGCCCATAACGATGTCAGGGCGGCGCAGGCCGCCATCACCGATTGGCGCGCGCAGGGCGGCAGCGGCCAGATCTGGATCGCGGTTGAGGCGGTCTATTCGATGGATGGTGACTGTGCCCCGGTGGCGGCCCTGTCCGAACTGGCCACCCGCGAAAAGGCGGTGCTGGTGCTGGACGAGGCCCATTCAACCGGGGTGTTTGGCGATCAGGGTCGCGGGCTGGGCCACGCGGTTGCGCACCAGCCAAATGTGCTGTCGCTGCACACCTGCGGCAAGGCGCTGGGCGTCTCTGGCGCGTTGATCTGCGGCGCCTCTGCCCTGATCGAGACCCTGATCAACAAGGCCCGCGCCTTTATCTTTGCCACCGCACCGCCACCGCTGAATGCCGCACTGGTGCGGGCCGCACTGGCGGAGCTGGCCGCGAACCCGGATCGGCAAAACCGGGCATGGGATCTAATTCGCCACGCCCAAGCAGAGGCCGAAAAGCACTGTGATCTGACCGGGTTCCAAAGCCAGATCATGCCGGTGATTATCGGTGACGACAAACGCACCATGGCTATCGCACAGGCGCTACAGGCCAAGGGCTATGACATTCGCGGCATCCGCCCGCCCACCGTGCCACGCGGCAGCTCGCGGTTGCGGATCTCGGTGACACTGAACAGCTCACCGCAGGTGATTTCGGAGCTGTTCGCTGATCTGGCCAACCTACTGGAGACCCCGGCATGAGCGCCATCATCGTTACCGGCACCGATACCGGCATCGGCAAAACCGTGGTCTCGGCTGGGTTGGTGCAGGCCCTGCGCGCCAGCTATTGGAAGCCGGTGCAATCGGGGCTGGAGGACGAAACCGACAGCCAGATCGTTGCGCGTCTCTCGGGCCGCCCGGTGCTGCCCGAGGGCTATCTGCTGCAACTGCCCGCCTCGCCACATCTGTCAGCCGAGGCCGAGGCGGTGACGATTGATCTCGATGCGCTATCGCTGCCACAGGTTGACGGCGTGCTGGTGGCCGAGGGCGCCGGCGGCGTCATGGTGCCGCTGAACCGCGAGGCGTTGTTTCTGGACCTGTTTGCCCGCTGGGGCGCGCCGGTGATCCTCTGTGCCCGCACTCAGCTCGGCACTATCAATCACACGCTGTTATCTCTGCAAGCCCTGCGCGGCGCCGGCTGTGATGTGGTTGGTGTGGTGTTTATTGGCGAGGCTGAAACAGAAGTGGAGCAGACAATCTGTCAGTTTGGCAAGGCTGTGCATTTGGGCAGGCTGCCTAGGATTGACGGATTGGAAAACGAGACCGTAGCGCCTGACCTTGGGGAGGTGCGAAGCGCCTTCCCCGTTTTGCCGGAGGCAAACCTTCGGTTTGACGGAAGGTCAGGCGCGGACCGAGCTGACGGCCGGTCCAAGGAGGGAAACGAAGCGCTCGCAGAGGCCTTCGCCGCCCATATCGATACCGACACCATCAAAAAGGCGTTACAGCCATGAGTGAAGACAGTCTGACCCAGCTGGAATTCGACCAGCAACACCTCTGGCATCCCTATACCAATGTCACCCAACCGGGACCGACCTTTGTGGTAAGGGAATCTCAAGGTGTTCACCTGACACTGGATGATGGCTGCCAGTTGATCGACGCGATGTCGTCCTGGTGGTGCATGATGCACGGGCACCGTAACCCACGGATCACCCAGGCGATGCACGACCAGCTTGACCGGTTGCCACATGTGATGTTCGGCGGGTTGACCCACGACCCGGCAATCAATCTGGGCCGCAAGCTGCTGGCGATCACCCCAGACAGCCTGAGCCGCATCTTCTATTGCGATAGCGGCTCGGTCTCGGTTGAAGTGGCGTTGAAAATGGCGGTGCAATATCAACACGCTATGGGGTTCGAGGGCCGCTCGCAGTTCGCCACCGTGCGCTCCGGCTATCATGGCGACACCTGGAAAGCGATGAGCGTCTGTGACCCCGACACCGGCATGCATCACCTGTTTCAGGGCGCGCTCAGCGTGCAGCATTTTGTGTCGCGCCCGCCGATCCGCATCACCGAAGACTGGATCGACGATCCGGCCCGCAATGGTCTGGGCGAGCTGCGCGCACTGCTTGAGGCCCACCAGGATCAGATCGCCGGCTTTATTCTGGAACCGGTGGTGCAGGGCACTGGCGGTATGTATTTCTACCACCCGGAATACCTCAATCAGGCCCGCGCGCTGTGTGACGAGCTGGGCATCCTGTTGATATTTGACGAGATCGCCACCGGCTTTGGCCGCACCGGAGCGCTGTTTGCCACTGATCTCTGCACAGTCGAGCCGGATATCATCTGTCTGGGCAAGGGGCTGACTGGCGGCCATATCTCGTTTGCCTGCACCATGACCAATGACCGCGTGGCAGAAGGCATCGGCGGCGGCAATCCCGGTATCTTTATGCATGGTCCCACCTATATGGCCAATCCGCTGGCCTGCGTTGCGGCGCTGGCCTCGATGGAACTGCTGGAGGAGGGTGATTGGCACAGTAATGTTAGCCGGATCGCGGCGCAGATGCGTGTTGAACTGGAGCCCGCCCGCAGCCTGCCAAACGTGGCCGATGTGCGCATTCTGGGCGCCATTGGGGTGATCGAGATGAAGCACCAGGTGTCAGCCGATCAAGCGCATGGGCTGGCCCGCGAGATGGGGGTGTTCCTGCGCCCCTTTGGCAATAATATCTACACCATGCCGCCCTTTATCACCACGCCAGAGCAGCTGACCCAGATCACCGAGGGCATGCTGCGACTGGCGCGAGAGCTGTAATGGACTTCCGCTGGCTGCATAAAGGTCAGGCGCGGCCCGGTGACGGCGGGCGGAATTCGAGTGCTATCGTGGTATTTGGCGGCTGGGCGGTTGGTGCGGATCTGTTTGGCCACCTGACTGGCCCCTATGACGTGCTTTTTGCCAGCGATTACCGCGATCTGGACGCTGATCTGCCGGATCTGTCGGCCTATGAACGGATCAGCCTTGTGGCCTGGTCCTTTGGCGTTGCCTCTTATGCCCATTGGCAACAGGGGCGCAGCGATCCTTTCGGGCGCAAAGTGGCGATAAATGGCACTCTGACCCCGGTGAACCGCGCCACCGGAATACCTCCTGTGACCCTGTCAAAAACCATAGAAACCCTTAGCCCGGACGCCTATCAATTGTTTCTGTCGCGGGTCTTCAATACCTGTCAGCCAAGGGGGGAGATCGACGTGGTGGCGCGCAGGGATGAACTGCGGGCGATTGAGGCACGCGGCGATGCGCCAGATACGGCGTTTGACAGGGTCTGGATCAGCACCGCTGACAAGATCTTTCCGCCGGCCAATCAGACCCGCGCTTGGCCGGAAAACGCGATACGTCAGATCGCCGCCCCCCACGCCCCCTTTGCGGATTTTGCAAGCTGGCAGGAGATCCTGTCATGAGAGACGCCGTGTCGTCCGATCTGAACCAGAACCGGGTGCGGCAAAGCTTTCGCCGCGGGCTGGCCAGCTATCACCAACATGCGCGTGCTCAGGCCGATATTGCCGCTGGTCTGGTGCAGGTCCTGCGGGCGCAGGGCGCGCCTGAGCGGTTCGATAATGTGCTGGAGTTCGGCTGTGGCACCGGCCACCTGACCCGACCTTTGCTGCAGAGTTTCGACATTCACCACCTGACTCTGAATGATCTTGTGGCCGAAGCCGCCCCCGGTTTGGGGGCCCTGACCAAGACCCGCACCGACCGCACTCATTTTACCTTTGGGCCAATTGAGACGGTGCCGCTGCCGTCAGAGCTGGACCTGATCACCTCGGCCTCGACCGTGCAATGGATCAGCGATATGCCTGCGTTGATGGCGCGTCTGTCGGCGCGGCTCAGCCCCGGTGGCTGGTTGGCACTGTCGGGGTTTGGCAGCGCCCAGTTTCACCAGCTGCGCCGTCTGGGATCTTCGGCTGCGGCGCCAAGCTATGTGGATGCGCCGGACTGGTCCGCCTTGCTGCCGCGCGATGTGGAGCTGCTGCATGTGGCGCAAACCCCCATAGTGATGCTGTTTGATGGTGCGATAGATCTGTTGCGCCACCTGCGCAACACTGGCGTCAATGCACAGGCCGAGCAACGCTGGAGCCGGGGCCGGCTGATGGAATTTGAAGACAGCTATCGCAGCCAATTTGGCCACGACGGAAAGCTGCCGCTGACCTATGATCCGGTCTGGATGATCGCCCGTAAATGCGGCTAAGCGGCAAGTCCCGCCCGGATTTTTGAAACAATTCGATGGCCTTGGGTGGCTGTATGGCCCGCAGCGGGTATTGAGTGCCGGAGCTGTCCGGGCCCCCGCTATACCGGTTCTGCAGCCCCAAGAGCGGCCACTGAATGTTCTGATGAAACTTGAATTACTGCATTAAAAGTTGAATGGCCAAACAAAAAATGCCATTACAAGCCGCAGATGCTCGACAAACTGTCGTTATCGGGGCAAATATTGAAGCAAGATCGGTCACTCTAATACTTGGAGGCTCGGATGGACCGGGCTAAGGGAGAGAGACACCCGTCCGGGGCGCGCATTGGCGACCGGCAGCGGATGGTCCAATAAAGACGCCGCCCTTTTTCAAAAAAGGGGCGCTTAACATAAAAACAGGGAGTAGATTTATGACGATTAAAGGATATGCCGCAGCACTTGGCGCCGTTTCATTTGCGGTCACGGCTGGCATGGCCAGCGCCGCTGACATGGGGGCGGTGGACAAGCCAATCCGCCTGGCTGTGAACGAATGGACCGGCCAGCACGTCACCACGCATATTGCCGGTGAGATGCTGCGGGCAGCGGGTTATAAAGTTGAGTTTGTCTCGGCTGGCATGATGAACCAGTTCCAGGCGATTGCTGATGGTGACATCCACGCGACGCTGGAAATCTGGTCTTCGAACGTGTCGGATGACTACGCCAAAAAGATCTCCGAGGGCACCATTGTTGAACTGGGTGATCTGGAACTGAATGCGCGCGAAGGCATTGCCTATCCGGCGCACGTGGGTGAATTGTGCCCGGGCCTGCCCGCATGGGAAGCGCTGAAGGACTGCGCGCCGCTGTTTGCCTCGGCTGAAACCCTGCCCGCTGGCCGTCTGGTCGACTACCCCGCCGATTGGGGCACTCCGGGTGCCGACCGTATCACCGGTCTGGACCTGCCGTTCAAAGCTGTGCCTGCCGGCTCCGAAGCCGCTTTGATTGTTGAACTGCGCGCCTCGTCCGAGCGCAAGACACCGCTACTGGTCACCTTCTGGCAGCCCCATTGGGCGATGTCGGCCTATGACGTGAAATTCGTCGATCTGCCTGCCGGTGAAGATGCTTGTTTCACCGATCCGGCCTGGGGCCCGAACCCCAATGCGATCAACGACTGTGACTTTGCCCCATCGCGCATCTTCAAGGCGGGTTGGTCCGGTCTGGCTGAAACATGGCCCGCCGCCAGCGAAATCCTGTCGAACTATACCCTGGCCGTTGAAGATCAGCAGCCAATGATGGGTGCCGTCGATGTGGACGGTGGCAAGGTCGAAGAAGTGGTTGCAGCCTGGATGGCCGACAACGAGAGCAAATGGCGCTCGGTTGTCGACGCAGCCACCAAATAAGCTGACGAACCGTGAGCGATAAGCCACAGGCCGCCATCACCTGCCAGAATGTCTGGCAGGTGTTTGGTCCCAACGCCGACAGCGCCTTACCCGAGGCGCTGTCGGTACATTCTGAACCCGAAGCCGCCGCAGCCGCGCTGCGTGAAAAAGGGCTGATCCCCGCGGTACAGGACGTCAATTTTGAGGTCACCGAGGGCGAGCTCTTTGTCATCATGGGGCTTTCCGGTTCGGGCAAATCCACCCTGATCCGCTGTATCTCGCATCTGTTGCATGCCACCCACGGCGAGATCCGCATTGACGGTGAAAACATTGTCGAGGCCACCCCGGCGCGGCTGATCGAGCTGCGACGCAACAAGCTGGGCATGGTGTTCCAGCATTTTGGTCTGTTCCCGCATATGAGCGTTGCCGACAATGTGGCCTATCCGCTGCGGGTGCAGGGGATGAAGCGCAAGGCGCGGCTGGAAAAGGCCCAGAAAGTGATCGAACTGGTCGGTCTGGGCGGGCGTGAAAAACACTACCCGCGCGAATTGTCCGGTGGTCAGCGTCAGCGCGTTGGCATTGCCCGCTCCTTGGTGACCGATTGTTCGGTCTGGTTCCTCGACGAACCTTTCTCGGCGCTCGATCCGCTGATCCGGCGGCAGTTGCAGGACGAGTTCCTGCAAATTCAGGCCGAGCTGAAGACCACAATCGTCTTCATCACCCATGATATCAACGAGGCGCTGAAACTGGCCGACCGCATTGCCATCATGCGCGACGGCAAGATTGTGCAGATCGGCACCCCTTCGGATATCGTGCTGAACCCGGTGGACGACTATGTGCGCGAGTTCTCAAAAGATGTGGCCAAGGGGCAGCACGCCCGTTTGACCTCAGTCATGCAGACCGGCGAGGGGCTGGTTTACGGCGCCGATGATCCCGGATTGCGGATTGATATGACACTGGATGCGGCGCTGGCGCGTTGCATGGATCTATATGAACCGGTGCCGGTGCGGGCCAACGACGGCACGCTGCTGGGGGTTGTGAACCCGGCAGATCTGGCAGCAGCCTTGCACGTGGAAGCCGGGTGATGGCGGCTCTGAGCAAGGGAAGCCAGGCAGCACTGGTGGCGTTGATTGTGGGTGCGGTGTGCCTGCTGCTTGAAACCACGCTGCCCTGGTTGGTGATCTTCCCCGAAGCACTGGTGCTGCCCGCAACCGAATGGGTTGGCACTGTCATGGACTGGCTGTTGCAGCTGATAAAGCCAACAGCACGAATGTTTTCGGCGCTGATGTATTATCCGATGGAGGCCACCAATCTGGTGTTGGGCGGGTCTCCTTGGATTTTGGTGATCGCGGTGGTGACGGCCATTGGCTGGATACTGGGCGGCACATCAATGGCGCTGATGGCGGTCGTTGGCCTGGGCTTTGTGCTGGCCTCGGGCTATTGGGTTGAGAGCATGAACACCCTGTCGCTGGTCGCGGTTTCGGTGCCGCTGGCGCTGATTATTGGCGGCGGCATTGGGGTGTTCGCCAATGAATACCCGCGCTTTCGCAAGCCGGTGCAGGCGCTGCTGGATGTGATGCAGACAGTGCCCACCTTTGCCTACCTGACACCGCTGCTGGTGCTGTTTGGCTTTGGCCCGGTGGTGGGGCTGATTGCCAGTGCGATCTATGCCGCTCCGCCGATGGCACGCAATGTGCTGCTGGGGCTGGAACGGGTTGAACCTGACATCAAAGAGGCCGCAATCATGGCTGGGGGCACCCGGTTGCAGCAGCTGTTTCAGGTCGAGATCCCCTCGGCCGCGACGCAGATCCTGGTGGGGGTCAATCAATGCCTGATGGCGGCGCTGTCGATGGTGATCATCGCGGCAGTGATCGGTGGCTTTGATGACATCGGCTGGGAAGTACTGCTGACCATGCGCAAGGCGCAGTTTGGCCCGGCGTTGCTGGCGGGTCTGGTCATCGTGGTGTTTGCGGTGATCATCGACCGGATGAGCGGCACCCTGGCGCAGGATAGTCGCCGTCGCTTTGACCCGCGTGTTGCCTGGGGCATTCTGGGTTTTGGCATTGTTGCCAGTGCTTTGACATGGAACAGCCTGCCGGACCCGTCAGGCTATGCGATGTTTGACGGCGCGGTGGATGCGGTGGACGCGGGGCTGAGCGCCTTTACCACCGCCAATTGGCAATGGCTGGCCGCCGTCAAGAACAACGCGCTGTTCTATGGGCTGCTGCCGCTGCGCATCGGTCTGGATCAGGCGGTGTTGCCGTTCACCTGGGGCTTTCAGTGGACCACGCAGATGAGCCTGGGACTGTTTGCAGCTGGTGCGGTGGTGGGTCTGCTACTGGCGCTGCGCGGGCAGGTGACATGGGGCATCATGACCTTGATCCTTGTCGGCATGCTGGAAACCGGCATCACCAATCTGCCCTGGCCCTTTGTGCTGGTCGGAGCTGCCGCCCTGGGCTGGGTGTCATCGGGGCGCGGGCTGGCGATCCTGTCGGTGGGGTTGCTGTTGACCATCCTGCTGTCCGGTCTGTGGGACCGCGCCATGTTGTCGCTGTACCTTAGCGGCGCGGCGGTGTTTGCCTGTGCGCTGGCTGGTGGCGGCATCGGGCTGCTCTGTGCGGTGTCGCCGCTGGCCTGGAAGATCACCCGGCCGATCTGCGACATGTTGCAGACCATTCCGCTGTTCGTGTTCCTGATCCCGGTGTTGATGGTGTTTCAGATCGGCGAGTTCTCGGCGTTTTTGGCGATCATCGCCTATGCCATCGTGCCGATGATTCGCTACAGCCGTCACGGGCTGACGGAAACCCCGGACGAGATGATCGAGGCAGCGATTGCCTCGGGTGCCACCACCTGGCAGATCCTGCGCGATGTGCGCGGACCCTATGCGGCGCCGACCATCCTGTTGGGGCTGAACCAAACCATCCTCTATGCTTTTGCCATGCTGGTGATTGCGGCGCTGATCGGCACCACCGGTCTGGGCCAGCTGATCTATCTGGCACTGGGGCAGGCGGATGTGGGGCTAGGTATTTCGGCGGGGGCTGCGATGGCGATCCTGGCGCTGATTGCCGACCGCATGGTGCAGGGCTTTGCCGAAGAGCGCCGCCGGGTGCTGGGCCTGTAAGAGCAAAGGGCCGCGCCTGACCTTGGGGAGGCGTAAAGCGCCTTCCCGGGGGGAAGGTCAGGCGCGGCCCAGCCTATCGTCCGGGCAAGTGGTGGTCTTTGTGGCTGTGGTTCGATAAATCCTTCCTGACCATTAATTTGAGCAGGGGTAAAGTATGGCCGATTGGTTTGAATTCATTGCAGCCCTGACTCTGTTCATGCTCAGCCACATGTTCCCGGTGCGACCGCCGATGCGACCCTGGCTGATCGCGCGACTGGGGCTAAGGGGCTATTTCATATCTTATAGTGTGCTGTCGCTGCTGGTGCTGGCTTGGCTGTTCGTCGCGGCGGCGCGCGCACCTTATGTCGCTGTGCTGCCACAGTGGGAGATCCTTCGCTGGGCGCCGCTGCTGGTGATGCCGCTGGCCTGCCTGATCGCGGTGGGCGGCATGATGGGGCAGAACCCGCTCAGCTTTGGCGGCTTGGGGTCAAAACCGTTCGACCCAGAGACCCCCGGTATGCTGGCCGCCAGCCGTCATCCGCTGCTGGTGGCGATGGCACTATGGGCGGGCGCGCATTTGCTGGCCAATGGCGATCTGGCGCATGTGATCCTGTTTGGTCTGTTCGGCGGCTTTGCGGTGCTTGGCATGACCCTGATCGACCGGCGCAAGCAGCGACTGCTGGGGCTGGGCGAGTGGCAGCGGCTGGCGCAGGGCACCGCGCGGCTGAACCTGCTGCGATTGCCACTGTCGCCGCTGCCAATTGGCCTTGCTCTGATTATCTTTGTGGCGCTGATCCTGCTGCATGAACCAGTCATCGGCTATGTGCCGCTGCCCTGGTAAGGTGCAAAATGTCACGGATTGCTGCGACCGCTGGCATTGCCGGGCGATGAGGATTACCATTGCGGAACTGGTTAAAAGAAAAAGAGATATGTGATGCTGCTTGCCTATGTGATGACCCCGGACCGCGGCGCAACGGATCGGCTTCTGAGTGAACTGGCCGATCGACTGCAGGCGCAGGGCACCGCTTTGGCCGGGATCGTGCAGACCAACACCGAATGCCATGATTCTGCGCTGTGCGACATGGACGTGCGGGTGCTGCCCCAGGGCGAGACGATCCGGATTTCCCAGTCGCTGGGCGCGCAGGCACGCGGCTGCCGGCTCGACCCCTCGGCGCTAGAGCTGGCGGTGGCTCAGGTGAGTCGCTCGTTGCAGGGCGAGAGCCTGCCCGAGGTGCTAATCGTCAATAAATTTGGCAAACATGAGGCGGAAGGGCGCGGCATGCGTCCGGTTATCGGCGAGGCGATGGCCTTGGGAGTCCCGGTGATCTCGGGCGTCAACACGCTGAATGTCGAGGCGTTTCAGGAATTTGCCGGCGGGCTGGCCGTGGCTGTCGAGCCCCGAGTCGAGGCAATGCTGGACTGGCTGACACAGGCGCGGCAGTAAGTGCAGTCTGACCCGAGCTGAGGCGCGCTGTTGCAGCGCCTTCTTGCCGCGGCCAGGACCGGTAAGGCTCTTGGCTAAGAGTTGAAATCTTCATATTTCGATTCGCTTGGACCGCCACCAGACCGGCACAGATTACCTAGGTCGTGGTGCGATTCGTCGATGCCCGACCCGGATGAAACGCGGGCGGCGGCGGCGGCGGGCGGCAGGTTTCGGGGTGTGGCGTGAAGGCATGTTTAGATATCGTGAAAATTGCCACGCTGGAACGCCAGGTAAATGCTGGATGACGGATGGGAATATCAGGTCTAGAGCATTTCCATGAGCATTTTCGGAGGCATAGCCGAGATCAGTGCGGGCATTTTAGCGCAGGGCCGGAATGGCGCTTTCACACAGAATTGATTTGGAATATACTCAAAAGGAGCGATCCGCTCAGAAGTAAATACCATTAATC
Organism: Parasedimentitalea psychrophila; assembly: GCF_030285785.1. Classification (NCBI taxonomy): domain Bacteria; kingdom Pseudomonadati; phylum Pseudomonadota; class Alphaproteobacteria; order Rhodobacterales; family Paracoccaceae; genus Parasedimentitalea; species Parasedimentitalea psychrophila. The sequence goes on along the minus strand of NZ_CP127247.1, from coordinate 209,191 downwards.
TTGATTGGGAGATTGCCATGGTGACCGATACCATCGAAGCCAAAGTAGGGATTGTCTCGAAATCCGATGAGCGTTGGGCTTTCCTTGTTCTGGCTGTATTTCTAGCCCCCGTTTTGGCGGGTATACTCGTTGGAGGATTTGGCTTTAGTGTCTGGATGCTCCAGCTGGTCTTTGGCCCACCAACGGGCTGAGACTCATGGGCAGGTCAGGATCACAAATGTTATCCAGGCGCGCGCTGTTCTCAGGTAAGCATGGCGCGCTGATCCGCCCACCTTGGACGTCTGAAATATCTATTCGAAATGCATGTACCGGATGTGGCGACTGTGTCGTAGCCTGTCCCGAAGCCATCTTATTCAGCGGTCCGGCCAACACGCCGGTTGTGTCGTTTGAAAATGGCGAATGCACCTTTTGCAAAGCCTGCGTTGAAGCCTGCACAGAGCCGGTCTTTGACCTTGGCGAACCGGCCTGGACTATTCGGGCTGAAATTTCAGACTCCTGTATCTTGAAACTGGGGATAAGTTGCCGACTTTGCACTGATATTTGTGAAACCGAAGCATTGGTTTTTGATCTATCTCAACGCCCGGTTGGAGCTGTCTCTGTAAATCAAGAATTATGCAACGGATGTGGCGCCTGCGTGGCGGCTTGCACATTCTCAGCGATATCGATCACGGAGCCTCAACATGACTGAAGTTGTACATATTTCCAGCCTATTGCTGAGGGCCGATCCGCAGAAATTTGAGCAGATTCTGGCGGAGATCGCGAAGATCGAACTGGCCGAGGTGCCAATGACCGATCCCAGCGGCAAAATCATCGTTACGTTGGAGACCGAAAATCAAAGCAACATAGTTGAGGCACTGACCCAACTACAGCTATTGGACGGAGTCGTTAGCGCGTCTCTCGTTTACCACCAAACAGATTGATATGCCGATCCGGGTTTCGGCCCGTGGCAGACTAATTGGAGAGTAAAATGACCAAACTGACAAGACGGGACGTCATTAAGGCGCAGGCCGTTGCTGCTGCGGCGGCTGCGGCTGGGTTGCCCTTATCTGCCGAGGCGCAGAACTTAGTGACAGATTCATCCATCACTGACCTGAAATGGTCCAAGGCGGCCTGTCGTTTCTGCGGCACCGGCTGTTCGATCATGGTTGCCACCAAGGCGGGCCGGGTCGTGGCAACGCATGGCGATGCCGAGGCCGAAGTGAACCGCGGTCTGAACTGCGTCAAAGGCTATTTCCTGTCGAAAATCATGTATGGCAAAGACCGCCTGACCCAGCCATTGCTGCGCAAGACAGATGGCGTTTATGACAAAGAAGGCGATTTCACCCCTGTCTCATGGGATGAAGCCTTTGATATCATGGCGGAAAAGTGGAAAGCCACGCTGAAGGAAAAGGGCCCGACCGGCATCGGCATGTTCGGCTCTGGTCAGTGGACCGTCTGGGAGGGCTATGCGGCCTCCAAACTGATGAAGGCGGGCTTTCGCTCGAACAATCTGGACCCCAACGCCCGTCACTGCATGGCATCCGCTGTGGGTGGTTTCATGCGCACATTTGGCATCGACGAGCCGATGGGCTGCTATGATGATTTTGAACATGCTGATGCCTTCTTCCTCTGGGGCTCGAACATGGCAGAAATGCACCCGATCCTGTGGACCCGGATTGCAGACCGCAAGTTCTCGAACCCGCATGTAAAAGTTGGTGTGCTGTCGACCTACAAGCATCGCAGCTTTGACCTGGCCGACATTCCGATGATCTTCACCCCCCAGACCGATCTGGTGATGTTGAACTTTATCGCCAATTACATCATCGAAAATGGCGCGGTGAACCAGGATTTCGTGTCCAAGCACGTCAACTTCAGGCGCGGCAATCAGGACATCGGTTATGGCCTGCGTCCCGAGCACCCGCTGGAGCAGGCGGCTGAGAACAACGACAAAGCCGGTGGCTCTACTCCTATGACGTTTGAGGAATTCGCGGAATTCGTCAAACCTTATACGGTGGAATACGCGTCGGAAATGTCCGGTGTTCCAGAAAACCGTCTGTTGGAAATGGCTCAGATGTATGCCGACCCCGACATCAAGATCATGTCGCTGTGGACCATGGGCGTGAACCAGCACACCCGCGGTGTCTGGGTCAACAACATGCTGTATAACGTGCACCTGTTGACCGGAAAGATCTCGACCCCCGGCAACTCGCCGTTCTCGCTGACCGGTCAGCCGTCGGCCTGTGGCACTGCCCGTGAGGTCGGCACCTTCTCGCACCGCCTGCCAGCCGACCTGGTTGTGGCTAACCCAAAACACCGCGCCTTTGCCGAAAAGATCTGGAAACTGCCTGACGGCACCATTCCGGCGAAACCCGGTGCCCATGCCGTCCTGCAGAACCGTCACCTGAAAGATGGCAAGATCAACTGCTACTGGGTGCAGGTGAACAACAACATGCAGGCCGCGCCCAACATGATGGAAGAGACCCTTCCGGGCTATCGCAACCCGGACAACTTTATCGTGGTCTCCGATGCCTACCCAACTGTCACTTGCGAAGCTGCGGATCTGATCCTGCCAACTGCAATGTGGGTGGAAAAAGAAGGCGCCTATGGCAACGCCGAACGCCGCACTCAGTTCTGGCACCAGCTGGTAGATGCCCCGGGTGAATCGAAATCCGACCTGTGGCAACTGGTTGAATTCTCGAAACGCTTTAAGATCGAAGACGTTTGGGACGCCGAACTTCTGGATGCAAATCCAGAGTACAAGGGCAAGACCATGTATGACGTTCTCTATGCCAACGGTCAGGTTGATGCCTATCCGCTGGAGCAGACCTCGGACGAGTATGAGAACCACGAGTCGAAAGATTTCGGCTTCTACATCCAGAAGGGCCTGTTTGAGGAATATGCGGCCTTTGGACGGGGTCACGGCCACGATCTGGCACCGTTTGATCGCTATCACGAAGAACGTGGTTTGCGCTGGCCTGTTGTGGACGGCAAAGAAACCCGCTGGCGGTTCAAAGAGGGGTCTGACCCCTATGTGACACCCGGGGCGGATTATGAGTTCTATGGCAAGCCGGATGGCAAAGCCGTGATCTTTGCGCTGCCGTTCGAACCCGCAGCAGAAAGCCCGGATGAGGAATATCCGTTCTGGCTGTCGACTGGTCGGGTGCTGGAGCATTGGCACTCGGGCTCGATGACCCAACGGGTGCCCGAGCTGCACTCGGCTGTGCCAGATGCGCTGTGCTACATGCACCCGGATGACGCCAAGGCAAAAGGCCTGCGTCGCGGCAGTGCGGTGCGGGTCATTTCGCGCCGCGGTGAGATCAACCTTCGGATCGAAACACGGGGTCGCAACAAGCCGCCAAAAGGACTGGTCTTTGTGCCTTGGTTCGATGCTGCCAAGCTGATCAACAAGGTCACGCTTGACGCCACCGACCCGATTTCCAAACAAACCGACTATAAGAAATGTGCGGTTAAAATCGTACCGATGGGAGCGTGAGCCATGATCAAGATACATGCTATAGCCACCGCCTTGGTCTTTGCCCTTGCAGGGGCTGCATTTGCACAGGAGACCGTCGCAACACTGCGCGCGGGCACGCCTTTGGCAGAGCAGGGAGACCTGCCGCAGATTGCAAAGAGGTTGAATACTGACCTGCGTCAGGTTCGTAACTACCCCGAGCAACCGCCGCTGATCCCGCATAAGATTGACGGCTATCAGATTGATATCAACGTCAACAAATGCCTGCAGTGCCACAGCCGTGCGGCGGTTGGTGACAGTCAGGCACCGATGGTGTCGATCACCCACTTTATGAACCGGGACAACCAGTTCCTGGCATCGGTCACGCCGCGCCGGTATTTCTGTACCCAGTGCCACGTGCCTCGGTCTGATGCACCGGATCTGGTCGAGAACACATTTGTCGATGTGGATCAGGTTCTTGACTATGTGGCCGGCGCCAAGTCGGGGGATAACTGATGCTGGGCTTTGCCAAACGGATTTTATCGGCCATTCGCCGACCAAGCGTCCACTACAGCCTTGGCTTTCTGACCATGGGCGGTTTTGTCATGGGGATCATTTTCTGGGGCGGATTCAACACCGCCCTAGAGGTCACCAACACCGAAGCCTTTTGCACCAGTTGCCATGAAATGAGCGACAACGTGTATGAAGAGCTGAAACCGACGATCCACTACTCGAACCGGTCGGGGGTGCGGGCAACCTGTCCCGACTGTCACGTGCCGCATGAGTGGACCAGTAAGGTGGCGCGCAAGATGCAGGCCTCGAAAGAGGTCTGGGGTGCGCTGTTCGGAACCATCAACACGCGGGAGAAATTTCTCGATCACCGTCTGCGGCTGGCGCAAAACGAATGGACCCGGCTGGAGGCAAACAACTCGTTGGAATGCCGCAACTGTCACTCGGAAGAATCGATGGACATTACCCGGCAAAGCACGCGGGCCGCAGAGGCGCATGAACGGTTCCTGTTCACCGGCGAGAAGACCTGTATCAATTGCCACAAGGGCATCGCCCATGAACTGCCAAATATGGGCCAGGCGAGCCTGACAGGCGGTCACTCCTCGCCGCAGGCTCTGACCGAATATCTGGCACCAGATTAAACTGGCGACCAGAATGATATTGATAAGGGCGGCCTGACAGGGCGGCCCTTATTTTTTGTCCCGCCTTACCCGGTGGCGGCGGGTGATCTGGTCTGGTGTCCCGAGATCGCGGACAACACCCAGTCTAGGATCGCCTGCTCATTGTCCGCCAGCGGCACCGCAAGACCACCTGCAAAGCTTTCAAACGCCTCGATACTGGCGCCGCCTACGCCGACCAGAACCGGCACGCCAGCCTCCAGCGCGCTGCCAATCACATTGCAAAAGCCACGCCCTGCGGCCTCTTCGGGGCCAAATTTGTTGAGCATAAACAGATCAGGGCCATCCATCGACCCGGTTTCAACCCGTGTCACCGCCTCGGTTATTGCCGAAGGGTCCAGTCGGCAGGCATCAGACCCCGCCCCCAGATTCTGCGTGATCTTGATTTCCGGGCCCTCGGGCAGCACCCGGACCTTCATGTCGCAGCCATTTTCAAAGCTGCTTTGGTAGTTTGAGACCTTGACGATGCCGGCAAGGGACTTGCCCTGCGCCTGTAGTTGGGCGGCGATTTCCGACAGCAGGCGATCGGTTTCGCCCCGTGTCTGCGATGTTACATATGCGATCTGCATCAAATACTCTTTTCTGTCAGAAGGTGAGGGGGATCAGCGGGCGGGTGCTTTTTGCCGCTCAGCACTGGCCGGATGACGGGACCAGTCAGGGCAGGGCGAAACCCGGCAATAAAGACCGCCCATCCAAGGCACCAGAGCCCGGCGGCGCCCAGCAAGATGGAGGAGTTCTGTTGCGCAAACACCGGTGCCGCCAGCCGGACCCATGTGGCAGCCCAAACCAGTAAGGAACCCAGCACAAAACCGGCGCTGGCCCGCATGTCGCCGCTGATGTGATGACAGGCAGCACGACCGGCGATGGCCATGATCAACCCGGACATCGCGCCGATTGTCAGAATATGAATTGCATCTGCCATGGGATAGAGCTGCGGCGCAAACCACAGGGCTCCGATTGAGGCCAAGCCGATAGGCAACCAGGCAAAGGCCAGATGCTGCGCCGCCAGCAGCGGGTTGGTCAGCGCCGGTATCGTTCTCCAGCCGTACATCATCCACAACATGGCAATGGCGGCGCAAATCATTGCAACACTGGCGACGCCCCGCAGTCCGGCCAGCATGGCGATGAGAGCCAGCGCCAGCGCGCCCTGTGCGATCTGGCGGGGCAGCTGGGGGGCGTTGATCCTTGGGTCGCGGGGATTGGTGCGATCCAGCCAGTTGTTGGTGAAGGCGGCAATGGCCCGGCTGCCAATGATCGTCATCCCCAGGGCAAAGCCCAGCACCACGGTGCGGAGGATGGTCAGGGCGGCCTCGGGCTGGCCACTTAAGGCCGCCGTCATAAACAGCGCATCCGCGCCGCCCAGAAGCAGGACCGCTAGGCCAAAGCCGGCCTTTTGGTAGTCGCCGCAAGACAGGGTCTGATAGAGCAGCATCGCGGCAAGCCACAGGGGATAGCTGAGATTGAGGCAAAGCTGCAGGGCAACTGGTATGTGATCGGCCAAACCACTGGTCAGCCGGGCCAGCAGCCAACAGCCCAGCAAGAGTTTTAGCGGTGCCCCCTGTATTGGCGGCAGGCCGGTCCAGCTGGGCAGGGCGGTCAGCAGGTAGCCACCAACTGCGGCACCGGCAAAGCCAAAGATCAGCTCGTGGGCGTGCCACAGCACCACAGGTTCAAACCCCGGCGCGGGCAATCCAAATGCCACACCCAGGGGCCACCAGGCCACGGTTGTAAACGCGCAGAGGAAAGAGGCCAGAAACAAGGGCCGGTGCGGGGCCTGCCAGAAATGGGCAAAGGCCGCTGTCAGTCTTGGCGTCTTTCCCGGCGGCTGCGTCATGACCCCTGGTAGGCAGGCGGTTGTTTTCCGGACCAATCGACGCCCCGTTTTCCGGACAGGAAACCGTCGGACAGGCGGATATTGCTGTCGATGCCGCAGATTGCATCGGCGACCTCCGCGCCGCTGAGTTTGCCGTCCAGCAACTGGTGGTATTGATCGCAAATCTGCGTGAACCCCTTGGATTGCGGTGACAGGCGCAGCGCTGAAACCCCGGCGCGGGTCAGAGCGTCAATCTGGTGGGCCGCACTGGCATAGGTGTCGGACAGGGTTTGCACCCCGTTCATCGCCAGAAACGGTTGGCCCTCTAGGGTGCGGACATCCAGACCGTCGGGGTCATCCTCGCAGGCGAATTGGCAATTGTCCTTGGTGCGTTTGTGCAAGCGGGCGTGATAACACCGCCCCGAGATCGCCAGCGGCAGCCGACCGTGGCCCCAGACCTCGATCGCGACGCCCAGATCGGCGCCGACCTTTGCCAGAGTCGCAACCGAGGTCAGCGGCAGTTCCGGCGGCAGACAGATGCGGGTCGCGCCCTTGGAGGCCAGCCATGCCAGGGTGCCTTCGTTGTAGGTATTGACCAGCGGACCAACGGAGATCGGAGTGCCTTCGGGCAAATGGGGCAGGGCGGTCAGGTCGTTGACCTCGATCTCGACGCCCATTTCGGCCAGTGCAGCGGTTTGCTTGCGCTCGCGCTTCAGCGTCACCAGTGCCAGACTGGTCAGGGCAACCTCCTTGCCCGCGTCAATCAGGGTTGAGATGGCATCGGGAATGCGCTCCTGAAAGAACGGCAGGCGTTTGGAACAGACCAGCTCTCCCAGCACCACACGATCCACCTTTGATGCGGCCAGATCGTCATAAAACTCAGTCCAGCGATCGGCTGACCAAAAGAACTGATTTGGTCCGACTGTCAGATCCATTTGGTTATCTCCACGTCTTTTTATAAGCGCCGGTTGTCATCGCCTGGCCTTCGGACAGGCGCGCCAGCATACCTTCGGGCATCGGCTGGCCTGCCTCTAGCGCATCCACTGCGGCGCGAAAGTTGCGCACGACCTGCGCCACATAGGACCGGGACCGCTGGCGGCCCTCGATCTTGAGCGCGGTGACACCGGCCTTTTGCAACTGAGGGATCAACTGCTCGGCATTCAGGCTGACCGGATCCTCAAACAGGTGCCCGGTCTGGTCCTGGGCGCTAAAGCAGCCCTTGCACAGGGTTGGGTAGGGGGCGGGCTCGTCTTTTTCAACGCGGTGGATGGTGTAACCACCCAGACGGGCATCCAGCACGCCGTTGTCATCAAGGTATTCCACATGGCTGGCGGGCGAGCAGACGCCGTTCATATTGGGCGACAATCCGGTGGCGTATGAGGACAGCGAACAGCGACCCTCGGCCATGACACAGAGGCCGCCAAAGACGAACACCTCGGTTTCCACCTCGGTTTCGGCATTGATCGCGGCGATTTCGGGAACCGACAGAACCCGAGGCAGCACCACGCGTTTCACGTCAAAAGTTTTTGCGTAATAGTTGATGATATCGGCATTGGCGGCGGCCGCCTGAACCGACAGGTGGCGGCGTAGCCCCGGATGGTTGCGCGCCGCATAGTCCAGCAGCCCCGGATCCGCCAGGATCACCGCATCGGCGCCGCAGGATTCGGCATCCGCCACGGCGCGATGCCACAGGGCCTCATCGCCCGCACGGGGGAAGGTGTTGATCGCAATCAGCACCTGCGAGCCGCGCTCATGGGCAAAGGCAATGCCGTCGCGCATCTCACCCCGGTCAAAGTTCAAACCGGGAAAGTTGCGGGCGTTTGTTTCGTCGTTGAAGCCACAATAAATCGTATGGGCCCCCGCCTTGACGGCGGCCCGCAGCGAGGCCGGGGTGCCCGCTGGGCAAACAATTTCCATTACCATGCTTCGGCCTCGTCTGGTCGTGTCAGGCAGACGCCGGTGCGTCGCTCTGCAAATGCGATTAAGTGTTGCAGCGGCCGCGCCAGAGGGCCGGTGATCGAGGCGATTTCCTGTGCCAGGTCCAGTTCCGCGTCATCGACAGCGTTGCGCAGGGCCAGCGCCGCGCCGGTGTCGCCCTCGACCACCAGATCACGGGAAAAGAACAGCGCGTCGCCATCATAGGCACCGTGAACCAGCCCGATCAGCGCGGCAAACGGCCCGGATATCCGCGCCGCGCCTTCGCCCCTGCCACGCAGCAAGGTGACACGCGGCACACCGCCGTTGGGGTCAAGACAGATCACAAAGGGCAGGTCAGTCGGGTCCAGAATAAACCGTGTGTGGTCAAACTCCCCCAGGCGACGGAACAACCCGGGGTGGGTCTTGGCGATTTTCCGACTATAGGCGGTCAGCGACAGAGACAGCGGTGCCAGCGGCATCACCTTGAGGGCGCGCGCAAGAACTGGCGGAAACAGCGGGATCGAGGCCTGAGGTTGGGGCAAGTGAGACTCCTGTTGTCTCGGTTGTTTGGGATCTTTTATGGGTTTAGATGTTTCAAGAAATTGATGTGTGTCAATATCCTGAAACATTTTAAATGGTAGGGGCTGTAAACGTCAATCTGGAGCAGTCCCATTCGCAGTTTGCCCTCATTTCCCAGTCTTCGCAGCTTTCTTGAGTGGTGCGCCGAGACGGATCAGTTTCAGCGGGTGGCGGATCCGGTGTCGGTGATCCACCAGATGACTGCCGTGCACCGCAACGTCTTGGAGCGACAGGGGCCGGTGTTGCAGTTTGACCAGCCGCTGCTGCCGGGCGGCGCGCCGTCGGACGTGCCGGTGGTGGTCAATCTGTTTGGCACCACGGCCCGCGTGGCGGCCGGGTTGGGGGTAACGCTGGAGGGTCTGGATGATCTGGGGGCGTTTCTGGCGGCGCTCAGATCGCCGACGCCACCTGACGGCATGCGCGACGCGCTGTCGCGCTGGCCGATGTTAAAGGCAGCGCTGGCGACACGTCCCAAGATCCTTCGATCCGCCCCGGTCCAAAGTGTTGTGCTGGAAAGCGACGACGTGGATCTTTGCGCGCTGCCGATCCAGACCCATTGGCCCGGCGATGCGGGGCCGCTGATCACCTGGCCGGTGGTGGTGACCCGCCCCTTTGACTCCGAGGCCGCAGATGTCAGCCGTTACAATGCCGGTGTCTACCGGGCGCAGGTTCTGGACCACAACCGATTGATCATGCGCTGGCTACCCCATCGCGGTGGCGCTGCACATCACCAAAGCTGGGCAAAACAGGGTGAAAAGACCCCGGTGGCCATAATCCTGGGCGCTGACCCGGCGACGCTGCTTTCATCTGCGCTGCCATTGCCTGAATCAGTGTCCGAGCTGACTTTTGCCGGTGCGTTGAACAATGCGCGCCCACGTCTGGTACCGGCCAAAACGGTTCCGCTGATGGTGCCCGCCGATGCGGAGATCGTGCTGGAGGGCTGGGTGTCGCCCAACGAGACCGCGCCGGAAGGGCCGTTTGGCGATCACACGGGATATTACAACCGGGCTGAACCGTTCCCGGTGATGGAGGTGAGCGCAATCACCCACCGCAAAGATCCGCTGTATCTGTCCACCTATACCGGTCGCCCACCGGATGAACCGGCGATCATTGGTGAGGTGTTCAACCGGCTGGCGCTGCCGACGATCCGGGCGCAGATCCCAGAGGTTCACGATCTGTGGCTGCCGCCTGCTGCCTGTTCGTACCGCATGGCCGTGGTCGCCATTAACAAACGCTATCCGGGGCAGGCGCGTCGTGTCATGATGGCGCTGTGGGGGATGCTGCCGCAATTCAGTTACACCAAGATGATTGTGGTTGTAGACACAGATATCGACCCAAAAAACTGGGAGGACATCGCCTGGGCGCTGGCCACCCGGATGGACCCGGTGCGCGATGTGATGTTGATCGAGAACACGCCGATGGACTATCTCGACTTCGCCTCGCCTCAGCCCGGTCTGGCCGGTAAAATGGGCATAGATGCCACGATAAAAATCGACAGCGAAACATCCAGAGACTGGGGTGAGGTTATGAAAACATCCGACAAGGACGCGGATTTTGCCGCCGATCTGGTGGCGCGCCTGATGTCGGGCACCGGATCATGAGTGCGCCGCGTGTTGTGCTGGGGGTGGCCGGCGCCTCGGGGGCGGCGCTGGGGCTGTCGGTTGCCCGGCAACTCTGTGCCATGGGCGCAGAAATTGATCTGGTCACCAGCACCGCTGCCGAACGTACCCTAGCCGAAGAATGCGGCCCGGAGGCCTTTGAGACCCTGAAGGCGCTGGCAACACGGGTGCACCCGCTCGGCGATATCGGCGCCAGTATTGCCTCGGGTTCGGTTCCGGTTGCGGGGATGATCGTCGCCCCTTGTTCAATGCGCTCGCTGGCCGCGATTGCCCATGGGTTGGATGATAATCTGCTGACCCGTTCGGCTGGCGTTCAACTGAAAGAGCGGCGCCGTCTGATTCTGCTGACCCGCGAGGCGCCGCTGACCCTGGCGCATCTGCGAAACATGACCGCCGCAACCGAATTGGGCGCCATTATCCTGCCGCCGGTGCCGGCCTTTTATCTGAGGCCCAAAAATGTGGCAGAGATTGTCGATCAGATTTCAGCCCGCGCCATCGACATGCTGAATATTACCAACCCCATTGCCCGGCAGTGGGGGCCTTCTGACTGAGCTGTGGTCAACGGCCTGAAAATTCCGGCACCGCCCTGAGCCTCCCCCCTTCGAATTGGCCCGCGCCAATGATTAGGAAGCCGGAGGATCATATATGCCATCAAGAGACCCAAGCCCGAAGAGATTGTCGTGACGTTACGGCAGGTTGAAGTGCTGATGGGGCGAGGTATGCCTCGAATAGATGCAATCAGACAGATCAGTGTGACTGAACAAACCTATTACCGCTGGAAGAAGAAATGAGCCGTCGAAGGTGCCATTGGTTCGAGCCCAACGGCGAATGCGGAATGGGAACGGAACAGCTCAAGGAGCTATAGCGGCTTCAGAAAGAGAACGAGCGGCTGCGGCGTGCGGATTCTGACCTGACCCTGGCAAATTGATCTTGAGGGAGGCCGCAACGGGAGTGATGACCGTCTTGGAAAGGCTCCAGTGGACCGCGTTCAGGCCTGAACGGGCGGAGCCCCTGAGCCCTCGCGCCGACCTGCTGCCCGGCAGTCGTTTGCGTGGCAAACGATGAGAGGGGGCCTGCACCGAGAGAGGTTTCCAAAGATACACTTGATGTTCATCGCTTGGCTGATGGACAACACATGCAAGTTCTCAATGGAATAGACGGATTTGCGGAGCTGTTTAGATGGATTGAACCGCAACCAACAGCGCTGATCATTTGTGAAGCTACCGGGCCATATCATCGACAATTAGAACAGGCGCCGGTCAATGATTGTCACAGAGTTCTGGGAAGTGGCAGGGAAACGCGCGGATACAGGGCGGGTGCTCAAATCTGCGACATGCCATCTTCATGCCCGCGCTGGTCGCAATCCGGTTTGATGCGGACCTGAAAGCTAAATACGATCAGCTCGCCGCCGCTGGGAAAGAGAAAAAAGTCGCCGTCACGGCGGTCATGCGAAAGCGGCTTGTCCTTGCAAACGCACAGTTGTGCGATCACCGGATGTTACCCTGCCGGGCAGTGGGCTCCACAGTGCTCTGGGCGACCGCCCACAAGCGCCTGAGGCCATCGTGCCGGTGGACCAAAGGCCAACTTTCAACTCGGACCACGCAAGTGGGGCTGCTCAACCCTCCCGCCTGGATCCTGACCCTCGCGACCACAGGTACGGTGCCCTGGGGGCAATATTTATGAGTTTCCAGATCTGCAGTTCTCACGCCGGAGACTGCCCAATAGGGCTCACCAATCATCAATAACCGCAGCATTAGCGTCTCTGTCACTGCGGTCCTAGAGGTAGAAGTGGTGGGCGACCCTGGAATCGAACCAGGCGTGCGTCTCCGCGAGGGAGTTACAGTCCCCTGCCACACCTTGCGGCCTGTCGCCCACTATCAGGTGGCTGTTGCACCTGATGTGTGGCGTGACTACAAGCGCACCAACGGAGCGTCAACAGGAAAATCGCAGGTTTTTCTCGATGGCTCAAAAATCCTTTTTTGCCGGAGAGCAAGATGACTAAGAAACCAAAATGGGTCGTGGAAAAAGAGCAGGCCAAGAAAGCCTCGGATGCGGAAACGGTCTGGCTGTTTGGCCTGCATGCGGTGCGCGATGCGCTGCTCAATCCTGTGCGCCAGAAATTGCGCCTGATCGTGACGCGCAACGCGCAGGTCAAACTGGCTGACGCCATCGCCGAGTCGGGGATCGAACCGGAATTGGTGGATTCGCGCAGCTTCAAGGCGCCGATTGACCCCAATTCGGTGCATCAGGGCGCGGTGCTGGAAGTGAAGCCGCTGCATTGGGGCAGCCTGGCCGACACTTGCATCGGCGCCGAGGTGCCTCGGGTGTTGTTGCTGGACCGGGTGACCGATCCGCATAACGTCGGTGCCATATTGCGGACCGCCGAAGTGCTGGGGGCCAGTGCGGTGATTGGCACCCGTCACCATTCGGCGCCGGAAACCGGGGCCCTGGCCAAATCTGCCAGTGGGGCGCTGGAGCGTCAGCCCTATGTCAGGGTGCGAAATCTGTCGGATGCCATCGTCGAGTTGCAGAACATGGGGTTTGTGGTGTTGGGGCTGGACGGCGAGGCCGAGGTCACCATCGAGGCGGCGCTGGAGGGACGCCGGGACCGGCCGGTGGCGCTGGTGCTGGGGGCCGAGGGTCCGGGGCTGCGGCAGAAGACCAAGGAAACCGTGGACCAGCTGGTCAAGATTGATGCGGCTGGCGGCTTTGGCTCGCTGAATGTATCGAATGCTGCAGCGCTGGCGCTCTATGCGTCGATTGCGCGGTAACATCTGATCGCGCAGCAGTCACAGGTGGTTCACAAACTCGTATCCACCCTAGGCAGGGCAGAGCTGATCCGGCACATTGCAGCAGTCTGACCCTGGGATGGAGTTTATCTTGCTGCTGCGCATTGCCATAATCGCTGTTGTTGCCCTGTTTTTTCAACCGGTGCGCCCGGCACTGGCGGATCAGCCGATGTTCTATGCCGAATCGGGCCTGGCCATTTCTGGCTATGACACAGTGGCGTTTTTTGTCGAGCGGCGCGCGGTTCTGGGACACTCGGACCATGCGGTGATGTGGAAAGGGGCGGTCTGGCGGTTTGTGTCGGCAGACAATCGGCGGCATTTTGAAAGCAACCCGCGAGCCTATGCGCCGATGTTTGGCGGTTATTGTGCCTATGCCGTATCGCAGGGCTATCTGATGTCCGGCGCTCCGCAGTCCTGGCAAATCGTCGATAATCAATTGTATCTGCTCTACAGTGCGTCGGTGCAGGAAATCTGGCGCCGTGACATGACGGATCTGATCGTCAGCGGGCGCAGCAATTGGCCGGATGTGCTGGGGCATGAATAGTGGTCTCACAAAGCTGCGATCAGACCTTTATATCCGGCGTTTTTGCTCCATATCGTCTAAGGACCGCAGCGCGGAACCGCTGCGGATCTAATTTCACTGTCCCTCGTTCCAGACCTTGCGCCCGGGCTTTCCCCTGGGCGCATTTTTTATTGGCTTCCCTTTTGGGATGTGGCGCGCGTAGGGTGCCGACATGACGACATATAGCGATCCGTTTTTGAGAGATATTCTGCGCCGCACCAAGACGGTGGCGGTGGTTGGCATGTCGATGAACCCAGTGCGCCCCAGCTACTATGTGGCGCGGTATCTGTCCCTAAAGGGGTACCGGGTCATTCCGGTCAATCCGCGCCATGTTGGTGAGCGGATATTTGGTCAAGTGGTGCAGGAGAGCCTGTCGGCGATTGAGGGTCGGGTGGATATGGTGGATATCTTCCGCCGCTCCGAAGCCGTGCCAGAGATCGTTGACGAGGCACTTGCTGCATTCCCTGATCTGCAGACCATCTGGATGCAGATTGGAGTGCAGCATGCTGAGGCGGCGGCCAAAGCAGAAGCGCGCGGGGTGGGAGTGGTGCAGAATCGCTGCCCTAAGATTGAGTATCAGCGGCTGCATGGTGAGCTGCGGATGGGCGGCTTTGCCACCGGGATAATTTCGTCGAAATTATAAGGTGCAGGATAAGATCAGGGGGCCTTGCCCCCTCGGCCTGTGGCCTCACCCCCAAGGTATTTGAAACAAGAAGAAGATCAGGGTTTTGGGCGGGCGGCTTTCTCGGCGACGCCGCTGAGGCCCTGGCGGCGGGCCAGCTCATTCAGCACCTCGTCCAGGGACACCTCGCGGGCGGCCAGCATCACCAGGAAGTGGTAGAGCACGTCAGCGCCTTCGCTTGCCAGTTTGGCGCGGTCGCCTTTGACCGCTTCGATGATCGCCTCGATGGCTTCCTCGCCAAATTTCTCGGCGCATTTTTCCGGGCCTTTGGACAGCAGCTTGGCGGTCCAGCTGCTGGAGGGGTCGGCGCCCTTGCGGGATTGAATGGTGGCTTCAAGGTCGTGAAGGATATTCATGTCTGCCTCATTGGAATGCCTGCGGCCTGCATATGGGCCTTGGCCTCGGCAATGGTGAAATCGCCGAAGTGGAAGATTGAGGCGGCGAGCACTGCGCTGGCATGGCCTTTGGTGACGCCCTCGACCAGGTGATCCAGGGTGCCAACGCCGCCGGAGGCGATCACCGGAACCTGGACCGCATCCGAGATGGCACGGGTCAGCGGCAGGTTGAAACCGGATTTGGTGCCGTCGCGGTCCATCGAGGTGAGCAGGATTTCACCGGCGCCCTTGGCCACCACGGTGCGGGCAAATTGCACTGCATCAATGCCGGTTGCGCGACGGCCGCCATGGGTGAAGATCTCCCACTTGCCCGGGGATACGGTCTTGGCGTCGATGGCGCAGACGATGCACTGGCTGCCGAACTGTTCAGCGGCCTGGGCGATGACATCGGGGTTGGCAACGGCGGCGGAGTTGAACGAGACCTTGTCGGCACCGGCCAGCAGCAGGGCACGGACGTCTTCGCGCGAGCGCACGCCACCGCCAACGGTGAGCGGGATGTAGCATTGCTCGGCGGTGCGGCGCACCATGTCAAACATGGTGCCGCGATTCTCTTCGGTTGCCATGATGTCGAGGAAGCAGAGCTCGTCTGCGCCTGCGGCGTCATAGGCCCTGGCACATTCAACCGGATCGCCGGCATCGCGCAGGCCGACAAAATTGACACCTTTGACAACGCGGCCATTGGCAACATCGAGACAGGGGATGATACGGGTTTTTAGCATGGTTCGCCTCTGGTTATGGCGCTTTCATAGAGGGTTGGGCGGCGGAATTCCAGTGCTCAGGCAAAGGCGCCGAAAAGGCCGAGCAGGGCGGCGTAGCGCAGGCTCTTGGAGAGAGTGACCAGCAGCAGGAAACGGAGCCAGTTCATCCGCATCACCCCGGCGGCAACGGTGATCGGGTCGCCGATGAGCGGTAGCCAGGCGGCAAGCACCGAATACTGTCCCCAGCGGGTGAACCAGTTTTGCGCCTTGGTCAGTTGGGCGGGCGACACCGGGAACCAGCGCCGGTGTCGATAGCGCAGGGCGTAGCGGCCCAAGGCGTAGTTGACCAGCGAGCCGAGGATGTTGCCGGTGCTGGCGACGAGGAGCAGGGTGGTGGTTGTGTATTGGCCCTTGGCGGCGAGCAGCAGCAGGGCGGCCTCGGAGCCGCCGGGCAGCAGGGTGGCTGCGGAAAAGGACAGCGCGAACAGGCCGGGCAGGGACCAGATCATTGGGACTTGATGTCGGGGCGCCAGATCTGGCGGACGGCGTTGCGCACGATCAGCACGTGGAACGGCATGATCACCGTCAGATAGAGGCGGCCCAGCCTGTTGTTGCACTGCACCCAGGTGGCGCAATAGGCCTCACGTCCCGTTGTCAGGATCGAGATGCGGAAGTTCAGGTGAGAATCATCGAAGCCAAGGATGATCTCGTGATCGCCGCGCCGATCAATTGGGAAGGGGCCGATCTTTTCGCCTTTGGGGAATTCATGCGCCAGACCTAACGGGGCCACCAGAATGTTGCGCAGGCGTAGCAGGCCCTTGGCCCAAGACGGAAAAGCCATGGCTCGCTGGGCTGCGTCATCCACGGGCAGGGCCGTGGCGCATTTGTAGCAATCCAGAAAGTCGCCCTTTTGGACATACCTGTGCAGCAGCGAGTGCTTCGGCAGCTCCGTCTTGGTGGTGCGGCTCATGTTCAGTCTCTGAGAACCGCCAGAGCCTGTTTCAGGTCAATCGCGCCGTCATAGAGCGCACGGCCTGAAATGGCACCGTTCAAGGGCGCGCCGCAGGACCTCAGCGCCCGCAGATCGTCCAGCGAAGACACGCCACCCGAGGCAATTACCGGGATCGAGACCGCATTGGCCAGATCGGCGGTGGCGGTCACATTGGGGCCTTTCATCGCACCGTCTCGCAGGATGTCGGTGTAGATGATGGCAGCGACGCCGGCGTCCTCAAACGATTTGGCCAGATCGGTGACCATGATGTCGGTTTCGGTGGCCCAGCCTTTGGTGGCGACGCGGCCATTGCGGGCATCAATGCCGACGGCAACCTTGCCGGGGAATTCGCGCGCCGCCTGGCGGACCAGATCGGGGTTTTCAACCGCGACAGTGCCGAGGATGACGCGCGCCAGGCCCTTGGTGATCCAGGCCTCAATCGTGGCCATGTCGCGGATGCCGCCGCCCAGCTGGGCCGGGACCTTGGTTTGCTTCAGGATCTCTTCGACCGGGGCCGCATTGACCGGCTCACCAGCAAAGGCGCCGTTCAGGTCAACCAGGTGCAACCATTCACACCCCGCCTCGACAAACTCCAGCGCCTGGGCGGCGGGGTTGTCGTTGAACACGGTGGTCTTGTCCATATCTCCATGCAGCAGGCGCACGGCCTGGCCGTCTTTGAGGTCGATGGCAGGATAGAGGATCATGGTGGCGCCTTTCTGGAGTGCTTGCCGGTGTTTTGCACAAGAGAGGCCCAGAATGCAACGCGACCCCAAGTCAACCTTGCCTGAAATTGGCTGACTGGGTCACAGTGACGCCATCAGTGGGAGGAAAGATGATGATGAAATTGGTTCTTGGGCTGGCTTTCGGGCTAGGGCTGGCAGGCGCAGCAGCGGCAGATCCGGTGGCTGGCACATGGAAGACAGAAGTTGATGATGGCTCCTATGCCCATATCGACATGGCGCCCTGTGGTGCGGCGATCTGTGGCAAGATTGCCCGCACCTTCAACGCCGAAGGTGAATATCAATCGCCAAACCTGGGCAAAACTCTGGTGATCGACATGATGGCGCAGGGCGATGGCTATTACACCGGCGAAGTTTGGCGTCCGTCGAACGATAAAATCTATTTCGGGAAAATCACCCTGTTAGGCGACACCCTGGCCTTGAAGGGCTGTATCGCTGGCGGCTTGCTTTGTTCGAAACAGACCTGGAGCCGGATTAACTGACCAGCGGTCTACAGCAGGCCCAATTGCACCGGGATTGGCACGAAGCCCCGTTTGACCTGCCGGTCACGGTGGGCCTCAACCGTGCTCAGCGCCTCGGCATAGCTGCCGAGGTACAGGCGTTTTTGCTGGCCGCCGGCGGCGCCAAGCGGGCCTGCCACCCGTTCTACACACCAATCGCCAAACAAGGTCTGGTACAGGCTCAGCACGCAATAGCGGTGCTGACCCTGATGATGGTCAAATTTTTCGAGACGGATATGCACGGGCTGGACCTGATTTGAAAGCGTCCGGCCCGTATGCCCGTAACCGGCGGGCCTGTCCATCGCTTGCTGATGATCGGGTTAAGCCGTCCCAGTGTATTCGCTGCGCGCTGGGTAGCTGTTGATCCTGGCGTGACAGAATTTGCAACGCGGAAATCGGGTCGAGGCGGTGGCATTGTGGCGAGGGATCAGCATGGGGGCTCCTGTGTAAGTGTTTGTCCCCTGTTGTGACAGGCTGTACCATTTGCAAAACCCGAAAAATCTGACGGAAATTCCGGATACATGGATAGATTGACGACATTGATAATACATGGATAGATTGACGACATTGATGGACTGATTTCACCTGACGGTTCGGGCGGCTGACATGGATGGGGCCAAGGTGCGTCGCAAGCGAAGCAAACCGGAGCGCGGAAATTGAATGTAGTTAAAATGGGCCTCGCTGCGGTAATCGTATCAATTGGCAGTCTCACAGTGAAGTTCGTGAATGAGAATTACGAAACGATCCGGGACTATGCCGGGATCAACGCAATATCCGGTTTTGTTTTCGCCGGTGTGTTGATGTTATTGTTTGGTATTTTCATGATGGGTCGCGAATTTTTTAGATGGTCGGCTGGGTCGGCCCAGGCAGCCGCGCCTCAGCGTTCGGCCAACGTGGAACAGCCCGTACGCCAAACCTCAAACCGGGCGAAACTGATTTTCTCGCTTCTTGGATTCAGTTTTGGCATGATCGCAATGCTTGTTATGTTTATGTCAGCGGCTGCGCAGTTTATTGAAACGGAGAAGGCGGATCTCGCCGAAGGCGGCGGCATACTAATTGCAGCACTCCTCGTGATTGTGTCTGCTTTGATCGGTATGGTTGGGCTTTTCCTGCGAGGTTATGCGCTGGGGCGGGTGCCGGTTTATTTTGTGATTGGGGCAGGACTGACCATTACCACCGTCCGGCTTTTAAGGATTAACATGCTCGAATGGCAATTTTTTACCGTTCTGTTGCAATGAAACCCAAAGTGTGTGGCCGATGTAACTACGGTTTCCAGATCAGGAAGTTACCGATCATCCGCAGCCCCACGTCCTGGCTTTTCTCTGGGTGGAACTGCATGCCGATCATAGTGTCGCGGCCGATCACTGCGGTGACCTCGCCGCCGTAGTCCACATGGGCCAGACGTTCGGCCGGGTCGCGGACCTGAAACTGGTAGGAGTGCACGAAGTAGGTGTGGTCGCCGGATGAAATGCCGTCAAAGATTGCATGATCACTGTCGATGACCAGATTGTTCCATCCCATGTGCGGCACCTTCAGGGCGCTGTCAGAGGGGGTGATCTTAACCACATCGCCAGCAATCCAGCCAATGCCGGCGGTCTTTTCGTATTCATGCCCGGTGGTTGCCATCAACTGCATGCCCACACAAATGCCCAGAAAGGGGCGGCCTTTTTGTTCGACCGCCTCGACCATGGCATCATAGAGCCCTTTGTGGCCGCGCAGTTCTGTTGCACAGGCGGGGAAAGCACCGTCCCCGGGCAGCACCAGCCGGTCGGCACGCGCCACCACATCGGCGTCCGAGGTCACCACCACCTCGCCCGCATCCATCTCATGCGCCATGCGCTGGAACGCCTTGGCAGCCGAGTGCAGGTTTCCGGATTCATAGTCGATGATGGCGGTCAGCATGGGCGGTTGCCTCTGTGTTTGGGTGTCCATCACCTGTCTTGAATGGCGCAAAAGGTCAAGCCTTGGGTAGGGTTACCACAAGCTTATCGAGCAGCGCCATCACCGCATCAAACGGCCCACGTGCCTGCTGCAGGGGATCAACGGGGCCAAACCGGCTGGCCATATACAAATGGGTATAGCCGTGGATCAGCGACCAGACCTGAGTTTCCACCACCTGCGGGTCCTGGCCCGGCAACACAAAGGGGGCGCAGGCGTCGCGCAGCACCTCATAGGCAAAGGCAGTGCCCTGTTTCAGATCCCTGTCCAGTCCGGCCATCGGTGCCGAACTGAAGATCAGCTCAAACAGCGCAGGGTTTTTGATGGCGAAGTTCAAATAGCCGCTGCAGATGCCTTTGAGGTGGTCCAGACCACTGGGGCTGTTGTCGTCACAAGCCGCCAGCATCGAGAGGCGGAACAGCCGGAACCCCTCCTGGGCAATCGCGCCCCGCAGCCCGTCGAGCCCGTCAAAGTGATGCGCCGGGGCCGCATGGGAGACCCCCGCCCGGGCGGCGCATTTTCGCAGGGTCAGCGCGTCCTTACCGCCTTCGCTCAGCAGGGCAATGCCTGCCTGGATCAGCGCGCTGCGCAGATCTCCGTGGTGATGCGGCTTTTGGTTGGGAATATCGGTCATCCGGTAGCATTTACCAGCTGACTTGACAGTGTCAAGTTGATCTGATCTTTACACTGTCAAGTTCAGTGGATTTTAAGGGAATGATCATGGTCTATGTGTCGCGGTTTCGGGTGTTTCTGGTTTGGGTTTTGTGTTTTGGGGTGGCGCTGGCCTCTTGGCGGTTCATGGTGCTGGGGGTCGAGGCGTCGATGGAGTTTGTCGCCTACCACGCGATTGAGCGACGGCTGGCGTTCTTTGCCCATATCACCCTGGCACCGGTGGCGCTGATGCTGATGCCGTTTCAGTTCTGGACGGGGCTACGGGCGCGCCGCCCGCAGGTGCACCGCTGGATCGGGCGGGCCTATGGGGTGAGCATTCTGCTGGCCGGGGTTGGCGGGCTGCTGATGGCCGCTGGCACCACGGCGGGGCCGGTGGCGGCCTGGGGCTTTGGGGCGCTGGCGGCTCTATGGCTGGGCAGCACGGGGTATGGCATCTGGCTGGCGCTGCAGGGGCGCATAGCCGAGCATCAACGCTGGATGATCCGGTCCGCTGCGCTGACCTTTGCCGCCGTTACGCTGCGGCTGTATCTGCCACTGCTGTTTGCGACACTGGGCGAAGAGACCGGGTATACGCTGGTGTCCTGGCTGTGCTGGGTGCCAAACGTGGCAGTAGCAGAGTGGTATCTCAGGCGGCCCCTGCGCCGGTCGGTGGCGCTGGCAGCCTGAGAACCATGCGGTGGAGGCGCCTAGAGCGTCCCCTTGGTTGATGGAATTGCATCCGCCTTGCGCGGGTCGGTCTCGACTGCAACGCGCAGGGCGCGGGCGACCGATTTGAACGCGGCTTCGACGATGTGGTGGCTGTTAAAGCCGTGGATCTTGTCCACATGCAGGGTGATGCCGCCGTGGGTCGCAAAGGCGGTAAAGAACTCGCGCACCAGTTCGGTATCAAAGCTGCCGATCTTCTGGGTGGGGATCTCCAGGTTCCACACCAGAAACGGCCGCGCCGACAGGTCCAGTGCGCAGCGCACCTGCGCCTCGTCCATTGCCAGGTGGCATTCGCCATAACGACGGATGCCCTTTTTGTCGCCAAGTGCTGCGGCCAGCGCCTGACCCAGTGCAATGCCGGTGTCCTCGACCGTGTGGTGGTCGTCGATGTGGTAATCGCCCTTGGCGCGGATGGTCATGTCGATCAGCGAGTGCCGCGACAGCTGGTCCAGCATATGGTCGAAAAAGCCAACCCCGGTCTGGTTGTCATACAGTCCGGTCCCGTCCAGATTGATTTCGACAGAAATCGAGGTCTCGGCGGTGGAGCGGCTGATCTTGGCTGTGCGCATGGCGGCAAATCCTTATTACATCCGGGGCGCTTATAGGGGCAGCGGGCAGGGTGGCTCAAGGGTGAGACTGAGATTGCTGCGCAGGTGTTGCCAAAAGGGGCGGGGGATTGCGCCGGGCGGGGCGGCGTGTCAGCTTGGAGCCAACAGAACCTGACACTCCCGAGGCCCCATATGTCCACCTGCCTATTTATCCAGATCCGCTGCAAGCCCGGCACCACCTATAAGGTGGCCGAAGAGATCGCCCGGCGCGAGATTCACTCTGAAATGTATTCCACCAGCGGCGATTTTGATCTGCTGATGAAGCTATACGTCCCCAGTGGCGAGGACGTCGGCAAATATGTCAACGACAACCTGCTGGTGGTCGAAGGCATCGAGCGGTCGCTGACCACGATGACTTACAAGGTGTTTTGAATAGAAAACCGCCCCAATAGTGGCGGCAGCGCATTCCCATTTTGCCAAAGGCAAACCTTTGGTTTGACGGGAAGGTCAGGCGCGGCCCGGCGGTGCCGGGCCAGTCTCAATCAACCAGCAATCAGGCCCTTGTCCTGCAGCTCGGCATAGGTGCCATCAATCGCCGCCTTCAGCTTGCCCATCAACGCATCAATCTCGTCGCGGGTGATGATCAGCGGCGGGCACAGCGCGATGGCATTGCCTGCGACGGCGCGCAGCAACAAGCCGTTGTCCTGACAGAGCCTCTGCGCGGTGGCACCAGCGATACCCTTGTCAAAGCTGGCACCGGTGGTTTTGTTCGACACCAGCTCCAGAGCCGCGATCAGACCTTTGCCGCGCACTTCGCCCACCAGCGGGTGATCGGTAAAGGCCTCGCGCAGCTGGGCTTGCAGATAATCGCCAACCTCGGCCGCATGGGCAAACAGGTTGTCACGCTCGTAAATTTCCAGCGTTTTCAGGGCGGCGGCACAGGCGACCGGATGACCCGAGTAGGTAAAGCCGTGGCCGAAGACGCCAACCTGATTGGTCTGCTCGATCATCGCCTGATACATCCAGCCGGGAATGACCGCCGCAGAAATCGGGTAATAGGCCGAGCTGAGCTGCTTGGCGAAGGTCATCAGGTTGGGCTTGATGCCCATGGTGGTGCAGCCAAAATCGTTGCCGGTGCGGCCAAAGCCAGTGATCACCTCATCCGCCCAGACCAGAATATCGTATTTGCGCAGCACTGCCTGCAGCTTTTCATAATAGCCCTCTGGCGGCACGATCACCCCGGAGGCACCGGTGATCGGCTCAACAATCATCGCGGCGATGGTATCGGGGTCTTCCGCAAGGATCTGATCTTCCAGAGACTGGATGATGCGGTCAACAAACTGCGCCTCGGTCTCGTTGCCCTTGCGGTTGCTGTAGTAATGTGGCGAGTCAGTGCGCAGCACGCCCAAGGCCTCAACCGGGGCATCAAAATGCGCCAGATTGGCGGGCAGGGTGGTCAGCGAACCGGCCGCAACTGTGACACCGTGGTAGCCACGCTCGCGGGTGATGATCTTGCGCTTCTCCGGCTTGCCAATGGCGTTGAAATAATAGCGCAGCATCTTGTAGTGGCTGTCGTTGGCGTCAGAGCCCGAGTTGCCAAAGAAGAAATAGGCGTCCTCGACCGGCACCATGGTGCGCAGCTTGTCGGCCAGTGCCATGATTGTTGGGTGGGTCTTGCCGCCAAAGGTGTGGCTGAAGGGCAATGTGTTCAGCTGCTCGGTGATGGCCTCAATCACCTCGGTGTTGCTGTAGCCCAGCGAGGTACACCACAGGCTGGCAAGTCCTTCGATGTATTTGTTGCCGTCGGCGTCATAGACATAAATACCTTCGCCGCGCGTCAGGCACAGTTGTTCGATGGCAGTGAAGTTGGTGGTGGGGTAAATGACGGGGGACATGCCGAAACTCCTGTTGTGGCGCTGGTGCTTTCGGCAGGATTGACCGGTTTTAGTGGCGGCGTCAAAGGAATTTGATCAAAAATCCCGGGCGGGTGATTTATGGTGTTGAAAACGCGAAAAGGCCGCCCGAAGGCGGCCTTTCGAAATCCACCGTGTAAGCGGTGGTCCAACTGGAGCGGGCGAAGAGATTCGAACTCTCGACCCTAACCTTGGCAAGGTTATGCTCTACCCCTGAGCTACGCCCGCATCCGTTGGTGAGCCGGTGAATAGGGTGTCATGGCCGCTGCCGCAAGAGGGAAAACGGCTGCGGGATGAGATTTCTTGCACCGGCGTTTTGCAGGGCTGATTGGCGGCTGAAATGCGAAAAGGCCGCCCGAAGGCGGCCTTTCGATCTCCACCGTGTAAGCGGTGGTCCAACTGGAGCGGGCGAAGAGATTCGAACTCTCGACCCTAACCTTGGCAAGGTTATGCTCTACCCCTGAGCTACGCCCGCGTCCTGTTGGTGAGGCGCTGAATAGAATTTCCCGGCCCGCGCCGCAAGAGGTAAAATGGAAAAAAATGGTGTGGATGGGTTTTTCGCAGTTAACCGGCAATCTGCGGCAGATTGAAACCGACCTGCGCCGCCATACGGTGTTGCAAAGCGGTGGTTGGACGGCAGGAAATAAATTCGCTGGGCGAGCAATGGGGCAGCTCCATCATCTTGATCAACTGTCCATGCAACTGGCCTTGCAGCAGCAGGATGCCGTCCCGTTGCAGCAGGTCGCGCGCACCGCGTCCCTTGTCGGACCGCACCCGGCGCATGAAATCTTTTTGCATCGCCACCGCCTCGACCACCTGGCGCGAAATGGGGCGATCCTGAATGGCGCGGAACAGGGTGGCGATGCGGGCATTGCCGGTGTCACTGGCAAAGATCTGTTCGACCACCTCTTCGTCCACGGTGCGCCAGAAGTTGGCCGGGTAGGGGTGGTCGCAGAGCAGCCACAGGATATGCTGGAACCCCTCGGCTGAGATGGAGCGTTTGGCGTCTTTGTTCTGCCCAGCCGTCAGGTAGTCACGTTTGGCGACCACCAGCCCCAGATAGCAGCGGGCCCGCAGCTCGTCGGCGGCGACCAGCATGCAAACCTGGTCCACCGCCTCGGTTGGGATCATCCAGTTGCTGCCCATGGTGTTCTTGATATCGACATCATGGTCCAGAATCACCGTGTCCAGCCGCCCGCGTTTCAGCCGCAGCAGGGCGCGCAGCTCGATTTCAACACGGGTGCCTATATAGGTCTTTTCGGTCTTTTCCAGTTCCTCGTAGCACCGCCGCCCGGTTTTGGGGGTCATGATCACATCGTCGATGCAGGTCCGCAGCATGGCCGCGAAGTCGTCGGCAAGTGTCAAGGCGCCACCGGCGCGGGCGATGATTTCGACCTGCAACGATGACAGCAGGTGGTGATCGGGGTGGCCCGGCTGGATCAGACTGGGGGGGATGTTTTTCTTCATTTATGCGCAACCTGCAGCAGCTGGGCCGCCCGGCCGGTAGGCCGGACAGCGCCCGACCCTCCCCACGGGAGGGCGCTTCGCACCCACCCAGGCTCGGGCGCTGTCCTAGTCAGATTATAGTTAGGCCCGCACTGCATGAAGCTTCCGCTTGGCAATGGCGGTTTTCAGCTGGGTCGCAACGGCCTGAGCCACCGGCGGCGGAAAGGCATTGCCGACTTGTTTATAGGCATTGGTCTTGGCGCCGGTGAAATGCCAGTCATCCGGGAAGCCCTGAAGGCGCGCCACCATGCGCACGGTCAGGCGGGGCATGTCGTTGTGAAACGGATCCGGCGCCTCGGGGGCGATGGTGCGGCCCTCAACCCCCAGCGAGGCCCAGGCCTTGCGCGAGCGAGTCGGGCCCAGATCGGGGCCGCCGTGTTTCTTGGAGCCGCCAACAATGGTCGGGGCAATCTCGCTGGCCTGTTTCATCCACTCATCAGCGCCACGCCAGCCGCGTGCCTTCATCAGGTCAATCAGCGTCTCACCAACGGTGGCCGGGTTATGGGGCAGTGGGTCGGGCCAGCAGAACTGATCGTTATATTCTTTGCGCAGGGCAATGATCACCACCCGCGGGCGCAGTTGCGGCACGCCGTAGTCCGAGGCATTGAGCAGCCGCCAATCGGTGGTGTAGCCCAGTTTGCCCAGTTGTTTCTTCAACTTCTCGCGGTAATCCAGGAACACCGCATCAAGAAAGCCGCGCACGTTTTCGATCATCACCGCCTTGGGGCGGCTGGCATCGACAATGTCCAGCGCATCGTCAAACAGATTACGCTCATCCTTTTCGCCCAGCTGTTTGCCGGCCACTGAGAATGGCGGGCAGGGCAACCCGCCAGCCAGCAGGTCGATGCCGGCATAATCAGAGGCGCGCTCCTTGAACAGGCGCACATCTTCCTCGAGCACGTTCCATGCCGGGCGATTGTGGCGCAGGGTGGCGCAGCAATGCTTGTCTATCTCGACCAGTGCGGTGTGATCAAATCCGGCCTTTTCCAGCCCCAGGGCCTGACCGCCTGCACCCGCGCAGAGTTCTACCGATGTCAGCATGCTACCTCGTCGTTCTATTCGTCGCCATTATGGCGTTCTTGCTCTGTTCTTAGCGGTTGAGCTGATTCCCCGCAAGTCATGACTCTAGGGCCTGAGCCACAAATGCGAAAGGGCCGCCCTAAGGCGACCCTGTTCGTTTGACCGATGGAGCGGGCGAAGAGATTCGAACTCTCGACCCTAACCTTGGCAAGGTTATGCTCTACCCCTGAGCTACGCCCGCGATCCGTCGGTGAGGGCTGAGATATGAATTCCACGGCGGCGCTGCAAGGGCAAAATGGAGCGGTTTGGAAAAATATTGCCCGGATCGCGACGGAACGGCCGGATACCGGCGTGAAACTCATTACTTATCGTATTTTGCCGGAGGATTTTACCATGTGTTTTGCAGAGACCATCAAGCTGGTCGCCCTGGGCGGCATGATCATGGTCGGGCTGGTGTTGCAAAGTGACGCGCAGGGGCGGCCTCTGATGCCGCAACCCAGCGCCAGTGAGGCGCAGCAGTAAGGGGGAATCGGCAACAGCGGCAGGCCCAGAGGTGTCCCAGAGGAGGCCCAGCGGGCGCCGACCTCCGGCGGGAGTATTTTTGAAAAGATGAAAAGATGAAATGGGCAGGGCATGGGGCGCAAGATTGGTTTTGCGCCCCGTGTTTGTGAGGTATGTCTGTGAGCTATGTTAAGCGGTGGCTTATTGCAGCTCGATCAATAGGTCCTTGGCGTCGATCTGGGTGCCGGGCTGGACGTGCACCGCTTTGATCACCGCATCGCGTTCGGCGTGGATGCCGGTTTCCATTTTCATCGCCTCGATGGTCAGGAGCAGATCGCCCTCATGGACCTGCTGCCCAGGCTGCACCGCCACGGTGGCCACAACACCGGGCATCGGCGCGCCAAAGTGGTTGTCATTGCCGGCCTCGGCCTTGGGGCGTTCGGTGGTGGATGATTTCACCAGACGGTTGGGCACCCGGATGACGCGGGGCTGGCCGTTCAGCTCAAAGAACACCTTTACCTCGCCTTTCTCATCCGTCTCGCCGATCGCCTGCAGACGGATTTCCAGGGTTTTGCCCGGGTCAATCTCGGCCGCGATCTCGTCGCCGGGTTCCATGCCGTAAAAGAAGGTCTGGGTGGGCAGGCTGCGCACCGGGCCATAGGTCCGGTGGCGGCCCATGTAATCCAGGAACACCTTGGGATACATCAGATAGCCGTTCAGATCCTCGTCGTCGATCAGCTTGCCGTCCAGCTCGGCGCTGAGCTCGGCGCGGGTGGCTTCGATATCTACAGGTTTCAGGTGCTTGCCGGGGCGTTCCAGATTGGGGGCCTCGCCCTTTAGCACCTTGTTGAGGAATGCGTTGGGAAAGCCGCCGGGAGGTTGGCCCAGATTGCCGCGCATCATGTCGATGACCGAGTCGGGGAAGGACAGATCTGTGCCTGGGTCTTCCACCTCACTCCGGGTCAGGCCCTGGGACACCATCATCAGCGCCATGTCACCCACCACTTTGGAGCTGGGCGTCACTTTGACGATATCGCCAAACATCTGGTTCACATCCGAATAGGTCTGCGCCACCTGGTGCCATTTTTCTTCCAGGCCCAAGGACCGCGCCTGTGCCTTGAGGTTGGTGAACTGGCCACCGGGCATCTCATGCAGGTAGACCTCGGAGGCCGGGGCCTGGATGCCACTTTCAAAGGCGGCATACTGGGCGCGGACCTGCTCCCAGTAGTCTGAAATTTCGCGGATCGGTTTGATGTCGAGGCCGGTGTCGCGGTCGGTGTTGCGCAGGCTTTCGACGATCGAGCCCAGACAGGGCTGCGAGGTGCCGCCCGAGAAGGCATCCATGGCGACATCGACAGCGTCGACGCCGGCATCCGCTGCGGCTAGAATCGTGGCGCCAGCAATGCCCGAGGTGTCATGGGTGTGGAAGTGGATTGGCAACCCGACCTGTTCTTTCAGCGCCTTGATCAGCACTCTGGCGGCGGCGGGTTTCAGCAGGCCAGCCATGTCCTTGAGGCCCAGAACATGGGCGCCGGCGGCCTCCAGTTCTTTGGCCATGCCGACATAGTATTTCAGGTCATACTTGGCGCGGTTGGGGTCGAGGATATCGCCGGTGTAGCAGATGGAGCCTTCGCAGATCTTGCCGGACTCATTCACCGCATCCATGGCGACGCGCATGTTTTCAACCCAGTTGAGGCTGTCGAACACCCGAAACACGTCGATGCCGGTCAGCGCTGCCTGTTTGACAAAACCCTGCACCACGTTGTCGGGGTAGTTGGTATAGCCAACGCCGTTGCTGGCGCGCAGCAGCATCTGGGTCATCACGTTTGGCATCGCCTCGCGCAGATCGCGCAGACGTTGCCAGGGGCATTCCTGCAAGAAGCGATAGGCGACGTCAAAGGTGGCACCGCCCCAGCACTCAACCGAGAACAGCTGGCTCATATTGGCGGCATAAGCGGGCGCCACTTTGATCATGTCAATCGAGCGCATCCGGGTGGCCAGCAGCGATTGGTGACCGTCGCGCATGGTGGTGTCGGTGAGCAGCAACTGCCGCTGCGCCTTCATCCAGTCGGCCACCGCCTGCGGGCCTTTTTGTTCCAGCAGATTGCGGGTGCCATAGGGCAGGTTGCCCGGTTTAACTTTTGGTGCGCGTGGCGCTCTCAGGTCGGCGGGTGGTGCGTTGCGGCCTTCGGTTTCCGGGTGACCGTTGACCGAGATATCGGCGATATAGGTCAGCACCTTGGTGCCGCGGTCGCGACGTTTGGAGAACTGGAACAGCTCGGGCGTATTGTCGATGAACTTGGTGGTATAGCTGTTGTCGAGGAAGGTCGGGTGCTTCAGCAGGTTCTCGACAAAGGCGATGTTGGTGCTGACGCCGCGCACCCGGAATTCACGCAGGGCGCGGTCCATGCGGGCGATGGCCATTTCCGGCGTTGGCGCCTTGGCGGTGATTTTGGTCAGCAGGCTGTCATAATAACGGGTGATGACGCCGCCCGCATAAGCGGTGCCGCCGTCCAGGCGAATGCCCATGCCGGTGGCCGAGCGATAGGCGGTAATGCGGCCGTAGTCGGGGATAAAGTTGTTCTGTGGGTCTTCGGTGGTCACCCGGGTCTGCAGCGCGTGGCCATTCAGAGTGATATCGTCCTGGCTGGCCTTGCCGGTGGCCTCGGCAATGGATTTGCCCTCGGCGATCAGGATCTGAGCGCGGACGATATCGATGCCGGTGACTTCCTCGGTGACGGTGTGTTCCACCTGCACCCGGGGGTTGACCTCGATGAAATAGAACTTGCCGTCATCCATATCCATCAGGAATTCAACGGTGCCAGCGCATTCATAGCCCACATAGGCGCAGATTTTGCGGCCCAAGGCGCAGATTTCGGTGCGCTGTTCCTCGCTCAAGTACGGAGCGGGCGCACGTTCGACGACTTTCTGGTTGCGGCGCTGAACTGAGCAGTCGCGTTCAAACAGGTGGTACATGCCGCCGTGTTTGTCACCCAGAATCTGCACCTCGACGTGGCGGGCGCGCAGAATCATCTTCTCCAGAAAGCCCTCGCCATTGCCAAAGGCGGCTTCGGCTTCGCGCCGACCCTCCAGAATTTTCTCTTCCAGTTCATCCTCATTGTAGATCGGTCGCATGCCGCGACCGCCGCCACCCCACGAGGCCTTGAGCATGAAGGGATAGCCGACTTCGGCAGCTTCCTTGCGGATGACGTCCATGTCATCGCCCAGCACCTCGGTGGCTGGGATCACTGGCACCCCGGCTTTGACCGCGACGCGGCGCGCACTGGCCTTGTCACCAACTTCGCGCATGGTTTTGGCCTTGGGGCCGATAAAGGTGATACCATTGCGGTCACAGGCATCGACAAAGTCAGGGTTTTCCGACAGCAGCCCGTAGCCGGGGTGGATGGCGTCAGCGCCGCATTCCTTGGCAACGCGGATCATCTCGTCGATGCTGAGGTAGGCAGCAACCGGGCCCATGCCCTCGCCAATCCTGTAAGCCTCATCCGCTTTGAACCGGTGCAGGCCCAGTTTGTCTTCTTCGGCATAGACCGCCACGGTGGCCTTGCCCATTTCGTTGGCGGCGCGCATCACCCGGATGGCGATCTCTCCACGGTTGGCAATCAGGATTTTCTTGAAGTCGGTCATGTTACCCTCGTGGTCGTGTGATTTTGACGAATTGTTAGTCGCATCCTAGAGACAGGTTCAACTGTAGTTCTGGGTAGAAACGGCATTTTTGCGCTATCCTGCGGCCCCTTGTTGTCGTTTTGCTATTTTTGGGGCAGTGGTGATGCTTTGCTGAGCTGCATTGGGGTGGGCAACTCGCCCAGGTTGGCGGCGCCCAATTGTCCCATATTGGCCTGCAGATCCTGTTTCAGGATATCAATAAGATGGGCTGGCCCGGCGGGGCCAAGTGCTGCCAGCGCAAAATGAAAGGCGCGCCCCAGCATGATATAGTTGGCGCCCATGGCCAGTGCGCGCAGCATATCCAGCCCGCCCTCGACACCGCTGTCAAAGATCAGCGGCAGGGTTGTGGCCTGGCGGATTTCGGGCAGCACTTCGATCGAGGCGGGGCTGGCGTCAAACTGGCGACCGCCGTGGTTCGACACCCAGAGCGCATCGACCCCGATCTGTTGCAGGCGCTGCGCATCCCGGGCGCGCATTACACCCTTTATCACCATCGGTCCCTGCCAGTGATCGCGCAGCCATTGCACATAATCCCAGTCCGGTGAGGTGCGCAGCAGGTAGCCGATATGGGCGGTAGAGGACAGGCTGGCGGAATTGTCCGAGATATATTTGTCGAGGCTGCGCATATGCGGCATGCCACGCCGGGCCATGCCCAGGGCCCAGGCGGGACTTGCGATAGCCTGGGCAAACAGCCGGGGCGTCAGTCGTGGCGGTTGTGTCAGCCCCGAGCGCACCTGCCGTTCGCGGCGCGAGGCCACCGGGACATCTGTCGTCAGCACCAGCACCTTGAACCCTGCCGATGTGGCGCGGGTCAGCATGTCCTTGCGGATGTCCGGGTCCTTGGGCGGGTACATCTGAAACCAGGCCTGCTGCCCCAGATGTGGCGCCAGATCCTCGGGCGATTGGCTGGCCACGGTGGACAGAGTATAAGGAATGCCCGCAGTGGCAGCACTGCGGGCTAGATGGCCCTCGGCATCGGGCCAGACCAGACCGGACATGCCCACCGGTGCCACCCCAAAGGGCAGCGGCAGTTTGTCACCAAAAAGCGAGGTGCTCAGATCGACCTCTAGCGGGCCATGCAGGATAGAGGGCAGAAAGCCGACCCGGTCCAGTGCCGCGCGGTTGCGGGCCTTGGTGGATTCGGTGCCGGTGCCACTGTCCAGAAACTCCCACACAAAAGGCGGCAATCGCCGTTGGGCGCGGTGGGCCAGATCAGCGATGGCGGGGTAGCGGCTGTGTAGATCCATGGCGGATTTGTGGGAAAGCTCGCGGAAAAAATCAAGTGCTGCGGTGCAGCAAAAGGTGAAATCGAAACATTCAGCAAGAAAATCGGTCGATTTTGGTCATTCTGTTCCGATCTATAGGGGCTGAGCGGTCAAAAGTTACAGGAGCGATTGTGGGGTGACGTGAAATTTAGCGTCAGTGGTGCCGTAAGTCGGTTGATAGGGGGAATGAAAGAGCGTAAAAAATTCCGGGAACATTGTGTGAACGTCCTCTTTCGCGCTGTAGTGAATCACGCTAGGATCACGCCCATGAGCAGTTTTGATGAAATGGACGCCTTTGAAGGCGCCTCGCTATCCTCGCGCGCAATGGCCGCGCGGCCCCAGCCTTATCTTGATGGGCTGAACCCTGCTCAGCGGGAGGCGGTCGAATGCCTGCATGGTCCGGTGCTGATGCTGGCGGGGGCGGGCACCGGCAAGACCAAGGCGCTGACCGCGCGGATTGTGCACCTGCTCACCACCGGCGCGGCCCGCACCAACGAGATTCTGGCGGTGACCTTCACCAACAAGGCGGCGCGCGAAATGAAAGAACGGGTCGGCGGCATGCTGGGCCAACCGGCCGAGGGCATGCCCTGGCTGGGCACCTTTCACGCGATCTGTGTCAAACAGCTGCGCCGTCATGCCGAACTGGTGGGGTTAAAGAGTAACTTCACCATTCTGGATACGGATGATGTGATCCGGCTGCTGAAGCAACTGATCCGCGCCGAAGGCATTGACGACAAGCGCTGGCCCGCCCGGCAACTGGCCAATGTCATCGACGGCTGGAAGAACAGTGCGCTGACACCGCAACGGGTGCCGGTGGCCGATGCCTCGGCCTATAACGGCATGGGCGTTGATCTCTATGCGCAGTACCAGACCCGCCTGCGGGAGCTGAACGCGGTGGATTTTGGCGATCTGCTGCTGCACATGGTGACGATACTGCAGACCCACAGCGATGTGCTGGAGCAATACCAGCGCTGGTTCCGCTTTATCATGGTGGACGAATACCAGGATACCAACGTCGCCCAGTATCTCTGGCTGCGGCTGCTGGCGGCGGGGCACAAGAATATCTGCTGCGTTGGCGATGATGACCAGTCAATCTATGGCTGGCGCGGCGCCGAGGTCGGCAACATCCTGCGCTTTGATAAGGATTTCCCCGGTGCCAAAGTGGTGCGGCTAGAGCAGAACTATCGCTCAACGGAGCATATTCTGGCGGCGGCGTCTGGCGTTATTGCCGGCAATGAAGGCCGCCTGGGCAAAGAGCTGTGGACTGCTGCCAAGGGCGGCGAAAAGGTCCGGCTGATTGGCCACTGGGACGGCGAGGAAGAGGCGCGCTGGATCGGCGAAGAGATCGAAGCGATGCAGCGCGGCACCCGCGGGATGGAACCCCGAGATCTGGATGACATGGCCATTCTGGTGCGTGCCTCGCATCAGATGCGGGCGTTTGAGGATCGGTTCCTGACCATTGGTCTGCCCTACCGGGTGATTGGCGGGCCGCGATTCTATGAGCGGCTGGAGATTCGCGATGCCATGGCCTATTTCCGCGTGGTCACCAGCCCGGATGACGATCTGGCCTTTGAACGCATCGTCAACACCCCGAAACGGGGGTTGGGCGACAAGGCACAGCAGACCATCCAGATAACGGCGCGGGAAAATGGCGTTTCGCTGATCGAGGGCGCTCGTCTTGCAATCGAAGGCGGGCTGATCAAAGGCAAAGGCGCCGGTAAGCTGCGGCAACTGGTCGAAGATGCGGCGCGTTGGAGTCGTTTGGCCGGTGGCGGCGACATGACCCATATGGATCTCGCCGAAATCATCCTGGACGAGTCCGGCTATACCACCATGTGGCAGAACGACAAAACCCCCGATGCTCCGGGCCGGTTGGAGAACCTCAAGGAGCTGGTCAAGGCGCTGGAGAATTTCGAGAACCTGCAAGGGTTTCTGGAACACGTCAGCCTGATCATGGACAATGCCTCCAGTGATTCTGGGCAGAAGGTGTCGATCATGACCCTGCACGGCTCTAAGGGGCTGGAGTTTCCGGCGGTGTTTCTGCCGGGCTGGGAAGACGGGCTGTTCCCCTCGCAACGCTCAATGGATGAAAGCGGCCTGAAGGGTCTCGAAGAAGAACGCCGACTGGCCTATGTCGGGATTACCCGGGCCGAGGAGGTCTGTACCATTTCCTTTGCCGGCAATCGGCGGGTGTTTGGCCAGTGGCAGTCGCAACTGCCGTCGCGGTTCATTGACGAGCTGCCTGAGCAACATGTCGAGGTGTTGACGCCGCCGGGCCTGTATGGCGGTGGGTACGGCGCGGCGGCCCCGGCCGAGTCGCCGCGCTCGACCATCGAGGAAAAGATGGCGCAGGCGGATGGCTATAATTCGCCAGGCTGGAAACGCATGCAATCGCGCGCCGGACAGCGCGGTATGGCGCAACCCAAAGCCGCCAAGAATCAGGTGATTGATGCCACGGTGGTGTCGAGCTTCACCATGGGAGACCGGGTGTTCCACCAGAAGTTCGGCTATGGGATGATTGCCGGTATCGACGGCGATAAGCTGGAAATCGCGTTCGACAAGGCAGGGCTGAAAAAGGTTGTGGCGGCCTATGTCTCGGCTGGCGACGATATTCCGTTTTAAAACGAGCCTGATTTAGTGTGCCAGCCTGAGGATTCAAATCGTTCGCGCGGCTCGGCCGTCGGTCAGTATTGTGAAATGGCAAAATTAAAAATCTAAAACGGGCAGCGGTCAGCTGCGGATCGGATTGCGGTGCAATCCGATCCGGGCGTGGCGGTGGCGCGCAGCATGGCTGCGCGCCACCGCCACGCCATCGCCCTAAATCAACCTGATCAATTGTCGCAGGCGAAAGCTGGCTGCGGTTGTGCAACTCAGTGCTGTCACCGCAATCCACTACTGGGGCACGGCAGGGCTGGACTGGGGATGGTAGGGCTGTGGGTTTTTGGCAGCCTTCGACAGCCAGATCAGCGGCGCAGATGGCCTCGATGTCGAACACTGTGAAAATTGAATTGGGCAAAGAAAAACGACGGTGCCAGGGAGGAGGAAAAGCACCGTCGTTCTTTGCAACACCGAGAGTTTCAGGGAGGAGGAAGTCCCGGTGTATTCAGACCCGGTTTTGAACCGGTATAAGGTGCGACAGCATCAGGGAGGAGGAGGATGCTGCCGCGTAGGACAGGTCTTTTAAGGGAGGGGAAAAAGACCTGATCTCTGTCAGTTGACGCCGTAGGCTGCCTCGTGTGCGACGGTCTGCAACATCGAGCGGTTCAGACCCAGATCCGCCAGTTCACGGCGGCTCAATGTTGAGAGCTCGTTCAGGGTTTGGCGATACTGACGGTATTGAGTGAAGCGCGCCCAAGCGGCCTCGGCCAAGGTGACAGGGGCGCATAACAGCGATAGTTTTGAAGTGCTGATGTGATCGATTGCAGCCATTGTCTTGGTCCTTGGTGTATTTCGGTGCGTTGCCTAGGTGGCGTTGCTTGAGGCCAAAATAGGAATTTGCTGCAGACGCACAATCCCCAACTTGGGCATTTCTGCTATGCAGCATTTGCATGGGTCGGGGGTTGTAATCTTCAATTGCCTGATTCCTTGTCATCTCGGGCTGGCGATGCCTGAACCTTGGGCGCAAAATATCTCGGCCTCGGTGCTGGACCGGCAGAGCATCCGGGGTTTTGGTTGGCTGCGCCACGGCCTATATGTGGCAGAGCAAGGATCAGGAGGCCGAAATGGCAGTGACGCAGGTAGAGATATATGAGGCATTGGAGCGACTGGAGCTGCCGGACGGCGGCAATCTGGTGTCGCGCGACATGCTGCGGGCGTTGCGGATAGAGGCGGGCAAGGTCAGTTTTGTGATAGAAGCCCCCAGTCCGGAAATTGCCAAGCTGATGGAGCCATTGCGCCGTGCCGCCGAGGATGTGGTGCAGCGTTTGGAGGGGGTGCAGGCGGTTTCGGTTGCCTTGACGGCACATGGGCCGGCCGCAGCGGCGCCAAGCCTAAAGTTCGGCGGGCACGCCAAGCCGCAGGCCGCTCCGATGAAGCCCTCAGGCGTGCAGCACATTCTGGCGGTGGGCTCGGGCAAGGGCGGCGTTGGGAAATCTACTGTTGCCTCAAACCTGGCTGTGGCGCTGGCCCGGCAGGGGCGCAAGGTGGGATTGCTGGATGCGGATATCTACGGTCCCAGCCTGCCGCGCATGATGGGGGCCAGCGGCCGCCCGGCCAGCCCGGATGGCAAGACCATTGAGCCGCTGCAGGCCCATGGTGTCACTTTGATGTCAATCGGCTTCATGCTGGAGGACGACAAGGCGGTGATCTGGCGTGGCCCCATGCTGATGGGCGCATTGCAGCAGATGCTGGGGCAGGTCAATTGGGGGCAGTTGGATGTGCTGATCGTTGATTTGCCGCCGGGCACGGGGGATGTGCAGTTGACGCTATGCACCAAGGCCGAGCTGACCGGCGCCATTGTGGTGTCGACGCCGCAGGACGTGGCGTTGCTGGATGCGCGCAAGGCACTGGATATGTTCAAGACCCTGAAGACGCCGGTGCTGGGCCTGATCGAGAACATGTCGTTGTTTACCTGCCCGGATTGCGGCAGTGAGCATCAGATCTTTGGCCACGGCGGCGTCACTGCCGAAGCCGAGGCGATGGGTTTGCCGCTGCTGGGGGTCTTGCCGATTGATCTTGAGACCCGCCTCTGCGGAGACAATGGCACGCCGGTGGCGGCAGGCGAGGGGGTGATGGCGCAGGCCTATGCGCGCATCGCCGAGGGGTTGGTCCGGGGTGGGATGGCCTAACGGATCCCCACTCAAGCGATTTGAAACTTTCGACCCGGCCCACCTGTTCAGGTGGGCCATTGTTTGTCCGGAGGTAGAGGAGGGCTGGGATCGGCGGGCCTTGGAGTATCCTTTGGGAAATCATGGGGTGGCTGGGAATTTATGGGCGCGCTGGGCGATCATGGGCGTAGAACCGATCGTTTGGGGTGGAATTCCGGAATTCCCTCGAATCAAAATTGATTCGAGGCTGTGAAACTCAATACGCCCGTGGATTGCTTGGGGATAACTCGGGAACATTAAGTGAACGTAAATTGAAAAGCGGATTCGGATGAGATTTTTTGGGAAATTGAGGGAATTTTTTTCACGCTTGCTTAAGCACTGTATGTTGTGTGTAGCATGCTGAAATCATCTACTCATGGCGTAGTGTGATCAATTAGTAGGCACTAAATTAAATTAAATTTGGGTCTTGTTATGGTATTTGAGGAGGCCGTTCAGAAAAAATCGTTGCCAGACCATGAAGTCCCATAGTATCCCAGTATACATCGAATGAGACGAAGAGCACGGGGCACTACAAAGACCCCAAACATAAAAAACTAAGAGCAGGTATCATACAGGCCTTCGCTTTCATCAGATACTGAGAGATCCGGCGCGCGAGCGAGCAGACATCCCCCCAGGTGGCGCGCGCAGTCGGACACTCCCGCACAGCGGGACAAAGATGGCGAGTTGATCCGTGGCAGCTGATCAACTCGCCATTTTGCTTACTGGGGCACAAAATAAAACGCGAGGGACGTAGCAGAAGGGACGTTAGCTTGGGCCGCAGGTTCAGAGGCGAAAGCCAACACAAGGTCGATACAAAAGGCAGGGTGTCTATCCCGGCCTCGTTTCGGCGTGTGCTTGAATCTGGTGATACCAACTGGCAATCCGGCAGCAATCCCGAGCTGGTCATCGTTTACGGCGATGACGATCGTAATTTTCTGGAATGTTATACCATGGAGGCGATCGACGAAGTCGATGCCAAGATCGATGCATTGCCGCGCGGCTCGGATCCGCGAAAGGCCTTGCAACGGTTGTTCCACGGGCGGTCTTTTCCGACCACAGTTGACGAGACCGGCCGTTTGGTGCTGCCGGCCAAGCTGCGCAACAAGATCGGCCTCAAAGGTGAGGCGTTCTTTATTGCTGCAGGGGATACCTTTCAGATCTGGAAGCCGGAAACCTATGAGCAGGAAGAATCTGCTCAGACCGATAAATGGTTGGAAGAGTTGCCCAAGGGCTATGATATAATGCAGTTCCTTGATGGAACTGGAGAGGCTGAGTGATGACTACGGACCAGAATGGCGATTCTGCCCCCCATATTCCCGTTTTGCTGCGCCCCCTGCTGAAGGCCGTGGCGCCGGTTTCAGGTCGCTGGCTGGATGGCACATTTGGGGCTGGCGGTTATACCCGTGGATTGCTGGAGGCCGGGGCCTCGCAGGTCATTGGCGTCGATCGTGACCCCTTGGCGTTCGAGCTGGCGCAAAGCTGGGCTGGCGACTATGGCGACCGGCTGGTGATGCAGCAGGGCGTGTTTTCGCGCATGGATGAATATGCCAGCGATTTGGATGGCGTTGTGTTGGACTTAGGCGTGTCGTCGATGCAGCTGGATCTGGCCGAGCGCGGGTTCTCGTTCATGAAGGATGGGCCGCTGGACATGCGGATGTCGCAGGAGGGGCCCTCGGCGGCGGATCTTGTGGCCGAGCTATCCGAGGTTCAACTGGCGGATATCCTGTTTCATTTTGGCGAAGAACGCGCCAGTCGCCGCATTGCCAAGGCCATCGTCAGAGCCCGGGCGCTGGAACCGATCACCACCACCTTGCAATTGACCAAAATCGTTGAAAGCTGCCTGCCGCGCTCCAAGCCAGGCAGATCACATCCCGCCACCCGCAGCTTTCAAGGGCTGCGCATTGCAGTGAATGCCGAGTACGAAGAGCTATTCCAGGGATTGCTGGCGGCTGAACGGGCGCTCAAGCCCGGCGGATTGCTGGCTGTTGTCACCTTTCATTCCATCGAAGACCGTATGGTCAAACGGTTCTTTCAGCACCGGGCCGGCAAGACCGGGCGCGCCAATCGATATGCGCCAGAGATTGAGGAAATCCCGACCCAGTTCTCACTGATCACCGGCAAGGCTGTTGGCCCGGATGATCAGGAATTGGAGGAAAACCCAAGGTCGCGGTCAGCCCGGTTGCGGGTTGGGCGGCGTAGCGAAGCCCCGGCGACGCCGATTGAAGCCCGTGATATTGGCATGCCGCAACTGAAAGAATCGCATCGATGAAAGCACTGGCTTATGTCTTGTCGGCGCTGGCGGTGTTTGGTCTGGCGTTTTGGGCCTATCGCGAAAACTATTCGACGCAGCAGGTGTTAAAGGAAACCCGAACCCTGCAACGGCAGATTGGCTCAGCCCAAGTGCGACTTGGGGTTTTGCGGGCCGAGTGGGCCTATCTGAACCGCCCTGACCGTCTGCGTGAACTGGCCGAGCTGAACTTTAACAGCCTCGGCCTTTTGCCTCTTCGCCCCAATCAGTTTGGCCGGGTGGACGAGGTGGCTTATCCGCAGGTGCCACTGCTGCCCATCACCAATGGTGTTGATGTGTCGACCATGGCAGCTGGCGGGGGGGACCGATGATCCGTATTCCGCTTCGCCCACTGGCCCGCATCCTGACCGCCCGGGCAAATGGGGAAAACCCGGACGCCATTGAAAAAGAGAACCTGCGCCAGCGCCATTTTGAAATTCAGGGCCAGTCTCAGCAGCGCTCTGAGGGTCGGCTGCTGGTGCTGGGGGTGTTTTTCCTCTGCGCCTATGCGGTGATCGGGCTTCGCATGGGGATGATGGCGACCTCAGAACCGACCGAGCCGACAACCAGCGCATCCGGCAGTGCCATTGCCGCGCAGCGCGCGGATATCGTCGACCGCGAAGGTCGCATTCTGGCCACCAATTTTGAGACCCATTCGCTCTATGCCCATCCGCAGAAACTGATCGATGCGGCGGCCTCGGCTGCGGCGCTGGTCGGGATCTTCCCGGATCTGGATTCCGAACGGTTGCTGAAGGATTTGACCGGCAAGCGCAAGTTTGTCTGGATCAAGAAAAAGATCAGCCCCGAGCAAAAGCAGGCGGTGCATGACATCGGCGATCCTGGCCTGCTGTTTGGCCCGCGAGAAATGCGGCTGTATCCCAATGGCAGTCTGGCAGCCCATGTTCTGGGCGGCGCTGGGTTTGGCAAGGAAGACGTTGATGCCGCCGAGGTGATCGGGGTCGCCGGGGTTGAGCGTCAGTTCGACAGCTATCTGCGCGATCCGGCCAACGGGGCTGAGCCGCTGCAACTGTCGCTGGACCTGACCATTCAGGCCGCCGCCGAGCAGGTGCTGTCTGGTGGCATGCGACTGATGAATGCCAAAGGGGCCACCTCGATCCTGATGGATGTGCACACCGGCGAGGTGATCTCGGTGGTGTCTTTGCCCGACTTTGACCCGAACCAGCGGCCCCGGCCCCTGGTATCAGGGGATTCATCGGACAGCCCGCTGTTCAATCGGGCGGTGCAGGGTGTGTATGAGCTGGGCTCCACCTTCAAGATCTTTGCCGCGGCGCAGGCGATGGATCTGGGGTTGGTCACTGCCGACAGTATCGTTGATATCCGGGGGCCGCTGCGCTGGGGCCGCTTCGCGATCCGGGACTTTCACAACTACGGCAATAGCCTGTCGGTTGAGCGGATCATCGTGAAGTCGTCGAACATTGGCACCGCGCGGCTGGCCCAACAGATCGGCGCCGAGCGTCAGCGCGATTTCCTGTCGCGACTGGGCATGTTGGAGCCAACCCCGTTTGAGATTTCCGAGGCCGCTGCCGGTCGGCCTTTGTTGCCGCCGAACTGGTCCGAATTGTCGGCGATGACCATTTCTTATGGCCACGGCTTATCGACCAGTCCGATGCATCTGGCCGCCGGCTATGCCGCCATTGCCAATGGTGGCAATTATGTCAGCCCGACCATCCTGAAACAGAACCGGCCGCAACCGGGCCCCCGGGTGATGTCCGCTGA
Organism: Parasedimentitalea psychrophila; assembly: GCF_030285785.1. Lineage (NCBI taxonomy): Bacteria > Pseudomonadati > Pseudomonadota > Alphaproteobacteria > Rhodobacterales > Paracoccaceae > Parasedimentitalea > Parasedimentitalea psychrophila. The sequence continues at coordinate 168,708 of NZ_CP127247.1, read as the reverse complement.
GACGGCTGCGGCGGCGCGCAATATGCTGCGTCTGGTGGTGACCGAAGGCACCGCCAGCTTTGGCGAGGTGCCCGGCTATCAGGTGGGTGGCAAGACCGGCACGGCCGATAAGCCAAAACCAACCGGCGGCTATTACGATGACAAGGTGATTGCCACTTTTGCCTCGATGTTCCCGGCGCATGATCCGAAATATGTGCTGGTGGTGACACTGGATGAACCCTCGATCATTGCCTACGGCGAAGAGCGCCGGACCGCCGGGTGGACGGCTGTTCCGGTGGCTGCGGAAATGATCGGTCGGATCGCACCTTTGCTGGGGCTGCGTCCGCAAGTTGAACCTGCCACGGTGACTGGTATAACCCTCACCTCAAACTGACAGCGGGGGTCGCTATGAGCAATACATCCGAGAATACCCTGGGCCGGCTGGGCCTGACGGCGCGCGGCGGAGCGGATCCGGTGATCAACGGGATGACCGTCGACAGTCGTGCGGTGCGCCAAGGGTTTCTGTTTGCAGCCCTCCCCGGGTCTGTGGTGCATGGCGCCAGCTTCATCGCCGCGGCGTTGGACCTAGGCGCTGCGGCCATTCTGACCGATGCCGAGGGCGCCAGGCTGGCAGCGGCGGATTTGGCGGATGGCCACGCCGCCTTGGTGGTGGTCGAAGATCCACGTCAGGCCCTGGGCTATGCCGCCGCCCTGTGGTTCGGCGCCCAGCCGCAGACTGCGGTGGCCATCACCGGCACCAATGGCAAGACATCTGTGGCAACATTTGTCCGCCAGATCTGGGAACTCTTGGGTCATCCGGCTGTCAACCTTGGCACCACCGGCGTCGAAGGCGCTTGGAGCTATCCGCTGACCCATACCACCCCGGACCCGATCACCCTGCACAGGGCGCTGGCGAAAGCTGTCGAGAACGGCGTCACCCATGTGGCGATGGAGGCCTCCAGTCACGGCTTGGATCAACGGCGCCTGGACGGCGTGCGTCTGGCGGCTGCGGGGTTCACCAATTTCAGCCAGGATCACCTGGATTATCACCACACGTTTGAGGCCTATTTTGCCGCCAAGGCGGGCCTGTTCCGCCGGGTGCTGCCGGATGATGGTGTTGCGGTAATCAATATTGACGATAAACGCGGCGCGGAAATGCGCGCTCTGGCCGCTGCCCGGGGCCAAGAGGTGATCACCGTGGGGCGCGGAATGGGTGATCTGTGCCTGATGAACCAGCGCTTTGATGCCTCTGGGCAGGACATGCGGTTCAGCTGGCATGACAAGCCGTTCCAGACCCGGTTGAACCTGATCGGTGGCTTTCAGGCGGAAAACATCCTGTTGGCCTGTGGGTTGGTGATCGCATCGGGCGAGGCTCCCGAGCGGGTGTTTGAAACCCTGCCGGATCTGACAACAGTGCGGGGCCGGATGCAGCTGGCGGCGAGGCGCCGCAATGGCGCGGCGGTGTTTGTTGATTTTGCCCACACCCCCGACGCCATTGCCACCGCGCTAAAGGCGCTGCGGCCGCATGTTCTGGGCCGATTGGTTGCCATTGTCGGCGCTGGTGGTGATCGCGATGCCAGCAAACGCCCCTTGATGGGGCAGGCGGCGGAGGAAAATGCCGATGTGGTGATCATCACCGACGACAACCCGCGCAGCGAAGACCCCGCGGTGATCCGCGCTGCCGTCAAGGGCGGCGCCCCGGCTGCCCGCGTGGTCGGCGACCGTGCCGAAGCAATCCTGCGCGGCGTTGATGCGCTGGGGCCGGGCGATGCGCTGATGATCTGCGGTAAGGGTCATGAGAGCGGTCAGATCGTCGGCGATGACATTCTGCCCTTTGATGATGTGGAACAGGCCAGCATGGCGGTGGCGGCACTGGATGGGGGGCTGGTATGAGCCTGTGGACGATGCAAGAGGCCGTTGCCGCAACCGGTGGCCGGGCGCAGGGCAACTGGAGTCTGGGCGGGATCTCTATTGACACCCGCACGCTGGCGCCGGGTGATTTGTTTGTGGCGCTGAAGGCGGCCCGCGATGGGCATGACTTTGTGGCGCAGGCTTTGGCCGCAGGGGCCGGGGCCGCTCTGGTGTCGCATATCCCCGACGGGCTGGACGCAGGCGCGCCACTGTTGATTGTTGAGGATGTTTTGCAGGGGCTTGAGGCGCTTGGACAGGCCGCCCGCTCTCGTTGTGATGCACGCGTCGTCGCCGTGACCGGATCGGTGGGCAAGACCTCGACCAAGGAAATGCTGGCGCGGATGCTGTCGGATCAGGGTCGCACCCATGCGGCGGTGGCCAGTTACAACAACCATTGGGGGGTGCCGCTGACTCTGGCGCGGATGCCACGCGACAGTGAATACGCAGTGATCGAAATTGGCATGAACCACCCCGGCGAGATCGCTCCGCTGGCGCTGCAGGCCCGGCCGCATGTGGCAATGATCACCAATGTGGCCGCCGTGCACCTTGAGGCCTTTGACGACGTGGGCGGTATCGCCGCTGAAAAGGCAGCGGTGCTGCAAGGGCTGGAACCCGGTGGCGTTGCAGTGCTGAACAGCGATACCGCCGAGGTGGATGTTCTAGGCGATGCGGCAACGGATCGGGGCGTGAAGCCCCTGTGGTTTGGGCGCAATGCCAGCGACTACAGGCTGCTGTCGACGACGGTGCAGGGCGAAGAAACACTGGCCCATGCCACTGCAATGGGTCGTGAAATAGAGATGCATATTCAATCTCTTGGGGCGCATTTTGCGATGAATGCGCTGGGGGCATTGGCCTGCCTGTCGGCGCTTGGCGCGGATATGGACAAGGGCCTGCGCAGCCTGGCGCTGTGGTCGCCGGTCAAGGGGCGCGGTGCCCGCGAAGTGATCCATTTAGACAGTGATAATTCGGCCAGTGGCAAAATCCTGTTGCTGGATGACAGCTATAACGCCAATCCCACCTCGATGGCGGCGGCGCTGGAGGTTCTGGCGGCAACGCCGGGCATGGGCCGCAAGATCGCCTATCTGGGCGACATGAAAGAGCTGGGACCAGAGGAACGCGCGCTGCACATCAAGCTGGCACAGCATCCGGCGATCCGTTTGATCGACCAGATCCATTGCATCGGCCCGCTGATGCAGCATCTGCACGCCGCCTTGCCCGATGGCAAACGCGGTGCCTTCTATCAAACCAGTGCCGAGGCGCTGCCGGATTTGGCCAGACAGATCCAAGGTGGCGATATTGTGCTGGCCAAGGGCTCTCTCAGCATCGCATTGGCCAAGATCGTTGACGGCATCCGCAATTTGGGCCATGGCGGCCCTTCTGACATTTCAAAATAGCGAACAGGACCCCCTTACATGCTCTATTGGCTTACCGAGCTATCGGACGGCGGCGATTTCTTTAACCTGTTCCGCTATATCACCTTCCGCGCCGGCGGCGCCTTCCTGACCGCGCTGATCTTTGGCTTTGTCTTTGGCAAGCCGCTGATCAACGTGCTGCGCAAAAAGCAGGGCAAGGGCCAGCCGATCCGCGAGGACGGCCCCGAGGGGCATTTCGTCAAGGCCGGCACCCCAACCATGGGCGGGCTGCTGATCGTCGGCGCACTGTTGTTTTCCACTCTGGTCTGGGCGCGCTGGGACAACCCCTTTGTCTGGCTGGTGCTTTTCGTCACCGTCTCCTTTGCTCTGATCGGGTTTGCCGATGATTATGCCAAGGTCTCCAAGCAGAACACCGCTGGGGTGTCGGGCAAACTGCGGCTGGCACTGGGGATTATCATTGCGGTGATCGCCGCGCTCTGGGCCTCGGCCTATCACCCCGAGGCGCTGCAGAACCAGCTGGCGCTGCCGGTGTTCAAGGACACCCTGATCAATCTGGGCTATTTCTATGTGCCGTTCTCCATCTGCGTGGTGGTGGGCACCGCCAATGCGGTGAACCTGACCGACGGGCTGGACGGGCTGGCAATCATGCCGGTGATGATCGCCGCCACCACGCTGGGCATCATTGCCTATGCGGTGGGGCGGGTTGATTTCACTGAATACCTCGACGTGCATTATGTGCCCGGCACCGGCGAGATCCTGATCTTTACCATGGCGCTGTTTGGCGGCGGTCTTGGCTTCCTGTGGTACAATGCCCCGCCGGCGGCGGTGTTCATGGGCGACACCGGATCATTGGCTCTGGGCGGCGCATTGGGCGCCATCGCGCTGGTCATCAAGCACGAGCTGGTGCTGGCGATTGTCGGTGGCCTGTTTGTGGTTGAGGCGCTGAGCGTGATTATTCAGGTGCTGTATTACAAACGCACCGGCAAGCGGGTGTTCCTGATGGCGCCGATCCACCACCACTACGAGAAAAAGGGCTGGTCCGAGCCGACCATCGTGATCCGTTTCTGGATCATCTCGCTGATCCTGGCGATGATCGGTCTGGCAACGCTGAAGGTGCGGTGACAACGCCCTTACTTTGGCCCGGCACCGCCGGGCAGCGCCTGACCTTCCCCCCGGGAAGGCGCTTCTCGCCTCCCCAAGGTCAGGCGCTGCCCTAAGTGGCCGACTATGCCTTTCAACTTACCCGCGACCTGTTAGAGTGGCGCGCAATTGAGTTGGAGGGTTTTGCATGTCGAGCTGGGAATTGATGGATTGGATTGTAGTTGCTGGAGTAATAGCAGCTATCTTAGGCACGTATTTCGCATGGAAATCTCTCAGGGGCGGCAAACTCAAAACCACCAACACCATCAATCACGGTGACAACAACACTCAGACCGGTGGATCAGGAACAACCGATAACCGCGTTGATCACGGCAGCAACAACAAGCAAAGCGGTTAACATGCTGGGCGATAACACTGACAACACAATTCACAACGGTTCAGGCAATACTCAGGCACGCGATATCCACGGTATCTCGCCCGAACAGTTTGAGCGGCAGTTGAACAAGTCGCTTGTGGATTTGCGCGCGGATCTAGAGGCGAAACACGCCGAAACCCGCAGGGCGGATGCAGCTGAGTTGAAGATGCGGCAAATGGAGATTTCTGATCTTCAGCGTCAGATCGGCGACTATGAAGCCCGCGTTGCCAACCCGGAAGCCGCCTATAAAGAGCATATCGCCCGGATTGCCGAGCTGGAACAGTTGCTCAGGGATGCAACGGTTGAGATTGGTGAAAACCGGATCAAGGATGCACAGGCAGCGCTGGAGCAGGGTGATTTTTCCAAGGCCGATGAGATTTTCGCTGAGGTTGAGGAGTTTGAAACGCAGGCTGTCAAACGTGCCTCAAAAGCTAGCTTTGGCCGCGGCCTGATCGCCGAGGAACAAGTGCGCTGGCAGGATGCCGCCGAACATTACAGTCGCGCCGCGCGGTTGGATCCGAGTTATGAGACACTGATCAAAGCGGGCCACTTTTTGGGGCGCTCCGGGCTGTATGCCGAGGCTATCCGTATTGAGGAACAATTGCTGCAAGTCGCCATGAAAGAATTCGGCGATGAGCATAAAAATACGGCGATTGCTCTTAACAATCTTGCAGCGAATTATAAAGAGACCGAGCGGTACGGCGAGGCCGAACCGCTGTACCGCAAGGCGTTGGAGATTGACCGCAAGGTGCTGGGCACGGATCATCCCGACTATGCCATCCGCCTGAACAACCTCGCCGCACTGCTAGAGGCAACGGGGCGCTACGGTGAGGCTGAACCGCTGTACCTCGAGGCGTTGGAGGTTGACCGCAAGGTGCTGGGCATCGAGCATCCTGATTATGCCATCCACCTGAGTAATTTTGCAGGCTTGCTGGTAAGGACGGGGCGGCCTGAAGACGCTGAACCGATGTACCGTAAGGCTCTTTTGGTTTTTGAAACAGCCTTGGGTATGGAGCATCCTCATACGGTGCAATCCCGAGGTCTTCTTGAGGGTTTCCTTACCGACCACCCCAACTAGCCATCTTGCAATCTCCCCATCCTCCGGTGCAGGGTGCGGCGAAAATGATGAGCTTGGAAAGGGCGCGACAATGATCCCGGTATTAGGATTTGCACAGGCCAATGTGGCGGTTCTGGGGTTGGGGCGCTCTGGCCTTGCGACGGCGCGCGCTTTGCGCGCGGGTGAGGCCACTGCGGTCTGTTGGGACGACAACCCGGCGGCGCGGGCGGTGGCTGAGGCGGAGGGCTTTACCTGCCGGGATCTGCACAAGCAGGGGGCGTTCGATGGCATTGCCTCGCTGATCGTCTCACCCGGAATTGCGCATCTGTACCCCTCGCCGAACCCGGTGGTGCGCGCCGCGCTGGAGGCAGGGGTGCCGGTGGACAATGACATCGGGCTGTTCTTTCGCTCCATCGCGACGCCCGAGTGGGACAATTTCGAGCGCCTTCCTCGGGTGGTGGCGGTGACCGGATCGAACGGTAAATCCACCACCGTGGCGCTGTTGCACCATATCCTGAGCGAGGCTGGCAAGGGGGTGCAGATGGCCGGTAATATTGGCCGCGGCGTGCTGGATATTGACCCACCGCAGGATGGCGATGTGGTGGTGCTGGAGCTGAGCTCGTACCAGACCGAACTGGCGCGCTCCTTAACGCCGGATGTGGCGATTTTCACCAACCTCAGCCCCGATCATCTGGATCGCCACGGCGGGCTGGGGGGGTATTTTGCCGCCAAACGACGGCTGTTTTCTGAGGGCGGCCCGGATCGCGCCATCATTGGTGTGGACGAGGACGAGGGCCTGTTTCTGGCCGGGCAGATGTCCATGGGGCAGGTGGATGACCGGGTGATCCGGGTGTCGTCGGGGCGCAAACTGGGCGGTGCCGGCTGGAATGTCTTTGCCCGCAAGGGGTTCCTGTCGGAATACCGCAAGGGCCGTCAGGCGGGATCGATTGATCTGCGCGCCATGACGGGGTTGCCGGGGGCGCATAACCACCAGAACGCCTGCGCCGCCTATGCGGCGGCCCGCACTCTGGGGTTGGCGCCCCGGATGATCGAGGGCGCTTTGGAGACTTATCCCGGCCTGCCGCATCGCAGCCAGACCATCGCGGATGAGGGCGGCGTGCGCTATGTCAATGACAGCAAGGCCACCAATGTGGACAGCGCGGCCAAGGCGCTGAGTGCCTTCAAAAAGGTCCGCTGGATCTGTGGTGGCTTGGAAAAGGACGGCGGATTGGCAGCGTTGAGTGGGAATACAGGATCGGTGCAAAAGGCCTATGTGATTGGTCGTGAGGCGGCGAAGTTTGCCTTGCAGCTGGATGTCGAGACCGAGGTTTGCAGCTCGATGGCGGTTGCGGTGGAGCGGGCGATGGCGGATGCGCAAGAGGGTGAGACCGTGCTGCTGGCCCCCGCCGCCGCGAGCTTTGATCAATACGACAATTTTGAACAACGCGGCGATGATTTCATTGCCGAGGTGACCGCGCGCCTAGTGTAGAGCCTGTATCGGGTCAAAAGGAAAAAGGGGCTCGGGCTCACCAAAGCAGATGCTGCCCCTGATCCACCCTCGCATGATCCCTTGCCTGCCAGAGCCCGCCGCCAGGCTCAAGCCAAATTGCCGCATCCCCGCGTTGCGGGGGCCCTCGGCGATTGGGCGTGATCCTGGCGTCTGTCCCCGGCCGTTGGGGTTCAGGCGAGGGCGGCTCCGAAGCAGATCAGCATGAGGTCTAGCGGCGGCTGGCGGCAATGGCGCTGCCGGCCGCATGGCCTGATGACCAGGCCCACTGGAAGTTGAAGCCGCCAAGCCAGCCGGTGACATCAATGCATTCGCCGATGGCATAGAGGCCGGGGATGGATTTCGATTCCATGGTTTTTGACGACAGTGCATTGGTATCAATGCCGCCCAGGGTGACCTCGGCGGTGCGGTAGCCCTCGGTGCCAGAGGGGGTGAGCTGCCAGTTCGACAGTTGCTGGCACAGGTCCTGCAGGGCGGTGTCGGACTGGTCGGCGAGGCGGCCCTTGAGGCGCAGCTCAGCCGAGAGGAAATCCGCCAGCCTAGATGGCAGCAGCCGCGACAGCTCGGTTGTCAGGTCGCGGCGGCCTTCGGCCTGGCGCTGCTCACGCAGCAAATCATACAGCGGCAGTTCGGGGATCAGATTGACCATGATCGGCTCGCCGTCGCGCCAGTAGGAGGACAGCTGCAGCACCGAGGGGCCGGAGAGGCCGCGATGGGTGAACAGCAGAGCCTCGTCAAACGATGTGCGGGTATTGGACAGGCGGGCGGGCAGGGCGATACCGGCCAGCGGCTTGAAACGGTCTTCGGAAAAGGTGAAGGGCACCAGCCCGGGGCGGGTCTCGGTCAGGGGCAGGTCGAACTGGCGGGCGATGTCGTAAGCAAGGCCGGTGGCGCCCATCTTGGGGATGGATTTGCCACCGGTGGCCAGCACCAGATTGTGGCAGGTCACGGTTTGGGCTTTGCCATCTCGCGACACGGTGACCGAAAACCCCTGTTCGATCCGGGTGACCGAGGTGATCGAGGTTTCCAGCCACAGCTCGGCTCCTGCGCGCTGCAATTCCCCGACCAGCATGGCGACCACCTGTTTGGCCGATCCATCGCAGAACAATTGTCCCAGTGTTTTCTCGTGCCAGGCGATACCGTGTTGATCCATCAGCGCGATGAAATCCCACTGGGTATAGCGCGCCAGCGCTGATTTGCAGAAATGCGAATTGGCGGAGAGGAAGTTCTTGGCCTCGGCATACATATTGGTGAAGTTGCAGCGGCCGCCGCCCGAGATGCGGATCTTTTCGCCGGGGGCGCGGGCGTGGTCGATCACCAGTGTGCCGGGACCTGCGAAACGTGCGCACATCATGCCGGCCGCGCCGGCGCCAAGGATGAGGGTTTGATACAACATTGCCAGCCCATGGCGCGGATTCCTGCCAAAGGCAAGTGGAAGAGGCTGGCTTGAATCGGGGTTTCAGGCTATGGGGAAGCTATAGATCCCGAAAACGGGGCGATAATGAGGCAGAGATTGGCGGTATTCCCATGACTGAAATGGTCTATGGCGCGGTTCCCATGCAGGTTGGCGAACCAATCCTCCCGAAGTGGTGGCGGACAGTGGATAGGTGGACTCTGTCCTGTATCCTGGGCTTGTTCATCGTCGGGCTGTTGCTGGGCCTTGCGGCCTCGGTGCCGCTGGCGGCGCGCAATGGGTTCGACAATTTCCACTATGTGCAACGACAGGCGGTGTTTGGCTGCACCGCGCTGGTGGCAATGGTGATGACATCGATGATGACGCCGATACTGGTGCGCCGACTGGCAGTGATCGGTTTTGCCTGTGCCTTTGTGGCACTGGCGATGCTGCCGGTGTTTGGCACCGATTTTGGCAAAGGCGCTGTGCGCTGGTACAGCCTTGGCTTTGCCTCGCTGCAGCCTTCCGAATTTCTGAAGCCCGGTTTTGTGGTCGTGGCGGCCTGGATGATTGCGGCCAGCCAGCATATCAACGGCCCTCCGGGCAAGCTGTGGTCCTTTGGCCTCTGCGTGACCGTGGTGTTGATGCTGGCGCTGCAGCCGGACTTTGGTCAGGCCTGTCTGGTGCTGTTTGGCTGGGGAGTGATGTATTTTGTGGCGGGCGCGCCGATGCTGCTGCTGGTGGCAATGGCGGCAGTGGTGGTGCTGGGCGGCATGTTCGCCTATTCCAACTCCGAGCATTTTGCCCGCCGTATTGATGGCTTTCTCAACCCTGATGTCGATCCGACGACGCAGTTGGGCTATGCGGCGGATGCGATCCGTGAGGGCGGCTTGTTTGGTGTCGGGGTCGGCGAAGGTCAGGTGAAATGGTCGCTGCCGGATGCCCATACCGATTTCATCATCGCGGTTGCCGCCGAGGAATACGGGCTGGTGCTGGTGCTGATCCTGATCAGCCTCTACGCCACGATTGTGGTGCGCTCGCTGTTCAGGCTGATGCGCGAGCGTGATACCTTTACACGATTGGCCGGCACCGGACTGGTTTGTATGTTTGGTGTTCAGGCGATGATCAACATGGGGGTGGCGGTGCGGCTGCTGCCGGCCAAAGGCATGACGCTGCCCTTTGTCAGCTATGGCGGCTCATCGCTGATCGCCGGTGGCATTGCGGTTGGCATGTTGCTGGCCTTTACCCGCTCGCGGCCCCAAGGGGGCATTGCAGACCTGCTGCGCGGACATGAGCGCGGCTGACAGTAAGGAATACAGGGGCAGATGGCTCAGAAACTGTTATTGATGGCGGCTGGCGGTACCGGAGGGCATATGTTCCCGGCACAGGCGCTGGCTGAGGCGATGCTGAAGCGCGGTTGGCGGGTGAAGCTGTCGACGGATGCACGGGGTGCGCGTTATACTGGCGGCTTTCCACATACCACCGAAATAACCGAGGTCTCCTCGGCCACTTTTGCGCGTGGCGGGTTGTTGGCCAAGGCTTTGGTCGGCCCCAAGATTGCCAGCGGCGTGCTGAGCATGGCGTTGCAGATGCGGCGCCAGCGGCCCGATGCTGTGGTGGGATTTGGCGGCTATCCGTCAATCCCGGCGCTGGGGGCGGCGTGGCTCCTGGGTTTGCCGCGGATCATCCATGAACAAAACGGCGTGCTGGGCCGGGTGAACCAGCTGTTTGCCAAACGGGTGGCCGGTGTTGCCTGTGGTGTCTGGCCGACAGATCTGCCCGATGGCGTGCTGTCCGAGCACGTAGGCAACCCGGTGCGCAGCGCCGTGCTGGATCGGGCCGGGGCGTCTTATATCCCGCCCGGAGATTACCCGATGTCGATCCTGGTGATGGGTGGCAGCCAGGGCGCCCGTATCCTCAGCGATGTGGTGCCGGGCGCCATTGCCGCCTTGCCCCAACAGATCCGCCAGCACCTGCGGGTGTCACATCAGGCGCGGGCCGAAGACGGCGAACGGGTGACGGCGTTTTATGCCGCGCATGGCATCAATGCCGATGTGCAGCCATTTTTCCATGATGTGCCAGCCCTGATGAGCGAAGCTCAGCTGGTGATTTCCCGCTCGGGCGCCTCCTCGGTTGCCGATATCTCGGTGATTGGCCGGCCCTCGATCCTGATCCCATTTGCCGCTGCCGCAGGCGATCACCAAAGCGCCAATGCGCGCGGGCTGGTCGGGGCAGGCGGCGCCATCCTGATCCCGGAGCGCGCATTGGATGTGGCGTCGCTGTCGGCGCAAATCACCACCATTTTAACCAACCCCGCTGCGGCCCAGAAAATGTCAGCCGCAGCCTTAAGCGCCGGCGTTCCCGATGCCACCGATCGTTTGGTGGCTTTGGTCGAGCAACTGGCCCAGAAGGATAGATCATGACCCCTACAACCAAGCTGCCCGGTGATGTTGGCCCGATCCATTTTGTCGGCATCGGCGGCATTGGCATGTCAGGCATCGCCGAAGTATTGCTGAATCAGGGCTATGTGGTGCAGGGATCGGACCTGAAGGCGTCCAAGCTGACTGATCGTCTGGCCAGGTTGGGCGCGCGGGTCTTTGTCGGGCAGCGGGCAGAAAACCTAACGGATGCCGCGGTGGTGGTGATCTCCTCGGCGATCAAGCCGGGCAACCCGGAACTGGACGAGGCCCGCCGCAGTGGCCTGCCGGTGGTGCGCCGTGCTGAAATGCTGGCCGAACTGATGCGGTTGAAATCCAACATCGCCATTGGTGGCACCCACGGCAAGACCACAACAACAACGATGATGGCCGAGCTGATGGTGGCCGGTAAATTTGACCCCACCGTGGTCAACGGTGGTATCATCCACGCCTATGGCAGCAACGCGCGCGTTGGTGGTGGTGAATGGATGGTGGTCGAAGCGGATGAGAGCGACGGCACCTTTAACCGTTTGCCCGCGACCATTGCGGTGGTGACCAATATCGACCCCGAGCATATGGAGCACTGGGGCGATTTCGACACCCTGCGCGACGGGTTCTATGAATTTGTCAGCAATATCCCGTTCTATGGCGTTGCCGTCTGCAACACCGACCACGCGGAGGTGCAGGCGCTGGTGGGCCGCATCACCGACCGCCGGGTGGTCACCTATGGCTTTAACGCCCAGGCTGATGTGCGGGCCAGCATTCCGACCTACAAGGCAGGCGTGGCGCATTTCGACATCCACTTGCAGGCCGAGGATCTGGTGATTGAGGGCTGCTCACTGCCGATGCCCGGCGACCACAATGTCTCAAACGCGCTGGCGGCGGTTGCAGTGGCGCGGCATCTGGGCATGGACAGAGATGACATCCGCGATGCGCTGGCCAATTTTGGCGGCGTCAACCGGCGCTTTACCAAGGTCGGCGAGGTCAATGGCGTCACTATCATTGATGATTACGGCCATCACCCGGTGGAAATTGCTGCGGTGCTGAAAGCCGCCCGTCAGGCCTGCGAGGGCCGGGTGATCGCGGTGCATCAGCCGCATCGCTATTCACGTTTGGCCAGCCTGTTCGAGGATTTCTGCGGCTGTTTCAACGAGGCCGACGTGGTGGCTATCTCAGATGTCTTTGCGGCCGGCGAAGAGCCGATCGAAGGGGCCGGGCGCGACGATCTGGTTGCCGGGCTGATCCGCCACGGCCACCGCCACGCGCGGGTGCTGATCGACGAGGATGATCTGGAACGGCTGGTGCGCGAGCAGGCCCAACCGGGCGATATGGTGGTCTGTCTGGGCGCCGGTACCATCAGCGCCTGGGCCAACGGTCTGCCTGACCGGCTGGGATCTTAAGGAATGAGGCTGGCAGCCCGATCCAGAGCGCGGTCATGAATAGTGTTGTGCTGGCGGCGGTCTGGGCTTTGGCGGCCACCACGGTGGCTTTCTTGCCGATGCGGTGGCAGTTTGTACCGGGTGTTTTATTGCTGGCCGCCGCTCCGGTGATCATTGCGGTGCTGGGGGTGCAGCACGGAGGGATCCCGGCCCTGATCGGGGTGGCGGCTGTGGTCTCTATGTTTCGCAGGCCGCTGTTGCACTACTGGCGCAAGTGGAGAGGTGTAGAGCTATGACACTGTCGTTGACTTTGACCGCGCTGTGGGCGCTGGCTGCCAATGTTCTGGCAATTATCCCCAGTCGCGACAATCATTGGCGGCGTGCCTATATCCTGATCTGCCTGGGGATTCCCCTGCTGGGCTATGTCACCTACGAGAACGGGCCCTGGTGGGGGCTGGCGGTGCTGCTGGCGGGAATGTCGGTGCTGCGCTGGCCGGTGATCTATCTGAGCCGCTGGCTGCGCGGTCTTTTGCGTAAAGGGTAAAACGGTTCACATGGAAGCAACGATTTTAATATTGGTCGGGCTTAGTTCGGGTGTCTTTGCGCATCAGTTGGCGCTGCGGCGCAGGTTCTTGGTGATCCTGATTTTTCTGGCAATTGTCGGCGGGCTCTACGCCGTTATCCGCTGGTATGTTGGTATTGCCGAAGGCTTGGATAGTTTGGTGCTGGCGATATTTGCAGGGATTGCGGTCGTGCCTTTTGCGGCGGGGCTGGTTCTGGGGGCGATAACAGGCTACCTGCACCTGCGATGGAGAACCGCGCGCAGATCGACGTGACCTATTCATAGGCCTGCAGTCAGATCCGAACGTTGTTTCCGCACTGCATTTCGGGCAAAAAGCACAGAGATTCGCGGCAAGGGGCAGGCATTATGAACATGGACGGTATCCGAGGCCGATTGACCGCCAACCGGCACCTGTCAGAGCTGACCTGGCTTCGCGTGGGTGGTCCGGCGGACTATCTGTTCCAACCTGCAGATATCGATGATCTGGCGCTGTTTCTGTCTCAGCTGGACCCGGATGTGGCAGTGTTTCCCATCGGCGTCGGCTCTAACCTGATCGTGCGCGATGGCGGGTTGCGGGCGGTGGTGATCCGTCTGGGGCGCGGCTTCAATGCAATCGAGGTCGACGGTGACTGTATCGTCGCAGGGGCTGCGGCCTTGGATGCCCATGTGGCCCGCAAGGCGGCGGACGGTGGCCTGGACCTGACCTTTCTGCGCACCATTCCCGGCACCATCGGCGGTGCGGTTCGGATGAACGCAGGCTGTTACGGCAGCTATGTGGCGGATGTCTTTGTCTCGGCCCTGATCGTGACCCGCGCCGGTGAGATCCGTGAGATAACAGCCGAGGATCTGGCATTCCAATATCGTCAGAGCGCGCTGCCTGAGGGGGCGGTTCTGGTTTCGGCCAGGCTGCGGGCCGGGGCAGGGGAGCCGACTGACCTGCATGCCCGGATGGCAGCGCAGCTGCAGACCCGCGACAACACACAACCCACCAAGGATCGCAGCGCCGGATCGACGTTTCGCAATCCGGCAGGATTCTCCTCCACCGGCAAGGCGGACGATGTTCATGACCTGAAGGCCTGGAAGGTGATTGATGATGCCGGGTTGCGCGGTGCCATGCGGGGGGCGGCCCAGATGAGCGAGAAACATTCCAACTTTTTGATCAACAGGGGTGGCGCAACTGCCGCAGATCTTGAAGGTTTGGGCGAAGAGGTGCGAAAAAAGGTTTACGCCTCAAGCGGGATAACGCTAGAGTGGGAAATTATGCGGATCGGAGAGCCGCAGTCAGACTAACCTTAAATTACAAGTTCTTTCAATCACTTAGGTGTTTTGGAGCCTATTTGCATCCAGCTGGCTTGACCAGAATATTGCGGATGAAAGTAAACATGGTAAACCGGATGTTAATATGTCGGTAAGACTTGTGTTGGTAAGGTGGCGCAGGGACTGGCTGGTTCCTTTGATCCTCTGGCGGCAACGCCGAACATACCAAAAGGCGAAAAATCGTCTGACTATAAAATGGGCCGTCAAGGGTCCGAATAACCAAAGGGGCGCAAAGCCCTGTGTATATTGAGGCAATTGTTGTGGGTAAGTCGAGCAGGACTCTCCCGAAGGTAGCGGTATTGATGGGTGGACCCTCGGCTGAGCGCGAGGTTTCCCTGTCCAGCGGGCGCGAATGCGTCACCGCACTACGGGGCGAAGGATTTGAGGTGATAGAGGTGGACGCGGGTCCAGACCTTGTCACCCGTTTGCAGGACATCAAGCCAGATGTCGTGTTCAACGCGCTGCATGGCCGTTGGGGCGAAGACGGCTGTGTGCAGGGGCTGCTGGAGTGGCTGGGCCTGCCGTATACTCATTCGGGGGTGCTCTCTTCGGCCTTGGCGATGGACAAGCAGCGCAGCAAGGATGTGTTCCGCGCCGCCGGGCTGCCGGTGGTCGACAGCGGGCTGTTCGACAAGGTCGCTGTGATGGCCGCGCATGTGATGCCGCCGCCCTATGTGGTCAAGCCCAACAACGAAGGCTCCAGCGTTGGGGTCTATCTGGTGAACGAGGCCGCCAACACCCCGCCACAACTGTCGGATGACATGCCAGAACAGGTGATGGTCGAGACATTCGCACCGGGCCGCGAGCTGACCACGACAGTGGTGGGTGACGGCGAGACGGATCCGGGCGCCCTGACGGTGACGGATATTCTGACCGACGGCTGGTACGACTATGACGCCAAGTATCAGCCCGGCGGCTCCACCCATGTGGTGCCTGCGGATCTGCCGCAGGAGATTTTCGATCTCTGTCTGGACTATGCCCGGCGCGCCCATCAGGCACTGGGCTGTCGCGGTGTCAGCCGCACGGATTTCCGCTGGGACGAAAGCCGGGGGGCCGCAGGCCTGATCCTGCTGGAAACCAACACCCAGCCCGGCATGACGCCAACCTCGCTGACGCCAGAGCAGGCGGCGCATTGCGGAACGACTTTTGGTCAGCTCTGTGCCTGGATGGTCGAGGATGCTTCATGCGATCGTTGATCCCCTGGCGCCGCAAAAAATCTGTGTTTAAGCAGGATCCGGCACCGTCGCGGTTGAAGTACCGGATGCAGCGCTGGATGCTGACACCGGGCATTCGGCTGGGGCTGCGGATCGGCGTGCCTTTCTGTCTGATCTTCACCCTGGGCAGCGCCTATATGGCGAATGAGCAGCGCCGCGATGGCCTGAACATCTTTCTCTCCGATCTGCGCCAGTCGATCCGTGAGCGGCCAGAATTCCGGGTCAAGATGATCGCAATTGATGGGGCAGGCGCCGATCTGGCCGATGACATCCGCGAAGTCGCCGGGTTGCGGTTTCCGGTCAGCTCCTTTGATCTGAACGTGGACCTTATCCGGGAAGTGATCGAAATGCTGGCCCCGGTAAAGTCTGCCGCCGTTCGTATCCGCTCGGGCGGGGTGTTGCAGGTGGATGTGGTTGAGCGCGACCCGGTGTTGGTCTGGCGCAACCGCCAGGGGCTGGCGCTGCTGGACGAAACCGGTATTCATGTGGCCGAGCTGGGTCGCCGCTCACTGCATGCGGATTTGCCGCTAATCGCGGGTGACGGGGCTGACGCCCATGTCGCCGAGGCGCTGCGGATCTTTGCCACCGCCAGACCACTGGGGGCGCGGTTGCGGGGCCTGGTGCGCATCGGCGAGAGGCGCTGGGATGTGGTGCTGGATCGCGGTCAGCGGATTATGCTGCCGGCCGAAGATCCGGTCCCTGCCTTGCGGCGGGTGATCGCGGTGAGCGAGGTGCGGGACCTTCTGGAGCGCGATATTGCATCAGTCGACATGCGATTGTCAGCCCGTGCCACGGTCCGGATGAACAAGACTGCGGTGCAGGAATGGTGGCGGATCAGACAGATGAACGGAGGCGGATAGCAGCATGACAGATCTCTATCAATCCCAGCGAGCCATGCGGCAAATGCGCCATCAGGCCATGCAGCGTGGGGTGGTTGCCATCCTGGATGTGGGCAGTTCCAAGATTGCCTGCCTGGTGCTGCGCTTTGACGGCAGCAGCCGGTTGAGCGAGGATAATTCCATTGGCTCGCTGGCCGGCCAATCCGGGTTTCGGGTGATTGGCGCTGCCACCACGCGGTCGCGGGGGGTGCAGTTTGGCGAGATCACCGCCATGCAGGAAACCGAACGCGCCATTCGCACCGCGGTGCAGGCGGCGCAGAAAATGGCCGAGGTCCGGGTGGATCACGTGATGGCCTGTTTTTCGGGCGCCAACCCACGGTCCTATGGTCTGAACGCCCAGGTGGAGCTGCAGGGGCAGGTGGTCACCGAAGACGAAGTCGCCCGCGTGCTGGCAGCCTGCGAGGTGCCGGAATATGGCCACGGTCGCGAAGTTCTGCATGCGCAGCCAGTGAATTTTGCGCTTGATAACCGCTCGGGGTTGAACGACCCGCGCGGCCAATTGGGCCAGTCTCTGGCGGTTGATATGCATATGCTGACGGTTGACGCCGCCTCGGTGCAGAATCTGGTGCGTTGCATCAAACGCTGTGATCTGGAGCTCGCCGGAATTGCCAGTTCGGCCTATGCCTCGGGAATTTCAGCGCTGGTCGAAGACGAACAGGAACTGGGCGCGGCCTGTGTCGATATGGGCGGTGGCTCGACCTCGGTGTCGGTCTTCATGAAGAAACACATGATTTATTCCGATGCCGTGCGCATGGGCGGGGATCATGTCACCAGTGATATTTCACTGGGTCTAGGGGTTCCGACCTCCAGTGCCGAACGCATTAAGACCTTTTGCGGTGGCGTCCATGCCACCGGCGCGGATGACCGCGATATGATCGACATTGGCGGCGACACGGGCGATTGGGAACATGACCGTCGCACGGTGTCGCGGGCAGAGCTGATCGGCATCATGCGGCCCCGCGTCGAGGAAATCCTGGAAGAGGTGCGGGCGCGGCTGGATGCGGCCGGCTTTGACCAGCTTCCCAGTCAGCAGATTGTTTTGACCGGCGGCTCCAGCCAGATCATGGGACTGGACGGATTGGCCAGCCGTATTCTGGGGCAGCAGGTTCGGTTGGGCCGCCCACTCCGGGTGCATGGGCTGCCGCAATCGGCCACCGGGCCGGGATTTTCCAGCGCCGTAGGCCTGAGCTTGTTTGCGGCCAATCCGCAGGATGAATGGTGGGATTTTGATGTGCCAAGCGACCGTCAGTCGGGCGGCTCAATCCGTCGCGCGGTGCGCTGGTTCCGCGACAACTGGTAGCGGGCAGGCGGTGGGAATAATCCGCACTCGGTGCAGGATTGTCGGGTGACAATTGGCGCGACTTGCATTATGAAACCGTTAACCAGCCGCAGAAAGCGGCGGAGCACGCAGGCCGAGCAGTGGTTTGCACATAATGTCGTGACGATCTCACCCATGTGGAAGCATGGGGGCTTTTGCTATGCTTGTGTGTGCTTTTTCGAATACCCCAAGATATACCCCGATCGGCGAAATAACGCAGATAGTTGTCCCAATTTTGCCATATTTTGTAGGGAACCGCGCTTTTATTGGTGACGGGTCTGCCCTCACTTGGTACTGTCAAGATGGACAGGAATAATAATGCCTCGGAATGAGGCACAAAAAAACAGGCGGACTGAGCATGACATTGAACCTATCGATGCCCGGACAGGAAGAGCTGAAGCCACGCATCACTGTTTTTGGCGTTGGTGGAGCTGGCGGAAACGCGGTCAACAACATGATCGAAAAAGAGCTGGATGGCGTCGATTTTGTTGTCGCCAATACCGATGCTCAGGCGCTGCAGCAAAGCAACGCCCAGAGCCGGGTGCAGCTGGGCGTGAAGGTCACCGAAGGTCTGGGCGCCGGCGCCCGCCCCTCGGTTGGCATGGCCGCCGCCGAAGAGAGCATTGAGCAGATCGTTGATCACCTGGCGGGGGCGCATATGTGCTTTATCACCGCCGGTATGGGCGGTGGCACCGGCACAGGTGCCGCCCCGATCATCGCCGCGGCCGCCCGCGAGCTGGGCGTTCTGACCGTTGGTGTTGTCACCAAGCCGTTCCAGTTTGAAGGCGCCAAGCGGATGCGCCAGGCGGAAGAGGGCGTCGATGCGCTGCAAAAGGTCGTTGATACGCTGATCATCATTCCCAACCAGAACCTGTTCCGGTTGGCCAATGAGAAAACCACCTTCACCGAGGCCTTCTCGATGGCGGATGACGTGTTGTACCAAGGCGTCAAAGGCGTGACCGACCTGATGGTCCGCCCCGGCCTGATCAACCTCGACTTTGCTGATGTTCGCGCTGTGATGGACGAAATGGGCAAGGCGATGATGGGCACCGGCGAGGCCGAGGGCGAAACCCGTGCCGTCGAAGCTGCTGAAAAGGCCATTGCCAACCCGCTGCTGGACGAAATCAGCCTGCGCGGTGCCAAGGGCGTGTTGATCAATATCACCGGGGCCCATGACCTGACCCTGTTTGAACTGGACGAAGCCGCCAACCGCATTCGCGAAGAGGTGGACCCAGAGGCCAATATCATCGTCGGTTCCACATTGGATACTGAAATGGAAGGCAAAATTCGGGTCTCTGTTGTGGCGACTGGCATCGACGCGGTTGAGGTGCGTCTCGATTCACCGGTTCCGCGCCGCCCGATGTCTGCCCCGCTGAAGCAAACCGTATCCGCCGAAAACCGGCGCCCTGCGCCGCTGGAACTGGGCGCTGCAATCGAGGCGCCTGCGGCTGCCGAAGTTGCCGCTCAGGAGCCATCGTTGTTTGAGGGCATGGGGGTTGAGCAGATTGCCGCTCAGGACCAGGCCGAGGATATTTTTGAGGAGCCAGAGCTGGTTGCTGACGATGGTCTGCCGATGCCCGCCTATCAGCCAACAGTGGCCGAGTTCCAGCCGCAGGCTGATATCGCCGAGACACCTCAGCAGAGCTTTGTTGCGCCTAAGGCTCCGGCGCTTGGCACTCCGTCGCCAGAGGCCATTGTACGGCTGCAGGCTGCGGCGGCCCAGCGGGTGTCTCCGGGTGCAGCCCAGGAGGCTGAGCGGCATGACACCAAACAGCGGTCCGGCTTTGGCTTGAATTCGCTGATCCACCGGATGACCGGACAGGCCGGCGATACACCTGCCGGGGCTCAGCGTCAGCAACCCATCGTGCAGCCACATGCTGCTGCCCCCGTGCAAGAGGTCAATCCTGAGCAGGATCGCATCGAGATTCCTGCGTTCCTGCGCCGTCAGGCCAATTAAAACAGTCACATATCTGTTTGAGAGGGTCGCCATTGGCGGCCCTTTTATCGTTTTATGGCAGACCGTTAAAAAGTATTAAGCGGCGTTTTGCCGATTTGTAACAGTGATGTTTCAATCGGTTACAAAGATTGTGTTGTGCCTTTATATTCAACCACCTAACTCTGCTCCAACACAGCTCATGAGGCTGGAAACGGTGCGACGAGGCTAAGAGTGCAAAATACGCTCAAGACATCAGTGACAATTGAAGGCGTCGGCCTGCATTCGGGGCATCCCGTCAAAATGGTGCTGAAACCGGCCCCTGCAGGGCACGGCATCAGCTTCAAGCGTACTGACATTGCTTTGGGCAACACCGTGATCCCGGCCCGTTGGGATATGGTCGAGCGGACAGCTCTGTGCACCCGTCTGGTCAATGCAGCAGGGGTCTCGGTTTCCACCGTCGAACACATCATGGCGGCTTTGGCTGGCTGCGGCGTGCACAATGCGCTGGTGGAGCTGGACGGCCCGGAAGTGCCCATTGTCGATGGCTCGTCGGCGCCATTTGTACGGGCCATCATGACCCAGGGGCTGCGGCGCCTGGACCGCGCCGTGGTGGCCTATGAAGTGTTGAAACCAGTCACGGTGGAGCACAATGGCGCTAGGGCGACCCTGCTTCCATCGGATCGCACGCGGATTGAGTTTCATATTGATTTCACTGAGGAGGCCATCGGTCGCCAGAGCAAAACGCTGGATCTGCGCAACGGTGCCTTTGCCCGTGAGCTCTGCGACAGCCGCACCTTTTGCAGCCGGTCCGACGTTGAGGCAATGCAGGCCAATGGCCTGGCGCTGGGAGGGGTTCCCGGCGAAAATGCGGTGGTGTTTGACGGCGATTCTGTCGAAAGCGGCGCCGGGCTTCGCCACAATGACGAACCCGTTCGCCACAAGATGCTGGATGCTCTGGGGGATCTTGCGCTGATCGGTGGGCCGCTGATTGGTCACTATGTCGGGGAGCGTGCCGGTCACGCCCTGACCAATACCCTACTGCGCCAGCTGTTTGCCACCCCTGGCGCGGTGCGCGCGGTGACCTGTGATGCGGTGATGACCGCGCGGCTGCCCGGACAGGGTCTGATCTGGTCGGAAATTCCTTCGGAAATCGCCCGCGTCGCCTGAACAAAACCCACATGATCTGATGGTTTTCAATGGGCAGGCCGACGGGCACAGCCCGGTTTTTGGCCATTTTATCAGTGTCGTTTTGCATCCGGATCTCTGCCGGGCCTTGACCATCGGTGACTTTCTCTGCCAAGTGAATGCGAAATAGAATTAAAGGCGTTTTGCACGTTAGATGAATGTGCTAGACCCAGCATAACCGGGGTAAACACCCGCAAGTTAAGCAAGATAAGACGGTGAGGTTAGGCGATCATGATCGGCATCAGAGCAGGGGCCAGAACCTTTGGCGCAGTTCTTCTGCTGACCGCCTTGGTCAGCTGTAGTGGCAAAGGCCGCGAGGGCGACCGGACGACGGATCTCGCGGCTTTTACCCCCGAGCAGATTTTCCAGCGTGGCGAATTTGATCTGGCCCGGGATCGCACCGAAGACGCTGCCTATTATTTTTCTGAGATCGAACGGCTGTACCCCTATTCGTCATGGGCGCAGCAGGCGCTGATCATGCAGGCCTTCACCTATCATCAGGGCAAGGACTATGAGAGCAGCCGCGGTGCGGCGCAGCGGTTCATTGATTTCTATCCAACCGACGAAGACGCGGCTTATGCGCAGTATCTTCTGGCGCTCAGCTATTACGATCAGATCGACGAAGTGGGGCGCGATCAGGGCTTGACTTTCCAGGCGTTGCAAGCGCTGCGCACGGTCATTGAGGTCTACCCCGATAGTGAATATGCTAATTCGGCGATTCTCAAATTTGATCTGGCGTTCGACCACCTGGCGGCCAAGGAAATGGAAATTGGCCGTTATTATCTGCGGTTCGGACATTATTCATCGGCGATCAACCGGTTCCGGGTGGTGGTCGAGGATTTCCAAACCACCAGCAACACCCCCGAGGCGCTGCATCGACTGGTCGAGGCTTACCTGTCGCTGGGCCTGACTGCCGAGGCCCAAACGGCCGGTGCCATTCTGGGCCATAACTATCGCTCAACCGACTGGTATGAGGACAGCTATAAACTGCTGACTGCCAATGGGCTGAAGATGAAAGACCGGGGCAACAACTGGCTGAGCCAGATCTATCGCCAGTCGGTTAAAGGCCAATGGCTGTAGGGTCTTCTGCACAGGAGATAGGGCTCGGCGATGCTACGCACGCTTGATATCCGCGATCTGTTGATCATTGATCATCTTGAGCTGAACTTTCAAGCCGGGCTGAACGTGCTGACCGGCGAGACCGGGGCCGGCAAGTCCATTCTTCTTGATTCGCTTGGCTTTGTACTGGGCTGGCGCGGCCGCGCTGAATTGGTGCGCCGTGGCGCAGCGCAGGGCGAAGTTGTTGCGGAATTTGACCTTCCTGACGGCCATCCTGCTCATGCTGTGTTAAGCGAGGCCGGCTTGCCGCCGAGCGAAGATGGCGCGTTGATTCTGCGCCGGGTCAACACCGCCGAAGGGCGCAAGACGGCTTGGGTCAACGATCGGCGCTGCTCGGGCGAGGTGCTGCGGGCGCTGTCGGCGACATTGGTGGAACTGCATGGTCAACATGATGACCGCGGCTTGCTGAACCCACGCAGCCACCGGGCGATGTTGGATCAATACGCCAATCTTGGAGATCTTCTGGCGACGGTGCGGCAGACCTGGACCGGGTTGGCAGGCAGCCGCAAGGCAGTGAATGCCACACGGACAGCGCTGGATGCGGTTCGGGCCGAGGAAGAGTTTCTGCGCCACGCGGTGGCAGAGCTGGACCAGCTGAACCCGGCCCCCGGCGAGGATGCCGAACTTGATGTCCGGCGACGGATGATGCAGGGCGCCGAACGCATTCGCGGTGACGTGGAGCGGGCACAGCGGCTGCTGAATGATGGCGCCGAAGGCGCAATGATTGAGGCACAGCGCTGGCTTGAGGCGGCCGAGGGCAGTGACGCTGCCAGCCTGGACGCCCCGCTGGCAGCGCTGAGCCGCGCCATGCTGGAACTGGGCGAAGCGCAGGATGGCGTCGGTCGGGTGCTGGACCATCTGGAGTTTAACCCGTTCGACTTGGAACAATGTGAAGAGCGTTTGTTTGCCATCCGGGCTTTGGCCCGTAAACACGATGTGCTGGCCGATGACCTTGGCAGCTATGCCGAAACCCTGCGGGTTAAACTGGCGGCGCTGGATGCCGGTGACCGCCAGCTTGCGGAACAGGAAGCGGCGCTTGCCGCGGCACAAGCAGCCTATAATACCGCCGCCACCGCCCTGAGCGCCGGGCGCAGGCAGAAGGCCGCAGCCTTGGACCAGGCAGTGATGGCGGAACTGGCGCCGCTGAAAATGGAGCGGGCGGTGTTCGAGACGACTTTTGAGACGGCCGAGCCGGGCCCCGAGGGGCAGGATGCCGTGTCCTTTACCGTGGCCACCAACCCCGGGGCCCCTGCGGGCCCGTTGAACAAGATTGCCTCGGGCGGCGAGCTGAGCCGGTTTCTGCTGGCGCTCAAGGTCTGCCTGCACGGCGAAGATGGTGGCCAGACACTGATCTTTGACGAGATCGACCGCGGTGTCGGCGGTGCAACCGCAGATGCGGTGGGGCGTCGTCTGTCGGCTTTGGCCGAGGGCGGTCAGGTGCTGGTGGTGACACATTCACCGCAGGTTGCGGCGCTGGGGGCCTATCATTGGCGGGTGCAAAAACAGGTGGTGAATGAAGTCACCCTGTCCACTGTTGTGCCGCTAGACCGCGATGAGCGGATCACTGAAATTGCCCGGATGGTGTCCGGCGACACCATCACAGATGAGGCGCGGGCCGCGGCGCGATCGTTGCTGGTGGGGTAAACTGTACCGCAGATTCGGAAAATTCGAATTTTCCGGGTCAGTTTCTTTGAAGAAACTGAATAGTGCGGAGGGCTAGTGACAAAATTAACTGTCTTTTTCGTAGCATCCCCCTGTCCTAAACAGCTTGGGACCAGATCAGAGGCATATGATGGCTGACAGTACCCGTTCAGAATCGTTGACCCAGCGGGCACAGCTTCGGGCTGCGATGCGTGACGGCTGGAGGCTCATTCGCCAGCGCGGCCCCAGCCAGGTGCAGTTCTGGTTCATCGCCCTGCTCATCGGCATTGCCGCCGGATTTGCCGCACTGTTTTTTCGCATGGGCACCGCAGCGCTTCAGGCCTGGGTCTATGGGGCCGAAGATGTGCATTTTTTGCACAGTTTTGTGCAGAATCTTGATTGGTACTGGGTGCTGCTGATTCCTACGGTTGGCGGCCTTATCGTTGGCTTGATCCTGCACCATTTCACGCCGGACGGGCGGGTGCGCTCGGTGGCCGATGTGATCGAGGGGGCAGCGCTGGGGGATGGCCGGGTTGAGGTGCGGGCCGGGTTGGCCTCGGCGCTGGCTTCGTTCCTAACCCTGAGCACCGGCGGCTCCACTGGGCGTGAGGGGCCCGTGGTGCATCTGGCGGCGGTGATTTCGACCTGGGTCAGCACCCGGATCGGCGCCGATGGCCTGACCGGGCGGGATCTTTTGGGCTGTGCGGTGGCGGCGGCGGTCTCGGCCAGTTTCAATGCGCCCATCGCCGGCGCGCTGTTTGCCCTTGAGGTGGTGCTGCGCCATTTTGCGGTGCATGCTTTTGCGCCGATCGTGATTGCCTCGGTGGCCGGCACGGTGATCAACCGGATGGCCTATGGCGATGTGACCGAATTCGACCTGGTCACTCCCGGTGCGCTGCAGTTCTACGTCGAGCTGCCGGCATTTTTGCTGTTGGGAATGATCTGCGGTCTGGTGGCCGTGGTGCTGATGCGGTCGATATTCTGGGCCGACGCGGTTGGCAGCTATATGCAAGATCGGCTTGCCTTGCCGCGCTGGCTGCGGCCGATGGCGGCCGGTGTGCTGTTGGGGCTTATTGCAATCTGGTTTCCGCATGTCATCGGCGTTGGCTATGAGACCACGGTGCTGGCCCTGACCGGCAGTCTGGTTCTGGGGCAGGTGATCCTGTTTGCCATGGTCAAAACGGCCGCGGTAGCGATCACCATGGGTGGCCGCATGGGCGGCGGCGTGTTCTCGCCATCGCTGATGATCGGGGCGCTGACCGGGCTGGCCTTTGGGCTGATCGCCACCTCGATTCTCCCTGATGTCTCGGGCACCCACACGCTCTATGCCTTTGCGGGGATGGGCGCGGTGGCCGCCGCCGTGCTGGGCGCGCCGATTTCCACAACCCTGATTGTGTTTGAGCTGACCGGCGATTGGCAAATTGGCCTGGCTGTGATGGTGGCGGTCTCGATGTCGACCGCGCTGGCCTCGCGGCTGGTCAATCGTTCGTTTTTCCTGACCCAGCTGACCAAGCGAGGCATTCACTGCGCAGCTGGTCCGCAGGCCTATCTGCTGGCGACGATCCGGGTCGGCACGATGATGCGGCCACTGGCGGATCCACGCTGTGCAGCGGCCGAGGACTGTGCGGTGCTGGTCGACCGGGGGCTGGTACTGCCTGCCAGCGCCAGTCTCGATGCTGCGATGCCGATCTTTGATGGCGCTGATGTGGCCTATTTGCCGGTGATTTCACAAAATGGCGACAGCTCTGAAATCTTGGGGGCGCTGTATCATGTCGACGCGCTAAAGGCCTATAACCGGGCGCTGGCTGCCGCCGCTGCGGAAGAGCATCGCTGAGCTGAAGGTCTCAGGCACGGTCAGGCACGGTCAGGCGCTGCTGGGGAGCGGGTTTCTGCGGCCATGGATTTCTGGATCACGTCGCGCAGCCATTTCAGACGGGCGGAGTTATCGTAGCGGCGGTGCCAGACCAGATCAAAGTTCAGCTCGGATTGTACAAGAGGCAGGGCGCAGGATTGCAACCCGTAAAAGACCGTCGGTGCCAATTGTGACGGCAGTGTTGCGATTAGATCGGTCCCACGGATCATCTCGGCCAGCAACCAAACATTTGGCGCCATGCAGGATATCTTACGGCTCAGTCCCTGCTTTTCCAAGGTTTGCGCCAGTTCGCTATTTGCTCGGCCACCAAAATCCAATGTGGCGTGGCGGGCGCTGCTGAAATCTGAGACCGTCCGAATAGGTCCCAAAATCGAGGCATCATAATACACCACCATCCGGTCGGTGAATAACAGCTGATGTTTCAAGGCCTGTGGATAGGAGGAGGGACGCACCGTTATGGCGATGTTTGCACTGGCGTTGTCCAGAAGCATTTCGGCATTGGCGCGGGATCCCAACTCGCGAAAGATCACCGTCTTTCCAGGGACATGGCTCCAGATGCTGTCACGCAGCCGGGTGACACCGCAGGCCAGCGTGCTGCCGTTAGCTGCGATGGTAAACGGCTCATCGTCCTCTAACGGATCATAGTCGCCGAGATCGACCAGCGCCTCCATATCTGCTAGCAATTGACGGATCTTGGGAGCCATCATTTCGGCATGGGCGCTGGGGATAATGCCACGCCCGGCCTGAACAAACAGGCCATCGCCCAGAATGGAGCGGAGCTTTTCAATGCTGTGGCTGACCGTCGATTGGTTGATGTCCAACTGGTGCGCCGCTTTGCTTACCGATTGCAAGTCAAAGACTGCGAGAAATATGCGCAAAATGCGACCATTGACCTGTGATATATCTACATTGCGCATAGGTTAATTTTTTCTTTCGATTGATCTTGTCCATAGGTTTGCCACAGGATGCGATACGGCAGTAGCATTACTCACAGGCACGACGGAAGGAATACTATGTTCTTCTCGAAAGTTGGTCCGCAAGAGACTGATTTAAATAAAAAAATGAGCGAGCAAGAAAACGAACGAGTGGCAATGGAGGCTCTCATCGATTACGCGATCAGATGTGCAAACGAAACGCATTTTGTTGGATCGGGTGAAGCGATGGAAGCCGCACGGCGCCAACTAAGTAATTCTTTGTTTTACTGACAAAAACCTGACTGCGGAGCAGGTTGCAACGGCCTGGGCCGTGTTGAACCGCGCGCCCTGTTGCAGGTTGGGGGACTGATCGGTCCGCCGCTGGGCGGCCTTGATCTGACGGAACGCATTGCGGCAACGTCAGACCGTTTCTGTTTCCAGGCGGGCTGCAGGTCATATGAGACAGGTCTGTGGAGACCCTACAGCTGTTCAACCTTGACTGACTCGCCAATCACAAAGGCTAGGTGGTCCTTGATTTCTGCGACGGCCTCGATTGGATTCTCATAGCTCCAAACGGCATTCTCGGTCACCGAAGACTTGTTGACGATCGAGAAATAGCTGGCGTCACCCTTATGCGGGCAATGGGTGGTCTTGCTGCTTTGGTCGAGCAGAGCCATGGCAATATCGTCGCGCGGGAAGTATATCACCGGCGCCAGTTCGCCTTCGTTCAGCTCCAGCACATTATTGCTTTCTCCCAGAATGGCGCCGCCGGAGCGAATAACCCAGGTGCCGCTGACCTTGCGAATGCGAATCTCCGTCATGTGCTATTTCCTGTCATTTTTGTACTTTTGGGCTTTGAACAGCTGTCTAGCAGCCGGGTATCAAATTGCGGCCGTTGCATCCTCTAACCAGGCGCGCGCCTGCGCACTGACGAGGGGGCCGATTTTGGCAGCGACCTCTTGATGGTAGCTGTTCAGCCAGTGCCGTTCGTCGAAGCTCAGCATCTCAGCGACGATCAACCGCCGGTCAATTGGTACATAGGTCAAAGTCTGCCAGCTCAGCATCTGCCTCTCGGGGTCGGCGCTGGCCAATTCAGCAGCGGGCTGCACCACCAGCAGGTTCTCGATCCTGATGCCAAAGGCGCCCTCGCGGTAGTAGCCTGGTTCATTCGACAGGATCATACCGGTTTCCAGTGGAACATGACTGGCCCGGCTCAATCGCTGCGGCCCTTCGTGAACACTCAGAAACGCGCCGACACCATGGCCCAGCCCGTGATTGAAATCCTGCCCCGCCTGCCACAGCGGCACCCGGCCGACGGCCTCGATGTCCCGTCCCGCCAGCCCCTTGGGCCAGCGCAGTCGGGACATGGCAATCATGCCCTGCAGCACCCGGGTAAAGGCCGCCCGCTGGTCCTCGCCGGGCGCTCCAATAGGCAGGGTGCGGGTGATGTCGGTGGTGCCATCCAGATACTGACCGCCACTGTCCAGAACCAGAAGATCACCATCCTGCAACCAGCTGTTGCTGTCCTCGGTGACCCGGTAATGCATGACGGCACCATTTTCGCCGGTGCCGGCGATGGTCTCAAAGCTGATGTCGCGCAGCATCTGATCGCGGCGGCGCAGGTCTTCCAGTTTTACCACCACATCGATCTCGGTCAGGCTGCCTGGCGCATGCGCCTGCAGCCAGGCCAGCAGTTCAACAACCGCGCCGGCATCGCGCA
This sequence comes from Parasedimentitalea psychrophila, assembly GCF_030285785.1. Taxonomy (NCBI): domain Bacteria; kingdom Pseudomonadati; phylum Pseudomonadota; class Alphaproteobacteria; order Rhodobacterales; family Paracoccaceae; genus Parasedimentitalea; species Parasedimentitalea psychrophila. The sequence continues at coordinate 140,478 of NZ_CP127247.1, read as the reverse complement.
GATGCGCCGCGGCACTGCCGGCGATCTCGGCGGTATTCTTGCGCGCCTTGGGTAGCGAGCAGGGGTCTCCGGCATTCAACAGACGGTCGCCCAGAACATCAGCCAGCGCCTGAGGGATCGTGGTCTCGTCCACTGCAACAGTGCCGGTCAGCGCCGCCACCGCAGTCTGGAAACCGGCTGGGGCCTGCTGCGTCACCGAGGATCCCAGATGATCGGCCAGACCAACCAGCTTTGCCTGATCCATAAACAGATCGACGCGCCCATCGTCATGCAAAATGGCGAACCCCTGTGCCACCGGGTTGCGCGGGATATCGGCACCGCGAATATTCAGCAGCCACATGATCGAGTCGGGCAGGGTGATCACCGCCGCCGCCTGACCGGCCTTGCGCAATGTCTTGGCAAGACGGGCACATTTGTCTGCCGCGCTTTCGCCGGCATGATCCAGCGCGTGGACGCTCACCCTTTGTAGGGGGGCATCAGGCTGATCCTGCCAGATCCGGTCCACCAGATTATCCACCTGCACCAGCTCAATGCCACTGCCCCAAAGGTCTTTTAGCAGCGTTTGCATTTGCCCCGCCGCGTGCAACCACGGGTCAAAGCCAAGGCGGCCGCCTTCGGGCATCTGCTCTTTCAGCCACTGCGCCAGCGAGACTTCAGGCCAGGGCACCGGTGTGAAGGCATCCGCCACCTGCCGTTTGACCTGAGTGCGATAGCGCCCGTCGATGAAGACCCCGGCCTTGTCTTGCAAAACCGCGCAGAAGCCGGCCGATCCGGTAAACCCGGTGAGCCAGCTCAGCCGTTCATCGCGAGGCGCCACATATTCCCCCTGATGCGCATCGGCGCGCGGCACCAGAAACCCATCCAGGTGTTGCGCTGTCATCTCAACCCGCAGAGCCTGCAGTCGCGGCGGTCCCTGTTCCGGGCGGGCGGTCACATCAAATGTCTGATACATGCAGGGTCCTCCAATACGGGCCTAAATAAAAAGGCGCGCCCAGCCGGTGACGCGCCCCATTTTCTTCTTGTTCCAAATACCTCCGCCGGAGGCAAGGGGCGGCGCTAGCCGGCCCTTTTGATCCCCATCACCCGGGCTCGCGCCCGCGGATCTGAATCAAACAGCGCTGCCAGCTGTTCGGTCATCGCGCCGGCCAGCTGTTCCACATCGGTGATGGTGACCGCGCGGTTGTAATAGCGGGTCACGTCGTGACCGATGCCAATCGCCAGCAGCTCGACAATCTTTCTCTTCTCTACCATGGCAATCACATCGCGCAGGTGTTTTTCCAGATAATTGGCGGGGTTCACCGACAGAGTGCTGTCATCCACTGGCGCGCCATCGGAAATCACCATCAGGATTTTGCGCGATTCCTGTCGCGCCGCCATCCGCCGATGTGCCCATTCCAGCGCCTCGCCGTCGATGTTTTCCTTCAGCAGGCCTTCTTTCATCATCAGCCCCAGATTGGGCCGGGTGCGGCGCATGGGGGCGTCGGCACTTTTGTAGATGATGTGGCGCAGATCGTTCAATCGGCCCGGCATCTGCGGGCGACCATCGTTCAGCCAGACTTCGCGTGCCTGGCCGCCTTTCCAGGCCCTGGTGGTAAAGCCGAGGATCTCGACCTTGACGTTGCAGCGCTCCAGCGTGCGGGCCAACACGTCGGCACAGATTGCGGCGATGGAAATCGGCCGTCCCCGCATCGAGCCGGAATTGTCGATCAGCAGCGTCACCACGGTATCGCGGAACTCGGTGTCTTTTTCAATCTTGAACGACAGCGGCGTGGTGGGGCTGACCACCACCCGTGCCAGACGGCCGGCATCCAGAATGCCTTCCTCCAGATCAAATTCCCATGAGCGGTTCTGCTGCGCCTGCAGGCGGCGCTGCAGCTTGTTGGCCAACCGGTTGACTGCACCCTTCAGCGGTTCCAGCTGCTGGTCCAGATAGGCCCGCAGCCGTTCCAGCTCGGCCGGCTCAGCCAGATCTTCGGCGCGAATTTCCTCGTCGTGGTCGCCCATATAGACCCGGTAGTCGGGGTCGGCATCCGAGGGCGGCATCGGGGTCGGTGGCTCCAGTGGTGCCTCACCATCCGGCATCTCAGTTTCTTCGCCGGTTTCCTCGTCGGCCATATCATCGGCCGAGACCTGGGCCTGCTGTTCGTCCTGCTGCTGCTCCTGGCTTTGCTCGGGCTCGGCGTCAGCCTCATCGTCCGAGGCATCGTCCTGACCGGAGCTATCCGGGTCGTTCTGCTCATCGCCGTCGTCTTCGGCCTGATCGTCCTGATCATCATCCTGTTGGTCCGGGTCGTCGCCCAGCTGATCGCCATAGCCAAGATCCGAGATCACTTGCCGTGCAAACCTGGCAAACTCGGCCTGATTGTCGATTGTCTGGTCCAGGTTCTCCAGGGTGTCGCCGGCCTGACCTTCGATAAAGCCGCGCCACAGTTCCATCACATTGGCAGCGCCCGCGGGCAATGGGCGACCAGTGGCCAGATGGCGGATCAGATAGCCGGCCGAGACCGCCAGCGGCGCCTCGGATGCGGTCTTGCACTGGTCATAGCCCTTGCGCAGCGCCTCGTTCTGGATTTTGACGTCGATATTGCTGGCAGTGCCCGGCATATGCCGCGCCCCCATCGCCTCGCAGCGGGCGGTTTCCATCGCCTCGTAGAGATCCCGCGCCATGTCACCCGGAGGGGCGTATTTGGTGTGGACGCCATCGTCGTGGTACCGGTGCCGCAGGGCCAGCGCATCGGCGGTGCCACGCGCCAGCAGCACCTCTTGCCGGGTCATCCGGCGCGACACCTGCGGCAGCCGCATGGCGTCACCAGACAAGCCCGAGGGGTCAACTGTATAGCTGACGCTCAGCTCGGCATCATTGGCCATCACCTTGGTGGCCTCGGCGAGGGCCTTTTTGAACGGATCAGCTGGATTGTCGTTTGGTTTTTTCATGGTCACGCAGTGTCCTTGGTCCAAGCATTCCGTCTTGCGCAGCCAATGTCCAGTCTCCTCTCATCTTAGCAGAGAAGGCAGAGCCCGGCCGCGGGCGGGAAACGAAGTGCCCGCTCCGTTTCACCGAAGGCAAACCTTCGGTTTGGCAGAGCGGACGGGCACTGCCCGGCGTTGCCGCCGGGCGGGTCGTCACAAGTTAGCCGAGGCTCACGTTTGCGGCGCTCTCGGGCAGTTCCTCATCGAAACAGCGCTGATAGAACTCGGCGACGGTCTGGCGCTCCAGTTCGTCACATTTGTTCAGGAACGACAGCCGGAAGGCATAGCCCACATTGCGGAAGATCTCGACGTTTTGCGCCCAGTTGATCACCGTCCGCGGCGACATCACGGTGGACAGATCACCGTTCATGAACGCGGTGCGGGTCAGGTCGGCGACGGTGACCATCTGGCTGACGGTCTTGCGACCGGCCTCGGTGTTGTAATGCGGTGCCTTGGACAGCACGATCATGGTTTCGGCGTCGTGGCTCAGATAGTTCAGCGTCGCCACCAGCGACCAGCGGTCCATCTGGGCCTGGTTGATCTGCTGAGTGCCGTGGTACAGTCCGGTGGTGTCGCCCAGACCAACAGTGTTGGCGGTGGCGAACAGGCGGAAATAGGGGTTCGGAGTGATGATCTCGTTCTGATCCAGCAGGGTCAGCTTGCCATCATGCTCCAGCACCCGCTGGATCACAAACATCACATCGGCACGGCCGGCGTCATATTCATCAAACACAATCGCAACCGGGTTGCGCAACGCCCAAGGCAGGATACCCTCGTGGAACTCAGTGACCTGCTTGCCGTCTTTCAGCTTGATCGCATCCTTACCGATCAGGTCGATCCGGGAGATGTGACTGTCGAGGTTGACCCGCACCGCAGGCCAGTTCAGCCTTGCGGCAACCTGTTCGATATGGGTGGATTTGCCTGTGCCGTGGTAACCTTGGATCATCACCCGGCGATTGTGCGAGAACCCGGCCAGAATCGCCATCGTGGTGTCGGGGTCGAATTTGTAGGTGGGATCGATCGTTGGCACCCGTTCGGAGCTTTCGGCAAAGCCCTTGACTGTCATGTCGGTGTCGATGCCAAACACATCGCGGACCGAGATGCTCTCGGTGGGTTTAGCATTGATATCCAGCAAGCCGTTGCTCATGACGCGCGATCCTTATTCTTTTCCCTAGGGTGGGGCCCCGTTTGTCGGATTGGTGCAACATCTTACCGGCGAGGGCAAGGGGAAGTGCAACCGTATGCCAGTTGGCTTGGTGTTTGTTTGCCGCCTGGCCTTAGTTGGCGGCGGTTTCAGGAGATGAAAATTTTCTGCGACATTCAGGTCGTAATCCAGAAAGACGCCCTATCATTAGGGAAGGCGTCGTTGCGGGGAGAACCCGAGCGGCGGTTGTGCTGTTTTGGTAACGATTTGTTCGGGGGGATTTTCTGTGGAAAAATGGAGCATTCAGGGCGAGGAAATTGTCAATTGTAACTGTAACTTCGGCTGTCCCTGCCAATTTGGTGTGCTGCCAACGGATGGCACCTGCGAGGCGGCGGTATTTTTCCGCATCGACAAGGGAAATTATGGCGATGTTCAGCTTGGCGGGCTGCTGGCTGCCGGGGTCTATAAATGGCCCGGCGCAATCCACGAGGGTGAAGGCCAGATGCAGCTTATTATAGATGAGACTGCCAGTGCTGCGCAGCGGGCCGCGCTGGAGGCCATCATGACCGGCAAGGATACCGTTGAAATGGCCACCATGTGGTATGTTTTCAGCGCCATGTGCCCAACCAAGCATGAAACGATCATTGCGCCGATTTCGGTTGAGATAAACGCTGAGGATCGGATCGGCAAAGGCAGTGTTGCTGGCGTCGTCGAGGTCAACGCCGAACCGATTCCACATATCATGTCGGGGGCGCCGCACCGTGTGGGGATCCGGCTGCCGAACGGGTTTGAATTTGGCTTTGCCGAGATGGCCATGGGCAGCACCAAGACCTCGGGCGGGGCGATTGAGTTGCTCAAGAATTCAGGAACCCATGCGCATTTCGCCAGTCTGCATCTGACCGGAGAAGGACGAGTTGGTGCCTGAAGGGGGAGCGGATGTAGCGCCGGAAAATCCCGTCTTGGGGCGGGGGGCGGTGGAACGCTTGGCACGCCGGGACGGGCTGATCGTTGCCCTGTCGGCGCTGTCGATCACCGTGATGGCTGCCTGGTATACCTTTGCCGAGGTGGAGGTCTCGATGACCGCAGGTCCGCTGTGGACGCCGGGCTATGCGCTGCTGAACTTTGCGATGTGGTGGGTCATGATGATTGCCATGATGACCCCCAGTGCGGCCCCGATGTTGCTGTTGTATACGGCGGTCAAACGGATGGGACCGGATGCGGAGCGGGTTGTACTGCTTAGTCACTTGTTCCTGGCCGGGTATCTGTTGGCTTGGGGGGGCTTCAGCCTGATCGCCACTCTGGCGCAATGGCAGGTCGAGACCCTTGGTCTGTCGATGGGCGCAATGATGCCGATCAGGTCCGGCGGGCTGGCCGGGGTGGTGGTGCTGCTTGCGGGACTGTACCAGATGAGTGGTCTCAAACATGCCTGCCTGGCCCATTGCCGCTCGCCCGGCGCGTTTCTGGTGCAGCATCGCCGCCCGGGCGCAACCGGGGCGCTTTGGTTGGGGATGATCCACGGCGGGTATTGCCTGGGGTGCTGTTGGGCGCTGATGGCACTGCTGTTTGTTGGCGGCATCATGAATGTCTACTGGATCGTCGGGCTGGCGCTTTATGTGCTGGCCGAAAAGAACGTGCCGCAGATACGCGCGATGACCCGCCTGACGGGCGGATTTCTGATCGTGGCTGGCACCTATGTGCTGATCTCTGCGCTGGCTTGACACTCGGCGGCAGAGCTTGGGCCCTGACAAAAGCTGTCAGGGATTATTTGTGAGACTGGCAAGTCTGTTATGGGAGAAAAACATGCCACTATTTATAACATATGCAAGCTATTCTCAGGTCGGTATCAAGGGGTTGCTCAGCAAACCTGAAAACAGATCTTCGGTTGTTCAGAGCCTGATCGAAAAGGTCGGAGGTAGGCTGGTGGCGATGTATAACACCACCGGCACCAATGATGTTGTGCTTGTCTCAGAGGCTCCGGATGGTTCGGATGCGGTGGCGATCGCCATGGCGGTCTCTGCATCGGGAGCGATCGCGCGGGCCGAAACCGTGCGGGCCTGGACCAGCGATGATTTTGAAGCGGTCATCAAGAAGGCTGCTGGCCTGACCGGCGCCTATGTGCCTCCTGGATCCTGAAATTCGGTCTGGGTCGCCTTGATACCGGCGGCCCGAACCGCAGGCAGTGATCTCCGGCGAAGGGGGCTTTCCTATGGGGTTGATTTTTGTCGGCCGCTGAACGCATAGCTGCCTTTACCACAGAGCATCTATACTTTTGCTCTGAAACCTATTACATGCCCCCATTCGGGTCATGTGGACCCCGCCCACCGGGATGGTGGTGCCATCAAAATTCCGGGCTGGCTGTCCCAATTGCCGTGCCCCGCAGCAAGCGAAAATGAATATCGTGAAAACAGCACTCGCAGAGGCGCTCAAGGCGCGCGGTTACGAATCGTTGACCCAGGTCCAGCAAGAGGTCAGCAACCCTGATCTGGTGTCTAAGGATCTGTTGGTCTCGGCCCAGACTGGCTCGGGCAAAACAGTAGGATTTGGTCTGGCGATGGCGCCGACCTTGCTCGGTGACGACGAAGGCTTTGGCCGCGCCGCATCACCCTTGGCGCTGGTGATTGCACCCACGCGTGAATTGGCAATGCAGGTCAAGCGCGAGCTGGAATGGCTCTATGCCGGCGCCGGGGCCCATATGGCCTCGACCGTTGGCGGCATGGATATGCGCGACGAGCGCCGGGCGCTGGATCGCGGCACCCATATCGTTGTGGCCACACCGGGTCGTTTGCGCGACCACATCATGCGCGGCTCGATCAACCTGTCCGAAGTGCGCGCCGTGGTGCTGGACGAGGCCGACGAGATGCTCGACCTCGGTTTCCGCGAAGATCTGGAATTCATTCTGGGCGAAACCCCTGAAACCCGTCGCACCCTGATGTTCTCGGCCACCGTGCCAAAAGGCATCGCGCGTCTGGCTGAAACCTATCTGAAGGATTACGAGCGGATCACCACCGTTGCCGCGACATCGCAGCACGCGGATATTGATTATCAAATGCTGGCTGTGTCTCAGCGCGATAGCGAAAACGCCATCATCAACGTGTTGCGCTACCACGAAGCGCCCAATGCGCTGGTGTTCTGTAACACCCGTGCAATGGTCAACCGTCTGACCACACGCCTGTCGAACCGGGGCTTCTCGGTGGTGGCGCTGTCGGGCGAGCTGTCGCAGGCCGAGCGGTCCAACGCGTTGCAATCCCTGCGCGACGGTCGTGCCAGCGTCTGCGTGGCCACCGATGTGGCGGCGCGCGGCATTGACTTGCCCAAGCTGGATCTGGTGGTTCATGCCGAACTGCCAAACAGCCACGAAACCCTGCTGCACCGCTCAGGCCGGACTGGCCGGGCCGGACGCCAGGGTGTCTCTGCGCTGATCGTACCACCCAAGTCACGCGGCAAGGCGATGCGCCTGTTGCGGGCGGCCAAACTCACCGCCGAAGAGCTGAACGCGCCAAGCGCCGAAGCGGTTCGTGGTCAGGACGAGGCCCGTATGCTGGGCGATGCAACCTGGACCGAAGTCGTCACCGACGCAGAGGCCACACCAGTGGCAAACCTGCTGGAGAAGTTTGCGCCCGAACAGCTGGCCGCAGCCTATCTGCGCCTGTTCCATTCGCGCCACACTGCGCCCGAGGAACTGGGTGATCCCGGTCAGGACAAGGGCGCCCGCAAAGAGCGCGAGCCGTTTGGTCCTTCGGTCTGGTTCTCGATTTCCGGTGGTCGCGATGCGGGCGCTGAACCGCGTCGTTTGCTGCCGATGCTGTGCAAGGCAGGCAACCTGTCCAAGGACGATATCGGCGCCATCCGGGTGCAGGGCCAAGAAAGCTATGTTGAGCTGCGCCAGAGCAGTGTCGATGGCTTCCTCAAGGCACTGGGCAAACCTGAAGTTGAAGGCTCCAAGGTTGTCAAGCTGGACAAGGCCCCGGATATCGCCCATTCGCCACGCCCCAAATTTGAGGGCAGCGGCCCGCGTCGCGATGATCGCAAGCCCCGTGGCGACTTTAAGCCACGCGAAGATCGCAAACCGCGCGACGATTATAAGCCACGCGAAGATCGCAAGCCGCGTGACGATTTCAAGCCTCGCGAAGATCGCAAACCGCGTGACGACTACAAACCGCGCGAGGATGCGGGTAAGAAGGGTGGCGACGCCAAATATGGCGGCAAATCGTCGACCCCTCCGGTCGATTGGAACGATTCCCCTGCGCCCCGCTCGAAAAAACCCAAGGCAGGGATCGGCAAAGGTGGCGGCAACCCGTCTCAGCGCATGGCGCGTCCGGGTGAAGAACACGTCACGCCGCTGAAACGGCGCAAGACTGGCGACAGTAAGCCCTATGCCGGTAAGCCCGGCGGCGACAGTGACCGCAAAGGTCCGCCCCCCCCCAAGGGCCGGGCTGACAGCAAAAAGAACAAGGCCCGTGCGGCGCTGGCCAAGGGAGGCCCCGCCAAAGGTGGCGGCGGTTTCGCCAAGAGCAAGCCTCGCAAGGGGAACTGAGTAACAAAGGGCGGCCCGGTTGGGCCGCCCTTTTCCTTTGTCGACCCCGGTTTTGCGGTGATGAAATATCGGGAACTGGCCCACCTGGTACCGGCCCACCTGCCGCAGACCGAGGGCATTACCAGCAATCGCGACCTGGCCGGGCGCCCCTCGCGCAGAGCCTGAAGGCGACCGTCGTCGAGGGCTGTCTGCGCTGCGGCGGTATCGCATTGTGCACGAGCCAGAACGGATGCGTCCCTTTGCCTGCCAGTTCGACCCTTTGGGTGGCCGATCGCGGATGGGAGAATCAAAAAAGGGCACCTGCAATGGCGCCCTTTGATAGCTATGGTTTGTGACCGGCTTATTTAAAGGTCTTGCTGTCCTTGATCTGATCCCAGGCCCACATCACCTCTTGCAGCTGTTCTTCCTGCGAGCGGTCGCCGCCGTTCATGTCGGGGTGCAGCACTTTGATCAGTTTCTTATAGGCCTTGCGGATCTCAATTTTGGTCCAGCCATCACTGGCCTCCAGAATTTCGATCGCGCGACGTTCGGTGGCGGGAAGGCGGCGGCCGGTGCTGCCGCCGTTTTTGCCGGGGTTCTGGGTGGCATTGGCGCCCAAAACCTGCTGCGGGTCCTCGATGCCCAACCGGGCCCAGGCCCGTGCCTCGGGATCGCCTATTGGCCGGGTTTCGCGTTCCCAGACCTTGTCCTTGGATGACTGGGCATTCAATTCGGCCTCGGTCGTGCCATCAAAGAAGCTCCACTTACTATTGTATTCACGGACGTGCTCTTGGCAGAACCAAAAGAAATCATCCAACACATCCGGCGCCTTGGGGGCGCGGAACTTGCCGGCCTCCTGGCAGCCTTCGTGGTGGCATTCACGCACGGAGGTCTCGGAGGCTCCGGACATGCTGCGCCGCCCGCGCGGGTTTTTTTTCTTGGCGGATCGGACCGACATATCGAAACCGAAAGGATCTGACTTGCTCATGGGGGTGCACCTTCTACGACGCATCTATTCGACTCGGAGCAAACACTTTAATCTACACAGCGGCAGATAGAAGGGGGTAACGAAAAAAATATGGGAAATGAGGCTATGAACATCACGCAAGAGATCGAAAATCGGCTGCAAGAGGCGTTTCAACCGTCTGAATTACAGGTCGTTGATGACAGTGACAGCCACCGCGGCCATGCGGGGCACGACGGGCACGGCGAAAGCCACTTTAACGTGATGATCCGGGCCGCCGCGTTTGGCGGACAAAACCGGCTGCAGCGTCATCGCATGGTGCACAAGGCGCTGGGGGATATTGTGCCGCGCATCCACGCGCTGGCACTGGACATCGACGCCTGATCAAGAGGCGGGCTGGGGCGGCCTGATTACTGGCCGTCCTCGTCGCTTTGCTGCTTGGCCCGTGCTTTCAGCGCGGCGGTGACGCCAGCCACCGGGCTCAGCTCTTCGACACCATCATCGGCCTGCATTTCGCGGGCACCGGCACCGGGCACCGGGGTGGCATCTGCCGCAGCCTGAGGGTCGCCCGCGATTGCGGTCAGCGGCACCGTTTCAGGGGCGTGGACAGCGCGGACGGAGGGGCTGTGATCTGCCTGTGCGGCGGGCATGCTCATTTCCTCATCCCCGGTGGGGCGGCGAAACACCATCACATTACGCCAATGGGTGGTTGATCCGGTCAGCCCCGAGCGCTCCTCGCTGGGCAACAGCTCGGCGCGCTGAAACTCCCAGCCGTCAGCCCCCATGTCATTCAGCAGCTGCTCAATGGTCACGGCAAACCGCCCCTGAGGCGTCTTCACCCCTTTGGCCTTGGTGCCCTTGGCGGGGGCGGGAACAACTTTGTACTCGAACATCATCAGGATCCGGATCGTTTGTTTGTTGCATGTGTTTAGCAAGAGCAGGGGGGCAGGCCAAGGTGGGAATGTGACGCCAGCGGCACATCGCATAATTGGACGCCGGTATCACCCCAGCGCCCAACTTGATTTGCCTTTGGGGGCTTTATCCGGCCTGCTTATCTGCGGCCAGGCTGGCCAGCGACAGGCAAACTTCGGTTGCGGTCACCATGTCCTGCACCGAGATCCATTCCAGTGGTCCGTGGATGCATTGCATGCCGGTAAAGATATTTGGCGCCGGGATTCCCAGTTCCGTGAGCCGCGAGCCGTCGGTGCCGCCTCGAATGGGCACTGACACCGGGTCAATCCCATGCGCCTTGCTGGCCTCCCGGGCGAGCTCAACCGGCGTCATGTCTTTCTCCAGCCAGTAGCGCATGTTGCGGTATTGCGGGTAGATTTCGCAGGTGATGGATGCGCGGGGTTCCGTGGCCTGCACCGCGCTGCAAACCTGCCGCAGGATGTTGCCTTTGGCCGCCAGCCCCTCCATTTCAAAATCACGCAGGATCAGTTTGATCACCATTTCAGACGATCCACCAAGCATATCCGTGGCATGGATAAAGCCGTCGCGGTCATCGGTGGTCTCGGGTGTCATGGTTGCCTGCGGCAGCGTCTGTATGATCTTGGAGGCAAGGTGGATGGCGTTGACCATTTTCTCTTTTGCCAGACCGGGATGGATAGAGACGCCGGTAACGGTGACAACGGCGCGGTCAGCCGAGAAGCTCTCAAATTCGATCTCACCCACTTCGCCGCCATCCAGAGTATAGGCAAAATCGGCGGCCAGATCTGTGATCAGCGCGTCGCCCACGCCGCGGCCAATTTCTTCGTCCGGGGTAAAGGCGATGCGGATTGGTCCGCGGCGGAAGTCTGGATTGTCCAGCATATGACGTGCCATTGTCATAATGATCGACACACCCGCCTTGTCATCGGCCCCCAAAAGAGTGGTGCCAGATGCCGTTATCAGGTTGTGGCCCTGTTTGGTCGCCAGATACGGATGCTCGGCCGGAGACAACACAAGGTCGGGATTGTCCGGGAAGGTGATATCACCGCCGTTGTAGCCCTTGATCACCCGTGGTTTGACGCCTGTTGCATTGAACTGCGGCGCCGTGTCCACATGGGCAAGGAAGCCAATCGTTGGCCCCGGCACAGTGCCTGGAATGGTGGCTAGCACAACGCCGTATTCAGTCAGCTGCACGTCCTGTGCGCCAATGGAGCTGAGCTCTTCCTTGAGCAGGTCCAACATCCCGAACTGGCATTTGGTACTCGGGGCCGAGGGAGAGTTTTCGTCGCTTTGGCTATCGATTGCAGCATAGCGGACAAGCCGGTCTTCGAGTTCCTGATTGAAACTGTTCTGCATGGTGACTCCTGAATTTTTGCCCAGAGAACGGGCCGCTTGGCGGAGAGTCAAGCTGATGAAGGCGGCAAAACAAAAGGGCGACCCTATGGCCGCCCTCGTATTACTTGCTGTAACCGTTGGGTTATTCGCCCAGTTTTTGCGCTACTAGCTGGTTCACGGCCTTGGGGTTGGCCTTGCCGCCGGTGGCTTTCATCACCTGCCCGACAAACCAGCCCGCCAGTTTTGGGTTCAGCTTGGCTTTTTCCACCTGCGCCGGGTTGTCGGCGATGATCTTGTCCAAAGCCGCCTCAATGGCGCCGGTGTCGGTCACCTGCTTCATGCCGCGCGCCTCGACGATTTCAGCCGGGTCGCCACCCTCGGTATAGACGATCTCAAACAGATCCTTGGCGATCTTGCCGGAGATGGTATCCGCCGAGATCAGCGCGATGATGCCGCCCAGTTGCGCCGGAGAGACCGGGCAGTCGGCGATATCTTTGTCGTCGGCTTTCAGGCGGCCAAAAAGTTCGTTGATCACCCAGTTCGCAGAGAGCTTGCCGTTGCGGCCTTCGGCCACGGCCTCAAAATACGCGGCCGATTCCACATCCGCCGTCAGCACCGAGGCGTCATAGTCGGACAGGCCAAAATCGGCGATAAAGCGCGATTTCTTGGCGTCTGGCAGTTCCGGCAGGGTGGCGGCAATCTCGTCGACCCAGGCCTGCTCGATTTCCAGCGGCAACAGATCGGGGTCGGGGAAGTAGCGATAGTCGTGCGCTTCTTCCTTGGAGCGCATCGACCGGGTCTCGCCCTTCTCGACGTCATAGAGACGAGTTTCCTGGGCCACGGTGCCGCCAGCCTCGACGATTTTGATCTGCCGTTCGGCTTCAACAATGATCGCTTGCTGGATGAACCGCATCGAGTTCATGTTCTTGATTTCGCAACGGGTGCCGAGATGGGCAAAGTCCTGAGACTCCTGGTATTTTTCATACTGACCGGGACGGCAGATCGATACGTTGACATCAGCCCGCATATTGCCGTTCTGCATATTGCCGTCACAGGTGCCCAAGTAGCGCATGATCTGACGCAACTTGGCGACAAAGGCGGCGGCTTCTTCCGGGCTGCGGATGTCGGGACGGCTGACGATCTCCATCAGGCAAACGCCGACACGGTTCAGGTCAACAAAGGACATGTTCGGATCCATATCGTGGATCGACTTGCCGGCGTCCTGCTCCATGTGGATGCGTTCGATGCGAATGTTGCGCGCCAAGCCGTTGCCCAGTTCGACCAGCACTTCGCCTTCGCCGACGATGGGGTGATACAGCTGCGAGATCTGGTAGCCCTGCGGCAGGTCGGGGTAGAAATAGTTCTTGCGGTCAAAGGCGGAATTCAGGTTGATCTGCGCCTTCAGGCCCAGTCCGGTGCGCACCGCCTGTTCGATGCAGTATTCGTTGATTACCGGCAGCATGCCGGGCATTGCGGAATCGACAAAGGCCACGTTTGAGTTTGGTTCAGCACCAAACTGGGTCGAGGCGCCGGAAAACAGTTTGGCGTTGGAGCTGACCTGAGCGTGGACCTCCAGGCCGATGACCAGTTCCCAGTCATGCTTGGCACCCGAGATCACCTTGGGTTTGGGCAGTTCATATGTCAGGTCGAGCATGTCGCACCGGCTCCTTTGATCAGGTTTGCCAGCGTTCTAGGCCAGCCAGTGAACCGGGGCAAGAGGCACGAGCGGTGCCGGGCAGAGGAATCGGGGTTAAGGGGCCGAAGCCTGGCCTGGTCAGTGCAGGCTGTGCCAGTGATTTCCGCGATCAAGCTGTTGGGGGACGAACATCCAACCGGGCTGGCAGAGCTGGGGGGCTTGATTTATCTGAAATCCCCGATGGGCTCCTGTGGTTGGCAGCACATCGGGGTTCCTGTTGGCAATTGTAGATAGCGCCTTATGCGATCTTTCGATGGATCCATCCCAACAGGATGCCAAACACACCAAATTGAACCGCACTGGCTGTCGCCTCAATTTTTATCCAGTCCAAAATGGACGGCACTGCGTATTTGGCGGGTTCTGTCAGGACAATGTAACTCGCCAGGAACAGGCCAAAACCCAACGAGATGGTTATTGCGTCACGCAGCGTTGGCACCGTTGGGGCCAGCCGGGAAAGAGCCAGGCTCAGAATCAATCCCTGGATGATCATGACGGAGAATCCCATCAGCATAATGGGGGACCCGCGCAGGAACCCCACTGCGGCAAAGTGATCTTTGTTGAGCAGAAAGTGCGAGGATCCCTGCACCGCAAAGGTGACCGCCATAAAGGCGAGCACGGAGATCAGGTGCTTTGTCATGCCTTGGCGTTCCCATCCCGCTTCCACAGGGCCAGCGGGGCGCCGCCCGGATCCCGAATGAAGGTCGCAACGCCCGCGGGTCCAGTCAAGTTTTCCGCAATAATTGTGGCGCCATTTGACGCGGCTTTGGTCACCGCAGATGTCAGATCTTCAACCTCGATATAGGGCACCCATCCGCTGAGCCCGTCCATGGGGTCACAGGCCGCTGCAAACGGCTTTCCACTGCCACTCTCCAGAAATGTCATCGGCCCAACGCTATTGGCTGACCAGCCAAATGTCTCGTTCAGGAAATGGACGGTTTCCTCGCGTTGCGCACCAATATTGTCAAACCATACAAAAGGTGAGGGCATGTTTTCTCCAATTCACTTGTGTTTTGCAAGTGAATATTTGATCGAGAGCTTTCAAATTGCAAGTATTATTTTTGCTGTTATTCTTTGGGCATGAAAAGATCAGAGAAAATCATGTGGTCCGGGTGTCCGGTTCGCTATGCAGCCGGTGTGTTTGGCGACAAATGGTGCTTTGTCCTGCTGAGGGACGTATTGCTGCATGGTAAACGATATTACGGCGACTTTGCGGCCTCGGAGGAGGGGATATCGACAAATATTCTGGCGGACCGTCTGTCCCGGCTAGAAGAGGAGGCCATGTTGACCCGGCATGTGGATCCGAACAAACGAAGCAAGGTCTTCTATCTGCCGACAGGCAAAGCACGGGCGCTGTTGCCAGCATTATTGGGCATGATGGTTTGGGCCACTGAATATGATGAAAACACTGCGGCGCCGGCCTCATTTGCAAAAGCATTCCGGGAGGACCCCAAGGCTGCAATCGCCTGGTATGAGGCTGAAATCGACCGGGTGAATGCGGCTTTGGATCTATCCTTATGCTGAAAATGCCCAGCTGGGCGCTATTTTGCCCTGCTGACCCCGTGACCACTTGGCGGACTTCACCCGCGCGGCTAAGAAGGGTGTCCCAACAGACTTGAGGAGACCGCCGTGGAAACCGCCCGCCGTATCGCCCATTCCATCGCCACACAGATCAGCGCCCGACCTGAGCAGGTGGTGTCGGCCGTGAAGCTGCTGGATGAAGGCTCAACCGTGCCGTTCATCGCCCGCTACCGCAAAGAGGTGACCGGGGGCCTGGATGATACCCAGTTGCGGACACTGGCCGAGCGGTTGTCTTATCTGCGCGAGCTGGAAGCGCGCCGTGCGAGCATTCTGCAGACCATCAAGGCGCAGGATAAGCTGACCGTTGAACTGGCCGGCACAATTGCCAAGGCCGAGACCAAGGCGCAGCTGGAAGACATCTATCTGCCCTATAAGAAGAAGCGCCGCACCAAGGCGATGATTGCCCGCGAAAATGGGCTGGAGGCACTGGCGGATGCTATTCTGGCGGATCGGATGACCGCGCCCGAGGCGCTGGCCGAAGGCTATGTTTCTGAGGCTGTCGAGACGGTGAAGGATGCGCTGAACGGTGCGCGCGATATTCTGGTGGAACGGCTGACGGAAAATGCTGCCTTGCTGGGAGGTTTGCGAAGTTTTTTGCAGAAAGAGGCGTTTCTGACGGCGCGGGTTGTGCAGGGGCAGCAGGACAAGGGCGCCAAGTTCTCGGATTATTTTGACCATCGCGAGCGCTGGGCGGATGTGCCGTCACACCGGGCACTGGCGATGCTGCGCGGCGCGAATGAGGGCGTGCTGACACTGGATATCGGTCCCGACTCCGAGGAGGGCGCGGCCCGTGCCGAAGCCATGGTGGCGGCGCAGTTACAGGCTGGCGGCAAAGGCCCCGGAGATATCTGGCTGCGCAAAATTGCCGGCTGGGCCTGGCGGGTGAAGCTGAGCCTGTCGATGATGCTGGAACTGATGAGCGAGCTGCGCAAGCGCTCGCAGGATGAGGCGATCCGGGTGTTTGCGCGCAATCTGAAAGACCTGCTGTTTGCCGCTCCGGCCGGTGCGCTGGTGACTCTCGGGCTGGACCCGGGCATTCGCACCGGCGTCAAGGCGGCAGTGGTTGATGCCACCGGTAAAATGGTGGGTACAGATACCTTCTACCCGTTTCAGCCAAGGAATGATGTTGGTGGCGCCAAGGCGGCGATCCTGAGACTGGTGGTGCAGCATGGCGTCGAGCTGATTGCCATCGGCAATGGTACCGGTAGTCGCGAGACCGAACGTCTGGTGGCGGACGCGCTGAAGCTGTTGCCGCCGGGTGTGAAAGTGCCAACCAAGGTGGTGGTCAGCGAGGCGGGGGCCTCGGTCTATTCCGCATCGGAACTGGCAGCGCGGGAGTTCCCGGACTTGGATGTGAGCCTGCGCGGCGCAGTGTCAATTGCGCGGCGGCTGCAGGATCCGCTGGCTGAACTGGTCAAGATCGAACCCAAGTCGATTGGCGTCGGTCAGTATCAACATGACGTTGATCAGCACCAACTATCGAAGTCGCTGGAAGCGGTGATCGAGGATGTAGTGAACGGGGTTGGCGTCGATTTGAACATGGCCTCGGCACCGTTGCTGGCGCATGTCTCTGGTCTGGGGCCGGGACTGGCTGAGGCAATTGTGGCGCACCGGGATGTAAACGGCGCCTTTGCCTCGCGCCGGGAGCTGCTGAAAGTGGCGCGGCTGGGGCCACGGGCATTTGAGCAATGTGCCGGTTTCCTGCGCATTCGGGGTGGCGCCGAGCCGCTGGACGGCTCGTCGGTGCATCCCGAGGCCTACCGAGTGGCGCGCAAGATCGTAAAGGCCTGTGGTCGGGATCTGCGGGCGCTGGCCAGTGATCCAGGGGCCCTGCGCGGGGTGCAGGCCGAAGCATTTGTAGATGACAAGTTCGGCCTGCCGACGGTGCGTGACATTCTGGCCGAACTGGAGAAACCGGGCCGGGATCCGCGCCCCAGTTTTGTCACCGCGACATTTGCCGACGGGGTCGAGGACATCAAGGATCTGAAGCCGGGTATGGTGCTTGAGGGCACTGTGACCAATGTTGCGGCTTTTGGTGCCTTTGTCGATATTGGGGTGCATCAGGACGGGCTGGTGCATGTCAGCCAGTTGGCAGACCGGTTTGTCAAAGACCCGCATGAGGTGGTGAAAACCGGCGCGGTGGTCAAGGTCACCGTCACCGAAATTGATGTGCCCCGCAAACGCATTGGCCTGACCATGCGCAAAGATGGCGGCGCTTCGTCCCGCGACGACCGCGCCGCGCGAGGCGGGGCTCTGGGGGGCAGGCCTGACGGCAAGCCGGGCAAAAGCAATCAAGGCGGGCGCGGCAAGCAGCCGATGTCCGCAGGCCCCAAAGGGCCAACGGCGGGCGGTGACGCGGGTGGCGCATTTGGGGCAGCCCTTTTGGATGCGCTGAAAAAGCGCTGAAACATCTGCAATCGCCAGGGTCTTTATCTTGGCGATTGCCGTTGCTGGAACATAGTGTATTTCATTGGTCGAACTCCAAAATCAGGGATCTGAAGCTGTCCGGAAGGACTATGCCTTTTGCCGAAGTCAGATGAAAATTCCGCCGAGGCGCGCCGAACTTCCCCACCGGCGCCGGACGTCGATTTTGGCCGGACACCCTGTCGCAGATTTCGCCGGCGCCCTGCACCGAAGCCTATAGTTGCCCGGCCCTGTTGTTATATGAGTATTTTTGGCAACGAGAAACACAGGTGATTTTTCCTGCAGCTTCTTTTTGCTAAAAATACTCAAATGCATCGATCTGCCAAAGGAGAAGTCGTTTTGGGGTAAAACCCGCTTGCAGGTTCTGTTCTAGGCAAGGCTGAACTGGGGGCCGTCGGTGGTGAAGGTCACCTTGTGGCCCCGGTTGATTTCATCGCGGAACTGATCTGCAATGATCTGCATCGCATCCGCGCGGCCGCGGGCGGCAAACCGGCTGGGGGAGGTGATTCTGGCGTTGTTGTCAAACCCGTCCGCCGCGTGGGCCCAGATCAGGGGGTGCAACTCGTACAGGTGATCCCGGATCAGCCAGTCAACGGCTTCGGCTATTTGCAACCTTGGCATATCAGCCCATTCGCAGAGGCCCAGACCGTTGCACAGGGCCACCGAACAGTATGAGGCAAGCAGATTGATCATCTCTTGGGTAGGCTGGGTTTTCACGATGTCACGCAGCCCGTCGAGAAAAAACTCGACGTCAACCTGGGCACAGGCCTGTTCGTCATTGGCAATGGCATCGAAATAGACCCATGTGTAGCCGCCAGCCCCCCAGATGGGCGCGGTGCGCGAGGCAGTGCGGCGCGCCTCAAGTTCGAGCGCGGCATAAGAGCCAGACCAGCGTGGCAGCATGTGATTGCCAAGGGCTCGGAAATGGCGGCTGTCCATCGGATCAAGATCAATCAGGCGCTCATACCCATTGGCGACAGTCATGGTTTTTGTGCTGTTGCCCTGTAACATGGCGCAGCTTGTCGCCGTCATAAACGGACTATTCAGTTCTGTGGTGTCGAACGGGGTGAGCAGCGCTGCAGCGCGATCAAAATGGGACGTCCAGCGCTGTCGGTTAACCGCGGGGAGTGTGGTCTCCCAGCCGGTGCCACGCCAGGTCCAGCCGATATCGATATGGGCCAGAGCCACCACAGTTGCCAGATAGGGATCGTTTCGGTAGGCCATCCGAACGGCCTCGAGTGCCATGATGCCGTCGATCAGGGGCCGGGAGTCCGCTTGGTGGCCATCGCTGAGCGCATGTTCAACGGCATTGACCACATCAGCGCGGGCGCCGTAAGCAAGCAGGTCGGCCACCGGCATGCCGCCTGGGGTTTTGGTGCGGGCTTTGTCCGCGGCTTCGATCTCGGCGGAAAGCTCGTCCCAGCGGTCTTGTCTGGCCAGATATTGGCCGCGGGCCTGTGCGGCCCGGCAGGCGATGTCATCGACGCCCTGATCCATCACCGGAATAGAGAGACTGTCCTCGGGGCGCAACTGGGGGAATGTGGTGTCGACTGGCAGGGCACGGGCGATCATCTGTTCCTTTTGCGGCAGGCAGAAGCGACCCTTGAAAGGACGGATCATTTGAGAAATGGCATCGCGCGCCTGTTGGGAGAGGTTGAGCATCGGCAATATCCGGTTCGGTGGCAGCATCAGAAGGTGTTGCGCCATTATCTCGCGGCAATGGGGCGCAATAAGGGCAAGCTTGCGGTGTTTCGGGTTTTGAATTGGGGTTTTCGCATGGCCTTGGTGAGGGGGCGGCGAGGACCCGGGATCAAGACAGTCGAAAATGATGTCGTTCAGTTCGCACACCGCGTGCCTGTAGTTCGGGTTCAAGCTGGCGGCGCGGTGGCAGCACCTGAGGTGGCAGCCGCAGTTTGCTGCCGTTTTGCAGAATCAAGGTGACCCGCACGGAAAAATCCCAGCGGGTGTCGAACCTTGCATGGTCGATCTGTTCCAGCGCCAGGCTGTCGATGTGTTGGCCGCTGTACCACTCGACCTGGTCCGGGCCGAGCGATAGGCCCGAGCGGATATCACGCCAATAGTCCCAGGCGGCAGGGATTGTTGGCAGTGCCAAAAGGGCGACGATCCAGCCGGCGGCGTCCACAGCGAAATAGAGACCAGCCAGCACGCCATAGAGTATCATCAATGTGACAAGCAGTTGGGGGGTGCGGGAATACCTGGAGAACTGAAAAGTTTCGGGCATTAACGTTTCGGGCATTGTCGACCTCTGATCACATCAATGGGGGGCAGCGCGGCTGATGAGGCGTGGTTTGCCCATTGGATTTAGGATCTGCCTTTAGGATCCGGCTTTGCGAAAGGCTGACCGTAACCCTTCCATCGCGTCCTTTTGGCGCGGGCTCAGACCGTTGCCTGACAGGCTGCCGTTGACGATGTCCATCAAGGGTTGCAGCGTCTCTGCGCCGCCAAGCCTGTATACTTTGCGGGACAATCTGGCCAAGGCCGCCTCAGTTCCACCACATTGCGAGACCAGCCAGCGCCCCAGAATGGCCGCATCTTCTGCGGCGTCGCTGTCCATGCCCAATTGCCTTTGCAGCTGACAGATAAGTTTATCGCCCTGGTCTCGCCCTGGCTTGCCGTTGAGCTCTTGAAAGGCAATCGCCAATGCGGCGATGGCCAGGTTGCGGTCTTCAACACTTTCGACCGGATGCATGTTGGCCTGGCGGCGGAACCCAAACCGCCGGGCTGCCAGTTTTACATCCTTAGCCACATCCACAAGGTCTCCGGCCATCAGGGCCGCGTTGCGGGCGCGGTTCAGGAAGAAATAAACCGCAGCGGCGATGCCGATGATGGCGATAAGAAGGGGCACTGTGTGAACTCCATAAAAAGGCCGCATGGCAGGCCCGTCCGGATTGATGCGTGACCAGGTGCTTGAGGCGGCGCTAGCCGTTCAGGATCCTGGTGACCATCTCATTGGTGTCCCGGCTGAGGTTTTTGGTCGCGGCGATACGGTCCAACTGGCTGCGGATCAGGTCCTGACGTGGCTGGTCATAGCGTTTCCAGGTCTGAAAGACCGAGCACATGCGGGCGGTGGTCTGCGGGTTCAGGGCGTCCAGCGCGATCAGATTGTCGGCCAGCAGCTGATAGCCCGCGCCACCGGCATAGTGGAAACCAGCCTGGTTCATCGCCAGCGCGCCCATCACCGCGCGGAACCGGTTGGGGTTCTTCATGTCGAACAGCGGGTGCCTGGTCAGCGCCTCGGCGAGACTTGCGGCTTTGTCTGGTGCGGCGCAGGCGACCTGCAGGCCAAACCATTTATCCATCACCAGTCGATCCCCCTGCCACTGATCAAAGAAGGCCTGTGACTGCTGTTCGCCCTTGTCGGCTTTTAGTAAGCAGGCCAAGGCGGCGTTCTGCAAGGTCATGTTGTCAGCAGCGCCATATTGGCGGGCGGCTTGGTCGCCGCCATCCAGACGGGTCAGCAGCGACAGGATGCGGGCGTTGAGATCGCGCTTGCCGGTGCTTGTGGCATCGGGGCTGTAGGGGCCTTGCACGGTGGTGTCGGCATAGAGCCGCGGCAGGCTGTCGGTCAGCGCCTCGGCCAGAGTCTGGGTAAAGGTCTCGGCGGCGTCGTAGATGGCCTGCGGATCCGGGGTATGGCCACGCTCATACAGGGTCTGGGCCAGATCCGACTGGCTGGGTGGCGACAGCACCAGGGCGCGGAAGGCCGGATCAAGGCTGTCATCGCGGACCAGTTTGGTCAGCGCATCCAGATAATCGGCATCCGGTGCAACGCCTTCCAGCACCATGGCGATGCGGGAGTCCTTGGCCAGAGCATTGCCTGCCTCCCACCGGTTGAAGGGATCGCTATCATGAGCCAGTAGAAAGGCGCGCTCAGAATTGCTGGTGTCGCGCTGCAGGATCACAGGGGCCGAGAACTGGCGCAGGATCGAGGCAATCGGCTTGGCGGACAGACCGTCAAAGGTGAAGCTTTGTTTGGCTTGGGTCAGTTCCAGCACCTGTGTCGCCTGTACCTCATCGCCGTTCTGGCCCAACAGGCCGACGGCCACCGGGATGACACGGGGATCTTTGTCGGGCTGGCCCGGTGTGGCGGGCGTCGATTGCTCTAGTGTCAGCGTGTAGGTGCCATCTGCATAAGCGTCGGTCACCTTGACCCGCGGTGTGCCGGCCTGACTGTACCATAGTTTGAACTGGCTCAGATCGCGGCCGGTGGTGTCTTCAAACACTTGCAGCCAATCCTCGATGGTGCAGGCCTGACCGTCGTGACGTTCAAAGTACAGTTTCGCAGCCTTTGCGTAGCTGTCATCGCCGACCAGCCGTTTCAACATGCCGATCACTTCGGCGCCTTTTTCATAGATGGTGGCGGTGTAGAAGTTGTTGATTTCCTGAAAGCTTTCAGGGCGGACCTGATGCGCCAGCGGGCCGTTGTCCTCGGCAAATTGCCGCCCGCGCAGGTCGATCACATCCGAGATCCGTTTGACCGAGGCCGAGCGCATATCCGAGGTGAACTGACTGTCACGGAACACTGTCAGCCCCTCTTTCAGGCAGAGCTGGAACCAGTCGCGGCAGGTGATGCGGTTGCCGGTCCAGTTGTGGAAATACTCATGCGCGATAATCGCCTCGATGCGCTCAAAATTGGCATCCGTCGAGGTTTCGGGGGAGGCAAGAACGCAGGAGGAGTTGAACACGTTCAGCCCCTTGTTCTCCATCGCGCCCATGTTGAAGTCATCAACTGCAACGATGTTAAAGATGTCGAGGTCATATTCCAGACCATAGACATCCTCGTCCCATGACATCGACTTTTTCAGCGCTTCCATGCCAAAGGCGCATTTGCCCTCATCGCCGGGGCGGACCCAGATGTTCAGCTCGACATCCCGACCCGAGGCGGTGGTGAAGCGGTCCGGGTGGTTGATCAGATCGCCGGCCACCAGTGCAAACAGATAGGCCGGTTTGGGCCATGGGTCGTGCCACTCGGCCCAGCCGTCACCGCTGCCGGTGGGGTTACCGTTGGACAGCAACACCTTTTCGTCGCCCTCAATGCGCACGGTAAAGGTGCTCATCACGTCGGGGCGGTCCGGGTAATAGGTGATCTTGCGAAAGCCCTCGGCCTCGCACTGGGTGCAATACATGCCGTTCGACATATAGAGCCCTTCCAGCGCGGTATTGCCTTGCGGGTCAATCTCCACCTCACTCTCCCAGATGAAGGCGGTGTCAGGGGTATCGCAGGTCAGCCCCTGCAGGGTGACTTGGGGCGAGACGGATTGGCCGTCGATCTTGGCGGTGATCAGCTGCAATTGTTCCCCGTGCAGGAAGAACCGTTTGTCTGCGGCGTCGGGTAGCGGGGTGAATTGAATGCGGCTGAGCACGCGGGTGGATTTGGCGGAGAGGCGAAAGGTGAGGTGGACCGAGTCTACCTGATAGCCAAAGGGGGTGTAGTCCTTGAGGTAGATCGTCTGGGGGGCGGTTTCGGCCATGTCACTCTCCTATGTCACGCTGTGTGACAGGTTTAGTGCACGGTCCCGCAACTGCAAGTGGATAGGCACAATCAATGCGATTTGGGTGCGCAGCAGGGCAGGGAATGGCACCGGTTGGTCATCAAATGGATTTTGAAACAGATGCGTGGCAATTGGTAAAATAAGTTTACCAACCGTGTTGCTGATCGGAAACTATTACCCTAAATTGCCGCCAGCATACAGGCGCATACTAAAAAACCGGAGGGCCAGATGACTGCACGAGTCGAAAAGCAGGGGCTGCAAGTTGCAGTTGAATACGCTGATTTCATTGAAAAGGCTGCATTGCCAGGCACTGGCGTCGCCGTGGATATTTTCTGGCAGGGTTTGAGCCAGTTGGTACATGAGTTTGGCCCAGAGAACCGCGCGTTGCTGGCCAAACGCGAGGATCTTCAAGGGCGCATTGATAGCTGGCATATCGAACGCCGGGGTCAGCCACATGACACCGAGGCCTATACAGCGTTTTTGCGCGAAATTGGCTATTTACTGCCTGAAGGCGACGATTTTGAGATTGAGACGCAGAATGTCGATCCCGAGATTGCTCTGGTGCCGGGGCCGCAACTGGTGGTGCCGATCACCAATGCCCGTTTTGCACTGAACGCGGCGAATGCGCGTTGGGGTTCGTTGTATGATGCGCTTTATGGCACCGATGCCATGGGTGATCTGCCGCAGGGCAAGGGATATGATGCGACCCGCGGGGCGCGGGTTGTGGCCTGGGGTCGCGATTTTCTGGATGCAAATTTTGCACTGGCCCAGGGATCCTGGGCTGACGTCGGGGCGTTGACTGTGGTCGATGGGGCGCTGCTGCCATCCCTTGGCGATGCGGCGGGCTTTGCCGGATATGTTGGCGATGCCAGCGCTCCGTCGCGGGTTCTGTTGAAAAACAATGGCCTACACGTGATTATTGAGGTCGATGCGACCGGTAATATCGGCAAGAATGATGCCGCAGGCATCAACGACATCACTTTAGAATCGGCAATGTCGACGATCATGGATTGCGAAGACAGTGTTGCCGCAGTCGATGCGGTGGACAAGGTGCAGGCCTATTCCAACTGGCTGGGCCTGATGACGCGCGATCTGAGCCAAGAGATCGTCAAAGGCGGTACCACCTTTACCCGGGTGCTGAACGATGATGTCGTTTATACTGCGCCAGATGGCGGTGCCTCTTCGCTGAAGGGGCGGTCGTTGTTGCTGATCCGCAATGTCGGCCATCTGATGACCAACCCGGCGGTGCTGGACCGTGATGGGCTGGAGATCGGTGAGGGTTTTCTGGATGCGATGACCACCGTGATGATTGCGATGCATGATCTGCTGGCGTCGGGTGGCAATTCGGCGCATGGCTCGGTCTATGTGGTCAAGCCCAAGATGCATGGCCCCGAGGAAGTGGCATTTGCCTGCCGGATCTTTGACCATGTCGAGGACGCGCTGGGCCTGCCGCGCAATACCGTCAAGATCGGCATCATGGATGAAGAACGCCGCACCAGTGTGAACCTGAAAGCCTGTATCCGGGCGGCGAAATCTCGGGTGGCGTTTATCAATACCGGTTTCCTGGACCGCACCGGGGATGAGATCCATACCTCGATGGAAGCCGGCGCCATGTTGCCCAAGGGTGAGATGAAGGCGACGCCATGGATTGCGTCCTATGAGGATCGCAATGTGGATATCGGTCTGGCCTGCGGCTTGAAAGGCCGCGCGCAGATCGGCAAAGGCATGTGGGCGATGCCGGATCTGATGGCGGCGATGCTGGAGGCCAAGATTGGCCATCCCAAGGCTGGGGCGACCTGCGCCTGGGTGCCGTCACCGACCGCCGCCACCCTGCACGCAACCCACTATCACAAGGTTGATGTGCTGGCTGTTCAGGACCAGTTGAAGGTCTCTGGTGCCCGGGGATCTCTGGAGGATCTGTTGACCATTCCGGTGATGACGGGTGAGAACCTGTCGGAGGAACAGACCCGTCGTGAGATCGAGAACAACGCTCAGGGTATTCTGGGCTATGTGGTGCGTTGGATCGATAATGGGGTCGGCTGCTCGAAGGTGCCGGATATCCATGATGTGGGTCTGATGGAAGACCGGGCGACATGTCGGATTTCAAGTCAGGCACTGGCGAACTGGCTGCATCATGGTGTGGTTGATGCGACGCAGGTGATGGCGGCAATGCAGAAGATGGCGGCGGTAGTGGATGCGCAGAACAGCGGTGATCCGGACTATCAGTCCATGGCTCCAGATTTTGATGGCATCGCCTTTCAGGCGGCCTGTGATCTGGTATTCAAGGGACGGGTGCAGCCTTCGGGATATACCGAACCGGTGCTGCATGCGCGGCGGCTGGAGCTGAAGGCCGTTTGAGCCCAACGCGGATTTATTGACAGGGACACTGAGGGGACTGTTGCAATGAGGGGGCTGTCTGCCCCCTCAAACTCCCCCGAGGATATTTTCAGCCAGATGAAAGGGATCTACTATGGCTATTTCTTTGCGCGAAGCGCGGATTATCATTGAAAAGGCACTGGACAAGGGCCGTGCGCTAGAGCTGAAGCCGTTGTCGGTGGTGGTGCTGGATGCTGGCGGCCATGTGCAGGCCTTTGAACGCGAAGATGGCGCCGCGCCCGGTCGCTTTGCCATTGCCCGAGGCAAAGCCTACGGCGCGGTCATGTTGGGCATGGCGGGAACGGCGCAGATGGCACGGGCCGAGGCGCAGGGCTATTTCATGGCAGCGGTAAACGGAGTTTACGGCGGTCAGGTTGTTCCGGTTCCCGGTGGCGTGCTGGTGCGGGACACAAACGGCACAGTGATCGGTGCGGTTGGGGTGACAGGTGATAGCTCGGACAATGATGCCATTGCCGCCTTGAGTGGCATTGAGGCTGCTGGCCTGGCTGGCGAAATCTAACCAAACGGGCCATGTGCCTTGGCCCATGAGCGATATCTTCATGGGCCAGAAACCGAATTGTGAGAGTTGCGCCATTTGCGCGCATCGCCGTTGCCGGGTGGATGGGAAGCGACCTGTGCGGAGACCTGTGCGGGGGTAAACATCTGGTTGCGCCGCGTTGTGGAGTTGCACAAGGTATCAGCTTGGCGCTAGGTTCGCGCTACTGGTCACAAACAGAGAAAACCTATGGCACGCCCCCGCGTCGGTATTATCGGCAACTCTTACCTGATTAATGATCAGTATCCGGCCCATGCGGGCGGCACCATGAATTCCGAGGCGGTGGCCGAAGTGGCGGGCTGTATGCCCTTGTTGATCCCTTCGGATCCGCGATTTCTATCCGTCGAGGAGCTGCTGGACACCTTTGACGGCTTTCTGCTGACCGGTGGTCGGCCCAATGTGCATCCACAGGAATACGGCGAGGCGGAGACCGCAGCGCATGGGGCGTTTGACCGGGCGCGCGATGCGATTGCACTGCCATTGGTGCGGGCCTGTGTCGAGCGGGGACAGCCCTTCCTGGGCATTTGCCGCGGCTTTCAAGAGGTTAATGTGGCGCTGGGCGGCACGCTCCACCCAGAGATCCGCGACCTGCCGGGACGGATGAACCACCGGATGCCCCCCGATGGCAGCCTGGAGGATAAATTTGCCCTGCGCCATATTGTTGAAATGAGCGACGGCGGCGTGTTCCATCAATTGCTGGGCGCCCGTGAGGTGATGACAAATACCCTGCATGGGCAGGGGATCAAAACCCCTGGATCGCGTATTGTCATTGATGGGTATGCCCAGGATGGCACCCCCGAGGCCTGTTACGTCAGGGATGCGCCGGGGTTTACCCTGGCGGTGCAATGGCACCCCGAGTGGGACGCGAATAATGATCCGGTGTCACGGCCTCTGTTCCAGGCCTTTGGGGCTGCGGTGCAGGGCTGGGCGGCGGGGCAGCGGCCTCAAGGCGGGGCTGCGGCCTGAGCCACTGAACTGCAAGTTTGCGACCATGTGCTGCAGCCAATTTGGTGGTGATCAATCCTCGGGCCGAGGCCCGTCCCAGAGACGCAGGGTGCCCCCTGCGGCATCAAATTTCGGGCGATTGACTGCAAGTTGACGTTATGTCGGCAACGCTTTGCCGGAACAGCTGTTTTCGATGAAATTTTACTTGCTATGACGCTCTGGTAGTTTATCCGATGGTTGAGCAACGAAAAAAGCAGGCGCATGACCCAATCCACTGATCAATCCCGGACGCAACCCGGCGCGCTTTCAGCGCGCGACTGGGTTAAGACATTGGCCAAATACCGTGAGCCAAACCAAATGCGAAGCGCTTTTGAGCTTGCCGTTACAGTAGGCCCGTTTGTTTTGCTCTGGGCGCTGGCCTGGTGGTCGATGTCGATTAGTTACTGGCTGACCTTTGCGATTTCTCTGGTCAATGCCCTGTTCCTGTTGCGCCTGTTTACAATTCAGCATGATTGCGGTCACGGTTCGTTCTTCAAAAACCGCTTGGTCAGTGACTGGGTGGGGCGGATTATTGGGGTGCTGACGCTGACGCCGTATGACGTCTGGCGCCGCACCCATTCGGCGCACCACAGTGCGTCGGGAAATTTGGGCAAGCGGGGTATGGGGGATATCCATACGATGACCGTTGCCGAGTATAATGAGCTCAACGGCTTCAACCGCCTGATGTACCGGGTGTATCGCAATCCGGTGACCCTGTTTGGTTTTGGGCCCGGCTATTTGTTCTTTGTGCAGAACCGGGTGCCCTTAGGGCTGATGAACAGCCTGCGCTACTGGGTCAGTGCAATGGGCACCAATATCTCGATTGTCGCGGCTTTGCTGGTGATCTGGTATTTTGGCGGTCTGGCCCCGGTGCTGTTGATTTTCGTGCCGTCGACTTTGGTGGCTGCAACCGCGGGAATGTGGTTGTTCTATGTGCAGCACCAGTTTGAAGATACCCGTTGGGAGCAGGACGAGAACTGGCAGCTGCATGATGCTGCGCTGCATGGCAGCTCGCATTATGTCCTGCCGTCGGTGCTGCAGTGGTTCAGTGCCAATATCGGCATTCACCATGTGCACCACCTGTACAGCCGGATCCCGTTCTATCGCCTGACCGAGGTGCTGCGTGATCATGATGTGCTGGCTGTAAGTAACCGGATGACAGTCCGAGACAGCCTGAACTGTGCACGGTTGCATCTGTGGGACGAAAAAAGCAGACAGTTATTGTCGTTCTCGCAGGCGCGATTGATGTACGGCTAACCCAGCAAATCTATCACTGATATTATAAAAACACCGCAACCCGCGAGGGCTGCGGTGTTTTCAATTCGGCCGCGAGCAGCAGGCCTTGGGTGTCGTTTGATCAGGCCGCGAGCAGCAGGCCTTCGTGTGACTTGAGACATAAGCGAGCGGTATCGCCAAAACCGCCCGTGTGGCTGCGGAGCTCGGGGAACAGGGTGAACATCTCATCCCGCCCGGCGTCGCTGAGGGCGCCCAGGGCCTGATCGCCGGGGTAGAAACTTTCCGTTGCGGCGCCGTTGGCATAGATCACCTGATGCTGGTCCAGCATCAGGTGAACATAAGTAACCAGGCCACCAGTGCGGCGGGTGACGGCCGGGCTGGCCAGCAGATGCTGGGCCGCAACCAGAACTTCGTCGATACCAAACAGCATCTGGGCGCGGGCGCCGCTCCACAGCATCCGGTGCTGTGGCGACACCAAAAGCGGCGCACTGGCACCAGGCAACAGCGCTGAGGCGATCTCGATCGGGGCAAAACTTCCCTGCGCTGCAACGGTTCGGCTGCCGACCCAGCGCAGCGGCTGCAACCCGTGGTCGCGGGTGACGATCAGATCGCCAAGCGCCAGCGTTTCGATGGCCCTTGGGCCATGCGCGGTGTCTATCAGGGTGCCGGGGGTAAAGCAGATGATATTTTCGATCCCCGAGAAAGTCACCAGCGAGCCATCGAGAAGTTCGACCGTGCCGGCCTTTTCGTCGAGGGTGTCCGTGGTCAGGATCAGGGTCGAGAAATCGGCCAGCCCGTTTAGATCCAGAGTATCGCCGCCAGTTTCATCGCCTTCACCGCCGTCAATTGTAATTGCCGAACTGCCGGCCTCACCGGTGTTTGTCAGGATGAACAGGTCGTCACCATCGCCGCCAAAGGCAGTGTCGCCTTCGGCGAGGTTCAGAGTGTCATTGCCGCTGCCGCCGTCTAGGGTGTCACTGCCTTCGCCGCCGGTGATCAGGTCATCGCCTGCTTCGCCAAAGATGGCGTCGTCGCCCAGACCGCCATTTAGCTCGTCGTTGCCGGGAGGGTTGGGGATGGTTTCAAAAAACAGGTCACTGACCCAGATTGCCTGGGTGCCGCCCAGCTCATTCTCGTAGATGATCTCGATTTCTGCGACCGGTCCGGCGATCTCCACCAGCAGGGACCCGGTTGCATCGGCGGCATTTTCGCCGTTCTCGCCTGCGGTGACCGTATTGCCGCTGATGGTGTCGGTATCGCTGCCATCGTCTACAACCGTCAGCGTCACGGTGACAGGATTGCCGTCTGCATCATAGGCATTGACCGTTAGAATGTCGCGGTGGTTGCCTGCGGCGAAGTCGATATCGCTGATCCGGAAGACGACATTTTCAACCTCGTCTTCCACGTCGGAGCTGCTGTTGGCGGCAAAATTGACTGTAGTGGTTGAAGTGGCGCCATCGCCGCTGCCGCGTAGCTCTAATGAGGAGTTTGCATCGAAGGATTCCCCCGCCGCGACATAGATGGTGTCGGTGGTTTCCAGGTTGTAAGTTGCCGAGTTGTTGCCGTCTTCGGTGAAGCTGACCGACACGTCGATTTGCCCGGTGGTCTGAGTGAAGCCGGCACTTACGTTCTGTTCATCGCTGCCCTCAGCGTCCCAGCTCAGAGATTCAGTGGTCGAGGTGCCGCCATCGCCATAGATGACGTCATCGCCAGTGCCGCCGTCAACAGTGTCGTCGCCACTGCCACCATTGATCCAATCGTCGCCGCTGCCGCTGCTAATGTTATCCGCACCGCCATAGCCATAGACCAGATCGCCGTTGTCAGCCGCATCGTTGATACTGTCGCCATCACCGTCGGTGTAGCTGCCATCGATGATATCATTGCCTGAGGAGCCATCGACCTGGTGGTCGGGGACCAGAGAGTAGCTGGGGGCACTGACCACATCGGCACTGGTCAGGGTATCGACCTCGCCATAAGCCGGGACAAAATAGACATTGCCATTGGTGGCCAGGTAATATTGGCCGGGTTCCAGAGTATTTGTAAAACTGCTGCCGCCGTCGACGCCGGTAAACACCCACTGGCCAGAGCCTAGGTTGGTGTCTGTGGTGAAGGCCGTCCAGGCGCCTCCAATGATGTCATCGACGCCCAGAACACTGTCTGCGCCCAGGGTAACCAGATAGCCGCTTGGCATGGATCGACCTCAGTTCTTTATTGCCGGAAACCGGCGTTAGGGATTTGTTAACCCTGATAAAGAGGCCGAGTGGCCGAAATTTGCGCGCAACATGAAGACTTTGCGGCGGGGTGCCTAAGGGGCGCCGCAATTGCGACTTGTATAGGTTGGGCTTACCCGGGGCGCTGCCCCGGACCCCGAGGTATTTTTAACAAGAAGAAGAGCCCGTCAGACCAGAAGGTCAAAATCATGCATCAGCGGCAATCGCCTTGGGCGTTTTCCGGTCAGGTCAAAGATCGCGTTGGCCAGGGCTGGTGCTGCGGGCGGTGTGCCGGGTTCTCCGGCGCCGCCCAGATGCTTCTGGGTCTCCAGAACCCGCACCTCGGTCTGTGGCATTGTATGCATGCGCAACGCCTCATAATCAGGGAAATTGCCTTGCTCGACGTCTCCTCCGGCAAAGGTGATTTCGCCGAAACAAGCTGCCGACAGCCCGTAGGCCATGCCGCCGAACATCTGCGCCTTGACGGTTTCAGGGTCCAGCGCCAGCCCCATGTCGCAGGCGATCCAGGCCTTTTTGATGCGGATGCTGCCAGCCTCGTCGACCACCTCTATCACTTCGGCCACCGGGGTGCCAAAGCTGTAGCACATGGCCACTCCGCGCCCGACACCGTCCGGTGTTTGTCCGGTCCAGCCCGACATCTCTTTGACCGCTTCCAGTACACCGGCGGCTGGGGCCCATTCCTTGCGGGCAAGCGCCAGACGGAACTCCATTGGGTCACTGCCAGCTTTGTGGGCCATTTCGTCAAGGAAGCTTTCGACAAAGAAGCCGTTGAAAGAATTGCCCACCGAGCGCCAGAACCCAACCGGAATCTGCACGTCACTGAGATGGCCGCTCATGCGGAAGTTGGGGATCGCGTAGGGCGGGTTGAAGAAACCCTCGACGTGCACCTTGTCGGGACCAGCGGCCGGCAGGCCCGCAATGCGGTCCATCACCTGCGCAACCGGAGAGGCGGCGGCGACCTTGCCGTCCATCAGCACCGCGGTGCCATCCTTGACCGCGCCGCGCATGCGGGCGATGGCGCCGGGGCGATAGAAGTCATGGCGCATGTCTTCTTCGCGCGACCAGGTCAGTTGCACCGGAACGCCGGGCATCTGTTTGGCAAGACGGGTCGCCAACACGGAATAGTCGAACTCGACCCGGCGGCCATAGCCGCCGCCAAGATAGGTGGTGTGCACATCAACCTGTTCACTCTCCAGCCCGGCTTCAGCGGCGCATTTGGACTGGGTAAAGGTCGGCATCTGGTTGCCACACCAGAGGATCAGCTTGTCGCCCTCATACAGTGCGGTGGCGTTCATCGGTTCCATGGTGGCATGGGCCAGATAGGGCAACTGATACTCGGCGCTGATCTCACTGGCGCCCTCGGGGAGTTGATCCACATCGCCATCGTCGCGCATGGTCGAGTTTGGCTTGTCGTCAAAGGCCTCGGCGATGCGGGCAAAGACCTGATCTGTTTCCGGCGGGTAGGGGGCCTGCTGCCAGTCGACCTCGATGGCTTCGACCGCCTGCATCGCCAGCCAGGTGTTGCTGGCCACCACCGCGACGCCATTGCCCATGTCGACGATCTGCTCGACACCGGGCATCGACTGCGCCTCGGTGGCATCAAACCCGTTCATGCCGGCCCCCAGACGGGGGTTCATCCGCACCGAGGCAAATTTCATGCCCGGTTGGCGCACGTCGATGCCAAATTCGGCGGTGCCGGTGGATTTTTCAACCATGTCAATGCGTGGTTGGCTTTTACCCAGCAGCCGCCATTCACTCTTTGGCCGCAACTCGGCCTTTACCGGATCCAGCCCGGCCGCCTCCTCTGCCAGCTCGGAATAGCTGAGGCTGGTGCCATCGGGGGCCTGCACCCTGCCATTGGCGGTTGTCAACTGGTCGCGGTCTACGCCCAGCCTATTGGCGGCTGCCTGTTTCAGGGTCTCGCGCGCGGAGGCCCCGGCGTGGCGCATGCGGCTGTAGCCGTCTTTCATCGAGGTGGAGCCGCCGGTACCCTGTAAATTGAGAGTCTTTCCCAGGACCCCGAGCACTTCGCCCAGGGCATGCTGGAAATCACTGACGTTATAGCCGCGGTTGGGCAGAGCGTCACCGATGAAGGCGCTGTTGTAATAGGCGGCGGCGGCTGGGCCGTGCAGCACCCGCACCGCGTTGAGTTCGACGTCCAGCTCTTCTGCGATCAGTGCCGCCCAGGTGGTTTTCACCCCCTGGCCCATCTCGGCGCGCGGTGCAAACAGCGTCACTCCTTGCTGGTCGATCAGTACAAAGGGGTTCAGCGCCGCTTCGCCCTTGCCGGGTTTCAGCGGGTTGGGGGCGGGGCGGCTGACGTAATAGGCTCCAAAGGCGACGCCACCGACAATGGCGGCAGAGCCGATCAGGAAGCTGCGGCGGGCAATTTTTGCGATGCTGGCCATGGATCAGACCTCCTTCAATTTCAACGCGGCGCTATGCACCGCTGCGCGGATGCGCGGATAGGTGCCGCAGCGGCAGAGATTGCCGCGCATGGCCTCGTCTATGTCAGCGTCCGTGGGCGAGTGGTTTGAGGCCAACAGGCTGGCGGCCTGCATGATTTGGCCGGACTGGCAGTAGCCGCACTGTGCCACCTGATGGTCGACCCAGGCCTGTTGGATCAGTGCCAGGGAATCGGGGGCACCAAGGCCTTCGATGGTGGTGATGTCGCCGTCAACATCGCCCAGTGTTGTCTGGCATGACCGCACCGCGACCCCGTTGATATGCACGGTGCAGGCGCCGCAGGCGGCAACGCCGCAGCCGTATTTTGTGCCGGTCAGCCCGATGTCATCGCGCAGGACCCACAACAGGGGAACGTCGTCGGGCAGATCAACCTGATGGGATTTGCCGTTGATGCGAAGGGATGTCGACATGGGGGTATACTCTCTGCTGTGCGGATCATGACAAAATGAGCATCATGTGTCAGGATGTCAATTGACAAAATTCAGCCAAAATGGCAGAAGCGGTTTTATGATCAAAGCAAGTGACGACCCGAAGCAGCGGGCGATCCTGGAATCGGCCTGGGTGGCTTTTTCCGCATATGGGTTCCGCAAGACATCAATGGATGACATCGCCCGTGGTGCGGGCATGTCACGGCCTGCATTGTACCTGCATTATCGCAACAAAGAAGCGATCTTTGCCGGCCTGGTCGAGGCGCACTATGGGCTGGCGCTGGAGCAGGTGGCTGTTGCCCTGACTACGACAGGCAGTTTGGAAAAGCGATTGCAAGCGGCCTTTGACGCTCAGGGAGGCCCAGCGATGAAAGCGATGATGACATCACCACATGGGCTCGAGTTGTTCGAAGCCGGTATGAGTGCTGCCGGTGAGGCGATTGCAATTGGTGAAACAGCGTTGCAGGGAGTCTATGTGAGCTGGTTGAATGCCGAGGCTGAGGCCGGTCGGGTGGTGCTGCCGGGTGACGTGGGTGAAATCGCGCGGGTTTTTTGTTCGGCGATGAAGGGTGTCAAACATACATCAAAGGACTACGCCAGCTATGCTTCTGGAGTGGCGCAGTTGGCCCTGCTGTTTGGCGCGGCTCTCAGGCCAAGGTAGCCGGAAAATTAGAATTTTCCGTGCCGATTTCTTGAAGAAATCGAAGATTACCGCGCCGTTTTGCACAATTGTACTTGCTATAACTCGGTTCTCAGGTGCCACAGTTCGGGAAACAGCTCGACCGCCAGCATCCGTTTCAGATAGCTGACGCCGCCGGTGCCGCCGGTGCCGCGTTTGAAGCCGATGACACGTTCAACCGTGGTCACATGGTTGAAGCGCCAGCGGCGGAAATAATCCTCCAGATCCACCAGCTTTTCCGCCAGCTCATACAGTTCCCAGTGGCTTTCCGGATTGCGGTAGACCTCGGTCCAGGCGGCCTGAACGGCAGCGTGCGGCTGGTAGGCCTCGGGCAGGTCTCGGTTCAGCACCTCGTCGGGCAGCGAGAAGCTTTGGGATAGCGCCTTGATGGCCACGTCATACAGGGATGGCTGCGCCAGTTCAGCCTCGAGCAGTGCCACCAGATCCGGGCGATGCGCATGCGGTTTCAGCATTGCCGTATTGCGGTTGCCCAGCATGAATTCGATCTGGCGGTACTGATGTGACTGAAAGCCCGAGCTTTGCCCCAGAGCATCGCGAAAGGCGGTATAGTCCGAAGGCGTCATCGTGCGCAGCACGTCCCAGGCCGAATTCAGCTGTTCAAAGATCCGCGACACCCGGGACAGCATTTTGAAGGCCTGATGCGCTTTGCCGCCGAGCAGGCTATTGCGGGCGGCGTCCAGTTCGTGCAGCGCCAGCCGCATCCACAGTTCCGAAGTCTGGTGCTGAATGATGAACAGCATCTCGTCATGGGTGTCGGTCCAGGTTTGCTGAGCGTTCAGCAACATATCCAGCGACAAGTAATCGCCATAAGACATACGGTCTTTGAAATCCATCTCGGCGCCATCTTTGGCCGGGTCATAGGGTTGGGTCATGGGGGGCTCCCAAAGTCAGTGACATGGCAAAGCGCTTTAGCTGTTCGCCGTTAATGTCAACTATTTCCATTTTATCGACCTGCCACCCCTGACGGGCAAAGAAGGGCCGCGCCAACAGGCTGGCATGGGTCGTCATCCGCGTCAGATTTGCACTGCGCGCCCGTTCAAGGATGACGTCATAGAGAGCTTGCGCCACAGAGCGGCCCATCCAGCGGGGGCGCAGATAGGCAAAGTCGATGTAGCCCTGCGGGGTTGCGGCCATGAAACCGGCAATCTCGCCGTCAGCTTCGGCCACCCAGACATTGAGCACCGCCAGCCTGCCGGGCCATGTATCGGGCATATCTGTGTAGGGAGCCCAGGCCTGTCGTTGGGCCGGGGTATAGTGTTTTGCGGCGCCAGTATGGATCGCCTCGTAAAAGACATCGGCCAGCCCCTTGGCGTCATCACGATGATATGCCCGAATCGCGACACTCATGTCACCGCAGAGCGGATCTTGTATTCGGGGCGGTCCCAAAGCGCATTTCCCATCACATCGGCGATGATGGCAACAGCGGCGCGCACGTCTGCCTCGTCGATATACAGCGGGGTAAAGCCAAAGCGCATGATGTCTGGGGCACGGAAATCGCCGATGACACCGCGGGCGATGATCGCCTGCATAGCCGCATAGCCCTCGGGGAAGCGGAACGAGACCTGACTGCCGCGCTGGGTGCCATCACGGGGACTGGCGAGGGTCAGCATGGGGCACTGGGCCTCGACCTCGGCAATGAAAAGATCACAGAGTTCAATGGACTTGGCGCGCACCGAGCCCATGTCGACCATGTCCCAGATGTCCATTGCTGCCTCAAGCGCGGTGAGCTGCAGCACCGGCGGGGTGCCGACGCGCATCCGTTCAACGCCGACGGCTGGGCGGTAGTTGAGGTCAAAGGCAAAGGGGGCCTCGTGGCCCAGCCAGCCGGACAGGGCCGGGCGGACCTGATCGGCGTGGCGAGGGGCGACATAGATAAAGGCCGGAGCTCCAGGGCCGCCGTTGAGGTATTTGTAGCTGCACCCCACCGCAAAATCGGCGTTGCAAGCGGCCAGATCCACTGGCAGCGCGCCAGCGGAGTGGGCCAGATCCCAGACGGTGACGATGCCCTTGGCCTGCGCCTGTTCGGTCAACGCCTGCATGTCGTGAACGCGGCCGGTGCGATAATCCACCTGGGTCAACATCAGCACCGCGATGTCGTCGCTCAGATTGTCACCCACCGCCTGTGGATCGACCACCCGCAACTCATAGTCATCGCCCAGCGAGCGCAGCAGCCCGTCGGCCATATAGAGATCGGTGGGGAAGTTGCCGTTGTCGGACAGCACCACCTTGCGCGTTGGGTTCAGCTCCAGCGCCGAGGCAACAGCCTGATAGACCTTGATCGACAGGGTGTCGCCCATCACCACATGGCCTGGCTCAGCTCCGATCAGGCGGCCGATGCGATCCCCCAGATCGGTGGATTTCTGCATCCAGCCGGCCTTGTTCCAGCCGGTGATCAGCATCTCACCCCATTCGTCTTGCATCATAGTGGCAACCCGTTTGGTGGCGGCAAGGGGCAGCGGGCCCAGCGAGTTGCCGTCCAGATAGATCATGCCCTGAGGCAGGTGGAACATGGCTTTGGTGGCGGCAAAGTCGGTCATAGGGGCCTCGTTGGACAAATGGAATTCAAGGATAAAGCTCAAATTGAGTATGCGACGCGAGGCAAGCTGTCGAGCCAATTATACCCGAGATTAATCCGCTTGCCTAAAACAGACGTGGTTCTAAATGGTAAAAGGTGGAAAAGGGGATCAGCGATGTCCAATGCGTACGCATATGCCTGCCGCGATTGTGAAGGAATGGAAACCTGCCCAGCCAGCCTGGTGGCGGCCACGGAAACCGAGGTTTGGAAACTCATCGAACTGCATGCTGAATTTGCGCATGGCGAAGACCCTGCTGATTGGGACAGCGATACCCGAACCTATCTGGCCACGTTGATCACGCCGGTTGAAGTCCGGGTAAAGGTGGAGACCTGAGCGCCTTTGATTGGCTGGCTCAAGTCTGACTTGGCTCGGGAATGCCCAGATCGCGGCGTTTCTTTTTTGACAGACCCGCAGCGACCAGATCATAGGAAATCTGGATGTGTCGCCGCAACTCGGCATCAGACAGCCCCGGACTGTCATAGTGCTGCAACCATTTCATCCCGCGGGAGGCCAGATAGGGGGCAGGGCGGATGCCCGGCTGCTCTTGTAACACCTCATAGGCGATCTCACTCACCTTGAAGGTGAAAGCATCGCGCCCGTCGGCCCAGCCACAGATGGCAAAGACCTTGGGGCCGACTTTCCACACATCCGCATTGCCCCATTGCACCACATGGCTGGTGGCGGGCATGGCGGCGCAGAATGTGTTGAAGCTGGCGCGATCCATTACATTTCGCCGCCAGAAATCTGAATGGCCTGACCGTTCACCGAGCCAGAGTTTGGACCGCAGAGGAACAGTGCTGCTTCGGCGACCTCTTCGGGGGCGATCAGACGGCCATGAGGGTTGGCACCCACCATGACCTGCATCGCCTCTTTTTCACTCATGCCGGTGCGCTTCATGATGCTGGCAAGGTTCTGTGGCACAATATTGGTGTCCACATAGGCCGGGCACAGGGCGTTGAAGGTATAGGGCTTGCCCAGATGATCAGCGGCCAGAGCCTTGATCATGCCGATCATCGCGTGTTTGGAGGCCGAATAGCAGCTGGCACCCTTCAGCCCCTTTAGCCCGGCAATTGAGGAAATCGCGATAACCCGGCCCCAGTCGGTGCCGTGCATGGAGTTGAGACACTCGCGGATGGTCAGAAAACAGCCGTCGACGTTGATCGCCATCATGGTGCGCCAGAACTCCATGTCGGTTTTATGCAGGGCGCGGCCCTCGGCGATGCCGGCATTGGGCACGCAGATCTGCACCGGACCGCGGGCCTCAATCGCCTTGGCGACGCCACTGACCACCGAGTCCTCGTTTGCCACATCCATTTGCACGGCGTGCAGCCCGTTGCCCGCAACCTGCTCCAGCACCTCGGCGCGGCGCCCGGTGATGGTGACCTGCGCCCCCTGCGCCGCCAGTGCCTGGGCAATTGCCAGTCCGATACCGGTGCCGCCGCCGGTGACCAATGCGTGTTTGCCGTTTAATGTCATGTTGTAATCTCCTGTTGGCACGAGCCTAGCCAGCGTCAGAAATATGGCAAGCAGGTCGTGCCGTCACCAAACTGGCGTTTGCCTGTTTTGGCGCCGTTGTGATGCCGCCGCTGCGCAGCATGTCAGCGGACCATATCACCGGCCCAAAGAGCACCGCGCCCATGCGAAAATGGGCTGGACGGCTATCAACCAAGGGCAGCATGCCAAAGTATACGTAGGCATTTTTGTGAATATGTGCAGGATCATGCCGCAATCGGGAAGAGATTCGTCGTTTGTATCAGTTTTGGGCAATCTGTCCTTTCTGAACCCCAGAGGTCGATTGGCTCTGGACCTGTGGACTTTAGAAGGGGAAAGTGACCCGCAATGATCAAGATATTTATAAACACCCCTCAGCGGGGCGATTTTTGATGCAACGGTTGGATCTGCCACCGCTGTGGCTGTTGGGCTGCGTGCTTGGCGCCTGGGCACAGGCGAGGTTCCTTTCGTTGGGGCTGGGGTTCGGCGATGGCTGGGCTGATTTCCTGAGCGGATTGCTGATCGGCGGCGGGCTGCTGCTGACGGCGCTGGCGGTCTATGAAATGCGGCGGCAGCGCACCACCGTTCTGCCACATAAGACGCCGAGCCATCTGGTGCAGTCAGGGATCTTCAGCCGCTCGCGAAATCCGATCTATCTGGGGGACGTTCTCATTCTGGCAGGCTTCATCCTGTGGTTCGATGCGGTGCTGTCATTGCCGATGATCCCGCTGTTCACCTGGATACTGGAAAAGCGGTTCATTGTCCCGGAAGAGAACCGGATGCGGCGCGCGTTTCGTGCTGAATGGGGCCGCTACGAACAAAAGACCCGCCGCTGGGTTTAGAGATAATGCCGCGCTGCAGTCAAGAAATGCGGCGTTGCAGCGAAGTCCTTGCGCAAGTATCTTGCGTCGGGTAGGAGAATTTATTGCGATCCGTACCCGATCGGTGCGGGCACGGCCAAGCCGAGGGGGACCGATACGGTGAAGATAGGTACACCAAAAGAGATGTTTAAGGGCGAGGCGCGCGTTGCGATGACGCCGGACTCTGCACGTCAGTTGCAGAAACTGGGTTATGACTGCGCCATTGAAACCGGCGCCGGACTGGCGGCTGGTTTCTCGGATGCCAGCTATGTTGAGGCAGGTGTTGAGATCCTCAAAACTGCGGCAGCCCTGTGGAAGGTGGCGGATATCATTGCCAAGGTGCGCCAGCCCAGCGAGGTTGAGCTGAAGCGGTTGAACGGCAAGAAGACGCTGATCTCCTTTTTCAATCCCGGCGGCAACGCTGATGGGCTGGAGCTGGCCAAATCCAAGCGCGCCAATGTGATCGCGATGGAAATGGTGCCACGTATTTCGCGGGCGCAAAAAATGGACGCGCTGTCGTCGATGGCCAATATCGCCGGCTACCGCGCGGTAATCGAGGCGGGCAACAACTTTGGCCGCTTCTTTACCGGTCAGATCACGGCGGCGGGCAAGGTGCCGCCGGCACGGGTTCTGGTGGTTGGCGCTGGCGTTGCCGGGTTGGCTGCCATTGGCACTTCGACCAGCCTTGGTGCGATCACCCTGGCGTTTGATGTGCGTCCCGAAGCGGCCGAGCAGGTTGAATCGATGGGGGCCGAGTTTGTCTATCTCGACTTTGAGGAAACCCAGGCTGATGGTGCCGCCACTGGTGGCTATGCCTCAGTGTCCAGCCCAGAGTTCCGCGAGGCACAGCTGGCCAAGTTCCGCGAGTTGGCGCCGCAGGTTGACATCGTCATCACCACGGCGCTGATCCCCAACCGCGAGGCGCCTGAGCTGTGGACCGAAGATATGGTCGCGGCAATGAAGCCCGGCTCGGTCATTGTGGATCTGGCGGCGGAAAAGGGTGGCAACTGCAAGCTGACGGTGATGGACGAAAAGATCGTCACCGACAATGGC
Organism: Parasedimentitalea psychrophila; assembly: GCF_030285785.1. Classification (NCBI taxonomy): domain Bacteria; kingdom Pseudomonadati; phylum Pseudomonadota; class Alphaproteobacteria; order Rhodobacterales; family Paracoccaceae; genus Parasedimentitalea; species Parasedimentitalea psychrophila. Next base: position 100,454 of record NZ_CP127247.1, on the reverse strand, counting down.
GTCACCATCATCGGCTATACCGATTTCCCCAGCCGGATGGCGTCGCAGGCCTCGACGCTTTACGCGACCAATATCCGTCACATGGTGACTGACCTGACCCCTGAAAAGGACGGCCAGATCAATCACAACATGGAAGATGACGTCATTCGCGGCGCCACGGTCACCCATCAGGGCGAGATTACCTTCCCGCCGCCGCCGCCAAAAATTCAGGCAATTGCCGCCAAGCCGAAAGAGGTGGTGCCCGAGCTGACGCCGGAGGAAAAACGTGTGGCTGAGGTCGCCGCCTTCAAAGCGGCCACCAAACAGCAGATCACTTTGCTGGCGGTTGGCGGCGGCTTGATCCTGCTGGCAGGCCTGTTTGCACCGGCCTCCTTCATGCAGCACTTCATCGTCTTTGTACTGGCCTGTTTTGTTGGTTTTCAGGTGATCTGGGGGGTGGCGCACTCGCTGCACACGCCACTGATGGCGGTGACCAATGCGATCTCGTCGATCATCATTCTGGGCGCATTGATGCAGATTGGATCAGGTTCCTTTCTCGTGATCCTGCTGGCCTCGCTGTCCATCTTCATGGCGGGGATCAACATCTTTGGCGGCTTCCTCGTAACACGGCGCATGCTTGCCATGTTCCAGAAATCTTAAGGAGGACTGGATCATGGAATTTGGCTTCACAATTGCCGCTTACGTCGTTGCGGCTGTTTTGTTCATCCTGAGCTTGGGCGGGTTGTCCGGTCAGGAAAGCGCCAAGCGGGCGGTCTGGTATGGCATCGTGGGCATGGGCCTGGCGGTGTTCGCAACGCTTGTCGGTCCTGGCTCAGGCCTGTGGCTACTGTCGCTGCTGCTGATCGCAGGCGGCGGCATGATCGGCACCTATGTGGCAAAACAGGTGCAGATGACCGAGATGCCACAGCTGGTGGCGGCGATGCATTCGCTGGTCGGCCTGGCTGCGGTCTTCGTCGGCTTCAACGCCCATATTGAGCTGGGCAATGTCCTGGCGATGTCTGCTGAGGCGCGCGAGGGTCTGGAGGGCTTTGCCGGTCTGCTGGCGCATAAGACACCTGTTGAGCAATCAATCCTGCGGGTCGAAGTGTTCCTTGGCATCTTTATCGGTGCGGTGACCTTTACCGGTTCGGTGGTTGCCTATGGCAAACTGTCGGGCAAGCTTGGCTCGGTGGCGACAAAACTGCCGGGCGGTCACATGCTGAACGCAAGTGCGGCGGCACTCTCGGTCATCTGCCTGGTCTGGTACTTCAACACCGGAGGCTTGCTGCCACTGGCGCTGATGACACTGGCGGCGCTGTTCATCGGCTATCATCTGATCATGGGCATCGGCGGCGCCGACATGCCGGTGGTGGTGTCGATGCTGAACAGCTATTCGGGCTGGGCGGCGGCGGCGATTGGCTTCTCGCTGGGCAATGACCTGCTGATCGTGGTCGGCGCACTGGTCGGCTCATCCGGTGCGATCCTGTCCTACATCATGTGCAAGGCGATGAACCGCTCGTTTGTCTCTGTGATCCTGGGCGGCTTTGGCGGCACCTCAGGCCCGCAAATGGCGGTCGAGGGCGAACAGATCGCCATCGACGCCGACGGTGTTGCAACAGCCCTGGACGAGGCCGACAGCATCGTCATCATCCCCGGTTACGGTATGGCAGTGGCACAGGCGCAGCAGAATGTGGCGGAACTGACCCGCCGCTTGCGCGCCAAGGGCAAGACTGTGCGCTTTGCCATCCACCCGGTTGCGGGGCGTCTGCCCGGCCATATGAACGTGCTGCTGGCCGAGGCCAAGGTACCCTATGACATCGTGATGGAGATGGATGAAATCAACGGCGACTTTGCAGACACCGACGTGGCCATCGTCATCGGCTCCAACGACATCGTTAACCCGGCGGCACAGGACGATCCCAACTCGCCGATCGCCGGCATGCCAGTGCTGGAATGCTGGAAAGCCAAGCAGGTGTTTGTCTCCAAGCGCGGTCAGGGCACTGGTTATTCCGGTATCGAGAACCCGCTGTTCTTCAAGGACAACACCCGCATGTTCTACGGCGATGCCAAGGCCAGCCTGGATATGCTGCTGAAATTGATCTCCTAAATCAACGGAAATCACGACCAAAAGGCGCTCCTGCGGGGGCGCCTTTTTGATATCTTCTTCTTGTTTCAAATACCTGCGGGGAGGGGCTTCAGGCCCCTGGGGCAGAGCCCCTTGACCTGGTCCTGCAAATTCTGACGAAGCTGTCTGTATACGACGGTATTCCGGTAACATGTTGAAATAATAGATTTCTTTACAGGTCTGAGGTGGCCGGATACTGTGCCGGTTCATGTCAGGAGCCCGCAATGCCACAGATACAGGACCACCCGCTGCGCTATCAGCTTGCCAACGAGCTGCACGCACGTCCCTTTCTCACCATGCAGGGGCCTTGCACGGTGGTCTATCTGACCATCAAACAGGACCATGAGGCGGAGCACCGCGATCGCAGTCAGGATCTGCGGCACCTGATTGATCTGCTGGACCGCCATGACGCGCCCCATCCCAAACCCGGGGCCACTCACCATTCAGCGCAGATCGGCCGACATCATCTGAAGTGGGAACAGCACACCGAATTCGTCAGCTATATGATCTATTCGGTCGGGGTCAGCAGCCGCGCCTTTGATCCGGTGGATTATGAGGCGTTCCCGGCAAACTGGTTGGCTGCGGCGCCGGGAAAGCGCGTTACATCCCTTGTTATCCGGGTTGAGACACGGCCCCAGGCTGACCAGATGGCCGGTGATCTGGGCGACTGGTTTGTGCCCGAAAGCCTGGCCGTCTCCGAGGTGCTGGATGGCAGTGCGGTGGTGGCGGGAGACTTCCGCATTGATCCGGCCGGCCACATGCGCTTTGCGGTCTTTGTCAGCCCTGAAACCGGAGCTCGGCGGGTGGGGCGCATTGTGCAGCGGCTCTGCGAGATCGAGACCTACCGGGCGATGTCGATGCTGGGTTTCTCGCAGTCGCGGCGGCTTGTCCCGGATATCGGCGGGCTCGACACCCACCTGTCGGAGATGATGATGCAGATGACCGGCGGCCAGATGCCTGCCGATCAGACCCTGTCGCAACTGCTGACCATTTCGGCCGAGCTGGAAACAATGGCGGCGCGGTCGGCGTTCCGGTTTGGCGCCACCGGCGCCTATGAGGCACTGGTCAACCAGCGCATTCGCCTGCTGCGCGAAGCGCGCTATGCGGGATATCAGAGCTTCGCTGACTTCATGCTGCGCCGCTATGAACCGGCGATGCGGACGGTGAAATCCACCGAGGCGCGGTTGGGTATTCTGGCGGATCGGGCGCGCCGCGCCGGTGAATTGCTGAGAACGCGGGTGGATGTGGAACGCAGTGCCCAGAATCAGGCGCTGCTGGAAAGCATGGACCGGCGTGCTGATCTGGCGCTGCGCTTGCAGACCACGGTCGAGGGCCTGTCCGTCGTCGCCATCAGCTACTACAGTGTGTCGCTCGCGGCCTATGCCGGCTATCCGCTGGCGGTGCTTCTGGGCCTCAGCAAGGGCACCCTGACCGCCATCATCACGTTACCGGTGGTGGCGCTGGTCTGGCTGGCAGTGCGGCGCATTCGAAAAAAACTTCATTGATATCTTGCGACCGCAAACCGCCTGCGGGAAACCCCATCACCGCCCCGGTTTCTTTTTGCTTCAAATACTCAAATGAAACAGCCGCCCCAATCCGGAGCGGCTGTGTTCTGTGCTGTCGTGTCAGGTCCCGGATCAGCGGCCCCGAATCCTTGGATCCAGCGCATCCCGCAGCCCGTCGCCCAGGTAGTTCACACTCAGCACCGTCAGCGAGATAGCAACACCGGGAAGCATCACCCGCTCGGGGAATTCTTCCATCCGCTGTACCGCGTCAGCCAGCATCTTGCCCCAGGTGGGGAAATCCGATGGAAAACCAACCCCGAGGAACGACAACGCGCTTTCGGTGATGATTGCCGCCGCCAGTCCCAGCGTCGCCGAGACCATGATCGGTGAGATCACATTGGGCAGCAGGTGGCGCCAGATCATCGCGCCGGGCCGGGTGCCGATGGACCGCGCAGCGACAACAAACTCGCGTTCCTTCAGCGCCAATACGTCGCCGCGCACAATCCGCGCCGTCGGCATCCAGCTGGTGATGCCGATGATGGCAACAATCAGGATGAACATACCGCCTTCGGGGCCAAAGTTGGCGTGCAAGGGTTGCCGAAACAGGGTCACGGCCACCAGCAGCAGCGGCAGGATCGGCAGCGACAGAAACAGGTCTGTCAGCCGCATCAGCGGGCCGTCCAGCTTCTTGAAATAGCCGGCAACAACCCCGATCAAGGTGCCAATGAACAGGGTCAGCAGCATTGCCGCCCAGCCCACCGCCATCGAAGTCCGCCCGCCGGCCAGCAGATTGGCTAGCCCGTCGCGGCCCAATTGGTCGGTGCCCAGCGGGTTGCCCCAGGCGGTTTTGGCATCAGCGTCGAACAAAGCATGATAGATCGGCCGGAAATCGCGGGCTCGATAGTCGATCTTTTGCGGATCCAGCGACCAGACAAAGGGCCCCAGCAGCACTGCCAGGGTGATGAAGAGCAAGAAGCCTCCTCCCAGCAACGCGCCTTTGTGCTTTTTCAGTTGGTCCCAGACGCTCAGCCATTGGCTGCGTGGCGGGGCAAGCGGGGTTTGGTTGGACAGATCAGTCATAGCGGATCCTCGGATCAAGCAGGCCGTAGAGGATATCTGCAATCAGGTTGAAGAACACGATCAGCATCGCAAAGATAAAGGTCAGCGTCTGCACGGTGGGCAGGTCATTGGCAAACAATGCGGTGATCAATTGCGAGCCGATGCCGTTCACCGAGAAGACCTGTTCGGTGATAATGGCACCGCCAAAGATGGCAGGCATGCCCAGTGCAATCACCGTGACCACCGGGATCATCGAGTTGCGCAGCACATGCACCATCACCACAACGGCTTCGCTCAGACCCTTGGCGCGGGCAGTGCGGACATAATCCTGGTTCAGATTGTCCAGCATCGCGGCGCGCATATAGCGGCTGATCTGCGCCGTGGTTTGCAGCGCCAGCACCATCACTGGCAAGATCATCTGCCTGAGCTGGTACACAAAGCTGTCCCAGTCATCGACCACATGGGTGGTGTCATAGATAAACGGGAACCAGCCCAACTGCACCGAGAAGACCACGATCAGCAGTGGCCCGGTAAAGAATGGCGGGATCGAAAAGCCGACCATAGTGATAAAGGTACCGCATTGATCGAACACTGAATATTGGCGGTAAGCCGAGTAGATGCCGATCGGCAGCGCGATCAGAATGCCGACGATATAAGCGGTGCCGACAACCCACAGGGTCTGCGGAATACGCTGAACCACGGTGTCCATCACCGGCGAGCGGGTCTGCCAGGAGATCACCCGCAGGTCGCCAACAGCATAGGTGGTGCCAAAGAAATGGTCGATCATCACCTGTGGTTCGATCCAGAAAAACTGAACCAGCCACTTCCAGAACCGGATGTGCATCGGTTGGCCAAGGCCCAGGGCCTCGCGCATTTTTTCTTTGACTTCGGGCGGGACAGTCAGTGGAACCTGCGCCATCGGATCGCCGGGGGCGAGCTCGAGCAGCAAGAAGATTACCAGACTGATGAAGAGAAGGGTCGGCACTGACATGAGCAGTCGCCGGATTGTAAAGGTCAGCATCAGGTGGGGCGCCTTTGCGAATGCGTCTTAAAGTAGGGGAGCGGGGCCTTGGGCCTCAGTTTTTGTCGCCAGCGCCGTATACGTTACCGGTGGCGAAGGGCAAGAGGCCCCGGTGTCACACCGGGGCCTCCAGAGGCATTCACCTCTTACTTGATGCGGTACCAGTCCGCAGCATTCCACAGTTCACTGTCCCATGTGTTCAGGACAACGCCACCAAGGCTGTTGGCGTGGGCAGATACACGACCACGGTCAACCAGCGGTACAACGACGTAGCTTTCTTTGGTCAGCATTTCGTTCAGCTTTTTGGCGATTTCGCCACGCTTGGACAATTCACCGGTGCGACCCAGTTCTGCAACCAGCGCATCATAGGCTGGGTCACAGTAGCGGTTCATGTTTTCACCCTGCCACTGGCTTTCGGGCTTAGGTGCTTTGTCGCAAGTGTGCTGCGCCAGATAGCTTTCCGGATCGGTGCCATCAAAGTTGTTGGCGTACATTTCAACGTCTGCATAGAAACGCTGGAATGTGTCGGGCGATCCTGGATCCCCACCAAAGAACACCGACGCGTTGATGTTACGCAGCTCGGTTTCAACACCAATTTCTTCCCACCACTGTTTGATCAGCGCCTGGAAATCCTGACGAACGGCGTTGGTTGAAGTTTGGTACAGCATGGACAGACGAACACCGTCTTTTTCACGTACACCATCGGACCCGACAGTATAGCCAGCTTCGTCCAGCAACGCCTTGGCACCTTCGATGTCCTGGATCAGGCAATCGGTATTATCCGACGCATAAATCAGCGGTGCAGGCACCAGGTTACAAGTTGCGCGACCTGCCTGGCCGTAGCCAATTTCTACCAGCAGTTCACGGTCGATAGCCATCGACAGTGCTTTACGCACTCGGACATCTGACAGGAATGGGTGCGGGTGCATGACTGTACCGCGCTCGCCTTCGGGCAGGCTAGGCGATGTATCGGTCATGTTCATTTCGATACGCTCTACCAGTGTACCAAATGCGGAAACCGCGGTGCCTTTGCCACCTTCGGCCATTTTTGCCAGAACGTCGGGTGCCAGCTGCAGGTTCCAAGCATAGTCGAACTCGCCTGTTTCCAGAACCGCACGACCAGAGGCCATTGCGCTGCCGCCACCTTTGAACGTCAGCGAAGCAAACGCAGGCTTGGAGGCATCCCGGTAGTTGTCATTGGCAACCATCGAGATCACGTCATTGGGACGGAAATCGGTGACCACAAACGGGCCGGTGCCGATCGGGCCAAAGTTGGCGGTGGTACATTCAGGTGCCTTGGCACCGGTACAGTTTTCGAATTGCGCCATCTGGAGGATGGGCGACTGGCCACCCATGAACGGGCCATAGGGGTTTGGTTTGGCTTCGCCAAAGGTGACGGTCACGGTCAGATCGTCGATGATCTCAACCGAATCAACACCTTCGAATTTGGCCAGCTGCGCACAGCCGCCGGCCGGGTCCATGCAGTAATCAGCAGTGAATTTGACGTCAGCCGAGGTCACGGCACTGCCATCAGACCATAGCAGGCCGGACTTCAGTTTCCAGGTGATCGACTTCAGGTCAGCAGCAACGCCGCCATTTTCAACGGTTGGAATTTCTTCGGCCAGATAGGCGACCAAAGCGCCGTCTTGGTCGTAACGACCCAGCGGTTCAACCACCAGCGAAGCGGATTCGATATCCTTGGTGCCGCTGGACAGATAGGGGTTCAAGATCGAAGGCGCTTGCCAATAGATGATGTTGACGTGGCCGTCCGAGCCGCGCTCAGCAAAGGCGGCTGGGGCCAGTGCTGTGCTGGCAATGGCGCCAAGCAAAAGGGTTTTAAGTTTCATTTCACACTCCTTGTCGACACTTATGTGCCTTTATCCCGAGCTATAGTTGGCCACGGGTTTTTCCGCAATCACTGCGGTTTATAGATGTACCGTCAGGGGCTTACCGAAGACGCTCTAAGCATGGCGTTGGCTGCCATGCATCGTGTCCTTCCCCCTCTGCGGTCACTGCCCGTATCGAAACAGAACCTGAGAAAATTGCAAGCCTTCCGTTGGAAAATCTCGTTACAGGGTTTGACGGCATTGCTAGGCCCGCGTAACGTCCAGCGAACAGAAAACACGATGACCAAGGGAGTGCCAGGGTGCTTGATCAACCGATTGCTCAGATTAAGGGACTCCGTGTCGAATTCCAGACCAAGGATGGTCCGGTGGTCGGAGTCGAAGACGTTTCTTTTGAAATCAACCCCGGCGAGACCGTCTGTGTGGTGGGTGAATCCGGCTCTGGGAAGTCAGTTTCGTCGCTGTCGTTGATGCGGCTGGTTGAATTCGGCGGTGGTGAGATCGCCGCCGGGGAATTGATGTTCAGCCGCCGTGACGGCGACACCATTGATCTGGCGAATACCAAACAAGATGTGATGAAAGAGATTCGCGGCGACGAAATCGGGATGATCTTTCAGGAACCGATGACCGCGCTGAACCCGGTGTTCACCGTGGGGCGGCAGTTGACCGAAGGGCTGCGGGTTCACAAGGGGCTGACCAAGGCCCAGGCCAATGAGCGGGCGCTGGAGCTGCTGCGTCAGGTGCGCATTCCCGAGCCGGAACGGCGTCTGGGCCAGTATCCGCATGAATTGTCCGGCGGCATGCGCCAGCGGGTTGTGATCGCCATGGCCATCGCTTGCGAACCGCGCCTGTTGATCGCAGATGAGCCGACCACGGCGCTGGACGTGACCATTCAGGCCGAAATTCTGGCGCTGATGGATCGCTTGAAACGCGAAACCGGCACTGCAGTGATGTTTATCACCCATGATATGGCGGTTGTGGCCCAGATGGCCGACCGCGTTGTGGTGATGTTCCGTGGCAACAAGGTAGAAGAAGGCACGGTCGAAGAGATCTTTGAAAACCCACAGCACGATTACACCAAGGCCCTGCTTGCAGCGGTGCCAAAACTGGGCGAGATGCGCGGCAAGGCCTATCCGGAGCCGATGAAGCTGATGGGGGTCGAAGGCCAGAACCTCGATCCGATCAAGGGCACCGACGAGGTGCTGTTGAAGGTCGAAAACCTGACCACCCGGTTTGACGTCAAAGGCGGTTTTATGCGGCGCACCGTGGCACAGGTGCATGCGGTCGAAGATGTCTCGTTTACCATCAATAAGGGTCAAACCCTATCGCTGGTTGGCGAATCCGGTTGCGGTAAATCCACCACAGGCCGCGCCATCCTGCGCCTGGTTGACCCGCAGTCTGGATCCGTGAACTTTGAGGGACGGGATGTGCTGGGCTTTGATCAGCGCGAAATGCACAAGGTCCGCCAGGACATGCAGATGATCTTTCAGGATCCGTTTGCCTCGCTGAACCCGCAGATGATGCTGTTGGACCAGGTTGCTGAGCCGATGCGCAATTATAATCTGGCCAGCGGCTCCGAGTTGCTGGATCGTGTCGCCAGCCTGTTTGATCGGGTGCAGTTGCCGCGCAGCTTTATGCGCCGCTATCCGCACGAGATGTCCGGTGGACAGCGGCAGCGTATTGCCATCGCCCGGGCTCTGGCGCTGAACCCAAAACTGATCATCGCCGATGAGGCGGTGTCGGCGCTGGATGTTTCGGTACAGGCACAGGTGCTGAACCTGATGATGGAACTGCAGGCCGATCTGGGCATCAGTTTTCTGTTCATCAGCCACGACATGGCGGTGGTCGAGCGGGTCTCGCATCAGGTTGGGGTGATGTACCTGGGCCGGATCGTTGAAATGGGGCCGCGCGCGCAGGTGTTTGAGAACCCGCAGCACGCCTATACTCAGGCGCTGATGAAGGCGGTTCCGATTGCCGATCCGCGCCAGCGCAAGTCTGAGAAGGATTTGAACTTCAAATCGATCCCGTCACCGATCCATGATCTGGGCTATAAGCCTGAAGCTTCGCAATATCTTGAGATCACGCCGGGGCATTTTGTGCTAACCACCGATAGCGGTTACTGATTATGGCTCAAATCCTGACGCCGTTTGAGATCATGCAGCAGCTGATCTCGTTTCCCACTGTGAGCAGCGACAGCAACCTGCCGTTGGTTGAGTGGGTCGAGGGCTACCTTGCCTCGCATGGGATCACCTGTCACCGATTCACCGACCCCGATCAGCCCAAGGCGGCACTGTTTGCCCATGTAGGGCCGCAGGTCGAAGGGGCGGTCGTGTTGTCCGGCCACACCGATGTGGTGCCGGTCGAGGGCCAGGCCTGGGACAGCGATCCCTATGTCGTGGAGGAACGCGACGGCAAATACTATGGCCGCGGCACCTGCGACATGAAGGGGTTTGATGCACTGGCGATCTGGGCATTGGTCGAGGCGCAGAACCGTGGCGTCACCCGGCCGCTGCAACTGGCGCTGAGCTATGACGAGGAAATTGGCTGCATCGGCGCGCCGCTGATGATCGAGGCGATGCAGGGTGTCATTCCCAAAGGCTCTGCCGTGATTGTGGGCGAGCCGTCGATGATGCAGGCGGTAACAGGCCACAAAGGCTGCTATGCCTGTTCAACCCATGTGCAGGGCTTTGAGGTGCATAGCTCACTGGTCCATACCGGTGTCAGCGCCATTATGCAGTCCAGCACGTTGGTTGAATGGACCAATTCCCGCAACGCTGAGAACCGGGCGCGCGAACCTGACGCGATTGCTGCGATGTTTGAGCCGCCCTGGTCCACATTGCATGTGGGGGTGATTGAAGGCGGCACTGCAATGAACATCACCGCCAAGGATTGCCGTTTTAGTCTGGATATTCGGGTGCTGCCCAGCGAAAGTTCGGTGGATTGGCACAATAGCTATATGCAGCAAGTGAGGGCCGTTGAGGCCAGGATGCAGGACATTCATCCCGACACGAAGATTGAGGTTGAGTTGATTTCTGATGTGCCGGGACTGAAACCTGAAACTGACGGCGAAGCCGAGGCTCTGGCGCGGACGATCACCGGCGACAATGGCAGCCATGTGGTCAGCTATGGCACCGAAGCCGGGCAATTCCAGCAGGCGGGCTATTCCGCCGTGGTCTGTGGACCGGGCGATATCGCGCAAGCGCATCAGCCAAACGAATACGTTACTGTCGCGCAGTTCAATGCCGGCCACAAATTCATGCAACGATTGGTGCAGCGGTTGATGGGCTAAAGGCCAAAAGGCCATTTTTTTGCGATTCTTGCGTGAAAAACTAGGGTTGCCGCCTGCCGCAGCGCGGGTCAGTTGCAGTGTAGGGTGGTCGTATTGTGACCGTTTATTTTCTTTCCGATATGGCTCCTTGAGATACTTGATAAGGCAACTTATTTATCTGACAGTGCGGGCAGCAACGGGAGATGGATATGCCGATCAAGAACAGTTTCGCTGATATGCACAGCGAGATCACCGGGTGGCGTCGTCATCTGCATGAGATGCCGGAATTGCTGTTTGACGTCCACCAAACCGCCGCGTTTGTGGTGGACCGCCTAAAGGAATTTGGCGTCACCGACATCACCACCGGCATTGGCCGAACCGGGGTTGTTGCGACGATCAAGGGCCGGACCGATACCAGTGGCCGGGTGATTGGTTTGCGCGCCGACATGGATGCCTTGCCAATTCACGAGGCGACCGGGCTGGATTATGCCTCCAAGACGGATGGCAAGATGCATGCCTGTGGCCACGACGGCCACACCTCGATGTTACTGGGGGCGGCAAAATATCTGGCCGAAACCCGCAATTTTGACGGCACTGTGGTGTTGATCTTCCAGCCCGCCGAAGAAGGCGGCGGTGGTGGTCGCGAGATGTGCGAAGACGGCATGATGGACCGCTGGGGCATTCAGGAAGTCTACGGCATGCACAATATGCCGGGGATGCCCGTTGGCGAATTTTTCATTCGCCCCGGTGCGCTGATGGCCTCGTCGGATGATTTTGAGATTGTGGTCACCGGCAAAGGTGGCCATGCAGCGACACCACACGAGGCGGTGGATACCACTCTGGTGGCCTGCCAGATCGTCGTTAGCCTGCAATCCATCGTGGCGCGCAATATTGACCCTATCAAACGTGTGGTGCTGACTGTTGGTACATTTGAGACCGATAGTACCGCGTCAAATGTCATTGCGCATCAGGTTCGTATGAAAGGCACTGTGCGCACGTTGGATTCGGAGTGCCGCGCCCTCGCCGAAGAGCGGGTGCGCCGGGTTGCCGAAGACACTGCCTCGGCCTTTGGCGCGCAGGCAAGCGTTCAATGGGACGCGGGCTATCCCGTCACGGTCAACACGCCAGACGAAACCGTCTACGCCGCCGAAGCGGCGCGGGCTGTGGCTGGCAGCGTCAATGAGAACACCGATCCGATCATGCCTTCCGAGGATTTTTCCTATATGCTGGAAGAGCGGCCCGGAGCCTATATCTTTGTCGGCAATGGCGACACAGCGATGTGCCACCACCCGGCGTATAATTTCGAAGACGATGTGATTCCCGCAGGCTGTAGCTGGTTTGCCGAATTGGTCGAACGACGAATGCCCGCAGTTTAAATAAGGAAGACCCAAAATGCCTGTTAAGAATCGCTTTGCTGAATTGCAGACAGAAATCACCGAATGGCGCCGTGATCTCCATGAAAATCCTGAAATCCTGTTCGAAACCCATCGCACCAGTGCTCTGGTGGCGGACAAGCTGAAAGAGTTCGGCTGTGATGAGATCGTCACCGGCATTGGCCGCACCGGCGTGGTGGGGGTCATCAAGGGCAAGAGCGACAGCACCGGTAAGGTGATTGGTCTGCGCGCCGACATGGATGCGTTGCCGATCCTGGAAGCCACCGGGCTGGACTATGCCAGCAAGACCGAGGGCGCCATGCATGCCTGTGGTCACGACGGTCACACCGCAATGTTGCTGGGAGCGGCCAAGTATCTGTCCGAGACCCGCAATTTCGACGGCACCGTAGTGGTGATTTTCCAGCCCGCCGAAGAAGGTGGCGGCGGTGGCCGGGAAATGTGCGAAGACGGCATGATGGACCGCTGGAACATCCAGGAAGTCTACGGCATGCACAACTGGCCGGGTAAGCCTGTTGGCTCATTTGCCATCCGTCCGGGCGCGTTTTTTGCCGCAACAGATCAGTTCGAGATTGCTTTTGAAGGGCTGGGTGGTCACGCTGCCATGCCACAAAAAACGGTCGATACCACGGTGATGGCGGCGCAGGCTGTGATGGCGCTGCAAACCATTTCCAGCCGCAATGCGGATCCGGTGGATCAGTTGGTGGTTTCGGTGACCTCGTTCCAAACCTCGTCCAATGCCTTCAACGTGATCCCACAAACGGTGCAGTTGAAGGGTACTGTGCGCACCATGAGCGGTGAGATGCGCGATCTGGCGGAGAAGCGGCTCAAAGAGATCTGCGCAGGCGTTGCCGCCACCTTTGGCGGCGCGGCGGATGTCAATTACATCCGCGGCTATCCGGCGATGGTCAACCACGAGGAACAGACCGAGTTTGCCGCTGAAGTGGCGCGCAAGGTCTCGGGGAATTGTGAACACGCGGATCTGGTGATGGGCGGCGAAGACTTTGCCTTTATGCTGGAGGAACGCCCTGGAGCCTATATTCTGGTTGGCAACGGCGATACTGCCGCGGTGCATCACCCCGAGTATAATTTCAACGACGAGGCCATTCCTGCCGGCTGTAGCTGGTGGGCCGAGATTGTTGAGCAGCGGATGCCTGCTGCGTAAGTAGGTGACAAAAGGGGAGGGGGCTGTCTGCCCCCTCTTGGCCTGCGGCCAATTCACCCTCGAGGATATTTTTAGCCAGATGAAGTTCGATCCGTCGTGGAAATGACCTGGGTGGTCATTTCAGGATCGAACGGGCGGAGCCCCAAGATCCGGTTGCGGGCTAGCCGCGCCATAGATCCTGGTAGACGGCTTCGATTCCGGCGGCTTCAGTGGTGGCGCTGAAACCATGTTGCGCAACGGTGCGGGCCTCTTGGCTCATGGTGGCATGACGGGTCGGATCACTCAGGATCGACAAGGCGGCCTTGGCGGCTTGCTCTGCAGCGCCGACGGGCACCACTGTGCCGGTTTTCCCCTGTGCCGAGAATTCCTGGTAATAACCGGTCTCAGTGCCGACGAAGGGCACGCCACTGGCCATCGCTTCCAGGGGCACCATACCGTAGCCCTCATAGCGAGGCAGCTGCAGCACCAGAGATAGACCGCGCATCAGCTGGGGCAGTTTTGTGGCCGGGATCTCGCCGGGAAACAGGATGCGGTCCGACAGGCCGGCCGCTGCGATGCGGGCGTGGAGCCCGGCCAGGAATTTCTGGTGCTGGCGTCCGGCACGGCCAATAATCAGGGCCCGGGCCTGGGGCAGTTTCGGAAGCAGTTGTAGCATGGTGTCGACAAAGACATCGGTGCCTTTTTCGGGGCGGATGCGGCCGATTGTGGCTAGGCCCATATCGCCGCCGTAGCCCAGGTTTGACCAGGCGGTTGCCCGGGTCTGGGCGGGGGTGAAGAGATCGGTGTCGACCCCATGTGGCACCACGGCCTGCACCTTGCTGACATAGCGGGCCGCAATATCCGTGGTGGCGACAATCGCATCCATTTGCCGGATCAGCCAGCGAGGATAGGTTGAATGCAACCGTTGCGCAGCCGAGGTAAAGACGATGCGGATCGGCAGCTTCAGAACATCTCGGGACCAGATTGCCGCCCGCATCTCGGGGTTGCGGCGCACGTGCCAGATGGCAAAATCGCGGCCCTGGGGCGGGCGTTTGCACAGCAGGCGGGCCTGGGTCAGGGTGATTGGACCGGGGCAGCCCGGTAGTGGATAGCCCACCAGGTGCAGATCGTGATGTTTGGCCTGTTGGCGGATCACATTGGCTGCGGTGGCCGAAACCCCGGTGAAGTTCTTGTTGAAGTTGGTGACAAACAGTTCAGCCATTAGTCGCGTCCAGATCCAATTGCTCGATCAGCATCTCAACCAGCCCGTCCAGCACCGTTGACTGTTGGCGGCTAAATTCGACCGCGGCCTGCTGCGCCTGTTGCAGCGCGTCGGGTTGGGTCAGCCAATCTGAAACCGCGCTGCCAAGCTGACCTGCGTCATGCACTTCGACTGCGCCCTTGGCGGCGATCATCGGCGGGAAGGTCTCGGCAAAATTGTGATAGCCGGGGCCGGTGATGACGGCGGCCCCGGCTTGGGCGACTTCAAACGGGTTGTGGCCGCCGATCGGTTCCAGCGAGCCGCCCAGGAAGACAATTGGCGACAGCGCGTACCAGGTGCCAAGCTCGCCCATGGTGTCGGCCAGATAGATCTGGGTTTTGGCGGTTGGCAGCTCGCCCTTGCTGCGCCGGGCGCAGATCATCCCGGCCTTGGCGACCAGATCAGCAACATGGGCGCCGCGATCGGGATGGCGCGGCACCAGCATCAGGCACAGCTCAGGGTGTTGTTTCAGTAGCGCCTTATGGGCGGTGAGCACCACTTGCTCTTCGCCGATATGGGTGGAGCTGGCCACCCAGGTCGGGCGGCTGCCCAGGGCGTCGCGCAGCTGTGCAAGGGCATCATCGTCAATGGGCAGGGGATCTGCCCCGGCCTTGAGATTGCCGCCACCCCGCACCCGATCAGCGGGTGCGCCAAGTTCGAGCAACCCGTCCGAGATATGTTGGTTCTGGGTCAGGAACAGGGAGAATTGCTGCATGACAAAGCGGGCCGTCGGCGCCTTTTTCCGCCAGCGCGCCATTGATCGATCTGACAGGCGGGCATTGACCAGCGCCAGTTTTGCGCCGGATCTCCGGGTGGAAACCAGCGTCACCGGCCACAGTTCGCTTTCGACAAAAATACCGGCGCTGGGGCGCCAGTGAGACAGGAACCGGCGCACCGGGCCTGCCGCATCCAGGGGGGCAAATTGATGGCAGCAGCGCGGCGGCATTCGCTTGGCCACCACTTGTTGCGCGGTGGCGGTGCCGGTGGTCAGCAGGAACCGGGCCTGTGGCAGATGGTCGCCAAGCCGATTGATCAGGGTCAGCGCCGCCAGGCTTTCGCCCACCGAGGCGCCGTGGAACCAGATCACTTGCCCGTCGGGGCGCGGCAGAGTGGCATGCCCCAGCCGTTCGCGCTGGCGCTGCGCAGAGACCCCCTGCGCCGCCAGTTTGGCCGCGACCTTGCGATAGGCAAAAGGCGCGATCAGCGCGGTGGCGCTGCGGTACAGGTAATAGAGCAGCGTTGGGCTGCCATCAGAGGATGTCATCTTAGCCGCCGGTGTGGCTCATGTGGCGGGACATCTGCCCGTCTGCACGCTGGCGTGAATAGTCAAAATCATGGCCTTTGGGTTTCAGGCCGATTGCGGCGCGGATCGCCTGTTCCAGCGCCTCGTCACTGTCGGGGCTCTGTCGCATGGCTGGACGCAGGTCTTGCATGCCTTCCTGGCCCAGGCAGGTATAGAGCTCGCCGGTGCAGGTCAGGCGCACCCGGTTGCAGCTCTCGCAGAAATTATGGCTCATCGGGGTGATGAAGCCGATTTTCTGCCCGGTCTGTTCCAGGCGCACATAGCGGGCAGGCCCACCTGTCGACTCGGCCAGATCGCTGACTTGATAATGGTCGTCATAGGCTTTGCGCACGTCCTTGAGCGACCAGTACTGCCCGACCCGGTCTTCGTTGCCCAGGTCGCCCATTGGCATGACCTCGATCCAGGTCAGATCCATGCCCCGGCTGGCGCACCACTCGGTGATGGTGGGCAATTCGTCTTCGTTGAACCCCTTTAGTGCGACGGCGTTGATCTTGATCTTGAGACCGGCCTTTTGAGCCGCATCAATGCCGCGCATCACCTGGGGCAGGCGGCCCCAGCGGGTGATCTCGGCGAATTTCTTCTCGTCGATGGTGTCCATCGAAATATTGATCCGGCGGACCCCGGCGTCAAACAGGTCCTGGGCGTATTTTTCCAACTGCGAGCCATTGGTGGTCAGGGTCAGCTCGCTGAGCGCGCCGCTGTCCAGATGCCGGGTCATCGACCGGAAGAATGTCATTATGCCCCGGCGCACCAGCGGTTCGCCGCCGGTTATGCGCAGTTTCTTGACGCCCATGGTCACAAAGGAGGAGCACATGCGGTCCAGCTCTTCCAGTGTCAGCAGCTCCTTCTTGGGGAGGAATGTCATGGTTTCCGACATGCAGTAGACGCATCGGAAATCGCAGCGGTCGGTAACCGAGACCCGAAGGTAGGTGATGGCGCGGGCGAAAGGATCGATAAGTGGGGCTGTCATAGATCCTAGGTAAGGCGGGGTTTGGCCTGCGGCAAGGCAATTGTGGGTGAAGTGGTTGGCAATCGGGGATTTGAGAGGATAGAGTCCGGCTATGCGAATTCACCTTATCTTACTCACCTCCGTCTTGCTGTCGGCCTGTAATCTGATTCCCCCTGGATCAGGGGCTGTTGATCCGATTTTATCTGCGCCCGCAGCGGTGGAGACTGCGCCTTTAGACGACCTGTCCGCAGCGCCACAGGGGGATCGCGCTGCCGCGTTTTCCAGGTCCGCCAGCACCGTTGCCGGGTTGGGAGATCCCACCGTGCCGGGATTGTGGATGGAGACGCCACTGGTGACGGTTGAGCAGCGGGCGCTTGTGCGCAGTGCAACCGGGGCCGAGGTTGCTTTGACACTGCGGCCAATCGCAGGCGAGGCTAGCGCAGGCAGCCGGTTGTCGATTGAGGCCATGCGCAGCCTTGGCGCGCCGCTGACCGAACTGGTCGCGCTTATGGTCTCGGCCGCGCCCTAGCGGGCACTGCCGCTGAGGAGAGGGCCGTTTTCCAATGCGCCCAGCCAAGGGGCGGATGGGCGCATTTGTCTAAATCTCTATGAGCGTCATTGTGATCTCTGTCACTTCAGATACTTAGACGCTTCCTTGCGGGCGAAATTTTTCATGTGATCGCCATGCTCTGCCAGAAAGTCATGCACCCGCTGTGGATCATGTTTGGAGAGGTCGCGCAGCCACCAGGCCACCGATTTTTGGATGAACCATTTCTGGTCCGTTGCATAGGTGGCGACCCAACCCAGAATGCGATCGCGGCACTCTAGTTCTTCGGGTTTTGGGTTGTTCTGCTTGGTCCAGGGCAGAGTGGCGACCAAGGCCGCGCGCCGGGTCCACAGGTTGTCGGATGTGGTCCAGGCCTCGACCGCGTCCAGCCGGGTTGGATCTGCAATCAACCGTTTTTGGATCGCCGCGCAGGCGTGATCGGCCAGCGCCCAGCTGTCAAACCCGGGCACCCAGCTTTGCAGCAGCTGCCACACCGCATCATCGGGTTGGATCCGCGCCTGGGTCAGCAATTTGGTGGCCGCCAGCCGGGCCTCGTAGATATCGGTCTGCCACAGGCCACGGGCCACGGCGACGCGCTTGTCGATGGTCAACTCCTGGCGCCATGCCGTGGTCAGGTCGGTGACCTGTGGATTGGTCAGGCCCAGATATTCACGCTTGATCTTGTGATAGCTGGCCATGCCAAGCGCTCGTTCAGGGTTGCGCAGTTCGCGCAACTGTTCGAGGAATAGGTAGTGTATGTCGCTCATTCTACTGTCACCGATTTGGCCAGGTTACGGGGTTGGTCTACATCAGTACCCTTGGCGACGGCTGTGTGATAGGCCAATAATTGCGCCGGGATCGCATAAAGGATTGGCGACAGGTTGTCGTGGATGTCAGGCATCTGGATGCAAGAGGCAACGCCGTCGCTGGCCTCGGCGATGCCATCCGCATTCGACACCAGTATAACTTTGCCTTTGCGGGCCATGACTTCCTGCATGTTGGACACTGATTTGTCGAACAATGCGTCACGTGGCGCCATGACCACCACCGGCATATGTTTGTCGATCAGTGCGATGGGGCCGTGCTTCAGCTCGCCCGAGGCATAGGCTTCGGCATGGATATAGCTGATCTCTTTTAGTTTCAGCGCGCCTTCCAGTGCCAATGGGAACATCAGCCCACGACCCAGGAACAGGACATCGCGCGATTCGCTCAGTTTTTGCGCGGCCTGGCGGATGGTGTCGTTCTGCTCCAGCGCGGCGGCCAGCACATTGGGCAGGCTGCGCAATGCGGCGATATTGGCATCCAGATCTTCGGGAGTAATCACCCCGCGATCCGCCGCCGCCTTGAGCGCCAGCATCAGCAACACCGACAGCTGGCAGGTAAAGGCCTTGGTCGAGGCCACACCGATTTCGACGCCCGCATGGATAGGCAGCGCCAGATCGCTTTCCCGCGCGATCGAGCTTTCGGCCACATTGACCACCGACAGGATCTTGTCGGCCTTGCCCGCGCAATAGCGCAGCGCCGCCAGGGTGTCGGCGGTTTCGCCCGATTGCGACACAAACAGGGCCACTGTTTTGCCGGGGATCGGCGGTTCGCGGTAGCGGAATTCTGAGGCGACATCGACCTCGACCGGAATACGGGCGATTTTCTCGAACCAGTATTTGGCGGTCAGGCAGGCATAATAGGCGGTGCCACAGGCCACCAGTGTCAGCCGTTCAACCTCTGAGAAATCAATGCCACCATCGGGCAGATGCACGGCGTCTTCTCCGACCGGCAGATAGTGGCGGATGGCCTCGGCAATCACATGCGGCTGCTCGGCGATTTCCTTGGCCATGAAGTGTTTATGGCCGCCCTTGTCCACCTGAGCGGCGTCGATCTGGATGGTCTTGATGGCGCGATTGGTCACAGCGCCACTGGCGTCGCGGATTTCCAGGCTGGTGCGGCTCAGCACCGCGCGGTCGCCTTCGTCAAGATAGGTGATGCGGTCGGTCATTGGCGCCAGGGCAATGGCGTCGCTGCCCACAAACATCTCGCCGTCGCCATGGCCAATGGCCAGCGGCGATCCCTTGCGGGCGGCGACGATCAGGTCTTCCTCGCCGTCAAACAGAAACGCCAGTGCAAAGGCCCCTTCGAGTTGGTCGAGGGTCTTGTTGGCGGCGGCCACCGGGGAGAGCCCGTCGCGCAGATAGCGCTCGGTCATCAGGGCCACGGTTTCGGTGTCGGTCTCGGTTTGAAACTCAAGGCCATATTTAGACAGCTCGGCGCGAATGCTGCGGTAGTTCTCGATGATACCATTGTGAACCACCGCCACTGAACCCGCGCGGTGCGGGTGCGCATTGCTGACCGTTGGGGCGCCGTGGGTGGCCCAGCGGGTATGGCCAATGCCGGATTTTCCCGACAGCGGCTCGTGCACCAGCAGATCCGAGAGGTTCACCAGCTTGCCGACGGCGCGTCGGCGATCCAGTTTGCCACCTGAAACAGTGGCGATTCCGGCGCTGTCATAGCCACGGTATTCCAACCGCTTCAGGGCCTCGACCAGAATGGGTGCCGCCTCGTGATGGCCCAGTATTCCGACAATTCCACACATCAGGCGTCTCCTCCATCGCGGCGGGCCTTTTTGGCGCGCAGCAGATCCATCAGTTTTTGCGCCCGACCGGGTTTGTTGACCTGCGGCGTGCGGGCAATCGCCAGCGCACCGTCCTCGACATCCCGAGTGACAACGGCGCCGGTTGCCGTCATCGCCTCATCGCCGATTTTGACCGGGGCGACCAGCAGGGTGTTGGAGCCGATAAAGGCATCGCTGCCGATTTCGGTGTGATGCTTCATCACGCCGTCGTAGTTGCAGGTGATGGTGCCTGCGCCGATGTTGGTCCGTTTGCCGACCGAGGCGTCGCCGATATAGCTGAGGTGGTTGATTTTGGCGCCCTCAGAGATCTCGGCGTTCTTGATTTCGACAAAGTTGCCCACATGGGTGTTCTCGGCCAGCTCCGCACCGGGGCGCAGCCGGGCATAGGGGCCGACCTTGGCACCGCGGCTGACGTGGCAGCCTTCGAGATGTGAAAAGGCCCGGATCAAGGCGCCGCTTTCCACCGTCACTCCGGGGCCAAACACCACATTGGGTTCGATCACAGCGTCGCGGCCAATGAAGGTGTCCAGCGACAGATAGACGGTTTCAGGCGCCATCAGAGTGACGCCCAGATCCAGCAGTTCAGCCCGCGCACGGGACTGGAATACCGCGTCGGCACGGGCCAGATCAGCGCGCGAATTGACGCCCAGAGTTTCCTCTTCGTCACAGGCCACAGCGGTGACGCGGCACCCCTGAGCGCGGGCCAGCTCAACCACATCGGTGAGATAGTACTCACTGGATGCGTTTTCATTGCCGACTTTGGCGATTAGGTCGAACAGCAGCTTGGCGTTGCAGGCGATGAGGCCCGAGTTGCAGAATGAAATGGCGCGTTCGGCTTCATTGGCATCTTTGTATTCAACGATGCGTTCCAGAACGTCGCCATCCATCACAAGACGGCCATAGCGGGCAGGGTCAGCGGCCTGAAAGCCAAGGATCACTAGGTCCGCATCGGCGCGGGCCGCGATCATACGCTCTAGGGTTTCGGGCTGCAGAAAGGGGGTGTCGCCATACAAGACCACAACATCACCCTGGAATCCATCCAGTGCGGAGCGGGCTTGATCAACGGCATGGGCAGTGCCCAGTTGCTCGGTCTGCAGCACGACCTGCGCGGTCTCGTCGATCTCGGCAACGGCTGCGGTGACGGCCTCGGCGGCGTGACCGGCGACGATAATCGTCTGGTCTGGGTCCAGCGCACGACCGGCATGCATGGCATGGGCCAGCATCGGGGCTTGGGCAATTGGATGCAGGACCTTAGGCAGATCAGAGTTCATCCGAGTGCCTTTGCCTGCGGCCAGGATGATCAGGGCAGTGCTCATGTGGCTTTTCTCTTTGTTTTCTTGTTTAACCCGTTTTATCTGCTGGGGGGCGCGGTGCAAGCCATCTCCGCATCAAACAAGATTGCGGGTTGCAACAACATATGGCGAAATTTCGCCGAAAGGGACAAGAATGCGAACGGTGATTTTTGATCTGGACGGAACCCTGGCGGATACCTCGGGTGATTTACTGGCTGCGGCCAACAGCTGTTTTCGGCAGATGGGTCTGGGCGATCTGCTGAACCGGCCCGAAGACGCTGCCATTGCCCTGCGCGGCGGACGAATGATGCTGAGCCATGGGCTGAAACGGGCGCAGCACTATGATGCGGCGATTGTGGATGAATACTACCCTGTACTTCTTGATGCATACAGAGAGGCCATAGCGCTGCATACAGTGTTGTATCCAGGCGCAATGGCGGCTGTCGAAACGTTGAGCAATGCTGGCTATGGTGTTGGAATATGTACAAATAAGCCGGAATCTCTGGCCGAACTTTTGCTCGTAAAACTTGGCGTGCGCGATGCTTTTGCCTCGCTGGTGGGGGCCGATACATTGCCGGTGCGCAAGCCGGACCCGGAACCCCTGCGCGAGGCGGCGCGGCGGGCCGGTGGTGATCCTGCACAGACGATTTTGATTGGCGACAGCGATACCGACCGCAACACATCCGCGGCGGCAGGCGTGCCCTCTGTGCTGGTGACCTTTGGCCCATCGGGCGCGGATATGGCGGCGTTGAAACCCGAAGGCCTGTTGCATGACTTTGGTGACTTGCCGGACTTGGTGGCGCGACTGATCGGCTGAGGTTTTACCGGTTCGGTTGTGAAGTTTTTGGCGACGCAACCCCTTGACCATCCACCAACAGCAGCCCAAAAACGCTGAATGAACGAGATTTTTTCAGGTAGTTTTACCCAGCAAGAGCCACTTTCAGATGCCGCAATTGAGGCGGCGCTGGAGGTTTTGCGTCACGGGCGATTGCATCGCTATAATGTTGAGCCGGGGGAGCTGGGCGAAGCGGCGCTGCTGGAGCAGGAATTCGCGGCGCAAGTTGGGGCGAAATACTGTCTTGCGGTCGCCTCGGGCGGCTATGCGCTGGCGACAGCGCTGCGTGCGGTGGGGGTGAAGCCGGGCGACCGGGTGCTGACCAATGCCTTTACGCTGGCGCCGGTGCCGGGCGCGATTGCCTCGCTTGGGGCTGAGCCGGTGTTTGTCGATGTCACCGAGGATCTGGTGATTGATCTGGATGATCTGGCCGCCAAGGCGGGTCAGGCGCGGGTGCTGATGCTCAGCCACATGCGCGGTCATCTGTGTGACATGGATCAGCTGATGCAGATCTGTGACGCCGCCGGTGTCACCGTGATCGAGGATTGCGCCCACACGATGGGGGCCTCGTGGAACGGCATTGCGTCAGGGCGGCAAGGCGCGATTGGCTGTTATTCCTGCCAGACCTACAAGCACGTGAATTCGGGTGAAGGCGGATTGCTGGTCACCGACGACGAGGAGGTCGCCGCACGGGCGATCATGCTGTCCGGTTCTTATATGCTGTTCGAGCGTCACCTGGCGGCACCGGACCCATCGGTGTTTGACCGCATCAAGTATGACACCCCCAATATTTCTGGCCGGATGGATAATCTGCGCGCCGCCATCCTGCGGCCACAGCTGCGCGATCTGCAGACTCAGGTGGCGCGCTGGAACGCGCGGTACCAATGTATCGAGGCCGGTCTGCAGGATACGCCGGGATTGCGGCTGATCAAGCGGCCCGAGGCGGAGGTCTATGTTGGCTCATCGATCCAGTTTCTGTTGCTCGACTGGACGGCGGACAAGCTGCAGGCGGTCATTCGCCGCTGTGGCGAACGCGGGGTAGAGCTGAAGTGGTTCGGCGGTGCCGAGCCGGTTGCCTTTACCTCGCGCTATGACAGTTGGCGCTACGCCAAGCCGCAAAGCCTGCCGCAAAGTGACCGTGTCCTGGCTGGCATCGTCGATATGCGGGTGCCGCTGACGTTCAGCCTGCAGGATTGCGCGCTGATTGCCCGGATCATTCGGGCAGAGGTCGGCGCCGTCTTTCAGAGCAAGTGACACATACCACCGGTTTGGACCGGTGAAATCCCATGCTGGCTCTGCGGTGGCATGGGTCCTCTCCTGAGCTAAACATCCCTGTGGTTGTTTGGAAGCAGGCGCATGTCCAGATGCCGGGTATTTTATGCCATCAATGGTCATTGCCCTTGGTTTGAACCAGACCCCGGCGTGTTGCGGTTGACGCGAATCAAACCCTGTTCTAATAAATGAACGACTGTTCAGATAATTTGAGACGACCTTTGGGAGGGAGCCTGCAATGTTCAATGCAAGTATGCAATTCGATCTAGGTGACGATGTGAACGCGCTGCGTGATATGGTGCACCGCTGGGCGCAGGATCGGGTCAAGCCGATGGCGCAGCAGATTGACCAGAGCAACGAGTTCCCCGCTGAGCTGTGGAAAGAGATGGGGGATCTGGGCCTGTTGGGGGTCACGGTTCCCGAGGCGTTCGGTGGCGCGGGCATGTCCTATCTGGCGCATACCATCGCGGTCGAGGAAGTGGCCCGTGCCAGTGCCTCGGTGGCGCTGTCTTACGGTGCGCACTCCAACCTTTGCGTCAACCAGATCAAACTGAACGGCAGCGATGCGCAGCGGGCAAAATACCTGCCGGGACTGGTGTCTGGCGATCACGTTGGCGCCTTGGCAATGTCCGAGGCCGGCGCCGGGTCTGATGTGGTATCAATGACGCTGCGGGCGGAAAAACGGAACGATCATTACCGGCTGAACGGTAACAAATACTGGATCACCAATGGTCCTGATGCCGACACGCTGGTGGTCTATGCCAAGACAGACCCTGATGCCGGCTCGAAGGGCATCACCGCCTTTATCGTCGAAAAGGAAATGACCGGGTTTTCGACCTCGCCACATTTCGACAAGCTGGGGATGCGCGGGTCGAACACCGCCGAGCTGATCTTTGATGACGTCCAGGTGCCGTTTGAGAACGTGCTGGGCGAAGAGGGGCGCGGCGTTGCAGTGCTGATGTCGGGGCTGGACTATGAACGTGTGGTTCTGGCGGGGATCGGCACTGGCATCATCGCGTCCTGTATGGATGAAATGATGCCCTATCTGGCCGAGCGCAAGCAGTTTGGACAGCCTATCGGCTCGTTCCAGCTGATGCAGGGCAAGATCGCAGACATGTATACAGCGATGAATTCAGCGCGTGCCTATGTCTATGAAGTTGCCAAGGCCTGCGACCGTGGCACGGTGACCCGGCAGGACGCGGCGGCTTGCTGTCTGTACGCATCCGAACAGGCCATGGTGCAGGCGCATCAGGCGGTGCAGGCTCTGGGCGGGGCAGGCTATCTGTCCGACAATCCGGTGGGCCGCATTTTCCGTGATGCCAAGCTGATGGAAATCGGCGCCGGGACATCGGAAATTCGCCGTATGCTGATTGGCCGCGAGCTGATGGGGTCAATGACCTGAAGGGCCGCTGAGGCGGAGGAGAAAGGCACTGGGCCTGCGTGACCGAGGGATATCCCGCAGGACCCATATCCAAACGGCAGGCCGCTGTGGCCCGCCGTCAGGAATTGGATCAAAGGATCAGAAGCGGTGCACGTAGCTAAGGCCAACCACAATCGGATCGATCTCGGCGGTGCCGATGGAGGCACCGTCCAGGGTGACGTCGCTGTCAATGTCGATGTAGCGCACATTCAGACGCAGCGCGCCGCGGTCCGAGATCTGCCAGTCAGCCCCAACCTGAACCGCATAGCCCCAGCTGTCGTCCAGTTCCAGGACGCCCAAAGGCGAGGCCTCCTCAAAGAAAGTGGTATAGTTCAGGCCAACGCCGACAAAGGGTTTGATCTTGCCTTTGGTCGGGAAGTGGTAGTTGACCGACAGGGTGGGCGGCAGTTGCCGAGTGGTTCCGGCAAAGCCAACGCCGCTGATGTTGATGTCATGCTCAAACGGGGTGGCGGCCAGCAGCTCGATACCAATGTTGTCACGGATGAAATATTCTGCGGTCAGCGACAGCTGAGTGTCGTCGGCAATGCTGGCAGTACCACCCGCGAGGGTGCCATTGCCGGACTTGGGATTGACGTTGGCGACGCCGACACCAATGGTCCAGTCGCCTTGAGATTGGGCGGTTGCAGGGGCGGCAAGGGCAGCAAATGCGGCGGTCAAAGCCAGGGCAGCTACGGTGCGTTTCATCGGGGATCAGCCTTTTCTTCTGTATGGGCTCAAGAGATACCTGAGGGCGCGCGCCACAGCTCTGATTTGGATCAAAAACCTGATGACTTTGCCTTTGAAAAAACAGCGAAATACAACATAGCTGCTATGCGCTGGGAGCATACTCAATGACGACTGAAATACGCAATATTTCCGACTTGCAGCCCGATGGTAACCTGGATCACCTTGAACCGTTTAACATGGCGGCACAGGCGTTGGCGCAGCCTGCTGGTCAGCTGGCGGTGATCGACCTGACCGGGCCGCTGAGGGTTGATGTTTCTTATGGTGAACTGGGGAGCATGGTAGATGCCTTAGCGCGCTATCTGCTGACCCGCATTCAGCCCGGCGATCGCGTCGGTGTTTTGCTCAGCCAGTCGCCATGGTGCGTGGCTGCGCATCTGGCGGTGTGGAAGGTCGGTGCCATTTCGGTGCCGCTGTTCAAATTGTTCAAACGTGATGCTCTGGCCAGCCGAGCTGGCGACGCTGGTTTGCAGTTCGTCTTCACCGATACTGAGGGTAGTGATTTGCTAGGCGATCTGGCCGAGGCGGTGTTGGTCGATCAGGTCGGGCTGGCTGGCGGCGAAGTTGCTTTTGCCGAGACCTTGCCTGATACCCCGGCCGTTTTGATCTATACATCCGGCACCACCGGCAGTCCCAAAGGCGCGTTGCACGGCCACTGGGTGTTGACCGGTCATTTGCCCGGCGTGGCGATCAGCCACGACCACTTGGGCCAACCGGGCGATTGCCTGTGGACCCCGGCCGACTGGGCCTGGATCGGTGGTTTGTTTGATGTCGCCATGCCGGGATTGGCACTGGGGGTGCCCGTGGTGGCGGCCCGGTTGGACAAATTCACCCCTGAGGCCTGCGCCGATGTGATCGCGCGCGGCGATGTGCGCAACGTGTTCTTCCCGCCCACAGCCCTGCGCATGCTCAAGGCCGCCGGGCAGGGGCTCGACGGTCTGCGCTCGGTTGCCTCTGGCGGAGAGCCCCTGGGCGCCGAGATGCTCGCCTGGGGCAAGCGGCGTCTGGGCGTGAGTATCAACGAATTCTACGGCCAGACCGAATGCAATATGGTGGCCTCGTCCTGCGGTGCCGATTATGCGCCCCGCCCCGGTTGCATCGGCAAGGCAGTGCCGGGTCATACGGTGGCCGTGCTGGATGACGCTGGCCAAGCGACCGCAGGCGAGGGCGATGTCGCGGTGCGCCGTGGATCGCCCTCGATGATGCTGAAATACTGGAACCGCCCGGATGAGACCGCTGCCAAGTTCCGGGGGGACTGGTTGATCACTGGCGACCGCGGCATCTGGGAGGGCGAGTATCTGCGCTTTGTCGGGCGTGAGGATGATGTGATCACCTCCTCCGGCTATCGCATTGGCCCGGCCGAGATCGAGGATTGCCTGATGACCCACCCGGCGGTGGCCACCGTGGGGGTGGTGGGCAAGCCTGACCCGCTGCGTACCGAGATCGTCAAGGCCTATGTGGTGCTGAAACCGGCCGCCCAGGTGACGGCGAAAGAGCTGCAGGATCACGTCAAAACCCACCTTGCCCAGTATTCCTACCCGCGTGAGATTAGTTTTGTTGAGGCGCTGCCGATGACGGTGACCGGCAAGGTGATCCGCAAGGAGCTGAAGGCCCGGGCGGCGGCGGAGATGTTGTTATGACCTTTGCCATTTGGCTGATAACCGCAGTGACCGACCAATCTAACATCTTTGAACCCAAGACGAGAGTGTGGACATGAAACTCAAATCCAAAGCGCTGCCTTCCTCCGAAGGCTTCAAAGCAAACCGCGCTGTGCATCTCGACGCATTGGCGCAAGTCTCTGAGGTGGCCGAGACCGCCCGCATGGGTGGCGGCGAACGTTCACGGACCCGTCACGAGGGCAGGGGCAAGATGCTGCCGCGCCGCCGGGTGGCCAATCTGCTCGATCCCGGCTCGCCGTTTCTGGAGATTGGCACCACCGCCGCCCATAATATGTATGATGGGGCCGCCCCCGGTGCCGGGGTGATCACCGGCATTGGCCGGGTGCAGGGCCAAGACGTCATGGTGGTCTGCAATGACGCCACGGTAAAGGGCGGCACCTATTTTCCGATGACGGTGAAAAAGCACCTGCGGGCACAGGAAATCGCCGAGGAAAACCACCTGCCCTGCATCTATCTGGTCGACAGCGGTGGCGCCAACCTGCCGCAACAGGACGAAGTGTTCCCCGATCGCGACCACTTTGGCCGGATTTTCTACAATCAGGCGCGGATGTCGGCCAAGGGCATTGCGCAGATTGCCGTTGTCATGGGCAGCTGTACCGCCGGTGGCGCCTATGTACCTGCGATGTCGGACGTCACCATTATCGTGCGTGATCAAGGTACTATCTTTCTGGCCGGGCCACCGCTGCTCAAGGCGGCAACGGGTGAGGTGGTCAGCGCCGAAGATCTGGGCGGTGGCGACGTGCACACCCGGCTTTCGGGGGTGGCCGATTACCTGGCCGAGGATGATGCCCATGCTCTGGAACTGGCGCGCCGTGCGGTTCTGTCGCTGAACAGGCGCAAGCCGCAGACCGTCGACTGGCAGAGTCCGGAAGAGCCCGCCTATGACCCGGAGGAAATTCTCGGCGTGGTGCCCGGTGATCTGCGCACGCCCTATGATATCCGCGAGGTGATCGCCCGGTTGGTCGACGGATCGCGCTTTGATGAATTCAAGTCGCGCTATGGCGAAACTCTGGTCACCGGCTTTGCCCATCTCAAAGGCTGCCCGATTGGCATTGTTGCCAACAATGGCGTGCTGTTTTCCGAGGCGGCGCAAAAAGGCGCGCATTTCGTCGAGCTGTGCTCGCAGCGTAAAATCCCGCTGGTGTTCCTGCAAAACATCACCGGCTTCATGGTCGGACGCAAATATGAAAACGAAGGCATCGCGCGGCATGGTGCCAAGATGGTGACGGCGGTGGCCTCGACCAATGTGCCGAAAGTAACCATGCTGGTTGGCGGCTCCTTTGGCGCGGGCAACTACGGCATGGCGGGGCGCGCCTATCAGCCGCGGTTCCTGTGGACCTGGCCGAACAGTCGCATATCCGTCATGGGCGGCGAACAGGCCGCTGGAGTGCTGGCGACAGTCAAACGCGACGGCATCGAGCGCAAGGGTGGCAGCTGGAGCGCCCAAGAAGAGGCCGCCTTCAAACAGCCCACCATCGATATGTTCGAACAACAAAGCCACCCTCTCTACGCCTCGGCGCGCCTGTGGGATGATGGCATTATTGATCCACGCAAATCGAGGGATGTGCTGTCCCTATCTCTGGGCGCTGCCCTCAATGCTCCGATCGAGGACACACGCTTTGGCGTGTTCCGGATGTGAGCCTGATGTTTCTTCTTGTTTCAAATACCTTCGGGGGTCCGGGGGCAGACCGCCCCCGCCACCTCCAGCTGCCAAAGGACCAGACGTATGTTTGACAAAATCCTGATTGCCAACCGCGGCGAAATCGCTTGTCGTGTTATGGAAACGGCCCGCACGATGGGGGTAAAGACCGTGGCGGTTTATTCAGCCGCAGACCGCGATGCAAAACATGTGGCGCTGGCGGATGAGGCCTATCCCATTGGCCATGGGCCGGCACCTGCCGACAGCTATCTTTTGGGCGATGAGATCATTGCTGTTGCCCTGACCTGCGGCGCCCAGGCCATCCACCCCGGCTATGGCTTCCTGTCCGAAAATCCGGGCTTTGTAGATTCGGTCGACGCTGCCGGGCTGTGTTTTATCGGACCCTCGGCTGAGGCCATTCGCAAAATGGGCCTGAAGGACGCTGCCAAGGTGCTGATGGAAAAAGCCGGAGTGCCGGTGGTGCCGGGGTATCACGGCTCAAATCAAGACAGCGAACACCTGTTTGGGGCTGCCGATGGTATCGGTTATCCGGTGCTGATCAAGGCTGTCGCCGGTGGCGGTGGCAAAGGCATGCGGCTGGTTGAGCGGGCCGAGGACTTCATGGCAGCGCTGGAGAGTGCGCGCAGCGAAGCCATCACCGCATTTGGTAACCCGGATGTGCTGGTTGAAAAATACATCCAGCGGCCCCGCCATATCGAGATTCAGGTATTCGGTGATGGCACCCGGGCGGTGCATCTTTTTGAACGCGACTGCAGCCTGCAGCGCCGCCATCAAAAGGTGATCGAGGAAGCACCTGCGCCCGGAATGACGTCCGAAATGCGTGCTGCCATGGGGCAAGCCGGGGTGCGGGCGGCCGAGGCCATCGGCTACAAGGGCGCAGGCACAGTCGAGTTTATCGTTGATGGGTCAGGCGGCCTGCGCGCTGATGGGTTTTGGTTCATGGAAATGAACACGCGTTTGCAGGTGGAACACCCGGTCACCGAGGCGATCACCGGTGTCGATCTGGTAGAGTGGCAGTTGCGCGTCGCCGCAGGGGAGAGCCTGCCGATGCAACAAGAGGACCTAGCAATCAATGGTCATGCCTTTGAAGCGCGCCTGTATGCCGAAGATGTGCCCAAGGGGTTTCTGCCCGCCACTGGCACCCTGACCCATTTGCAGTTTCCCGATGGCTGCCGCGCAGACAGCGGTGTGCGCGCCGGGGATACCATCAGTCCCTGGTATGACCCGATGATCTCGAAAGTGATCGTACATGGCCCGACCCGGGCGGTCGCATTGGCGCGGCTGGGGCGGGCGCTGGAGGGAACGGAGGTTGCCGGCACGGTGACCAATCTGGCCTTTCTGGGTGGTTTGGCGGCGCATCCGGGCTTTGCCGGTGGGGATTTTGATACCGGGTTGATTGCCCGTGATCTGGACGTTTTGGCCGCAGCGCCTGTTGTGGCTCCTCACCATAAGGTGGCGGCGGCGATGTCGGCTCTGGATCTGATCCGGCCACTGAGCCACAGCGGCTTTACGCTCTGGGCGCCGCTGCGCCGGGCGGTGTCGCTGACTTGGCAGGGCGAGACGTTTGAACTGCAAGTCGACGTTGAGAGCTCTGATCGGCAGATCTGGCATGTTGGCGACGAAGAGATCGTTGCGACCCGCTGCGGCATTGGCTGGACCATAGGCAGTCGGCCGCTGCCTGATGTTGTCCAGTCAAATAGGAGCATAACCGTTTTTGACGGCTATGGTCTGACATTTGAGCTGCCGGATCCGCTGGATCGAGATGCCAAAGCGGGCGGCGATACCAATGTGATTGTGGCACCGATGCCCGGGCTGGTTAAAGTGATCCTGGCCGTCGCTGGTCAGGTGGTGGTCGAGGGCGACCGGCTGGCGGTGCTGGAGGCGATGAAGATGGAACACGCCTTATTGGCGGCCCGTGATGGTGTGGTGGCCGAAGTTCTGGCTGCGGCGGGCGATCAGGTTGAAGCTGGCGCCGCATTGGTCCGGTTGCAGGAGGAAAGCGAATAGTCTTGCCAAAACAGCCGGTGGCCCGCAGGCTACTGGCTAGGAATTGAGTATTTTTACAAAGAAGAAGCTGGGAGATGTGCCATGGGTGATCGGGTCGAGATTTTTGAAGTGGGGCCGCGCGATGGTCTGCAGAACGAAAAACGTGAAATCCCCGTCGCCGAGAAGCTGGCATTGATCGACTGCCTGAGCCAGGCCGGCTTTAGCCGGATAGAGGTGGCCAGCTTTGTGTCGCCAAAAAAAGTGCCGCAGATGGCTGGCAGTGGCGAGGTTCTGGCGGGGATCAAGCGGGCCGAGGGGGTGCGCTATGCGGCGCTGACGCCCAATATGCGTGGGTATGATGCGGCGGTGACGGCGCAGGCCAGCGAAGTGGCGGTGTTTGCCTCGGCCTCCGAGGGATTCTCCATGGCCAATATCAATGCCACAATCGCCGAGTCGATCGAGCGGTTTGAGCCGATACTGGAGGCGGCACGGCACGTCGATCTGCCGGTGCGGGGCTATATATCCTGCGTCACCGACTGTCCCTATGACGGGGCCACGCCACCGGAAAAAGTGGCGGAAATGGCCGACCGGTTGTTTGCGCTGGGCTGTTATGAAATTTCGCTGGGCGATACTCTGGGGCAGGCAACACCGGATTCGGTGGCGCGGATGTTGCTGGCGGTGCGCGAGGTGGTGCCTGCGACCCGCCTGGCTGGACATTTCCACAATACCTCGGGCCGGGCGATGGATAACATTGATGCGGCCCTGTCGATGGGCGTGCGGGTGTTTGATGCAGCGGTTGGTGGCCTTGGCGGTTGTCCCTTTGCGCCGGGGGCTGCGGGCAATGTTGCGACCGAACTGGTGCATGAGCACCTGACAAGGCTGGGATATGACACCGGCCTGGATCTGGATATCCTGCTGCAGGCAGCGGATATGGCGCGCGCCATGCGCGGCAGCTAAGCCCGGCGTTGCAGTCGTAATTTCAACAAAACGAGACCTTAGATGTTCAACACCATTACCTTGATCACCGATGCGCGCGGGGTGGCGACGCTGACCCTGAACCGTGCGGAAAAACACAATGCCATGTCCGGCGAGATGATCGCCGAGTTGACCGAGGCTGCGCAGCAGCTCTCGGTGGATGATGCGGTGCGGGTGGTTGTCCTGACCGGAGCAGGCAAGAGTTTCTGTGCCGGTGGCGATCTGGGTTGGATGCGGCAGCAGATGGCGGCGGATTCGGCGACCAGGTTTGTCGAGGCGCGCAAACTGGCCGAAATGTTGCAGGCTCTGAACACCCTGCCCAAGCCAATGATCGGCGCCTTGCAGGGCAATGCCTTTGGCGGCGGTGTTGGTATGGCCTCGGTCTGCGATGTTGCCATCGGTGTCGATCACCTGAAAATGGGGCTGACAGAAACCAAGCTGGGTATCATTCCGGCGACAATCGGCCCCTATGTCATCGCCCGGATGGGGGCGGCAAAGGCGCGCAGGGTGTTCATGTCTTCGCGCCTGTTCGGGGCCGGGGAGGCGGTTGAATTGGGGCTCTTGGCACGGGCGGTGCCGGCGGATCAACTGGCCGAATCTGTCGAGGCCGAGGTTGCGCCCTATTTGAACTGCGCCCCCGGAGCGGTTGCCGCCGCAAAGCAGTTGGCCCGCGATCTGGGTCCGAAAATTGACGACTCGGTCATCGACCACACGATCAAAGCGCTGGTTGACCAATGGCAGACAGAGGAAGCTGAACACGGAATTGGAGCGTTTTTTGACCGCTGTAAGCCGCGCTGGCAGTCCTGAAAACCTGACACAAATATGCGCCTTTGACACAGAGCCATGCAAGCAAGGGATTTACGGTGAATGCACCATTTCCTTATTAAAACAATAAGGATTAGCTGCGATTGTGTGGCAAGGCGGCTGCAATTCACAACCCTTTCATCATTAACAATGCCTTGGTTGACGCTGGCAAATCGCGAGAGTAGACACGGCTCAAGTCAACACGCCAATTGACCTCGCGCGGCGAAAAGCGCGCAGGAAAGGAGCCACTCGTGGAAGAGATGTTGCGGGAATACCTCCCGATCCTAGTGTTTCTGGCCGTCGCAACCGGTCTTGGAATTGTCCTTATTCTAGCCGCCGTAGTGCTGGCTGTACGCAATCCCGACCCAGAAAAAGTAAGTGCTTACGAATGCGGTTTCAATGCCTTCGATGATGCACGGATGAAATTTGATGTCCGGTTTTACCTGGTATCGATTCTTTTCATCATCTTTGATTTGGAAATCGCGTTTCTGTTTCCCTGGGCCGTCGGCTTCAAGGACATCAGCATGACCGGTTTCTGGTCGATGATGGTGTTTCTGGGGGTTCTGACCATCGGCTTTGCCTATGAATGGAAAAAAGGGGCCCTGGAATGGGAATGATGACCGGAGCCAATACGGCAGGTATCGACAAAGAGGTGGCCACGCAGGCGCTGAATGCCGAGCTGCAGGACAAAGGTTTTCTGCTGACCTCGGCCGAGGATATCGTCAACTGGGCCCGCACCGGGTCACTGCACTGGATGACCTTTGGTCTGGCCTGCTGCGCGGTTGAAATGATGCATACCTCGATGCCGCGGTATGACGCCGAGCGTTTCGGCATTGCGCCGCGGGCCTCTCCGCGTCAGTCGGACGTGATGATCGTGGCAGGGACGCTGACCAACAAGATGGCCCCGGCACTGCGCAAAGTTTACGACCAGATGCCCGAGCCGCGTTATGTGATCTCGATGGGGTCCTGCGCCAATGGCGGTGGTTACTACCACTACAGCTATTCAGTTGTGCGCGGCTGTGACCGTGTTGTGCCAGTCGATATCTACGTCCCGGGTTGCCCCCCGACCGCCGAGGCGCTGCTGTACGGTCTGATGCAGTTGCAACGCAAGATTCGCCGCACTGGCACCCTGGTGCGCTGATCGGCGCTGAGTTGGAGAAAATTTAGATGACTGACGCGCTGAGAGAGCTTGGCTCATACCTGGAGCAGAAACGCCCCGATTGCATATTGGGGTGGGACATTTCCCATGATGAGCTGAACGTTGATGTGGCTCCGGCCAACATCACCGGCTTTGTTGAGTTCCTGACGACCGACCGCACCTGCAAATTCTCGTCGCTGGTGGACATCACCGCTGTCGACTATCCGGACCGGCCCAAGCGGTTTGACGTGGTCTATCACTTCCTGTCGATGTACCAGAACCACCGCATCCGGTTGCGGCTGTCGGTACGCGAAGATGAAATGGTGCCGTCGATTGTTGACGTGCACCCATCGGCCAATTGGTTCGAGCGGGAAGTCTACGATATGTTTGGCATATTGTTCTCGGGCCACCCGGACCTGCGCCGGATCCTGACCGACTATGGCTTTCGCGGCCACCCGCTACGCAAGGATTTCCCCACCTCCGGCTATACCGAGGTTCGCTATGACGAGGCGCAAAAGCGTGTTGTCTATGAACCCGTCAACCTGGTGCAGGAATACCGTCAGTTTGATTTCATGAGCCCATGGGAGGGTGCCGAATACATCCTGCCCGGCGATGAGAAGAAAGAGGAGGCGAAATGATGGCCGACTCCAAAGGTTTCGAAGACGCCCAAACCGGCGAACAGAAGATCCGTAACTTCAACATCAACTTTGGCCCCCAGCACCCCGCCGCCCACGGTGTGTTGCGCATGGTGCTGGAGCTGGACGGCGAGATTGTGGAACGGGCTGACCCGCATATCGGGTTGCTGCACCGTGGCACCGAAAAGCTGATGGAAAGCCGCACCTACCTGCAGAACCTGCCCTATTTTGACCGCCTCGACTATGTGGCGCCGATGAACCAGGAACATGCTTGGTGTCTGGCGATTGAGAAGCTGACCGGCGTTGAGGTGCCACGTCGCGGCTCGCTGATCCGGGTGCTCTACTCGGAAATCGGTCGTATCCTCAACCACCTGCTGAACGTCACCACTCAGGCGATGGATGTGGGGGCGCTGACACCGCCGCTCTGGGGCTTTGAAGAGCGCGAAAAGCTGATGATCTTCTACGAGCGCGCCAGTGGCGCCCGGTTGCACGCGGCCTATTTCCGCCCCGGCGGTGTGCACCAGGATCTGCCCGATGCGCTGATCGACGATATCGAAGCCTGGAGCCACACATTCCCGGCACGGCTGCAAGATATCGACGACCTGCTGACCGAAAACCGGATCTTCAAGCAGCGCAACTGCGACATCGGCGTGGTCAGCGAACAGGATATTCTGGACTATGGCTTCTCGGGCGTGATGGTGCGGGGCTCCGGTATGGCCTGGGACCTGCGTCGTTCGCAGCCCTATGAATGCTATAGCGAGTTTGAGTTCGAAATTCCGATCGGCAAGAACGGCGACTGTTACGACCGCTACCTGTGTCGAATGGAAGAAATGCGCCAGTCGATCTCGATCATCCGCCAGTGCATCGCCAAGCTGCGCGACTGTCCCGGTGACGTTCTGGCCCGTGGTAAACTGACACCGCCAAAACGCGGCGACATCAAGACCTCGATGGAGAGCCTGATCCACCACTTCAAGCTCTATACCGAAGGTTTCCACGTGCCCGCCGGCGAGGTCTACGCCTGTGTCGAGGCGCCCAAGGGTGAATTCGGCGTCTATCTGGTGGCGGATGGGTCGAACAAACCTTACCGTGCCAAGATCCGCGCGCCGGGCTTCCTGCACCTGCAGGCGATGGACTATATCGCCAGCGGCCACCAGTTGGCTGACGTTGCTGCCATCATCGGCACCATGGATGTCGTATTCGGGGAGATTGACCGTTGATCAGCCCCTCTTTTTCCCGGCTTCTTTTTGCTAAAACTACTCCCGCCGGAGGCATCCTCGTGGCCACCAATCACAGAAAGACGAATTGATGCTGCGCCGTCTTCACGCTGACCAACCCGATAGCTTTGCCTTTACCCCAGCCAATCTGGCCTGGGCCGAAGGTCAAATCACCAAATACCCCGATGGCCGTCAGGCCTCGGCGGTCATTCCGCTGTTGTGGCGGGCTCAGGAACAAGAGAGCTGGTTGTCGAAACCCGCCATCGAACTGATCGCCGACATGCTGGGTATGGCCTATATCCGTGTGCTCGAAGTGGCCTCGTTCTACTTCATGTTCCAGCTGCAGCCGGTTGGCACGGTGGCCCATATTCAGATCTGCGGCACCACCTCCTGCATGATCTGTGGCGCCGAAGATCTGGTGGCGATCTGCAAAGAGAAAATCGCCAACAAGCCACATGAAGTGTCGGCTGATGGCAGATTCTCCTGGGAAGAGGTCGAGTGTCTCGGCTCCTGCACCAATGCGCCGATGGCGCAGATCGGCAAGGACTACTACGAGGATCTGACCGCCGACGGCTTTGCCACACTGCTGGACGATCTGGCCGCCGGCAAGGTGCCGACACCGGGTCCACAGAATGGTCGCTACAGCTCCGAGCCACTGTCCGGCCTGACCACATTGCAGGACTATGAGAGCGGCAAGGCCAAGTATAACGCAAGCGTGCAACTGGCCACGGATCTTGGCGATACCGTCAAGCGTATTCAGGGCGACGAAGTGCCTCTGCTGACTCCTTGGGTTGGTAAGAACGGTGTTGTCGCGGGACGGGCGGCCGAGGCGCCGACGCCGCCAGCGCCGGCAACTCCAAAACCTGCAGCCAAGCAGGCCGAAGAGGCCAAAAAGGCCGCTGCCTCCAAGGCCGTCGCAGCGACTGTTGCCGAAGTTGAGCCCGAAGTGCTGAAGGCGGCCCGCAACGGCAAGCCGGATGATCTGAAGCTGCTGAAAGGGGTCGGCCCCAAGCTGGAGCAGACCCTGAACGAGCTGGGCTTCTTCCACTTTGATCAGGTCGCGGGTTGGACCGAGGCGCAAGTGGCCTGGGTTGACGCCCGCCTGACCTTCAAGGGTCGCATCGAACGGGACGGTTGGATCGAGCAGGCCAAGACGCTGGCCGCTGCTGACGAGACCTGATTTGCAAAAGGTGCCAAGGACCACGGCACCAACGACACGTAATCATTTTTCGCCCATTATTCGGGCGGGGACCAGACACACAGGACCAAATGAGCACCGAACAGGATAAGGCAGTTGCCCGCAAAGGGCGCATCATCGCAGTGGTGATTGCAGGTGGCGGGCTCTCCGCCATCCTGGCGCCTTGGCTGATCCAAGTGTTCGGTTTGCCCATGCGCTATGAGATGCTGTTCTACTTCGGCGCGCTCGCTGCGTTCATCTGGGCATTGGTTAACATTTATCAACTCTGGCGCTTGCGCCAGGACAGTCAAAGGTAGGCAGACATGCTGAAGGACCAGGACCGGATCTTTACCAACCTCTACGGTATGCATGATCGCTCGTTGAAGGGTGCGCAGGCACGGGGCCATTGGGATGGCACCGCGGCGATCCTCGCCAAGGGGCGCGATTGGATCGTTCAGTCGATGAAAGACTCTGGCCTGCGCGGTCGCGGTGGTGCGGGTTTCCCCACCGGCTTGAAATGGTCGTTCATGCCCAAGGAAAGCGATGGTCGCCCAGCCTATCTGGTGATCAATGCCGATGAATCCGAGCCGGGCACCTGCAAAGACCGCGAAATCATGCGTCATGATCCGCACACGCTGATCGAAGGCGCACTGATCGCCAGCTTCGCGATGAACGCGCATACTTGCTATATCTACATTCGCGGCGAATACATCCGCGAGCGCGAAGCGCTGCAGTCCGCCATTGATGAGGCTTACGCCGCGGGCCTGCTGGGCAAGAACGCAGCCAAATCCGGCTGGGACTTTGACTTGTTCCTGCACCACGGGGCAGGGGCCTATATCTGCGGTGAAGAAACTGCATTGATTGAAAGCTTGGAAGGCAAAAAGGGCATGCCTCGGATGAAGCCGCCGTTCCCGGCTGGCGCTGGTCTGTATGGCTGCCCCTCGACCGTGAACAACGTGGAATCGATCGCTGTTGTGCCCACCATCCTGCGGCGCGGCCCTGAGTGGTTCAGCTCCTTTGGTCGCCCCAATAACGTCGGCACCAAGCTGTTTGGCATCTCGGGTCACGTCAACAACCCTTGCGTTGTTGAAGAGGCGATGAGCATCGGCTTTGAAGAACTGATCGAAAAGCACTGCGGTGGGATCAAAGGCGGCTGGGACAATCTGCTGGCGGTAATCCCCGGCGGATCATCCGTGCCTTGCGTTCGCGGTGAAAACATGCGCGACGCGATCATGGACTTTGATTACTTGCGCAACGATCTGGGCTCGGGTCTGGGCACGGCGGCGGTGATTGTCATGGACAAGAACACCGACATCATCAAAGCGATCTGGCGTCTGGCCAAGTTCTACAAGCACGAAAGCTGTGGCCAGTGTACCCCGTGTCGTGAAGGCACCGGCTGGATGATGCGCGTCATGGACCGTCTGGTGCGCGGCGAGGCCGAGCTGGAAGAGATCGATATGCTGTGGGACGTGACCAAACAGGTCGAAGGCCACACCATCTGTGCGCTGGGTGACGCGGCCGCATGGCCAATCCAGGGGCTGATCCGCAACTTCCGCGAAGAAATCGAAGACCGTATCAAGGCCAATAAGACCGGCCGCATGGGCGCGATGGCGGCGGAGTGAACGGGATGATGGGATCGATGAAATCTGCCAAAATTGTCCTGCCGATTGTTCTGGTGCTTGGCGCTGTCGCCCTGTCGGGCTGTGACAAGTCTAGAAAAGAACGGCCCACTTATGATGGCGTGGAATTCAAGATCAAGACCAAGGCAGTGGACAAGAAGGTTTCGCGGGCGGACTTTATCGTTGAAATCAAGGACGCCGCTCAATCGCTGGACGGGGCTCGTTTGGCCGCCGCTCATGCGGGGGTCAGATACTGTCTGAGTGAGGCCGGCTATGGCACCTCGGACATTATCTGGGATGTTAACCCGCGTGACTCCGAGGCGCAGTTGCGTTTGGTAGATGGCGATGCGGTGTTCCAGGGGACATGCGAATCGTGAGCGGGTTTGCGGCATATCGGGGCCTGCACGGCGCGCTGCTATTGAATAGCGGTGGCAGTGTTGCGCGGCATGGGGGCTCCATTGATCGGGAGAAAACCATGACTCGTACTTTGATTGCCGCCGTTGCTCTTTGCGTTTCAGCCCTGCCGCTTGGCGCGGCTGCCAAACCCAGTTTGCGGGATGTTCCGCAGGTTGAAAATATCATTTTTGCCGCCGCCGTTGCCCATGAGGTCAGCGAATACTGCCAATCCATCAAGCCGCGCCACCTGAAGGCGCTGGGGATGGCCTGGGATCTGAAGTCACAGGCCAATGACCTGGGCTACTCGAACGCCGAAATCCGCGCCTATGTGGAATCGGACAGTGAAAAGGCGCGGATGCGCGCCAAGGGAGAGCTCTTTCTCAAGGCCAATGGCGTTGATTACAGCACCCCTGAAACCTTCTGCGTGTTTGGGCGCGCGGAAATTGATAAATCCAGCGCGATTGGCGCGCTACTGAGGGCGAAATAGACCATGTCTGACCTGCGCAAGATCAACATTGATGGCACAGAGATCGAAGTGGACGGGGCGATGACCCTGATCCAGGCCTGTGAAGAGGCCGGGGTCGAGATCCCTCGTTTTTGTTATCACGAACGTCTGACCATCGCTGGCAACTGCCGCATGTGTCTGGTCGAAGTTGTCGGCGGCCCGCCAAAACCGGCCGCGTCCTGCGCCATGCAGGTGCGTGATCTGCGTCCCGGCCCCGAGGGCCAGCCGCCGGTTGTGAAAACCAACTCCCCGATGGTCAAAAAGGCCCGCGAAGGCGTGATGGAATTCATGCTGATCAACCACCCGCTGGATTGCCCGATCTGTGATCAGGGTGGCGAGTGTGATCTGCAGGATCAGGCGATGGCCTATGGCATCTCTGAAAGCCGGTTCAAGGAACCCAAGCGGATTGTCGACGATCTGGACCTTGGTCCGCTGATCTCGACCACAATGACCCGTTGCATCAGCTGTACCCGCTGCGTGCGCTTTACTTCGGAAGTTGCCGGTCTTACCCAGATGGGCCAAACTGGCCGCGGTGAAGATGCCGAGATCGTCAGCTATCTGAACCAGACGCTGGACAGCAACATGCAGGGCAACATCATTGACCTGTGCCCGGTTGGCGCGCTGACCTCCAAGCCCTACGCCTTTACCGCCCGTCCGTGGGAATTGGCCAAGACAGAAACCATCGACGTGATGGACGCGCTGGGATCCAACATCCGGGTGGATACCAAAGGCCGCGAAGTCATGCGCATCATGCCGCGCAACAACGACGGCGTGAACGAAGAGTGGATTTCCGACAAAACCCGTTTTGTCTGGGATGGTCTGCGTCGTCAGCGTCTGGACCGCCCATATATTCGCGATAACGGCAAGCTGCGCCCCGCAACTTGGGGCGAGGCGCTGAGCAAAGCAGCCGGCGCGATGAAGGGCAAAAAGGTTGCTGGCCTGATCGGTGATTTGGTTCCAGTCGAGGCCGCCTTTGCGCTGAAGCAACTGGTGACAGGTCTGGGTGGCAAAGTTGAATGCCGCACTGACAACGTGCGCCTGCCATTGGACATCCGCGCTGCCTATGTGGGGACTGCGGCGATCGAAGATATCGACGGTGCCAAGGCGATCCTGTTGATCGGCAGCGATCCACGCAATGAATCTCCGGTGCTGAACGCGCGCCTTCGCAAGGCATGGACTAGAGGCGCTGACATTAGCTTGATTGGCCAACCGGTTGATCTGACTTTTGATTATACGCATCTTGGGACAGACCGGGCGGCATTGGGCGCCGTGTTGAAGGGCGATACCAAGGACGCTTTGGGCAAGGATACTCTGGTCATCGTCGGCCAGGGCGCTCTGCGCGAGGCGGATGGTCTGGCGGTGCTGGCGCATGCGCAGAAATATGCCGAACTGACCGAGTCCAAACTGCTGGTGTTGCACACGGCGGCGTCGCGTGTTGGCGCGATGGATGTGGGTGCGACCACCTTGGGTGGCATGGAAGCGGCGCTTGAGGGCGCCGAAGTGATCTACAATCTTGGTGCCGATGAAGTCCAAATCGATGCGGGTGCCTTTGTGATCTATCAAGGCTCGCACGGCGACCGTGGTGCGCACCGCGCTGACATTGTGCTGCCGGGCGCTGCTTACACCGAAGAAAACGGTCTGTTTGTCAATACTGAGGGTCGCCCTCAATTGGCGATGCGCGCCGGTTTCGCGCCGGGTGAGGCCAAGGAAAACTGGGCCATTCTGCGCGCCCTTAGTGCTGAACTGGATGCGACCCTGAGCTATGACTCGCTGGCGCAATTGCGGACGGCGATGATTGCCGAGGTTCCACATCTGGCCAAGATCGACCAGGTGCCGACCAATGAGGGCGCGGCGCTTGAACTGGGCACCCTGGGCAAGGCGGCCTTCCTGACTGTGATCAAGGATTTCTACCTGACCAACCCAATCACCCGCGCGTCCGAAGTGATGGCTGAACTGTCAGCCAACACCAAGGCACGCGGCGCTGAAAAGATAGCGGCCGAGTGATCCGCGCTGCGCTCATATCCCCCTTTCTGCTGGCTGGCTGTTCGCCTGAGCCCGCAGATCAGGCTGCCGGGTTTTCCCCGGTCTATCAGGGTGTAAAAACCAGCCTGCTTGAGGGGGATCTGGTGCAGTTCCACGTGTCAATGACCGGGGCTCGCAAGGGCGACGACATTGATAACTATGCTGAATGCGCAGCCGCGCAATACGCGTTGATCCGAGGTTACGGGTTTGCACGACATTTGCGCACAAATTTAAACCAAGAGGGTGGCGTTTGGACGGCGGATGCTGTCTACACCATCTCGCCCTCCCTACCGCGCGGTCTGCGCACCATCGACGCTGAAGTCGTGGTTGCGGATTGTGAGGCAAACGGAATACCTACGGTGTGAGGACCAATGGCTGAATTCTTTAACACCCCAATCGGAATTTTTGTTCTGATATTGGCACAAGTGCTGGCAGTCGTCGCATTTGTCATGATCTCTTTGTTGTTCCTTGTGTACGGCGACCGGAAAATCTGGGCGGCGGTACAGATGCGACGCGGACCCAATGTTGTGGGGGTCTTTGGCATCCTGCAATCGGTGGCGGATGCGTTGAAATACATCTTCAAGGAGATCGTAATCCCGGCGGGGGCTGACCGCGCCGTGTTTGTTCTGGCGCCATTGACCAGCTTTGTGCTGTCGTTGATCGCCTGGGCAGTGATCCCGTTCAACGACGGTTGGGTGCTCAGTAACCTGAACGTTGCTGTGCTCTATGTCTTTGCGGTGTCCTCGCTTGAGGTCTACGGCGTGATCATGGGCGGTTGGGCTTCGAACTCGAAATACCCCTTCCTGGGCTCGCTGCGCTCTGCGGCGCAGATGATCTCCTATGAAGTCTCCATTGGTCTGGTGATCATCGGTGTGATCATCTCCTCCGGTTCGCTGAACTTTGGCGATATCGTGCGGGCACAAGACGGCGACTTTGGCTTCTTCAACTGGTACTGGTTGCCGCATTTCCCGATGGTGTTCCTGTTCTTCATCTCGGCGCTGGCAGAAACCAACCGACCACCATTTGACCTTCCCGAGGCGGAGAGCGAACTGGTGGCTGGCTATCAGGTGGAATATTCGGCCACCATGTTCCTGCTGTTCATGGCCGGCGAATACATCGCCATCTTCCTGATGTGCGCGCTGATGTCGCTGCTGTTCTTTGGTGGCTGGCTGTCGCCAATTCCTGGCTTGCCGGACGGCGTGCTGTGGATGGTCGGCAAGATGGCGTTCTTCTTCTTCCTGATCTCAATGGTCAAGGCAATCACGCCGCGTTACCGCTATGACCAGCTGATGCGTCTGGGCTGGAAAGTGTTCCTGCCGTTCTCGCTGGCTTGGGTGGTCTTCGTTGCCTTTGCCGCAAAATTCGCGTGGTTCGGCGGACTTTACGTCCGTTGGGCAGTAGGAGGCTGATATGACCCAGATCGATTACACCCGCGCCGCCAAGTACTTCCTGCTGCAGGATTTTTGGGTTGGCTTCAAACTGGGGTTCAAATACTTCTTTGCCCCCAAGGCGACGCTGAACTACCCGCACGAGAAGGGACCGCTGAGCCCGCGTTTCCGCGGCGAACATGCGCTGCGTCGCTATCCTGACGGCGAAGAGCGCTGCATTGCCTGTAAGCTGTGCGAAGCGGTCTGCCCGGCGCAGGCGATCACCATTGACGCGGAACCCCGCGACGATGGCACCCGCCGCACCACGCGCTATGACATCGACATGACCAAATGCATCTATTGCGGTTTCTGCCAAGAGGCCTGCCCGGTGGATGCGATTGTCGAAGGTCCGAACTTTGAGTTCTCAACCGAGACCCGCGAAGAGCTGTTCTACGACAAGAACAGACTGCTGGCGAACGGCGATCGCTGGGAAGCCGAGATTGCCCGCAACCTGGAACTGGATGCGCCGTACCGATGAGCACCCCCAAAAACCCCTTTGAGGCCATGATGGCTCAGGCCCAAGAGATGGCCAAGGCTATGAACCCAGGGCTTGGCGATGTCTCTGCCAAAGGGTTTGAGGCGATGTGGCCCACCATGCCCAAAGAGGCAATGGAAATGATGTTCGGCACATCCGCTAATCCGGATGGGCTGGACGCCAAGACCCGGCTGCTGCTGACGCTGGCCGGGCTGACATGCCAAGGGGCGCAGGCAGATACTGCTCTGCGTCAAACCGTGCGCCACGCCCTTGCGGCAGGTGCCAAGAAACAAGAGATCGTGGAAGCGATCGGACAGATGTCAGTATTTGCTGGCATCCCGGCCATGACCAAGGCGCTAGAAGTCGCGCAAGAGGTCCTGGACGCACAAGGGGACGATGAGTCATGAGCGTGTTTGCCTTTTACCTCTTCGCCATAAGCGCCATCACCGGCGGGCTGTTCACTGTGATCAGCCGCCAGCCGGTGCATTCGGTGCTGTGGTTGATTCTGGCCTTCTTGTCGTCGGCGGGACTGTTTGTTCTGCTGGGGGCTGAGTTCGTCGCCATGTTGCTGGTGATTGTCTATGTGGGCGCAGTGATGGTGCTGTTCCTGTTTGTGGTGATGATGCTGGATGTGGATTTTGCCGAGCTGAAAGCCGAGATGGCCAAATTTATGCCACTGGCGCTGCTGATCGGTCTGGTCATTCTGATGCAACTGGTGATGGCCTACGGTGCTTGGGAGAGCGCACATGGTGCCGCTGATCTTCTGGCGCAGCCGATCCCAGCCGACCGCCACAACACCGAGGCCCTGGGCCTTATTCTATATGATGACTACTTCCTTCTGTTCCAGCTGTCGGGTCTGATCCTGCTGGTCGCCATGATTGGCGCCATTGTTCTGAC
The DNA here is from genome assembly GCF_030285785.1 of Parasedimentitalea psychrophila. Taxonomy (NCBI): domain Bacteria; kingdom Pseudomonadati; phylum Pseudomonadota; class Alphaproteobacteria; order Rhodobacterales; family Paracoccaceae; genus Parasedimentitalea; species Parasedimentitalea psychrophila. The sequence continues at coordinate 56,260 of NZ_CP127247.1, read as the reverse complement.
CCTGCGCCATCGTAAAGACATCAAACGTCAGGATATCCTGGCCCAGATGTTCCGCGATCCGGCCAAGGCGATGGAACTGAAAGACGTAAAACCGGGGCAGGGGCTTTAATCCAATGATTGGTATTGAACATTATCTCACCGTCGCAGCGACCTTGTTCGTCATCGGCATCTTTGGGATCTTTTTGAACCGCAAGAACGTGATCACTCTGCTGATGAGCATCGAATTGATGTTGCTGGCGGTGAACATCAACCTTGTGGCCTTCTCCAGCTTCCTTGGCGATCTGGTCGGCCAGGTGTTTACCCTGTTTGTGCTGACCGTGGCCGCCGCCGAGGCCTCCATTGGTCTGGCGATCCTGGTCTGCTTCTTCCGCAACCGTGGAACAATCGATGTCGAAGACATCAACGTGATGAAGGGCTAAGACATCATGGAAACCATCCTTCTCTTTGCCCCGCTCATCGGGGCTATTATCTGCGGGTTCGGCTATAAATATATTGGCGAGAAAGCCGCGATGTGGACCTCGACTGGTATGCTGTTCCTGTCGGCCTTCCTGTCATGGATCTCGTTCCTGACGTTTGACGGCATCACCCAGCATATCGAGATCCTGCGCTGGATCGAGAGCGGCTCGCTGTCCACCTCCTGGGGCATCCGCCTGGACCGTCTGACCACCATCATGCTGATCGTGATCACCACGGTGTCCTCGCTGGTTCACCTGTATTCGTTCGGCTACATGGACAAAGACCCCCAGTGGAAAGACGGCGAAAGCTATAAGCCACGCTTCTTTGCCTATCTGTCGTTCTTTACCTTCGCCATGCTGATGCTGGTGACCTCGGACAACCTGGTCCAGATGTTCTTTGGCTGGGAAGGCGTCGGTGTTGCCTCGTATCTGCTGATCGGTTTCTACTACCGCAAGCCCACCGCCAATGCCGCCGCGATCAAGGCCTTTGTGGTCAACCGCGTTGGTGACTTTGGTTTTGCGCTGGGGATCTTTGGTCTGTTCTTCCTGACCGACAGCATCAACCTGAATGATGTGTTCGCTGCGGCGCCTACGTTGGCCGAAACAGAACTGACCTTCCTTTGGACTGAATGGAACGCTGCCAACCTGATTGCCTTCCTGCTGTTTGTTGGTGCGATGGGTAAATCTGCTCAACTGTTCCTGCACACCTGGCTGCCTGACGCGATGGAAGGTCCGACACCTGTGTCGGCGCTGATCCACGCGGCCACCATGGTTACCGCCGGTGTGTTCCTGGTCTGCCGGATGTCGCCGCTGATGGAGTTCGCTCCGGAAGCCATGGCCTTTGTGACTGTAGTGGGCGCCTCCACCGCGTTCTTTGCGGCCACTGTGGGTCTGGTTCAGACCGACATCAAACGGGTCATCGCCTATTCCACCTGTTCGCAGTTGGGCTATATGTTCGTGGCTGCCGGTGTTGGCATGTACTCGGCGGCTATGTTCCACCTGCTGACCCACGCCTTCTTTAAGGCGCTGTTGTTCCTTGGGGCTGGGTCCGTCATCAATGCGATGCACCACGAGCAGGAAATGACCGAATACGGCGGCTTGCGCAAAAAGATCCCATTCACCTTTTGGTCGATGATGATCGGTACCTTGGCTATCACCGGTGTTGGCATTCCGCTGACCACATTCGGCTTTGCCGGCTTCCTGTCCAAGGATGCAATCATCGAGAGTGCCTATGCAGGCGGCTCTGGCTATGGTTTCTGGATGCTGGTGATTGCCGCTGCAATGACCTCGTTCTATTCATGGCGGCTGATGTTCATGACCTTCTTTGGCGAGGCACGCGGTGACAAGCACACCCATGATCACGCGCATGAAAGCCCGCTGACCATGTTGATCCCGCTGGGCGTGTTGTCCGTTGGCGCGGTGCTGGCTGGCATGCTGTGGTATGGTTCGTTCTTTGGTCACACCGATCAGGTCGGCAAGTTCTATGGTATCCCGGTTGCCGAAGCTACGGCACATGGCGAGACTGCCACGGTAAGCGAAAGCACCGGACACGGCGATGCCGATACCGATACCAGCCACGGCGAAGTGGTTGCTGATGCCGGTCACGGTGAAGCCGCTGCCACTGGCGAAGCCCACTATGTGTTTGCTGGCAAGCCCGGCGAAGGCGGCATCTACTTTGGCAAGGACAACACGGTTCTGGACGACGCACATGCGGCGCCGGTCTGGGTGAAGGTCTCCCCCTTCATCGCCATGCTGGGTGGCTTGCTGGTTGCGATCTGGTTCTACATCATCAATCCGTCGCTGCCGGGCCGTTTGGCGCAGGCGCAACGGCCGCTGTATCTGTTCTTCAAGAACAAGTGGTATTTTGATGAGCTGTACAATGTAGTCTTTGTTAAGCCCGCGTTTGCTCTGGGCCGGTTCCTGTGGAAACGCGGCGATGGCGATACCATTGACGGCTTCCTGAACGGCGTCGCCATGGGCGTGGTTCCCTTCTTCACCCGTCTGGCCGGACGCGCACAAACGGGTTTCATCTTTACTTATGCCTTCTGGATGGTGCTGGGAATTGTCGCCCTTGTCACCTGGATGTCGATCGGCGGAGGAGCCCACTGATGGACAACATACTGTCTATTGTCACTTTTATCCCGGCACTGGCGGCGGGGATCATGGCCCTGTTCATGCGCGGCGAGGATGAGGCGGCACAGCGTAATGCCAAGTATCTCGCGCTGTTTGCCACCTCGATCACCTTCCTGGTGAGCCTGGGGATCTATTTTGAGTTCGATCCGGCGAACACCGGCTTTCAGTTTGTCGAAGAGTCCGACTGGCTGATGGGGCTGAAATACAAAATGGGTGTCGACGGGATTTCGGTTCTGTTTGTGATGCTGACCACATTTGTGATGCCGCTGACCATTTTGGCCAGCTGGAACGTCTCTACCCGCGTCAAGGAATACATGATTGCATTCCTGCTGCTGGAAACCCTGATGCTTGGCGTCTTTATGGCGCTGGATCTGGTGCTGTTCTACCTGTTCTTTGAGGCAGGTCTGATACCGATGTTCCTGATCATCGGTATCTGGGGCGGCAAGCAGCGGATCTACGCTTCGTTCAAGTTCTTCCTCTACACCTTTCTCGGCTCGGTGCTGATGCTGGTGGCGATGGTGGCGATGTTTGCCGATGCAGGTACCACCGACATCGAAGCGCTGATGACCCACACGTTTGCGTCAAACAGCTTTGAGATCCTCGGCATTCAGGTCGTCGGCGGTATGCAGACCCTGATGTTCCTGGCCTTCTTTGCCAGTTTTGCAGTGAAGATGCCGATGTGGCCGGTGCACACTTGGTTGCCGGATGCGCACGTTCAGGCGCCAACGGCTGGCTCGGTTGTTCTGGCAGCAATCCTGTTGAAGATGGGCGGCTACGGCTTCCTGCGGTTCAGCCTGCCAATGTTCCCGGTCGGATCCGACGTGATGACCGATATGGTGCTGTGGATGTCGGTGATCGCCATCGTCTATACCTCGCTGGTGGCGCTGGTGCAGGACGACATGAAAAAGCTGATTGCCTATTCCTCTGTCGCCCACATGGGCTTTGTCACCATGGGGATCTTTTCCGCCAACCAGCAGGGCATTGATGGCGCCATCTTTCAGATGATCAGCCACGGCTTTATCTCGGCCGCGCTGTTCCTGATCGTTGGGGTGATCTATGACCGGATGCACACCCGCGAAATCAGCGCCTATGGTGGTCTGGTGATCCGGATGCCGGCCTATGCGCTGGTGTTCATGTTCTTCACCATGGGCAACGTCGGCCTGCCGGGCACATCCGGGTTTGTCGGTGAATTCCTGACGCTGATGGGCGCCTTCCAGAAAAATACCTGGATTGCCGCGGTCGCCACGTCGGGGGTTATTTTCTCGGCCTGTTATGCCCTGTACCTGTATCGCCGGGTAGTTTTTGGCGACATGATCAAGGCGGGTCTGAAAACCATGTCTGACATGTCGATGCGCGAGCGGGTGATCTTTGCTCCGCTGGTGGTGATGACCCTACTGCTGGGGATCTACCCGGCGCTGGTCACCGATATCATCGGCCCGTCAACCGAGGCGCTGGTCGCCAATTTCAATCATTCTCTGGCCGCTGCGGATCTGACCGCAACGACCCAGACTGCGTCGCACTAAGGGGGCCCGGGTAGATGATCCAAGCTGATCTCAACGTAATCCTGCCAGAAATGATCCTGGCCGTTTACGCCATGTTGGCACTGCTGTTTGCGGTCTATTCCAGCAAGGACAAGCTGGCGCCGCTGTTGATCTGGTCCACCAGTGGCCTGATGGCGCTGTTGGCGCTTTGGATTGCTGGCAGTGGCAGCGGCACCAACGTCGCCTTTGACGGCATGTTTGTCGATGATGGCTTTGCCCGCTTTGCCAAGGTCACCATCCTGCTGTCAGCGGCGGCTGTGCTGGTGATGGGGCAGGATTATATGGCGCGCCGTGGCATGCTGCGGTTTGAATATCCGCTGCTGGTGTCCCTCAGCGTTGTTGGCATGATGATGATGGTCTCGGCCGGCGATCTGATGTCGCTGTACATGGGGCTGGAGCTGCAATCGCTGGCGCTTTACGTGGTGGCCTCGATGCGCCGCGATAGTGTGAAGTCGACCGAAGCGGGCCTGAAGTATTTTGTGCTGGGGGCGTTGTCGTCAGGTCTGTTGCTCTACGGCGCTTCGCTGGTTTATGGCTTTGCGGGAACCACCAAATTTGAGGGCATCATCCAAGTTGCCCAACACGGTGAAGTCTCGGTTGGATTGCTGTTTGGCATCGTGTTCCTGATCGCAGGGCTGGCGTTCAAGGTTTCGGCAGTGCCGTTCCACATGTGGACCCCGGATGTTTATGAGGGCGCACCAACACCGGTGACCGCGTTCTTTGCCTCGGCGCCCAAGATGGCAGCGATGGGTCTGTTTGCCCGCGTCATGCATGACGCCTTTGGCAATGCGGTTGCCGACTGGAGCCAGGTTTTGGCAATGCTGTCGCTGGCGTCGATGTTCCTGGGCGCGGTGGCGGCGATTGGCCAGACCAACATCAAACGTCTGATGGCCTATTCGTCGATTTCTCATATGGGGTTTGCGCTGATGGGCCTGGCCTCCGGCACCGCGCTTGGTGTGCAGGCGATGCTGATCTATATGGCGATCTATGTCACCATGAACATTGGGACCTTTGCCTTTATCCTGATGATGGAAAAAGATGGCAAGCCGGTGACAGATATTGCATCGCTGAATCTGTTGTCTCGTCGTGAGCCGGGCAAGGCGCTGGCGATGCTGGTGTTGCTGTTCTCGCTTGCCGGGGTGCCGCCGATGCTGGGCTTCTTTGGTAAGTTCTATGTGCTGCGGGCGGCCTATGATGGCGGTCTTGCCTGGCTGGCCATTGCTGGTGTGGTGGCCTCGGTGATTGGCGCTTTCTACTACCTGCGTATTGTCTACTACATGTATTTTGGTGAAGAAGGCGAAGAGCTGGACCGCAATTCATCGCCGGTTCTGTGGGGCTTTCTGATGGCGTCAGCAGCGGTGATGGTGCTGGGGATCATCAATATGTTTGGTGTCGAAAGTGCGGCCGCAGCAGCAGCGGCAACGCTGGTCAACTGAGCGACGGTCCGATACAGAGTTGAAAAAATTGTGACGCGCCCCTTTGGGCGCGTCTCCGTTTGTAGGGATGCCTTCGGCGAAGGTATTTTAGACAAGAAGAAAATGAGGGTTTCATGCGGCAATGGCCGGACGGATATGGGCGGCGGATCCTGGTTGAGGTGGACAGCACCTTGAACGAGGCGGCGCGGATTGCACCGACCCTGTCGGGGCCTGAGTGGATCCTGGCGCGGCATCAGACGGCGGCGCGTGCCCGCCGGGGGCGGACTTGGGTCAATCCCGAGGGCAATCTGTCCTGCACCTTGGTTCTGCGACCTGAGGGGACACCGGCGCAGGCGGCGCTGCGCAGTTTTGTGGCGTCGCTGGCGCTGTTTGACGCCTGTGTTGCAGTGACCGGAAGGTCAACGGGATTTGCTCTGAAGTGGCCCAATGACGTTATGTTGAACGGCGGCAAGCTGGCGGGGATTCTGTTGGAGAGTGCGGGTATCGGTGGCGGCATGAGCCATTTGTTCATCGGCATCGGCGTCAACCTGAGCGATGTTCCGCCGGTCGAGCGGTTGGAAGAGCGGGCCATGCGGCCAGTGTCTTTGCTGTCGGAAACCGGGGCTTCGGTCACCCCGGAAGAGTTTCTGGGGGAGCTGGCAGCGGCTTATGCGCAATACGAGCAGCAGCTTGTGACCTATGGTTTTGAGGTGATCCGAAAGGCCTGGCTCAGCAAAGCGGCCAAATTGGGCGAGGTGATTACCGCCCGTACCGCTACCTTGGAAACCACGGGCACCTTTGAAACAGTGGACGGCGACGGCAACCTTGTTCTAAACACCGCCAAGGGCCGCGTCAAAATCTCGGCCGCAGACGTCCATTTCTAGGAAAGGCAAGGCGCGATGCTTTTGGCAGTTGATTGTGGCAATACTAACACCGTGTTTTCCATCTGGGATGGAGAGCGCTTTATTGGCACATGGCGGATTGCCACCGATTGGCGGCGCACTGCGGATCAGTACTACGTCTGGTTAAATACATTGATGCGGTTGCAGGAGATTGAGGCGGATATCACCGATGTGATCGTATCCTCGACGGTGCCGCGGGTGGTGTTTAATCTGCGGGTTCTTGCGGATCGCTATTTCAACACGCGGCCTTTGGTTGTGGGCAAGTCCAATTGCCTGCTGCCAGTGGATGTTCGGGTCGACGAGGGCACCGCAGTGGGGCCTGACCGGCTGGTGAATACGGTGGCCGGCTTTGACCATTATGGCGGCAATCTTATCATGGTGGATTTTGGCACCGCCACCACCTTTGATGTGGTGGCCGAGGATGGCGCCTATATTGGCGGGGTGATCGCTCCGGGGGTGAATCTGAGCCTGGAGGCCCTGCATCAGGCGGCGGCGGCGCTGCCCCATGTTGACATTTCAAAGCCACAGTCGGTAATAGGCACCAACACAGTCGCCTGCATGCAATCCGGTGTGTTCTGGGGCTACGTTGGTTTGGTGCGTGAGATCTGCTCGCGGATCAAGGCCGAGCACGGTGTACCAATGAAAATCATATCTACAGGCGGGCTGGCGCCTTTGTTCCAGCAATCAGCACAACTATTCGACGCTTTTGAGGATGATCTGACCATGCATGGTTTGCAGATTATTCACAAATACAACAAGGAAAACGGTCTCCAAGATGAGCACTGAACGATTGATCTATCTGCCCCTGGGTGGGGCAGGCGAAATTGGTATGAACGCCTATGTCTATGGCTATGGCAAACCCGGCAAAGAGCGGCTGATCCTAGTGGATCTGGGCGTTGCCTTTCCGGATATGGACAGCACCCCCGGTGTTGATCTGATCATGCCTGATATGACCTGGCTGAAGGAGCGTGCCAACCGGTTGGAAGGCATCTTTATCACCCATGCGCATGAAGACCACATTGGCGCTGTGGCGCATATGTACAGCCACCTGAAGGTGCCGATTTACGCCCGCGCCTTTACCGCCAATATTGCCCGCCGCAAGATGAAAGAGCACGGTCATCCGGAAGAGGCTGTGCAGACGGTCTCGGCCTGGCCCGAGGTGGTCAAGCTTGGTCCCTTTACCATCGGGGTGGTGCCGATGGCGCACTCGATCCCGGAGAGCGGTGGCATGGTGATTGATACGCCGGCCGGCCGTATCCTGCACTCGGGCGATTTCAAAACCGACCCAACCCCGATTGTTGGCGAAGCCTTTGACCCGGATCTTTGGGCCAGTTTGGGCAAAGATGGTGTGCAGGCATTGATGTGCGACAGTACCAATGTCTTCTCGCTTAATCCGGGCCGTTCCGAGGTTGATGTGGGCCCCGAGATTACCAAGCTGGTTGGTGCTGCCAAGGGTATGGTTGTGGCTACCACTTTTGCGTCCAACGTAGCACGGGTGAAAACCCTGGCGGAGGCCGGTGAGCGGGCTGGACGTTCGATTGTGTTGCTGGGACGTGCAATGCAGCGGATGGTGGATGCGGCCTTTGAAACCGGCGTGCTGAAGAGTTTCCCCAATCTGGTGAGCCCTGAGGAGGCGTCTCAGATGCCGCGTGAGAACCTGATGCTGCTGGTGACTGGCAGCCAGGGCGAACGGCGGGCGGCCTCGGCGCAGCTGGCACGGGGCAAGTATCGCGGGTTGCAGATCAAAGAGGGTGATTTGTTCCTGTTCTCGTCAAAGACTATTCCGGGCAATGAAAAGGGTGTGATTAGCATCATCAATCAGTTCTCGGAAAAGGGCGTGGATGTGGTGGATGACAGTTCAGGCATCTATCACGTGTCGGGGCATGCGAACCGCCCGGATCTGGAGACCCTGCATGATCTGGTGAAGCCCAAGATGCTGATCCCGATGCACGGCGAACATCGTCACCTGCGCGAACATGCGCAATTGGCGATCAGCAAGGGCATGGCCAGTGCGGTTGTCGTTAACGGCATGATGATGGACCTGACCGGCGATACGCCAGTGGTTGCGGACTATGTCGATACCGGTCGCACCTATCTGGATGGGACTGTGAAAATCGGTGCCATGGACGGCGTGGTGCGTGACCGTATTCGGATGGCGCTGAATGGCCACATTGTGGTGACCGTCATTCTGGACGAGGACGACGCACCGCTGGGTGAGCCCTGGTGTGATGTCAAAGGCGTGGCAGAGACCGGGCGCTCCAAGGGCGGGCTTGTCGAGGCGCTGGAAAAGGATCTTGACCAATTCCTGAAACGGGCCAACAAAAAGACCCTGCGCGACGATGACAAGCTGGAAGAGGGGCTGCGGCGGGTTGCTCGGCAAACCTCGCAGAACGAGATCGGCAAAAAACCCGAAGTGACAGTAGTGGTGAGCCGGATGCGCTGACCCAAAGGGTCGACATGTGGTGGCCCTTCGGGTCACCGCTGTCGCAGCAGCCAGATACAAAAACGCCCCGGTTGTTACGACCAGGGCGTTTTTTTTGGCGTGAGTGGCAGATGTTAGTGAGTGAGTGAGTGGGGGTGGCTATTCATGCTGCGGCGACGGTGGAATAGCATCGCCGTTTTTCGCGATAGCGTTGCGATTTTGCGGCCAAGGGCGCTGATCAAATCTCGCATGTATTCCGCGCGTAGTTGATGTGCTCGGGCTTCGATCCGGTGGATATCGGCGGCGGTCAGTTCTGGGAAATCTCTCATGTTCATGGCATTTACTCGTTGGATCATCAATCGTCGTGTCGTTACGACAGTCAGATAAGGGATCCAGAGCTCTAAAACACCGGCTCATTCAACATTGCCGTTATGCTGCGAGTGCAAACGTCACCGGTTAAACCAAAAAGGCCGCACCCCAGGGTGCGGCCTTTTTAACATTCTGGTTTGGCTGGTTCAGCCTGCGCGACGCTGTTCAAAACTGAGAGCGATAAAGCTGGGGAGGTGATCCCCAAGCCCAATGACAGTCTTGCCATTGTCGCGTCCCCCGCGTGAGCGATTGGACGAGCGCGACGAAGACCGGTTGTCGCCGGATTTGCCCCGGTTGTCGCTGGAGGCTGAGTTCGAGCGGCGATCGTTTGTGCTTGCCTGGTGTTCGTTTGTGCTTGCCTGGCGATCGTCTGAGGACGCCTGACGATCGGCAGTCCTGGTCTTGCTCTGAGGCCTGTCCGCCGTTTTGTCAGCCTGTGTGTTAGCTGGCGGGGTGGCGGCCGCATCAACGCTTTCGACTGGCTTGCTCTGCGGCTCGCCCGATTTGGACGAGCGGCGGCTACGACCAGTGTATTTCTTCTCGCCGCCACTGTCCTTGGTCTCTTCTGATTTGGCGGATTTCGGTGCCTCTTCAGATTTGGCGGATTTTAGCGGGTTTTCCAAGCGCGGAATCTCGCGCTGGACCAGGCGTTCGATGTCGGCGAGGTTCTTCTCGTCCTTGGGAACACAGATCATCATGGCGGTGCCATCGCGGCCAGCGCGGCCGGTGCGACCGATACGGTGCACATAGTCTTCGGCGTGGCTGGGCACATCAAAGTTGAACACATGGCTGACGTTGGGCACATCCAGCCCGCGGGCCGCAACATCCGAGGCCACCAGGAAACGCAGCGATCCTTCGCGGAACGCGTCCAGTGTCTTGGTGCGATGGCTTTGCTCTAGGTCGCCGTGAATCGGAGAGGCGTCATAGCCGTATTTCTTCAGCGATTTGGCGACAGTATCCACATCCATCTTGCGATTGCAGAAGATGATCGCATTGGTGCATTTCTCACCTTCGTTGTCGATGATGGTCCGCAGCAGTTTCCGCTTTTCGCTGGCTTCGCGGTCGCGGCGCGAGGCTTTGAACATCACCACGCCCTGAGTGATGGTCTCAGACGTGGTGGCCTGACGGGCCACTTCGATGCGGGCCGGAGCCGACAGGAAGGTATTGGTGATGCGCTCAATCTCGGGGGCCATAGTGGCCGAGAAAAACAGCGTTTGACGGGTCAGGGGATTGGTCATGCCAAAGATACGTTCGATATCAGGGATGAATCCCATGTCGAGCATACGGTCGGCTTCGTCCACCACCATGACTTTGACGTCCGAGAGAATCAGTTTGCCACGCTCAAAATGGTCCAGCAGTCGGCCTGGCGTCGCTATTAGAACGTCGACACCACGGTCGATTGCGGCATCCTGTTCCTTGAACGAAACGCCGCCAATCAGCAGCGCTTTGGTCAGCTTCACATGCTTGGCATAGGTATCAAAGTTCTCGGCAACCTGGGCGGCCAATTCACGTGTCGGGCACAAAACCAGGCTGCGTGGCATCCGGGCGCGAGCGCGGCCACGGGCCAGCAGAGTGATCATAGGCAGGGTAAAAGAGGCAGTTTTGCCTGTACCTGTCTGGGCAATGCCCAAGACATCGCGACCTTCCAATGCAGGGGGAATCGCCTCGGCCTGGATCGGCGTCGGGGTTTCATAACCCGCATCGTCGATGGCTTTGAGAACTTTGGGGTGAAGATTGAGATCAGAAAATTTCGTCATGTGTTTCCGCGTTTCGCGGACACTGACTCGGACCGCACGTGTATTTAGATGGCCGGACCCGGATGGTCAGTGTGCGTTTTGCACAATCGGCTCGCGGCGGGTGATACCAAAATCCGGACCAAGGGTCAAATGAAGTCGGGTTATCTGAAGATCCAAAGCGTTTTTGGGGCTTTTGAGAAACAATTCAGCCAAATTCAGGGAAATGTGCCCGGCGTTTATCCGCCAATTTCAGGTCGCGAATCTTCAGCAGCCCGTGACGATGCAGCTGCGCCCGTCGCTCGGGGCTGTCGGCACAGATCTCGTTGTAAAAGAATCGCAAGCCAGCTTCGCCTTGTTCGGCCTCAAGCCTGCTCAGGACCTGGTGCAGGGTGAGACCGCCTTTTTCACGGCTGCGGTTGGGCTTCAGCTCGGATCGGTACGACCCCTGGTGAAGACGATAGCGGTACTGGGCAATCCAGTCGTCCCAGCTCTTACAATGGAGGTGGCACAGATCCAGCTGCGGCAGGGTAACCTGATCCGGGTTGCTGACGTCGTTGACAAAGACATTGTGGATGCGAAACTTGACCTCTTCGGCGCCAGTGCGGGCAAACACCTTGCCATGTTCGTGGCTGAGGAATCCGCCTTTCAGATAGTCTCCAAACCGCGGGTAGAGGTCTTTGACAATTTCGTTGCGGGCGGGGGTCCTGGGCATGTGCGCCTTGAAGGCGTTGCCGTCGCCAGCGAGCGACTCAATTGGGCGGGCCCGGGCGCAGAACACATCCTGTGGTAAATCGCCGAGACTGCGGTGAAGCGGCTGTTGGCTCCACAGGAATTCGTCGACGTCCATATGGATCAGCCAGTCCAGCTCAGAGGCCTGACGCCGATAGGCACGGGTGGCGTTCAGCGACTGGCGGACTTGGTGTTTGACCGGGCGGGACTTGCGGCGTTGCCGCCAATAGGCGTCATCACACAGAACGACTCGGATTTTTGGATGCGCCTTAAGATAGCGCATCGCCTCGGGGCAGGGCGCATCAAGGTATATAAACAGACGATGCGCACCCAAATCCAGGTGATAGGCGGCAAAGTTTAGGACATCGGCGGCCTCGGCCTTGATGGTGGCGACAAGGCCCCAGCGGGTCATCTGAACAGATCACCTGCCCGGCGATCATGCCGGGCAAGGTGATTTTGCTGGGGGACGTGAGGCGTTGGATTGGAGGCAATACGCCTCAAACCATCATCTCTTTTGTCGCCGTCAGTTTAAGATCCGGATAGTCACGTTCAACCCGGTCGATGTCCCACTTCATCCGGGTCAGATAAACGATGTCGCCGTCATGATCATGGGCGATATGCTGGCTGTTGGCGTTGATAAACTTATCCAGCGCCTGTTTGTCGCCGGCAACCCAGCGAGCAGAGGTGAACTGGCTCTGCTCAAACCGAACTGGCAGCCCGTATTCGATCTCGATCCGGCTGGCCAGCACTTCGAACTGCAGCGGCCCGACAACGCCAACAATAAAACCCGAGCCAATCGACGGCTTGAACACTTTGGCGGCGCCTTCTTCGGCAAACTGCATCAGCGCCTTTTCAAGGTGTTTGGATTTCAACGGATCGCCCGCGCGCACGCTTTGCAGCAGTTCCGGCGCGAAGGAGGGAATGCCGCTGACCCGCAGGGCCTCGCCCTCGGTCAGGGTGTCGCCGATGCGCAGTTGCCCGTGGTTGGGGATGCCGATGATATCGCCGGCCCAGGCCTCTTCGGCCAGTTCACGATCCGAAGCCAGGAACAGCACCGGATTGGATATCGTCATCAGTTTTTTGGTGCGCACATGGGTCAGTTTCATGCCGCGTTTGAAGTGACCCGAGGCCATGCGGACAAAGGCCACCCGGTCGCGGTGCTTGGGGTCCATGTTGGCTTGCACCTTGAACACAAACCCGGTCACCTTCTTTTCCTCGGGCGCGATGTTGCGGGGCTGGGCAACCTGAATCTGCGGTTCCGGGCCAAAATTGGCAATGCCGTCCATCAACTCTTTGACACCAAAGGAGTTGATTGCCGAGCCAAACCAGATCGGCGTCATGGTGCCGTCGAGCAGCGCCTGACGATCCAGAGCGGGCAACAACTCACGCGCCATTTCCAGCTCTTCCAGAAAGGTCTCCAACAGATGCGCCGGTACGTGTTCGGCCAGCTTGGGGTCATCCAGGCCGTTGATTTCAATGCTCTCCGCAACTTTGTTGCGGTCGGCGCGATCCATCAGTTCCAACCGGTCGCGCAGGATGTCGTAGGTGCCAACAAAGTCACGTCCCACCCCAATAGGCCAACTGGCCGGGGTCACGTCGATGGCCAGATTTTCCTGAATTTCATCAATGATGTCAAAGATGTCCCGGCTCTCGCGGTCCATCTTGTTACAGAAGGTCAGAATCGGCAGGTCGCGCAGGCGGCAGACCTCGAACAGCTTCTGGGTCTGGCTTTCCACGCCTTTGGCGCCGTCGATCACCATCACCGCTGCATCCACTGCCGTCAGGGTGCGATAGGTGTCTTCGGAGAAGTCCGAGTGGCCGGGTGTGTCCACAAGATTGAACCGGAAGGTGCCGTAATCAAACGACATTGCCGAGGCGCTGACCGAAATGCCCCGGTCCTTTTCCATCTGCATGAAATCGGAGCGGGTGCGGCGGGCTTCGCCCTTGGCGCGGACCTGACCGGCCATCTGGATGGCGCCACCATAGAGCAGGAATTTTTCCGTCAGAGTCGTCTTGCCGGCATCCGGGTGCGAGATGATCGCAAAGGTGCGGCGGCGGGCGATTTCGCTCGGCAGTTCGGGGCGGTTTGAAGCAGTGTCTGACATGAGCGCGCGTATAGGTAAGAAACCGCGCAGAAGCAAGAAAAACGGCGGCTGCCATTCCTGTGTCTTGCCTGCGCCGGGCCTGCACCGGGTCTGCGGGTGTTGGAACAGGGGCGTTCGGGGGCTATCGCAGCGAGGCGCGTTTCAGGGCGGCGATGGCGTCGGGGCGATCCAGCAGCGCCTTTTGCACCTCAAGCCCGTGGTCGTCGCGGCGGCCATGCGGTGTCAGATGTGAGGATAGCCTTTCCTGCAGCTCAGGGGGCAGCGCGGGTTTGGTGACCGAATCAATCAACAGGGATTCGGCGGCTATGCCCTCGGCGTAGATGATGTGGTGACGATCAAACAGAACCTGGAAATATTCGACATAACCACCATCTTGCACCACCACTGTGTCGCCGTTCACCAAATGGCGCGCCTTGACCAGAAGTTCGGAGACACCGGCGCCGATCTCGTCGCTGCGCTGGTAGACGAATAACCGGTGATCTGGGCTGACCAGCAGGTCGTTTTCATTGTTTAATGCACCGGCCCGAATAAGGATCGGCGCCATATTGCCAGTGGCGCGATGGGTGGACTGGCCAACCCAGCGCACCAGCTGCGGACCGTCATCGCGGGTCAGCACCCGGTCGCCAGTGTTGAGCTGTTCGATGGGCACCTGTGCGCCCGACGCCATGGTGATATGAGTGCCGCGGCTGAATGAAACGCTGGCAATCTGAGCCAGCTTCTTGCGGGCGCCTTCGCGTTCGCCACGCACCAGCACATAGTCGACCTGCGCCAGCATTGGCGCCAAGGGTAACATGAAAATTGCCGTTATCATGCCATCAGCGTCAACCTCGACCAGCACCAGCGCCTCGGTTATATTGCCATCCGGCGACATCAGGCTCAGGACGCAATCCAGATGCAGCGCCGCACTGGGCGTTCCCAACTCAGTCACTTTACCGATTTTCAGCTCTCCGTTTGGCTGCGCCAAAAGGGCCAGACGTTGCGGGTTGGCACCCTGCTGCAGTTGGTAGGTGTCATCCAGCATCAGATCATCCAATACGCTCAGCGTATCGCCCATATTGGCACCGACATGCACGCTGAACTCAGCGGCTGAGTAGGCAAGGACAGATTGGATATTGCCGTATTCTATGAGCACTTGGGAACCTTGGGCTGGAGTGAACCATATAATGGTATGAGCGCGAATTTTGAGCGCGTCCACCTGTGTTGCATGGAAATGTGGCTGTAGCGGGACCGGATAGCGCAGATTTGCAGGCAGCCGGGGTGGTCAATTCTTGGAGCTCGGTGCAAGTATGACGCAAAATGTAAGTGTATCTGAGGGAGAAAGCCATGGATCTGGGAATTTCCGGCAAACGCGCTCTGGTTTGTGCCAGCAGCAAGGGATTGGGGCTGGGCTGCGTCGAAGCCTTGGCGGCAGCCGGGGTCAATCTGGTGATGAACGCCCGTGGGGCACAGGCACTGGAAGAGTCAGCGCAGGCCATTCGGGATGAATTTGGCGTAGACGTGGTCACGGTGGCGGCGGATATCGCCACCACTGAGGGCCAGGCAGCGGTTCTCTCGGCGGCTGAGGGGGTCGATATTCTGGTCAATAACGCCGGTGGCCCGCCTCCGGGGATGTGGACCGACTGGGACCGTGAAGATTTCATTGCAGCGCTGGACGCCAATATGCTGGCGCCGATTGCGCTGATGAAGGCGCTGCTGCCGGGGATGATGGATCGCGGCTGGGGCCGGGTGGTGAACATCACCAGTGTGTCGGTCAAGGCGCCGATTGCGGTGCTGGGGCTGTCGAATTCGGCCCGCGCCGGGTTGACCGGCTATGTGGCGGGCACCGCGCGTCAGGTGGCCGGGCAGGGGGTGACCATCAACAACCTGCAACCGGGTCTGCATGCCACCGATCGGGCCATTGCGCTGGATACAGGGGCGTCTAAGCAGCAGGGCATTACGCTGGAAGAGGCCAAGGCGCAGCGCAGTGCCACCATTCCGGTGGGCCGCTATGGCACCCGGAGTGAGTTTGGCGCCACCTGCGCCTTTCTGTGCTCAACGCATGCCGGGTTTATCGTCGGGCAAAACATCCTGCTGGATGGCGGCGCCACCAATACGGTGATGTAATATGGCCACCGGCTTTTCTTTGAAAGACCAGTTGTTCAATGGTGAAAAAGTCCGCTATCTGGCGGGCCTTTTTGCCCTCTCCGATGCTGCGTTTGACAGCGCAGATTTTGAGGCGCGGGTGATGGCGCGACTGCCAGAGCTGGAGCTGAAGCAGCGGATTTTCTGGATTGCTGAAGTGTTGGGAGAGATGCTGCCCGCTGCACTGCCAGAGCTGGCTGAGCTGCTGCTGCGGGCGCTGCCGGAGCCGTTGGACCCGGATAAGACCGATGATGATTTTGGCGATTTCATCTTTGCCCCTTTGGGTGAGTTGGTGGTGACCAGGGGGCTGGATGCGCATCCTGAGCTGGCGCTGGATGTGCTGGCCGAGCTGACGCAGCGATTTTCGATGGAATTTGCTGTGCGACCGTTACTGAACCGCTGGCCGGAGCTGGTCTTGGCGCGAATGCAGCAATGGGCCTTGCACGACAGCTATCACGTGCGGCGGCTTGCCAGCGAGGGGACGCGCCCGAGGTTGCCCTGGGGGTTGGCGGTGGAGCTGCAGCTGCAGAACCCCTTGCCGTTGCTGGATGTGTTACACGGTGATCCGACCCGGTTCGTCACCCGGTCGGTGGCCAATCATTTGAATGACATCACCAAAAAAGACCCGGAGCTGGTGCTCGACCGGTTGGACATCTGGCGGCATTTGGACAGGCAGGAACGCCGCGAGCTGGACTGGATCACCGCCCATGCGCTGCGGGGCCTGATCAAGGCAGGGCATCCGCGGGCGATGAGGATGCTGGGCTATGACCCGGACGTCGCGGTGGAGGTCCGGGTGGAGTTGCAGGCTGATACAGTGCGGATTGGTGAGGTGCTGGAGTTTACCTGCCATCTGAAGGCCGCACAGGAACTGCCGGTTTTGGTGGATTATCGGCTGCATTTTCTGCGCCCCAGCGGCAGGGTCTCGGTCAAGGTGTTCAAGTTGAAGCAAGCAAGACTGGGGGCAAAGGGGCTGACGCTGAGCAAACGCCATCCTCTGAAAGGCAATGCCAGCACTTTTACTCTGGTGCCGGGCGCGCACCACTTGGAGGTGATGGTCAACGGCCGGGTGCGCGATGAGGTCCGGTTTGAGGTGCTGGCCTAGGCTGCGGACCTGAGATGCTGGTCTGGTAGGGGGCGCTGCCCCCGAAGCCCAGAGGGCTCCTCCCCCGGGATATTTATGGCCAGATGAAACGGGGGGATCTGCGGGGCATTTGTGCCAGCCGTGGCGTCAGCGCATCAGGATCTGGTGATCGGTGCCGGATCTGGCGGCGAAAACCGCTTTGTGGTGGCGGGGAGGCAGCCGCCGCATCTTGCGGCTGAATACTTGCGTCACCGGGGTGGGGTTGCTATCTGCGCCGGGAACTCCGATGGTTTTCCTCGGCAAGCGTCAGTGAGGCTGAACCCCGATCATGAATACCGCTCCTGAGGTCCGCCTGATGCAGACCACCCCACGTCTGGAAATTCGCAACCTGGTGCGCCATTTTGGTGGCCGGGCGGTGGTGGATGATGTGTCTCTAAGCATCCAGGCCGGCCAGGTGACCTGCCTGCTGGGCCCTTCGGGCTGCGGCAAGTCTACAATCCTGCGGATTATCGCCGGGGTTGATATGCAGGACAGAGGCGAGATTTATGTTGATGGCACGCTGATCTGTGACACCCGGTTCCGGGTGCCGCCCGAGCACCGTGAAATTGGATTGATGTTTCAGGATTTTGCATTGTTCCCGCATCTGAGCGTCGGCGACAATGTTGGCTTTGGCCTGAAGGGGAACAAAGACGCCAAGCGGGCTCGTGTCGAGGAACTGCTGGCGCGGGTGGATCTGTTGCGGTTTATCGACGGGTTTCCGCATCAGCTGTCGGGCGGCGAACAACAACGGGTGGCGCTGGCGCGGTCGCTGGCGCCAAAGCCACGGATCATGCTGATGGACGAGCCGTTCTCGGGGTTGGACAACCGGCTGCGCGACGGTATCCGAGATGAGACGCTGAGCCTGCTGAAAGAGGAAGACACGGCGGTTCTGCTGGTCACCCATGAGCCGGAAGAGGCCATGCGCATGGCGGACGAGATTGCGCTGATGCGCGGTGGTAGAATCGTGCAGCAGGGCGCGCCCTATAATGTATATACCCGGCCTGTGGATCACGCAGCGGTGGCATTTTTCAGCGATACCAACGTGTTGCAAGCACATGTTCAGGGGGCTTTGGCGGAAACTCCGTTTGGTGATTTTCTGGCGCCCGGCCTGCCGGATGGCACTGATGTGGACATTGTATTCCGGCCCCAGCACCTGAAGATAGATTTTGACCGCGCCGGATCCGGCCCGTTGCCGACCCCCAGCGACGGGGTGGCCGCCCGCGGCACGGTCCAGCGGGCGCGGTTCCTGGGCCATGAAAGCCTGGTGGAATTTCAGATGGATCACGATGGCTCGGTGTTGAAGGCAACAGTGCCGAATGTATTCCTTCCCGAGGCCGGGCGGGTGATGTGGCTGACGGTGAAACGCAACCGGTGTTTTGTATTTCCACGCTGATGGGCCCGGCTGCGGCTCTGCCATAGCAGGCTGAGGCCAGAGATCATTCCATCTTGCATATTGGGGGCTATTCGAGGCTGTAATCAGCCAGACGTTTGCCCGGCTCATCTACAAACAGCTCGGGCAGCGCGGTGGCCGCCTCGATCAGATCGACGCGGAACACCCGGAAATCATCGCGGGTTTCGCACCAGGCGGTGAGGGTCCAGACCCGGCCCCAGTATTCCATGTTCAAAGGCCGGATGGTGCGGGCGGTCAGCACGCCGTCGATCCGGCGGTAGTCGAGATGCAGCTTCTGGCGAGACTTGATGGCGGCGCGCAGGGTGGGCATGTGGGTGAAACCGCGAGTGGCATCGGCAAAGGGGTAGACCGCGAATTTCCAGGCCTCGGCCTCGGCCACGGTGCTGGTGGGCAGCACCGCATCAATTTTGTCCGCCAGCGACAAAGCCGCCTTTTTCAGATCATCATCGGCGGCCTCGGCGACGATGGCCATGCCTAGGTTCAGGGCTTCCAGTTCTTCGCTGGTCAGGGTGAGAGGCGGCAGGGTGATGGCCTCGCGCACCATATAGCCAACACCGCGTTCGCCCTCGACCGGCACGCCACTGGCGGCCAATGTGTCCATATCGCGGTAGATGGTGCGGACCGACACTTCGAGCCGGTCCGCGATGTCCTGGGCGCGGTGCAATTTGCCATCGCGCAGGATCTGGATGATATCAAAGAGGCGGTCGGTGCGGCGCATGGGTATACCCTTGTCCCGCGCCGACCTGTCACGTCAAGCCGCCATCTTCCACAGAATATTTTCATGGCGCATATTGACGGTGTCAGGTGCGATGGCTGTCATCAGGGCAGCGGCGCACTCGGCTTTCATGAATGCCTCGGCTGCGGATCTGGCCGCCTCCATGCTGTCCCAGATGACATAATCTGTCCATTTGCCATCCTCCCCCTGGCTCAACTGGCGGTGCACAAAGCCGGGCAGGGAGCGCACAAAGGATTCGGTTCCTTTGCTGATTTCAACAAAATCGGCGGGTTCGACGGTGTCAGCCAGGGCAAAGGTCACGATTTCAGCAACTGCATATTTCATTTGTCATCTCCTATTTGTATTGACGCTCTGGACCTAGCAGGGGGCAACTGACATAAACCTGTCAGTTGAGGTTTGTCGCCCGGTGAAAAAGTGCAAAAACACCTAGGAACAGCCTGTCTGTCCGGGGTTGTTGCTTTCGATCAAACTGCGTCGGGCGTAGAACCGCTAGGGAAACGAATAGACGGTGCGGATGGGCGCCGAACTCAAAGGAGACATTCTCATGTTGAACAATATTGGCCTTCCAGGCCTGCTGCTGATCGCCGTTGTGGTTCTGGTGCTGTTTGGACGCGGTAAAATCAGCTCGTTGATGGGCGAAGTCGGCAAAGGCATCACCTCGTTCAAGAAGGGCATCAGCGAAGGCACCAAGGAGTTGGAAGACGAGGTCTCCGAAACCGTCGAAGCCGCCAAAGACGTGACCCCGGAAACCGACTCCAACAAGGTTTAACCCGCTATGTTTGATCTGGGTTGGACCGAAATGCTGGTGGTTGGCGTTGTGGCATTGATCGTGGTGGGTCCCAAGGACCTGCCAGTGATGTTCCGCACCGTCGGACGTGCCGTCGGCAAGGCCAAGGGCATGGCGCGCGAATTCAGCAGCGCCATGAATGATGCCGCCGATCAGTCCGGCATCAAGGATATCTCCAAAGGCCTGAAGGCGGCGACCAATCCTGTTGGTTCGGCGATGGACGGGGTGCGGGATGCGGCGCAAGACATGGCCAAGAGCATGGACTTTACCGGCAAAGGCCCCGGTGGAGGCAAAATCGACCCCGAAAGCGAAACCGGCAAGATGTTCGCTCAACGGGCTGAGGACAGTAAGAAAATCCGCGCCGCCACCGCGCGCGCCGCCGCCGAGCGCAAGGCCCGTGAAGCCGCTGAAGCGCTGGCCAAAGCGGATGAAATCGAAGCGGCGGTGACACTGGATGATGCGGCCCCGACACCGGATGATGAGAGTAAACCATGAGCCAGACTGACGAGATCGAAGACAGCACAGCGCCGCTGATCGAGCATCTGGCCGAATTGCGCAACCGGCTGATCCACATGGTGGTGGCGTTTTTGATCGGTATGATCATCTGCTTTACCGTGGCAACGCCGATTTTCAACTTCCTGACCAATCCTCTGTGTCAGGTGCTGGCGGATCGGGGGCAAGACTGTGACCTGATCTTTATCTCGCCGCAGGAAGGCTTCTTTGTGGCGATCAAAGTGTCGCTGCTGGGCGGGTTGATCCTGTCGTTCCCCTATCTGGCGACGCAGGTTTGGCGGTTTGTGGCGCCGGGCTTGTATAAGAACGAAAAAGGCGCGTTTCTGCCGTTCCTGCTGGCCTCGCCCTTCATGTTCGGGCTGGGCGCCAGCTTTGCCTTTTACGTTGTCACACCGCTGGCCTATGAATTCTTCCTTGGCTTTCAGCAGTTCGGCAGCGAGGGGGAGGCCATCACCGATGGCTCTGCGGCACCGCTAAGCGTGGTGTTCCAGGGTTCGGCGCAGGAATACCTGAACCTGACCATCAAGTTCATCGTGGCCTTTGGCATGTGTTTCCAACTGCCGGTGCTGCTGACTCTGATGGGCAAGGTTGGACTGGTCAGCGCCGAGGGGCTGAGATCGGTGCGTAAATACGCCGTGGTGGCGATTCTGTTGCTGGCCGCGCTGGTGACACCGCCGGATGTGATCACCCAGGTCATCCTGTTTGTGGTGGTCTATGGTCTCTACGAGATTTCGATCATGCTGGTGGCTCGGGTCGAGGTAAAACGCGAAGCCAAGCTGCGGGCCGAAGGCTACTATGACGACGACGAAGATGATCCACTGATGGCCGACTTCGACGACGACGAAGAGGCCGATGACAGCAAGGACAAATAAGTCCGGGGCTTATTGAAATCAAAAGGCGCGCCAGCGATGGCGCGCCTTTTTTGTTGGCAGCTATGCCGGACAAAGCCGAGTTTGGTGCTCAGGTCGTAATTTTTGATAGTTCTGATGTGAACCGGTCAAACCACGCTTGATTGGTTGCATCTGCCAGCTTGGCCACCGGTAGCTCGTCTTTGCCATCCGGTTCAAAGTCCAGGCCAAGACGTTCAAGGATTCGCGCGCGTGTCGCCAGAGGAGCCGAGGATAGCTCATCGTAACTGATACTCAGAGGCGCTATTTCCTCAGTGGCAAACCATGATTTCCACTGGTCATCCATGGTGGTGAATTTCGCGCGCTGCTTGGCTATTGCCTGAGCGTCATAGGCAGGTTCTCTTGGTGCCGAGAGACGCTCCAGTTCCGTTCCGTCCGGCGCTGCGTGCCACAGCCCGGTTTGCGTTGCCTTAACGTAGGATATCGCCTGTTCAAGCTTGTTTCCACGCGTGAGGTGGATGAACAGGGGGTTTCCGAAAACAGATTTAAGCCGTGATTTTCCACCTGCTATCTCAGGATGCAAAATGCTTAGCTGATGCATGAAAAACTCAAAACTGTGCCGCTGCAAACGCAATCCGAATACGTCAGTTCCGCCTTTCCCATGCTCATATGCAGCGGTGAATATGGCCTTCAGGGTCTCTTGCTGCGTGCAGTGTGCGTCGGGCGTCAGCCGGTAATAGCCAAGCCAGGCGGCAAGAGACGGTTCGTGAAAATGTGACTCCGGAACACCCGCCACCCCTGTGTTGCTCAGCAGCTTGCACAAAAGGGTACTTCCGCAGCGAGGGCTTGTGCAAATTATATAGGATTCAAAATGTTTCATAGCGGATCCTTTAGCGAAAGAGATACTCAAATTTCACGGTAGATTACGGAGAATTGCTGCAGATTAGGATGAATTGCTGCCGTTCTACCATAGTGTTTCCGCCGCCGGGATATGTAGCCCATCCTTGCCGAGGCCCCTTGTTGCCCCTGCCCGAACATGCTTTGTCAGTTCAAAGACTTGAGGGAGACCACCATGGACCAGACCGCATTAACCCGCATCGCCGACGCCCTGGAACGGATGTCGCCAGCGCCACTGGCAGCGCCCGATTTTGCGGCGGCCTCGGCTTTTGTCTGGCATGTGGACCCCGAGCGTCTGGAACCGGTGGCGCATATCAGTCGGGTGGATCTGGAGCTGCTGGTGGGCATCAACCGATCCCGCGATACGCTGCTGGATAACACTCGCCGCTTTGCCCAAGGGTTTGCGGCCAATAATGCCCTGTTGTGGGGGGCGCGCGGCATGGGGAAATCCAGCTTAGTCAAAGCCATCCACGCCAGCTTGATAGGGGATTGCCCGGATTTGAAACTGATCGAGCTGCAGCGCGAAGACCTGCCCTCGGTGGCGCGGCTGCTGCACCATCTGAGCACTGCTCAGCAGCGGTTCATCCTGTTTTGTGATGACCTGTCATTCAGTCACGATGATCAGCACTACAAAAGCCTCAAGGCGGTGCTGGACGGCGGCATCGAAGGCTGCCCCGAAAACGTGGTGTTCTATGCCACCTCAAACCGGCGCCACCTGATGCCGCGTGAGATGATCGAAAACGAACGCTCCAGCGCCATCAGCCCCTCCGAGGCGGTGGAGGAGAAGGTCTCTCTGTCAGACCGCTTTGGTCTCTGGCTGGGCTTTCATCCCTGTACCCAGGATGAATATCTGGAAATGATTGCTGGCTATTGTGCGGCCCATGGCATCAAACGCGACGCCGATCACCTGCGCGCCGAGGCCATTGAATGGCAGGCAACGCGCGGCGCCCGGTCGGGGCGGGTGGCCTGGCAGTTCTTTGTCGATCTGGCGGGACGTCAGGGGATCACGCTGCGCTGACATCGCAGCGCCCCATGCTTCTTTTTGCCTAAAGTACTCGCGCCGCAGGCATGGCGCTGTGGCGCCATTTTTGCAGGCCCTATTGCAAATAGGGCAGCGGGTCGACCGAATCAAATCCGTCGCGGACCTCAAAATGGACATAGGCGTCGTCGCCACTGCGCAGGGTTGCAATGGTCTGGCCGCGCTTGACCCGGTCGCCTTTCTTGATCGCGATGTTGTCGACATTGGCGTAGACGGTCAGCAGCTTGTCATCATGGCGGATGACAATGATCGGCACCTTGTTGGAATCAGCGGTAATGGCGGCGACGGTGCCGCTGCGGGCGGCCTGGACCGGCGCGCCGGCGTTTGCAGCGATGTCGATACCGTCATTCTTGCCCTTGGAATAGGTGCGGATGATCTTGCCCTGCACCGGATAGCTCATGGCCGCCTGGCTGCTGCGGCTCGGTTGCGGCACCTCGATATCAGGCAGCGCCTGCGCTTCGGCAGCGGCGGCCACGGTTTCCTGTGGCAAAGGTCTGGTCGAGCTGGGCGGAGTCGGGGTGGTGGTGCCCTGTCCGGGCACCGTCACCGCCGAGGCAGCGACAGGAGAGGCCAGGGCAGGCGCCGACTTGTCCTTGAGCGGGATCAGCAGATACTGGCCTTCCCGGATGGCAAAGTCACTGCCCAGGCCATTCCATTCGGCCAGCGCCTTGACCGGCACCTGGTACAATCGGGACACCGTATAGGCGGTTTCGCCGCGTGCCACCCGGTGGCGGACCGGTTCGGGGCCATCCTGCACCTCGGGTTTTTCAATCCTGGAGGGGGCAGGCTGCAATTGGGTTGTGGTCACCGATCCGGGATTGGGCGAGGTGGTGGCGGCTCCCTCAATGGCTGATCCTGCCAGTTGCTCAATATCGACTGAGCCCGGATTGGCGGCGCTGCCCGAGATCACCTGCTCCGGAGCCCGGCGTGGCAGGGCAAGAACTTCACCGGGTCGCAGGCGGTCTCCGGCTTGCACACCATTGAAACGGGCAACTTCGTCCACCGGCATTCCGATACGGGTGGCAATATCCGCAACGGTATCGCCGCGCCGGGCGACGGCGACCTGATAGTTGGGATAGGTGATCAAACCGCGATCATCTGCCTGCGGGCGGCCTGTGGTGGCGTTCTGGGCGGCGTTGGAGGTGCTGAAGGCACCGATCTGGCCCCGCAGGTCGTAATCCAGCGGTCCCTCACAGGCTGCGATCAGCCCAAGCATCGACAACAGAGCGGTGCTGCGGGTTACCCTGCGGATCGGGCTGCGGGCCAGGCGGCGGATCGGGTGGCGGGTTCGTGCGGAGGTCACCGGCATTCTGCTCTCCTCGGAATGCGATCCCCCTTTTGACCAGGAGGTATTCATTCATTCAATCATATGTTCGCCAGTTTGGCGGTTGATGAGGCCCCGATTGAGCCTCGATCTGGAGTACCTATGTCTCTTTGCCCAGACCCTCAAGCAGCGGAACAAAGCGCACAGGGCGTAATTCATCATAGTCCAGCCCGTTTTCAGTCTTGAGAACCCGGATCAGGGTCTGAACCGTATCGGATTGACCGACGGGGACCACCATTATGCCGCCAACCTTGAGCTGAGCCAGCAGCGGCCCCGGCGGGTCTTCAGCGGCGGCGGTGACCAGAATACGGTCGAACGGCGCCTGATCCGGCAACCCATGGCTGCCATCGCCGACCAGTGAGGTGATATTGCTGAGCTGCAGGCTTTCAAAGATCTGCCGCGCCTCGCGTACCAAACGGGCGTGCCGGTCGATGGTATAGACCCGGCGCGCCAGCTTGGACAGGATTGCGGCCTGATACCCCGAGCCGGTGCCAACCTCGAGCACGGTATCGCGCGGCGAGACCTGCAGGGCCTGGGTCATCAATCCCACCACCGAGGGCTGCGAGATGGTTTGGCCACAGGCAATTGGCAGCGGCATGTCCTCATAGGCCCGCTTGGCAAACAGCCCGCGAATGAAGGCGCCGCGATCGACCTCTTCCATCGCATTGAGCACCCGCGCCTCGGTCACCCCCTTGGAGCGCAGGGCAAACAGGAACTGCATCTTGGTTTCTGGATCGGGGCTGCTCATTGGATGACTTTCAGGGCCTCCAATGCGTCATGGGCGGTCAGATCGGCACGCATGGGTGTGACCGAGATGTAACCGTCCAGATTGACCGCAGCATCGGTGCCCGGCGCGGTGGGAATATGCTGGTCACCGCCCTTGATCCACAGATAGGGCCGCCCGGTTGGCGACAATTGTGGCTCAGCGGTGAATGAGGTGCCGGGGCGGAGCCCCTGTGCGGCGACCCGGGTGCCTTTGACCTCCGCCGCTGAAACGGGCGGGAAGTTGATATTGTAGAACAGACCGTATTCCTGATTTGACTGAACACCGGCTTCGATAATGCGGGAGATCAGCGCCGCACCATGGACAGCGGCGGCTTCAAATGGGTTGGCGGTGTCATAGTTCCTGGGGCCAAAATACTGCGACAGACCAATCGCCGGGACCCCCTGCAAGGCGGCCTCCATGGCGCCCCCCAAAGTGCCGGAATACAGTGCGTTTTCAGCCGAGTTGTTGCCCCGGTTGACGCCAGACAAGACCAGATCGGGGGGCGAATCCTTCATCACCACATGCAGGCCGGCCAGCACACAATCCGCCGGAGATCCTTCGGCGGCAAAGCGACGTTCACCCAGTTTGGTCATCATGGTTGGGTGGGTGTAACTGATACAATGGCCAACGCCGGATTGCTCGAACGCTGGTGCCACGGTCCAGACTTCGCCCTGCGGACCAGCAAGGGCCTTTGCAATGCTGTCCAGCACCACCAGCCCCGGAGCGCTGATGCCGTCGTCATTGGTGATGAGAATACGCATGTCTCGCCCTTTGGTGGTGGTTTCTATCTGCATAGGCGGTGGCAGCAAACGGGGCAAGTCCCCGCTGCCGTTGAGCGCCATCCAGCGTCCACTGTAGGCGAAGGTGTCACAGAATTGCCCGCTATCGTGCCAGTGTAGGGTGCGTGCTTGCACGCACCGGTGATCCGGTGCGCATTGGTTTTGCTCGCGGGTGGGCTGGTGCCCGGATCAGGACAGTTGCAGCTCTGCCAGCAGGCGTTTGGCTTCCGTGGCGGGGGTGGCCAGAGTACTGCGATCCTCGCCTGGGAAAAAGCGCGAGCGCAGGGCGGTTGGCATTGGCTGCGGCGTCAGGATGGAGACTTTGGGACCGGTCTTTTCGGTCTCGGCCTGCCAGCAACGTGCCAAGGCCATTTGCGCCGCCTTGGTGGCGCCATAGGTGCCAAAGAACTTTTGCCCGGCGCGGGGGTCGTCAAAGAAGACGGCCTGGCCGGTTTGCCCCAGCAGTGGTGTCACATAGGAAATCAGCAGGGCTGCGGCACTGGCATTGACGGCAAGGGATTTGTCCCAATCCTTGCCCGCGACAAAATTCGCCGGGCTTAGGGGCACCGGGTGAATGGCACAATGCAGCCAGAGATCCAGCTGACCCCAGCGGTCATGAATGCCACGACACAAGGTCGCCATGGCGCCTGCGTCGGTGATATCCATCGGCGCCAGGGTGGCACTGCCGCCCGCCGCCTGGATGCGATCATCCAAGTCTTCCAGGCCGCCAGTGGTTCGGGCCACTGCGAGGATGTGATGGGTCGGCGCCAGCGCTTCGGCCAGAGCAGCACCCAGACCGCGCGAGGCGCCGGTGATAAGAGCAAGTTTCTGTGTCATGGCAGTCTTTTGGTCCGAGCGTCGCAGCGGGTCAAGGGGGCATGCTGCGATGGATTACCCGCCGGGCATGGCAATACGGTGAGTGGCACCGTTTTTCTCAAGCAAAACACCCTTTGTGTCGATCCCGACGACGAGTCCCGCTGGCAGGCGGGCTCCGCGGGTTACCCGACGGATGCGACCACTGGGCAGGCGCATCAGGGCGGTCAGGTTTTCGGCAGGTCCAAAAACGCCCATCAAAGCCATAGATCTTTGGTCGAGCGCCTTAGTCTGGGTGGCCAGATCGGCCACAGTGGCATTGGTCATTTTGATATCCTCAAGGCCAGGGGGCTGCGGCCAGATGTGTCTATCGCCCCTGGCGCTTAGCAGCCGAAGGTCTGGGGGAACAGGGTGAGGGAAAATGCGGTGGGCGGAATGTTGCGGAGCAGCGCTAGAATCGGCAATTCCCTGCGCAACCCCATGCAAATAAGGGGCAGGTGGTCCGCTCACCCTTGAATGTCAGCTGTGACTGCGGTCAGGAATCATAGACCAGCGAGGCCAGATCATGACCGTAGCTGTAAAGCAGGTCGAACAGCTCTTCGAGATCGGCACCGTTTTTCTGCAACGGGTAGAGCGGGTGATTGGTTTCGGAGATTTTCAGCTCGGGATACTGCCCCGGCGACCGCATGTTCAACATGCCTGCCACCGGTTCGCCCAGGCCGGGGGGAATGGCGTTGGAGAGCCAGGCCGGGCGTTTGCCCAGACCTTCGGTCTCCGGCATGTCAAACAAATCCAAGTAATCAATGAAATCCTCGGCGCTGACGCTGGCCCAGGTGCCCAGAACAAATTCCTCGTCGTCGGCACCAATCAACGGTATCGCCAGCACGCAGCGTAGAAAGTGCAAATCGCCGATGCGACAGAAATCATCGGTGAGAACATCACCTGTTTCGCCGGAAATGGCTGAATTATCCTGTTGCGGCGTATCCTCGGGGCACAGATCCGGGCGATCGCAGGCCAGGCTGAGAAGCTGCGCAAAGGTCGCACCACAGCAGCGGCACTGGCGTGACGAGGTCAACATACGGGCAAGATGCGCGTCCAAGAGGCAGGCCTTTCTGCGGGCAAAGGAAAAAGCGCCGACCTACTGGTCAGCGCCTCCAAATAGGGTTGATTCGAGCTCATACTCTGCTCAGGGCAGGATTTCAAACATTCGCTATACCGCGGCTTTTCAGCGGCAGGAAATGGCCTGCCGCCTTATGGGTTTTTCGATGGTTGGGGTCAGTCTAGGGCTGCAAGCTTCGACCCATTCCAGGAACCGCCGGCTGTGGGCATATCCTTGATCTTGTCACTGACCCGACCACTGCTCTCGAGAGAGGCGAGATATTCCTCGCTGACGCTACCGGTCAGATAGTCTCCATCAAAACAAGAACAATCAAACTGTTCGATGTCCTTGTTGCCCTCTTTTGCCGCCCAGATCAGATCTTCAAGCTTTTGATAAATGAGCGCATCGGCGCCCAGTTCAACCCGGATTTCTTCTAGGGTCCGGCGGTTGGCGACCAATTCATGTTTGGTGGGCATGTCGATGCCATAGACATTGGGGAATTTCACCGGCGGCGATGCGCTGGCCACATAGACTTTGTTTGCGCCGGCCGCGCGGCACATCTCGACGATCTTTTTCATGGTATTGCCGCGCACGATCGAATCATCAATCAGCATGATGTTCAAACCCTTCATCTCCAGCGGAATGGCATTCAGCTTGCGGCGTACGGATTTCTGGCGTTCTGCCTGACCGGGCATGATGAAGGTGCGGCCCACATAGCGGTTCTTTACCAGCCCTTCACGGTAGCGGATGCCGGTTGCATTGGCCACTTCCAGCGCCACCGGGCGGGCGGAATCGGGCACCGGGATGATGCTGTCGATCTGCAGCCCAGAGTCCTGAATTTGCTTGGCGAGTGTCTGCCCCATCCGAAGCTGGGTCTTGTAGACCGAAATCCCGTCCAGCATGGAATCGGGGCGGGCCAGATAGACATATTCAAAAATGCAGGGGGAGAGCTTGCCCTCGATCGCTTGAAAACTGTGCATATTGCCATCGAGATCAACCAGCACCGCTTCGCCGGGATTTACATCGCGCAGCTTTTCAAAGCCGTTGATACCAAAGGCCACATCTTCGGAGGCAAAGGCATAGTCATGTCCACCGTTTTCGTTTTTGCGCTGTGCGATGGACAGTGGGCGGATGCCATATGGGTCGCGAAAGGCCATCATGCCGACCCCGGCGATCAGGGTGATGACCGAATAGGCGCCCTGAACACGTTCCATGGTCATTTTGACGCCGGCAAACAGGTTGCGCTTGGGATCGCTGGTGCCGTTTACCTTGATGCTGTCCGAGATTTTGTCGGCCAGCACGTTCAGCAGGATTTCCGAATCCGAGGTGGTGCGCAGGTGGCGGCTGTATTTGCGGGTGATTTTTTCGCGTTGTTCGGCGGTGTTGGTGATGTTGCCGTTGTGAACCAAGTAGATGCCATAGGGCGCGTTCACAAAGAACGGCTGCGCTTCGGCTGCGCTCAGCGATCCTGCGGTTGGATAGCGCACATGGCCGATACCAATTTTACCGGTCAGGTTCTTTGCGACCTGCGCGTTGAACACATCCTTGACCAGGCCATTGGCCTTGTGTTCCCGGAAGTTGTCACCGGTATAGGTGACAATGCCAGACGCGTCCTGGCCCCGATGCTGTAGCATTAGCAAACCGTCATAGATCTCTGCAAAGACATCTTCAGTCTGGTTTGCGATCCCCAAAATCCCACACATTCAGTGGCTCCACTTTCACATTGAGTTTTGCGTCAGCTGGGCAGGCCCAGCCGTGTCTACACTTATGGCCGTGGCCATAATGGTCCCTTCGAAGTCTCGTTGCCCTGTTCCTGGCCTTGTTCCTGGCCTTGTTCCTGGCCGGGCGTGCCCAACACCTGTGTTGCCCCGGCGCGCGAAAAAGGCAGCGCAAGAATTGCGCAACGGATCTTTTTCAAGGGTGGGAACAGCTGTCATCTTCGGTATCGGCAAGGCGGGTGGCTTCGAATCCGTTTGGGACGTTGGCCTCGACATAGAGCGTTAGGCCGCAGTTGTCACCAAAGGATCACATTAAATGGAAGTCAGATTTTGCGCAGCGATGCAGGGCGGCAGAGATCCAAAAAAGAAGGCCCGCACAAGGCGCGCCTGACAGTCACGGAGCAAGCGGTCCTCAGGCGGCCAGCGGCGCCAGAATGTCGTCAAGGAGGCTGGGTGTGGCGGTGGCCACTGGGGCCATGCCGGTCAGCGCCAATGCGCGGCCATCTTCGCTGGCGAGGATCTGACGGGTCTCAGTCAGTGACAGTTTGCGAAACGCCGAGTCGAGACTATCGCCTGCGACCTGCAACAGCATACCGCTTTCGGCCCAGATCAGTTCTTCTTCCTGAAATTTGAGGTGGATGCGGGCCATACGCTCGGGCATCGCCGGGCTGATCCCTTTGTAGCCAGCCAGCGAAATCAGGCGGGTCATCACCAGCGAGACATCAAACAGGCGCTCGGCGGTGTCCAGTTCCAGCGCGACCATCTGATCCGAGGGTAGCATCAGGGCAACATCGTTGCCAAGCGCCCCGGCAGGGACATGCACAAGGGTGGTCAGACGTGGAACGCTGTGGCTGATTGATTTCACGTCCTGGCAGCCTCCATCAAGAGTATAGATCTTGTCGCCGACCTTTACGTCTCGCACCTGAATAAAGCCGCGATCACTTTCAACCAGGGTGTCGGGCAGGAAACCTCCGGCCTGGGGACGGGACCGGCGGGCAGGGCGGGACGAAGGCTTGGCTACCGGGGTAGTCATCAGCAGGTTCACCGACTGGAAGTCCGTGAAAGAGTTGAAGTGATCCAGCAGCATGATGTCGTTCCTTCTGGTCGAGAGTACCTGACGTTCTGTCTGTGGCTACATGGCCAGTGAATTTGGCCCTAAATGAGGCGCAGATGGGGCCGATTGCTGTTTTGGTTTCTTTTTCATGGATAAAGAGGCTTTTTTGCCGTGGATTGTTAACGAATTGATCCGCTGAGGTGGAATTTGTTAACCTTTGACCCGTGTGGGCCGAGCCGCCGAAATTTGAGGAATCCATTGATTCTTCTTCATTAATAAAAGGTTAACGCTGTAACTTGATGTTAACTTTTGGTCTGTTGCGGCACGAAATTGCGGTGAAAATAAGGTGTCCGCACGAAAAAGGGCGCCCACTGGGCGCCCTGTCGCTGTCTCTTTCGAAGGCCTACTTCCGGCAATTGCCGATCAGGGATTCGTATTGTTGGGTAACCCAGCCCAGAGCCTGCTCGGGATCGCGCGCTTCGATCTTGCCGATCATGCTCTCGAACACCACTGCCGAGCGGCTTTCGTCAACCATTGTAAACGCCTGGCCGGTCATCACCACATCGTAGAGAAAGAAGCCGATGGCCACCAAAAGAATGCCGCGCAACACGCCAAAGAAAAAGCCAGCGCCCTGATCCAGCCCACCGATCGCCGAGCGCTGCACTAGTGAGGAGAACAACGGGGTGAAAAACGAGACCACGATCAGCGCCAGTGCAAACACGGCGGCAAAGGCGGTGATGATCGACAATTCGCAACTGTCGGAGATAAAGTCGCCAAGCACCGGGATCTCGGCCATCAGCGGTTCCGCTTGCGGCGCAAAGACAAAGGCCAGCACAGCGGCGGCAATCCACCCGGCGATGGCCATGGCTTCGCGGGCAAAGCCGCGCGCATAGGCCAGCAATGCCGATACTACGATGATCAGGGCTACAACCCCGTCAATTATTGTAAAACCTTCCATGTCCCTCGCCCGTTAAATTCGCGATTGGTATTTTGTGCGACCTTAGCCGGCCCCAAAGAAATCGCCAACAAATCCTGTTAAATCGGTTACTCGGCGTAAACCTATCCCTTTTATCGAGACCGATTTGCCGCCGCTTGGAGCTATTGCGGCGGTAAAACCAAGTTTTTGCGCCTCTTTCAACCGGTTTTCGGTCTGCGGCGCCGGTCTGAGGGCTCCAGATAGGGAGATTTCTCCGAAAATGACGGTATCAGCGGGCAATGCGGTGTCTTCGCGGGCGCTGAGCAGCGCCGCAGCCACTGCCAGATCGGCGGCGGGTTCGGAAATTTTCATGCCGCCTGCCACGTTGAGATAGACATCCAGCCCGGCAAAGGGAATGCCGCAGCGGGCTTCGAGCACCGCGAGAATCATTGCCAACCGCCCACCATCCCAGCCAACCACCGTGCGGCGGGGTTGCGAATGGGGGGATGGGGCGACCAGTGCCTGCATTTCCACCAGCACCGGGCGGCTGCCCTCGATGCCGGCAAAGACCACCGATCCGGGGCTGGCTTCGCCGCGTTCGGACAGGAACAGCGCCGAGGGATTGGTGACCTCGGCCAGCCCTCGGCCGGTCATTTCAAACACGCCGATCTCGTCCGCTGGGCCAAAGCGGTTCTTGACGGCGCGCAGGATGCGGAATTGGTGGCCGCGTTCGCCCTCAAAGTAGAGCACGGTGTCGACCATGTGTTCGATAATGCGCGGCCCGGCGATCTGGCCGTCTTTGGTGACATGACCCACCATGATGATGGAGATATTGTTGCGTTTGGCAAAGCTGGTCAATTCATGTGCGGCGGCGCGCACCTGGCTGACCGAGCCTGGGGCGCTGTCAATGTTA
Source organism: Parasedimentitalea psychrophila (assembly GCF_030285785.1). Taxonomy (NCBI): domain Bacteria; kingdom Pseudomonadati; phylum Pseudomonadota; class Alphaproteobacteria; order Rhodobacterales; family Paracoccaceae; genus Parasedimentitalea; species Parasedimentitalea psychrophila. The sequence goes on along the minus strand of NZ_CP127247.1, from coordinate 23,599 downwards.
TCGACCCACATGGTCTGGATGGAATCGATAATCACCAGTTGCGGCTTCTCGGCCTCAAGCGTGGTGAGGATGTCACGCAGGTTGGTTTCCGCCGCCAGCTGTACCGGGGCCTGAGACAGGTCCAGCCTCTGGGCGCGCATGCGGATCTGGGCGGTGGCTTCTTCGCCGCTGATATAGATGGTCTTGACCCCGGTCCGGGCGAACTGTGCGGCGGCCTGCAACAGCAGGGTGGATTTGCCAATGCCGGGGTCGCCGCCAACCAAAATGGCCGAACCGGAGACCAGCCCGCCACCCAGCACCCGGTCGAGCTCGGCCACCCCGCAGAGGGTGCGGGGGGGCGGTGTTTCATTTGTCGCCAGATCGCTGAGCACAATTGTGCTGCCGCGGCTGTTGCCCAGTGACTTTTTGCCGGGCCCTGCCGACAGGGCTGCGGTTTGCGACAGCGAGTTCCATTCGCCACAGCCTTCGCAGCGTCCCGCCCATTTGGAGAAACTGGCATTGCAGGCGGAGCAGGAAAAGGTTTTTGATTTGGCCATCCGGGCTTTGTGCCCCATGTTCAGGGTTTGTTCAAGCCGCAAGCGGTGGTCTCCCGCGCCTTTGCAGGCTTGGGCCTGGCGCCGCTGCGCGGCGCGGTGGCGGACTGGGGGGAGGGAGGGTTTCAGATCCGAAGGGCGGCAGCCCCGGGACGTCTGCTCAGGCAAACGGGCCCTTCATTCCCCGGGGCGGAACCGGCGGGTTCTCTCGGTGATCAGGCCGAGGATGATGGAGGCGAGGATGCAACCGGTGAACATGTAGAGACCCCAGGCGACCTCGATGGTGACATAGCCAATGCCCTTGGCCAGGGTGATGTAGAGGGCGATCAGGAAGACATCGGCCATCGCCAGTTTGCCGAGGATATGCAGCATCGGCAGGCTGCGGGCATCCAGCAGGCCCCATTGTACCAGCGCCAGCCCGATGGTTTTCAGGTAGGGGGCGAACAGGGCGAGACTGGTGACGATAAGGGCGAGGATCACGTCGCTGCGCCAGAGGCTTTGCAGGCCGGTGACCACTGAGATTTCGCTGAGGCCGAAGATGGGGAGCAGCCCGGCCCGCATCAGCGGCGCGAACCAGGCCACGGGGTAGAGGATCAGCAGCGACAGGGTGGCGAGGCGGAGGATCATTTGGGGCAGGCTCCAGTGGGGCAGGTGCTGCATGATTGGGGTGTTTTTGCAGGAAATGACAAGGGGGGATGTGGTGCAGCTTCCCCAGCTGGGTAGCTGGCCTTGGGTGGGATGCCTCCGGCGGGAGCATTTTGGAAAAGATGAGGTTTCCTGTGTCCCGGGACGTTAGAGGAATAATCTTCCAACTCCAGACACTGGTCTTCGATCTTAGAGGATCCGGTTGCTTTTCAATTTGTGCATTTTGCTTTTTGTAAAACTTGATGGACACGGTCATATCTTTGAGCCGACCTGTCGCAGGCTTTACGCGCTTTCTAAATCCACCAATTGCGCCCCCGAGGTCAACAAACCGTCCGAGGTGCTTTGTGTAACTACTGACCTCGCGGTCGGGTTCACGTGGTAGATCATGGGTAATCCCCCCATTTTTAACAGGGGGCGGTCGTAGAATTTACGCGGCCATTTTCAGTTTCATTGCGGGTGTGATGCCGCCGAGGCCCATATTCGGGCGGTCATTATTGTAAGTCCATAGCCATTGTGTGGCAAAGTCCTGTGCCTCCTCTATGTTTTCGATGATATGTTGGTCCAACCATTCATGCCTGACGGTGCGATTATAGCGCTCGATGTAAGCGTTCTGCTGCGGCTTTCCGGGTTGAATGTACTGGATGATAATACCTTGTTTCTCAGCCCATTCCAGCAGCTTACCACTGATGTACTCCGGCCCATTATCGACCCGAATGGTTCCTGGTTTCCCACGCCATTCAATGATCCGATTAAGGCTGCGAATAACCCGTTCGGCTGGCAAAGAAAAATCGACCTCGATGCCCAAACCCTCGCGGTTAAAATCATCCAGCACGTTCAAGAGCCGAAACGCCCGACCATCCCCGAGGCGATCCGCCATGAAGTCCATCGACCAGGTCATGTTCGGGGCGTCCGGCACTGCCAGCGCATCGGGTTTGTCCCGCTTTAACCGTTTCCGAGGTTTGATCCGCAAGTTCAGTTCCAGTTCGCAGTAAATCCGGTAAACCCTTTTGTGGTTCCACGAATGACCTTGCACGTTACGTAGATGCAGGAAACATAGCCCAAACCCCCAAGTCTTCCGTGCGGCCGTCAGCCCAACCAGCAGATCGGCAATCTCTTCGTTCTCATCGCTCAAGAGCGGGCTGTAACGATAGCACGTCTCACTGACATCAAACGTGCGGCAGGCCAGCGCAATGCTGATACCGTGGCGCGCCACCGCTTTCTCGGCCAGACCCCGTCGTAAGGCTGGCCGGATCACTTTTTTCCCAGGGCTTCCTTCAGTAATTCTGCTTGCATGCTCATCTCGGCATACATCTTTTTCAGCCGCCGGTTCTCGTCTTCAAGCGCCTTCATTTGGCTGATCATCGACGCGTCCATACCACCGTATTTTGATCGCCATTTGTAGAACGACGCGTTGCTCATCCCGTGCTCGCGGCACAGCTCCGTTACAGGCACACCGCCTTCGGCTTGGCGTAGGATCGCAAGAATTTGGGGTTCGCTATATCTCGTCATCTTCATCAAAATCTCCTCATGCATTCTGCCGAGAAAATTCTACTTCCACATCCCCTTAGTTTCGGGGGGGATTACCGGACCAATCAACGCCCTGACCATCCTGGCCGAAGCTGGTGACCTGCGCCGCTTCGGGCATCATCGGCAATTCCTGAAGTTCTGTGGCATGCCTCGCCCGACAGGCGATTGCAAAGCAATCTGCCGAAAGGGATCTTGCGACCATCCAGTCCGGCACATTCCGGGGGCAAACCAAACTGTCAAAATACGGTAATGCACGAATGCGCCGGACCCTTTGGATGGCAGGACAGGTTGCCATCCTGCAGCGCGCCAACAGCTTCCGGGACAAATTTGAGCGCTACATCGCCAAAGACCGCCAAAACACCCATCTGCGCCGCAAGGCGTATACCGCAATCGCCGCCACCCTCTCGTGACATTGCTGCGCAATGCACTGCCGGGCAGTGGATGGCCCGTACTGTTCATGGGATCATCAAGCATGGCGAACCATATCGCCCCTTCTTTGAGGGGTGATCGACAGCAGTAGGACCTTTCTCTGTAAGGGCCGTGGAGGCGTTGGCGTTAAGCCAGTGACCTCGTAGATAATGTTTAGGCCTTCTGCTCAACGGTCACAGGATCTCGTCTTAAGGACGGTGAGAGCCGCAAAAGCGTACTCTGTGTTTGTTATGGGAGAGACCGTTCGTTGACCAAAACGCCAAACTGAGACATGCTTCAACCGTGCCGGGTTCGCTCGACACGACAATGACCTGATGCCAAATCAGCCAAACGTTCCGCATATAGGACGTTATCAACATGGGAGGGAGTATCCGAAACTCTGTGTATGACCATCAGCCCATGCCGCTGAAACGGGTCATCTGTTGAACCGTTCCGGGTAAAGAATAGCGAACTGATTGCGGGCAGCAACCCACTCCCTGACGCACCGTCCCGTCTTTTCGAAATTGCGGATGGCCAAGTAAATCAGCTTGGTCGCCACGTCATCTGTTGGAAAGCTGCCGCGGGTTTTTGTGGTTTTTCGGATCACCCTGTTCAAGCTCTCGATAGCATTCGTCGTATAGATGATCTTGCGCACGGCTGGCGGGAAGGCAAAGAACGGGATGACCTCCTGCCAGGCGCGCCGCCAGCTTGGAGCGATTGAAGGGTATTTGTTGCCCCATTCGGCCTCAAAATCATCAAGGGCCTTCTCTGCCTCGGCGTCATCCGTGGCCCCTTCTCGGTGATGTAAACATCACCTGCCAGGCAAGGGAGTAAACCCGTTTCAGGCTTTTGGCCACATTCTTGCGGTCTTTCCAGCCGCAGAAATTCAAGGAATGGCGCACAAGGTGCACAATACAGGTTTGCACAGTGGTGTCGGGAAAGGCCGCGTTGATCGCGTCAGGGAAGCCCTTCAGGCCGTCTACGACGGCGATCAGGATGTCTTCCAGGCCCCTGTTCTTCAGGTTATTCATGATTGAGAGCCAGAATTTCGCCCCCTCGTTGGCCGCAATCCACAGGCCCAGAACCTCACGTTCGCCTTCTGGGGTGACGCCAAGGGCTACGTAAACGGCCTTGTTTTTGACCTGGCGGCTTTCCGTATCTCGGATTTTGACCCTGAGCGCATCAAGGAAAACAATCGGATATATCGGCTCCAGAGCGCGGTTCTGCCAGTCCGACACCTCAGCCAGAACAGCGTCGGTGACGCGGCTGATAAGGTCGGCAGACACCCGCAGGCCATAAACCTCTTCCAGATGGGCGCGGATATCGCGTGTGGACAGTCCAGCCGCATAAAGTCCGATGATCTTGTCATCCATCCCGTCGATCCGGGTCTGGCCTTTGCGGATCAGTTCCGGCTCAAAACTGCCGTCCCTGTCACGCAGGATGTCAATCGGCACCGCCCCGTCATTGCCCTTCAGCACTTTGCGCGTCGCTCCATTGCGTCGATTGGCCTGCTGGCTAGCAGGCTCGCCATGCGGTTCATAGCCCAGATGCTCGGTCAGTTCCGCGCCCAGCATTCGTTCAATCAGCCGGACTTTGAGTTCCTTCACCAGGCCTTTGTCGCCGAGTAAATCCTCGGGTCGTTCAACGCCGCTAAGCAGCTCGTCCAATAGTTCCTTGGAAATCGTCATTGTCGTCATGCTCCTATAGTTTGGAAGCATGGGCCAATTTCCTCATACACAGAAGATCGGACACTCTCCATGGGACTGTACCGATAGCAAGTCTCACTAATTTGGAACGCTCGGCAAGCCAGCGCGATGCTGATCCCAGGCGTCGCAACTGCATTTATGGCCATCTCTCGCCTCTGACCCTGTCGGCGAATGCCAACATTCGCCTGTCGGGCAGTGGACGGCCATAACGCTTATTTCCAAGGGCTTCCTTCAGCAGTTCGTTTTGCATGCTCATCTCGGCATACATTTTCTTTAGCCGGCTATTTTGATCCGTCATGTCCTTCATCTCAGCGATCAAAGACGCACCCCTCTCACATATGCTTCGCATGTGTTTCCGCATCAACACAGTCCTCCAAATTTAAAGATCTACACTGTGTGTTGCGACGACCGGCCGAATCCATCACCACTAATTTTAGGGGAGATTACAGGGGGGGGGGGGGCGTTGCACTGCGCCCGGACAAAAATCAGGGCGCAGTGAGTTTCAAATTATAGGGATTTGAGCTCACCGGCCATTTGGCGACCGTCGCGACCTTCCAGAAGTTCGTAATCGATCTTCTGATTGTCTGCGAGCCCGGTCATTCCTGACCGCTCTACCGCTGAGATGTGCACAAACACATCTTTGCCGCCCTCATCGGGCTCAATGAACCCAAAGCCCTTCGTTGTGTTAAACCACTTCACGGTTCCGCTTGGCATGCCCCGTGTCTCCTTCTACCTTGCACGTCACTTTGAGTAATTTCAAAGTGGTTCCGGTCCCCAAAACCGCCCTTGTGTGACTTGCATTTCAGCTTAAGAAAGCAATGTTTAGGGTGGCTTGTGAACCTTGGACAGCTTTACATGGCTAGAAGAAAAATCAAGTAAAACAAATAGACCTTACCACAAATTGCGGTGAATTTTATTTGAGATGGAGAGAATTGTTGAAATTATTTGGCCTGAAAAACTGCGATACATGTCGTAAGGCAATCAAGCAATTGCCAAAAATCGCTTTTGTCGATGTTCGAGCGGACGGTGTCCCGGTGGCAGTATTGCACCGCGCACTGGGGCAATTTGGCGACAGTTTGTTGAATATACGATCCACCACGTGGCGCGGATTGACTGCCGAGGACCGTGCCAAGCCGCAGATTGAGCTGTTGCAGATGTATCCGGCGCTGATGAAACGTCCGTTGATCGACTGCGATGGCGCGCTGTATTTGGGCTGGGGCAAAGAGGTTCAGTCAGCTCTTGGCGTTTGCTGACACAGGCCCTATCTGGGGGCAGACCAAGTACGGAGATGTCACATGCGCAATGCAGCACTGGTTTTGGGAATTATTGCCGGCCTGATTGGAATGCTGGTTGGTTTTGCCGGCTACGGTTATTCGACTGCGGTTGAGCAGTTTGGCGAGATCGAGGGCCTGGCTGAACAGGTGGACCATGTCACCCAACTGAGGATTTTTGCGGTATTGTCACCGATGCTGGCCATTGCCGGGGGCGCCATGGCACGAGCGCGGGCGCTGTGGGGTGGCATCTTGTTGCTGGCGTCGGCTGCGGGGATGTATCTGGGGTTTGGCTTTAACGTCTTCACCCTGTTCCCGATCTGCTTTGCCGGTCTGGCAAGCCTTCTGGCGATTGCCGCCGGCAAGCCGGACGAGCCCAAGGCGCATTTCTAGCCGCGGATGAATGTTTGCCTTGCCCGACCGCTCCGCCGGGCAAGCGCCTTGGGTGCCAAACAATTAGGCCAGCGCAGGCAGCGCGCGGCGTCGCAGCAGCGCATCAACCGAGATCGCTCCGGCGCCTTTGACCACCAGGACGGACAGCAAAAACACCCAGAACAAGCGCTGGTCCAGGATCACCCCGTCGGGAAAGCGGTCAAACCAGGCGCCATGGGTTTTGAGATCGCTGACCCCGTGGCCGTAAACATCGGTCAGTGACTGCATCACCACAAAGCCAATCATGCCAAGCGAGGCCAGTCTGGTGGCCAGACCAATCACCAGCAGCAGCGGCAGGATGAATTCGGCCCAGGTGCCAGCCACAACCACCAGCCATTGAAAGGCGCCCAGTTGTGAGGTGTCATAGCCGACCGCCTCGAGTTGTTTTGGGAAGATTTGCGAATAGGCGCCGATTGAGGGGCTGACGAGGCCAAAAATCCCGTCGCCCAGTTTGGTCAGGCCAGAGTTCCAGAAGTACATCAGCAAGGTGGCGGCAAAGACAAAGCGGGCGGCCAGTGGAAGCAGCCAGTTTCCGGCCCGTTCAACCAGGTCGAAAGCTGCGTTGTGAATTGAGACCAATGCGTGCATGGCGTTATCCTTTATTGTCCAAATTGATGATAGCGCCGCCTTGCAACAGCAGGGTGAGTGTTGTCCCAAGGTCGAATTCGGCGGTTGTTATCCGCGTCGCCTGATGCGCGTCGCCAATGGTTGCGCCCTGCATCAGGGCAGAAATCCAGCATGCGCCGCCAGCAGGCAGCGGTTGGGGGATCGGGTCGAACTCGGGGCGGGTGATCAGCACATCCTGAGCCAGGGCTTTGGGTTTGGCAGCGCCTTTGGTGGTGTTGAAGCGCCAGATGTCAAAAATTGGCCAGCTTGAGGCGATCACCTGTACCGATGGGGCCAGAGTAACCCTGGTTTGCATCAGATCCTCGGGCGGGATCCTGGCCAGTGCTTCGGCGGCAATCGGGCTGGCGTCGGCAGCGTGGTAGGCGCGGCGCAAAGCCAGTTCCAGGCGCGCTACATCCGGCAAATAGCCCAGGTGGTTCAACTGCTCTGTCGCTGCCAGAAACGCCGGGAAAGACGCGCCATAGAACATCATCAGCGGCGAGGATGGCGGGTGGGCGCGCAGGTACAGACCTGACAGACCATCCATGTTTTCCTTGCCCAGCAGCTTGGCAATGACTGGAAAGGCGGCGTGCATGGCCTCGGTCAGGGAGACCGCGACATTGTTGCGGTAAACGTTAAACCGGCGTCCGGCAGGGCCTGACTGGGCATCAGATAACCCGTCGGGGACCGGTAAGTTGGGGTCCATCAGGACGCGGGTGAATTGGCTTTGGCTGACGCTCATGCCGTTGCCCGTTGCAAGGCGGTGGCGGCACGGGCCGCTTCGGCGGCCAGCAGTGGCCAGTCGGGGATGTCATTGTCCCATTCGACCAGAACAGGTCGCGGCCCAGAGCGGTGCAGTGTGTAGTCTAGGAGCGCCCAGACCGGATCAGCCACCTCGCGCCCGTGGCTGTCGATCAGCAGCGGTTTGCCGTTGTCGTCGCGGTCGGTGTCGTGGCCACCGAGGTGGATTTCTCCAACCTTGTCGAGGGCAAAGGCGTCGATATAGCCCTGCGGCGAGAAATCGAGGTTACTGGCCGAGACAAAGACGTTGTTGACGTCCAGCAGCAAGCCACAGCCGGTGCGGCGGGCGATCTCGGCCATGAAGGCGGGTTCGGCCCATGTGCTCGCGTCAAAGGCGAGATAGCTGGAGGGGTTTTCCAGCAGTATTTGCCGCCCGATCACGGTCTGCAGCTGGTCGATATGGCTACAGATCCGGTCAAGCGTGTCGGTGGTATAGGGCAGCGGCAGCAGGTCGTTGTAGAAATGACTGTTATGGGTGGACCAGGCCAGATGTTCCGAGAAGCTGGCCGGGTTGAGCCAGTTGACCAGATGTTTCAGCCGGGCCAGATGGGCCGGGTCCAGCGGTGCCTCGCCACCGATGCTGAGGCCGACACCGTGAACCGATATGGCGAATTTCTCGGACAGGCGGCGCAGTTGGGCCAGCGGGCGACCCCCATCCCCCATGTAGTTCTCGGCGTGGATCTCCAGCCAGCGCACGCGGCCGGGGGTGTCCAGTATCTGGGTAAAATGCTGCGGTTTATAGCCAACCCCGGCAGCAATCGGCAGTCGGCTGGGGGGATCATAGCTGTCCTGCATGGCACTGTTCTCTCGTCTGGTCGGGGCAGGGTGGTCTGGGGCTGGCGAGGGCTGGCGAGGACGGGCGGGGCGGGGCAAAAAGGACCCAGCCCCGCCGAAGTCTTGGCTTAGGCCGGAATGTCGCGCTCCAGCGCCTCAAGGGAACCCATGCGGGCGGTGCCGTCTGCCATTTGCGGCAGCTCCATGCCGAGGCAGGATCCAGCGTCGACCAGGGTCCAGGCATTGCCCTGATAATCGGTGACCGAGGTGCCGGCACAGGTGGTGCCAGGTCCGGCGGCGCAGTCGTTCTGCCCTGCCAGCGACACGCCATAACATTTCTCTTTGGACTGAGCCGCAACGGGAGTGGTGGCGGCAGCGGCCAGTGCAGCAGCGACGGCGCTGGCGACAACAAGGGTTCTTGCAGTGTTCGACATCGGGGAGGTCCTTTTGTTATAAAGCTTGCTGTGTGGTGACAGACAAACCCTAGCGGACCGTTAGCGCAGATTGAAGACACGAGCCTGTGTGTCACGCGCCCGTCAGATTATGTGACAGAGGTTGCGGTTAAAAATTGTGTGTTTTTAGGGTGTTGGGGTGTTGCGAGCGTAATCCGGCCCCACAGTTGGGGCCGGAAATAGGTCTATTGGCGACAAATGTTACAGCAGGTCAGGTGCCGTAGCTTCCAGCGCCAGAAGCTTTGTAACATTTTCCAGGCTATCGACGGTGCTTTGCTTCTGGCCGAGACGACGGATCGACACGCTGCGTTCTTCAACTTCGCGCGCACCAATGGCCAGAATAACCGGCACTTTGCCCACCGAGTGTTCGCGGACTTTGTAGTTGATCTTCTCGTTGCGAATATCGGCTTCGGCCCGCACCCCGACTTTTTGCAGCGCAGACACAACTTCCATCACATAGGCATCAGAGTCTGAGGTGATTGAGGCGACTACCACCTGACGTGGCGCCAGCCAGAACGGCAGTTTGCCGGCGTGGCTTTCGATCAGGATGCCGATGAAACGCTCGAAACTGCCCAGACAGGCGCGGTGCAGCATATAGGGGCGGTGCTTGGCGCCATCTTCGCCGATGTAGTTGGCGTTCAGGCGTTCCGGCAGGTTGGGATCGACCTGGAAGGTGCCGCACTGCCAGACCCGGCCAATGGCATCGGTCAGTTTGAAGTCCAGCTTGGGGCCATAGAAGGCGCCTTCGCCTTCGTCCAGCGTATAGGCGTGGCCGGTGGCCTTGATGGCGTTTTCCAGCGCGTTCTCGACGTGATCCCAGCTTTCCTCGGTGCCGACGCGCTTGTCCGGGCGGGTGGCAAACATGATCTCGAACTTCTCAAACCCGAGGTCTTTGTAGACCGAGGACAGGAAGTCGATGAACTTGGCGCATTCGGCCTCGATCTGATCTTCGGTGCAGAAGATATGCGCGTCATCCTGGGTGAAGCCGCGCACCCGCATGATGCCGTGCAACGCGCCCGAGGGTTCATACCGGTTGCAGGAGCCAAATTCAGCCATGCGCAGCGGCAGGTCACGATAGGATTTCAGGCCCTGATTATAGACCTGCACGTGACAGGGGCAGTTCATTGGCTTCAGTGCGTTGATGGTCTTTTCACGGGCGTGCTCTTCGTCCACTTCGACGATGAACATGTGTTCCTGGTATTTGTCCCAGTGGCCCGAGGCCTCCCACAGCTTGCGATCCACCACTTGCGGGGTGTTGACCTCGACATAGCCATCGGCGCGCTGTTTGCGGCGCATGTAGTCCTGCAGCTCGGTGTAGATGGTCCAGCCGTTGGGGTGCCAGAAGATCTGGCCCGGCGCCTCCTCCTGCATGTGGAACAGGTTCATCTCGCGGCCCAGCTTGCGGTGGTCGCGCTTGGCGGCTTCCTCCAGCATGTGCAGGTGCGCCTTGAGCTTTTCCTTGCCGGTGAAGGCAACGCCATAGATCCGCTGCAACATGGCGCGGTCACTGTCGCCGCGCCAGTAGGCGCCGGCGATCGACATCAGTTTAAAGCTGTCACCGGGAACCTGGCCGGTATGGGCCAGGTGCGGGCCTCGGCAGAGGTCCTGCCAGTCGCCGTGCCAATACATGCGCAGCGGCTCGTCGCCGGGAATACCGTCGATCAGCTCGACCTTATAGGGTTCATCATTACTGGTGTAGAAATCAATGGCGCGCTGACGGTCCCAGACCTCGGTGGTGACAGGCTCGCGCTTGTTGATGATTTTCTTCATCTCTTTTTCGATCACGCCCAGATCTTCGGGGGTGAAGGGCTCGGCGCGGTCAAAATCATAGTACCAGCCATTGTCGATCACCGGGCCGATGGTGACCTTGGTGTCGGGCCACAGCGCCTGTACGGCGCGGGCCATGATATGGGCCAGATCGTGGCGGATCAGCTCGTTGGCCTGGGCCTCGTCCTTTAGGGTGTGTAGGGCGATGGCGCCGTCGGCGGCGATCGGCCACTGCAGGTCCCAGTGCTGATCATTGTAGGTGGCGGAAATGGCTTTTTTGGCCAGCGACGACGAAATGTCTGCGGCGACCTGGGCGGCGGTGATGCCTGCGTCGTAGCTGCGGGCATTGCCATCGGGGAAAGTAAGGGAGATTTTCTGGGAGTCGGTGGCCATCTATTGGCACTCCTCGTCGGTTTGGCGCCCACTGAACGCCCGGTTGCGGGTATATGTGTTTTTCCCGTTTGGCAGGGGGCGAGGGGGCTGTCAAGCGAGGGAAGGAGCGAGGGGCCAGCCCCTCGCGCTCCCCGGGATATTTTCAGCCAGATGAAAGGGATCCGAGGTCAGTTCAGTGGCGAGGGTACGCCACTGCGGATAGCGGCGGAGAAGCCGGGATTGAGTCCGAAATCTGTGGCGCGACCTGCGATGTGACTCTGGGCGCGCAGTTCGGCCAGTGGCAACTGGCTGGCCAGCACCCCCCGATCATAGGCGTAACCGGGCAGGTAGCCATTGGCCAGCACCCGCCAGTCCAGCGGCATTTCGTCGACCAGGGTGCGGATCATCGACATCACTACGGTGGTGCAGTTTGTGGTCAGGGAATTGTACCATTGTGGCCGGGCGGCCAGCGCATTGGCGGCCTCGACGTATTGCAGCAGCAGGGCGCGGGCTTTGGCTGGGGGGGTGTTGATGCGATAGAGCTGCACGTCTTCGCCGCGGATATTGCTGCGGGTGCCGATCACGTCGCGCTCATCTGCGGCGATGATCACCAGGGTGTTGCTCTTGAACAGATCCGCTAGGGGGGAGAAGCCGCCGCCGATCTGGCGGCGGACCTCGACCGACCAGGCGATGGGCGCGGCATTGGCAAAGGTGAAGCTGACGATCATATGGGCCATTTCGGGGCCGGCCCAGTAGGACATGAACAGATCGACGCCTTGCAACTGGGACAGGTCGTAAGAGCGGGTCTGCCAGTGTTCGGTGGCTTGTGTTGTGGTGCTCCAGTCGAAGTTTCGCAGATCTGTCAGGATGAGGGTATCGCCGTTGATTTGACCGGTGACCTGGCGCGCGACATCCGGGGCCCAGTTGGCCACAGCCGGTGGGGTGAGGGTGGACCACCAAAAGGTGACGCTGGCCAGCGCCAGGCAGAAGGTGGCCAGGGCGCGTAATCTGCGGGGGGTGAACAGGGCGGCACTCACGGCCAGCCCCAGCAGGGCAAAGCCGCCGGACATCACCAGGCGGAGGGGCAGGCCAAACGGCAGCCGGTACCACAGCGCCAAAGTGGCCCAGACTGTCAGACATGCCAAGCCGAGCAGCAGGGCTGCAGTCAGGGAAATTCTCAAAATCTTGAACACCGGGCACCTCAGAATGTTGCGACCTTATGGACCAGTTGGCGCCCCATGCAAACAGCGGATGCCGCCACCGATGTGCGATCATCAATTGCAGGCTTGGGCGGCGCGTGCCACATCTGGGGGAAAGCAGGGAGATCAGATATGTCCGCCACAGAGTTTTTTGACAGCCCGCAGGGGCGCCGCATTGCCTATCACCGCAGTGAGGGGCGGGGCCCCTGGGTGGTGTTTCTAGGTGGCTTGAAATCCGATATGGAGGGCACCAAGGCGGTCTCTCTGGAGGCCTGGGCCAAGGCGCAGGGGCGGGCCTTCTTGCGGTTTGATTACTCGGGTCATGGGCAAAGCTCGGGCCGGTTTGAGGCAGGCTGCATTGGCGACTGGCATCAGGATACGGTGGCAGCGGTATTGGCGCTGACCGCAGGGCCCATCGTGGTGGTGGGATCGTCGATGGGCGGATGGCAGGCACTGCTGCTGGCCCGGGCATTGCCAGAGCGCATTCATAGCATGGTGACGGTGGCGGCGGCTCCGGATTTTACCGAGGATGGCTATTGGGCGAATTTCACCGAGGCGCAGAAGCAGGCGCTGGAGGAGATCGGCCATGTGGAGATGCCGAGCGATTATATGGAGCCCTATATCATTTCAAAGCGGATGATCGAGGATGGCCGCCATCACCTGGTGCTGCGGGCGCCGCTGAGCCTGCCGTTTGCGGTGCGCTGTTTGCAGGGAACCGCTGACACGGCTGTGTCCACTGCAACGGCGCTGCGGTTGCTGGATCATGCGACCTGTGATGACATGCGGCTGACACTGGTCAAGGGGGGCGATCACCGGTTCTCGGATGCGACCTGTCTGGGGTTGATCGAGGATGCTGTTGTTGACGTGCTGGGGAGCGCCTGATGCGGCGGTTTGGCAAAGGGCTGGGCCGGGCGCTGCTGGCGCTGGGGCTGGTTGGCGCCGGACTGTGGCGCTTTGGGCCTTATGAAGTGGTGGATTTCCGGGCCTCGTTTGAGCCGCGACGGTTTGGCGAAGGGGTGCAGGTCTATTTTGAAAGCATTGAGAGCCGCTTTACCGATATCACCCCCGGCACCGAAAAACGGGTGATCTGGCGCGACGGGTTCAAGGAACAGCGCACGCCGGTCTCGGTGCTCTATGTGCATGGGTTTTCGGCAACATCCGAGGAAATCCGGCCGGTGCCGGATCGGGTGGCCGAGGCGCTGGGCGCCAATCTGGTGTTCACCCGGTTGCGTGGCCATGGCCGATCGGGCGAGGCGATGGCGCAGGCGACAGTCAATGACTGGATGATGGATCTGGCCGAGGGGCTGGCGGCGGCGCGCCAGGTGGGGGAGCGGGTGGTGGTGATTGCCACCTCAACCGGCGCCGCCCTGGCGACGGCGGCGGCGCTGGACGCTGAACTGTCGCGACAGGTGGCTGCGATGATCTTTGTGTCGCCGAATTACCGCATCAATAATCCGCTGACGCCGCTGCTGACGCTGCCTGCAGCGCGGTACTGGCTGCCGCCGCTGGCGGGGTCGCAACGATCGTTCCCGGCGCGCAACGGCGACCATGCGACCTATTGGACCAATTCATATCCGTCGGTGGCGGTGCTGCCGATGGCGGCGCTGGTTGATAAGGTGGCGAAATTGGATCTGGGGCCGATCCGCATTCCGGCGTTGTTCTGGCTGTCGCAGCAGGACCGCGTAGTGCGGCCGGACCTGTCGGTTGAGATCGCCGGGCGCTGGGGCGGCGCGGTCAGTATTCAGACAGTCAACCTGGGGGCGGGGGATGACCCGAATGCGCATGTCATTGCTGGGGAGATTATGTCTCCGGGGCAGACGGATGCGGCGGTTTTAGGGTTTTTAAAGTGGTTGAAGGAACAGGGGATTGAATGATGGAACAACGTGTTAGCCTGATTACATTGGGGGTCGAGGATATGCAGGAGGCGGCTGCATTCTATGAGGCGCTGGGCTGGAAACGGGCGGAGAGCCCGGATGGGGTGATTGCCTTTGATCTGATCTCGCAAACGCTGGGGCTGTATCCGCTGCAGGCCTTGGCTGACGAGGTTGGATTGCCAGTGTCTGAGCTGGGCAAGGGCGGCGTCTCGCTGAGCTATAACACCCGCACCAGGGAGGATGTGGCGCAGGTGCTGGCGGCTGCTGAAGCCGCTGGGGCCGAAATTTTGAAAGCGGCCACGGATGTGTTTTGGGGTGGACACCATGGCTATTTCCGCGCCCCGGACGGGCAGTTGTGGGAGGTGGCCCATAATCCGTTTTCGCCCCTGTCGGCGCAGGGCGCGTTTTGCTGGAACGGCTACTAGGGGGGGGCGCTGCCCCCTCTTGCCGCCAGGGCGGCAATTCACCCCTGGGATATTTTTTGCCAGATGAAAGGGATCGTCGCTGATTTGGAGGTGTTTTCACCTGCATCGCTTATTGCGCTTGCCTGATGCGGGTCGGATACCCAAGGTGGGGGCGGGATTAAGTATTTGCAAAGGGTAGGGAAAATGGAGCAGGCAGAGCAATTGTCGCAGGATCCTCTGGTTCTGCTGCCAGGCATGATGTGTGATGCGCGGGTCTTTGCGCCGCAGATCCGGGCGCTGTCTGGGCAGCTGCCGGTGATGGTGGCGCCGCTGCTGGGGGGGGAGCGAATAGAGGATATTGCCCTGCGTCTGTTGCCTCAGTTGCCGCAGCGATTTGCGCTGGCGGGTCTGTCGATGGGCGGTATTGTGGCGATGGAGATCCTGCGCCGGGCGCCGGAACGGGTCAGCCGGTTGTGCCTGATGAGCACCAGCCCACTGGCGGATACTCCGGCGCAGGCGGCCAGCCGAGAACCCTTGATCATAGGGGCGCGGACCGGGCGGATGCAGGATGTGCTGCGCCAAAGCATGCGGCCGGAGTATCTGGCACCGGGGCCGCAGCGGATAGAAATCCTAAATCAGCTGCATCAGATGGGGATGGAACTGGGCGAGGCCTTGTTCGTGTCGCAGACGCGGGCGTTGCAACGGCGGCGCGATCAGCAGGGCACGCTGCGCAAGTGCAAGGTGCCGACGCTGATCCTATGTGGAGAATACGACCCGCTGACGCCGGTGAAGCGACATGAGTTCCTGGCTGAGCTGATCCCAAATGCGGCATTGGAAATTGTCACCGCCGCCGGGCATTTGCCGACACTGGAGCGTCCGGATGTGGTGAACCGGGTGTTGGTTGATTGGCTGGCTGAATCCGTGCCGTAAGGCGAAGTGCCGCAGGGGGGGGGCGTCAGTAGAGCTGTGCTCGTTCGTCCTTGGTCAGGATCTTGGCTTTGGCCACCGGGTGACCCGCTTCGATATCAAAAAATGGGGTGTGGCGCCATTGGCCGGACAGGCGGCTGGTGGCCATGCGTTTGAAGATGCCGAGCACCATTGCCGCCGCGCCTTTGGTCCTGGGCGGTTTGCCGGGTTGCGGCATGAAACTGCGGGTGCGGATTTTCCCCAAGGCATCGCTATTGGCAAACAGATCGCTGCGCAGACCGGCAAAGGGCAGGGTTGCTTTGGCCAGAGTATTGGCAAACGGCGTGCCGCAGCAGCCGGCATACCAGCGCAGAATGCCCTTGGGACTGAGGCGGATCAAGCGCAGTTGATCGGCGCCCTGAGTGATCTCGATGGTGTCTGGTGACAGTTGAAACAGATCAACCGGGCCCGGCGCCGGGTCGGCTTGCCGATGGTAGAGCTCAGCCGCCCGGCAGTCGGCGCAAAAACAGGCGAGACGGTGGCCTGTCTTAATACCCTGCGCGGTGACGTGACCGCGCAGGGAGCCGCAGTTGCAGGCAAAGGATTGTTGTGTCGCCTTGGCCATCCCTTAGGCCACCGCGTTTTTGTTGGCAGGCTTTTGCTTGGCTTTGGTCTTGGGGCCGGGTTTGGGGCTGGGTTTGGCGTGGCGGCTGTTGGCATCCATGAAGTCGATCACCAGTGGGCGGATATTGTTGCGCCAGCTGCGGCCGGCAAAGATGCCATAATGGCCGGCGCCGGGTTCCACATGGCTGGCCTTGCGGCTGTCATCCAGCCCGGTGCACAGGTCGAGCGCCGCGATACACTGGCCCGGGGCTGAGATATCGTCATTGGCGCCTTCAACTGTTTTGACCGCGACATCGGTGATCTTGCCAAAATCGACCTTGTGCCCCTTGATGGTGAAGGCGTTGCGGGCAATCTCACGGGCTTTGAAAATACGCTCGACGGTGGACAGGTAGAACTCGGCCGGCATGTCCATCACCGCCAGATATTCGTCATAGAACCGGTTGTGGGCGTCGTGATCCGAGGCCTCTCCCTTGG
The DNA here is from genome assembly GCF_030285785.1 of Parasedimentitalea psychrophila. Taxonomy (NCBI): domain Bacteria; kingdom Pseudomonadati; phylum Pseudomonadota; class Alphaproteobacteria; order Rhodobacterales; family Paracoccaceae; genus Parasedimentitalea; species Parasedimentitalea psychrophila. Next base: position 6,824 of record NZ_CP127247.1, on the reverse strand, counting down.
CGGCGCGCTGGATCTGATCTGAGAACGCCTTGGCGTGGCGTTCGCCGTTCATCGAGATGAACGAGGACAGTTGCAGCAATCCGGGGTAGACCAGACGGCCGACGCCAGCGTGCTTGAATCCAACCCGCTGAATCGCGGTTTCCTCGAGCTGGCCCATGGTGACGCGGCGACCAAAATCGGTGACATCAGTTGCGGCGGCGTCGGGATCAACTGGGCCACCAATCAGGGTCAGCGAGTTGGGCTGTGCCGCCGGGTCCTGCTCGGCCAGATAGGCGGTTGCGGCCAATGCCAGAGGCACCGGCTGACAGACCGCGACCACATGGGTTTCAGGCCCCATTTCACGCATGAAATCAACCAGATATAACGCGTAATCCTCAATGTCGAATGTCCCTGCCGACACCGGTATGTCACGGGCATTGTGCCAATCGGTGACATAGACCTCGCAGTTGACCATCAGGCTTTGCACCGTGGAGCGCAGCAATGTGGCGTAGTGACCAGACATCGGCGCCACCAGCAGCACCTTGCGCGGTTGTTCCTTGCGCCCGTTGACCTTGAAATGCAGCAGATCGCCAAACGGGCGTTCGACAACGGTGTTGATTTCGACCAGGTGGTCCTTGCCGTCGTCGCAGGTGACGCTGTGAATGCCCCAGTCGGGCTTTGTCACCATGCGATCAAAGGCGCGTTCGGTCACCTCACCCCAGGCGGCCATCCAGTTCAGCGCCGGGTTGGGGATCGCAGAAAACATCGGATATGAGGCCATCGACCGCGCCGTGGCCCCAAGCCACTGGTTGGTATTGCGAGCGGTTTCCATCATATCGTAGGTCATCATATAACGCATGCTTGTATCCCTTAAAAATTACCCGTGTCGCTGCCCGCGTATTGAAATGAATTAATCCATCCACTCGGACTTTTTGTCGCTTTGTCGTAACATGACGGTGACGTTATTCTGCATAGCAGAAAATTAAGGGGAATTCCTTAAAATGACAACTAGCGATAAAGCCGACCCAATGCATTCTTCAGATAGCATTGAAAAACTTAAGAAAAATATGGATCAGGTTGAGGTCCTGTCGCAGCGATTGATCGAAGTGATGGGCCGTAAAAAGCCACATAACGCGGCTTTGGATGGTCCGAATCAAGATCTGTTTGCACGTGCAGCAACTGCATATTGGGCGGAGGCGGCGCAAAATCCGGCCCGATTGTTGGAGCAGCAGATTGAATTCTGGGGCAAATCGGTGATGAATTTTGCCGAAGCGCAACAGGTTTCGACCTCGGAGAGTGCCGAGAGCGCTGCGGCAAGCCCCAAAGATCGCCGCTTTGCCAATCCAATGTGGCAGAGCAATCCCTATTTCCACTTTATCAAACAGCAATACCTGACCAATGCCGCTGCGATCCGTCAATCGGTGGCGGAGGTGGACGATCTGGAGGGTATCGACAAGACGCGGCTTGGGTACTTCGCCGATCAGATCGTAGACCTGATGGCGCCGACCAATTTTCTGGCCACCAACCCGGATGCGCTGGAAAAAGCAGTGGAGACCGAAGGCCAGTCGCTGATTGACGGGTTGGAAAATCTGGTGGCCGATCTGGAGGCAAATAACGGCGAGCTGATTGTGAAACTGGCCGATGAGAGCGCCTTTGAGCTGGGGGTGAATATCGCCACCTCTGAAGGTGAGGTTGTCTATCGCAACCGGATGATGGAGTTGATCCAATACAGCCCGACTACTGAAACGGTTCATGAGACACCAATCGTGCTGTTCCCGCCCTGGATCAACAAGTTCTACATTCTGGACCTGAAGGCGCAGAACAGCCTGATCAAATGGGTGGTCGAGCAGGGCTATACGCTGTTTGTGGTCTCTTGGGTCAATCCCGATGAAAGCTATGCCGATGTGGGCATCGAGGCGTATATTCAGGAAGGTTTCCTGACCGCGTTTGATGTGGTTAAACAGATTTGCAAGGTCAGCCAGGTCAATGCGGTGGGCTATTGCATCGCCGGCACCACGCTCAGCCTGACCCTTTCGCTGTTGAAACAACGCGGCGACACCTCAGTGAAATCGGCGACCTTCTTTACTGCGCTGACGGATTTTGGCGATCAGGGGGAATTCACCCCGTTCCTGCAGGATGACTTTATTGACGGGATTGAGGCCGAGGTGGCGGAGGTTGGTCTGTTGCGGTCTTATATCATGGCGCGCACATTCTCGTTTCTGCGCTCAAACGATCTGGTCTACGCACCGGCCATACGCAGCTATATGATGGGGCAGACCCCGCCGGCGTTTGATCTGCTGTACTGGAATGGCGACGGCGCCAACCTGCCGGCCAAGATGGCGGTGCAATATCTGCGCGGGCTGTGTCAGGGTAATGAGTTTGCTGGCGACGGGTTTGAGCTGATGGGGCATAAGTTGCGGTTGAGCGAGGTCGATGTTCCGCTGATGTCCATCACCTGCGAGACCGACCATATTGCGGCCTGGAAAGCCTGCTATCAGGGGGTCCAGCAGATGGGCTCGCGCAGCAAGAGCTTTATCGTATCGCAGTCGGGTCATATCGCCGGCATCATCAACCCGCCGAGCAAGAAGAAATATGGTCACTACACCAATGCCGACTTGAAACTGGATGCCGCCGATTGGTTCGACGGGGCGAAATTTAACGAAGGGTCGTGGTGGCCGCGCTGGCAGAGTTGGCTGAAAAAGCGGTCTGGCAAGCAGGTCGCAGCACGACAGCCGGGTGATTCGGATCATCCGCCGCTGGCACCCGCCCCGGGAACATATGTAAAGCTCAACGCAAGGCGCTGAAATCAATCGTTTTGCGGAAACTTTCTGCATCGCAGCAATAATTATCTTGAAATGCTGCGATGCAGAAAGTATATAGTTCTCATGCTGAGCAGGCGGGATGGTCCCGACGGCGGCACATTGAGGATTTGGAACTATGGCTATGAACCAAGACTTTACCGCCGTCATGAAAGACATGATGGGTGCATTTCCTGTCGACACGTCCAACATGGAAGATGCCTTTAAGAACACCGCCGCTCTGAACGAAAAACTGTCGAGTGTTGCTCTGGGTGCGGCTGAGAAATCCGCCGAAGTGTCCAGCAAATGGGCCAAGGAAACTCTGGCCAAGCTGGGTGGCATGTCGACAGGCCAGGCTGATCCGGCTGACTACGCCAAGTCGCTCACCGATTTTGCCAGCGCCTCGGCCGAAGTTGCGGCTGAAAACATGGCTGCCTTTGCCGAGATCGCCAAGAAGGTTCAGATGGACACCGTTGAGCTGATGATGGCCGCAGGCAAAGACATCAGCGAAGAGGCCGCTACCGTTGTTAAAAAGGCCACTGCCGATGTGACCACCGCAGCCAAGAAAGCGGCAACTAAGTAAGAGATACGCGCGAGCGGCACCGGCTCCTCCCTCTAGGTGCTCTCGCGGTGACGGGCAGGTCGAAAGACCTGCCCTTTTTGCGTTTGTGGCGGCCGGCGGTGTGCCATCGGCATCCCTGTTCTGAACAGCCGCCGTCCGACCGCAGTCATAAGGCCGCGCGGGGTCATCAGAAGGTGGATTTCGCAAGCGGAAGAAAATGCCCGTGGTGCAGCACAATGCTATCTTTTTGTGCTGCGCTCGCATAGGCTTTGCTGCAATGCATCATTTGCCGGGAGAATTGACATGGCGGAAAAGGATAAACCCTTGCTGATCAAGCGTTATGCAAGCCGTCGGCTGTATAACACCGAGACCAGCGACTATGTCACGCTGGAAGATATTGCCGGTTTTATCCGGGCCAATCGTGAGGTTCAGATCATTGATTTGAAGTCCGGCGATGACCTGACGCGACAGTATTTATTGCAGATCATCGCTGAACACGAAAGCCGGGGCGAGAATGTGCTGCCGGTGGATGTGCTGAACGATCTGGTGCGCAGCTACATGGTGCCCGGCGGCGGGGTGATGCCGCAATTCCTGACCAGCTCATTTGAGATGCTGCGCGACAGCCAGTCCAAAATGGCCGAGAATCTGTCGGCGATAAATCCGCTGTCGCAAATTCCGGGGTTTGAGGCGATGAAGGCCCAGCAGGAAGCGTTTCTGAAGGCGATGGGGGGCGGTTGGTCCGGTATGGCACAGGCTGAGGAAAAGCCCGCCAGTGGCGTTGGCGAAGGTCTGGATGATATCAAAAAACAACTGGCTGAACTACAGGACAAGCTGTCAAAGCTGAAGTAGCCCTTCGGGGAGTGGTGCGTGCAAGCACGCACCCTACACAGGGTCATCGGTCGCCGCTATGACGCTGGCGGATGACCCGGACGGATAGATCCTGTGACTAAGGCGCTGGTCGGCTACCCATTTGCGTCAGGCAGTCCTTTGGCGCAGCCCCTATATTTTGTGGGGACGCAATAAGGGAGCGGCGGCTATGATGGCGAACTCTGGTCTGGACATGGCGCCTGCGTTTTACGTTGTAGGCGCCGCTCGGTCGGGAACAACAGCCCTGTGGAGCTGGTTGCGGTGCCATCCCGACGTGTTTTTGCCAGCCGTTAAGGAGCCGGGTTTTTTTGCCTATTCCGGGCGCTCGGCGGTGCCGCGCAGGGGGCCTTATGATTCGGATTATGTGGCTGAAATCACCACAACCGCCCAGGCGTATTGTCGGCTGTATGAGCCAATGGAGGGTCGGCTTTCCGGGGATGTGTCGCCGATCTATTTGATCGACGCAGAGGCGGCGGGGCGTATTGCCAAGGCGCGACCGGATGCCCGAATCGTCATCCTGCTGCGGGATCCGGTGTCGCGGGCCTTTTCGCAATTCCTGCAGCATCGCCGAGATGGCATAGAGCCGCATGCCAGTTTCGAGACCGCGCTGGTGGACGAGGAATATCGGCTGCGGCAGGGCTGGAGCTGGGGTCATGGCTATAGGGTGAACGGCTGTTATGCGGCACAGATAGCGCGGTATCTGGATGTCTTTGACCAACAACAAATCCTGTTCCTGTCTTTTGGGGCGCTTCAGTCAGCGCCAGAGACCTGTTGGCACCGCCTGTGTCTGCATCTTGGTTTGCCGCCCTGTCCGATGCCACAAAACCGGCGGGTCAATGTATCCTCGACGCTTGCCAGCCTGCCAGCCTGGCCCTGGATCAGCCGGCACATTCACCACCCCGGGCCGCTACAGAGGCGGTTGAAGCACTGTCTGCCCAGATCACTTGCGGCATTTGTGCGGCGCCGGGTTGAGGCAGCAACATCGCCAATGCCGGTGTTGCTGGACAGCACCCGCCTCGCTCTTGCTGAACACTATCAGCAGGAGCGGCGGGCGGTGGGGGAGATGTCAGGCCTTTCCTTGCGGCGATGGTCACGCTGACCCGCCAATGGGAAGCTTAAGCGGCAGCGCGGTCTTTTGCCTCTGCGGCGGCGGCGAGCAGGATATCAGCAATCACGTCCAGCTCGTCTCGCGTCAACCGCACTGGCAGGCGCACGTCGCAGGCTGTCATCAGCATGGCGCGGGTTTGCGGCAGCTCGGGCAGGTCAGGCAGGAACTGCCAGTTCCAAAAGGCACGGGCATTGTCGCGCGACAGGCCAAAGATCTGCACCTTGACGCCACGCGCCTCTGTTGCGGCCGCAAAGGCCTCGACCTCTTGCGGGCTCATGTCGACCAGGTTGAACTGGATCGAATCCGGGGCGCGGACCTCAGGCCCCAGCGGCGCCGGCACATGCAGGGCAGGCGAGCCGTTCAGCCGCTCGGCCACATAGTCGTGATTGACGCGGCCATCGCGGACCCGGCGCATCAGTTCGGGCAACTGGGGACGGATCACCGCGGCTGACAGGTTACTCATCCGCAGATTATACAGCGGCAGTTGGTTCTGCCATTTGGCAAAGGCCTGCGCCAGGTCGGCAGAGTTGTCGCCCCGGGGACCTTTGTGTTTTTGCCAATTGTGTTCATAGGCGCCGGACATGATCACCGCGCGGGCCACCAGATCTGCATCATCGGTGATCAAAATGCCGCCTTCGCCTGCGTTGATCATCTTGTAGGACTGAAACGAAAAGCAGCCGATGCACCCAAGGGTGCCGATATTCTGACCATTCCAAGTGGTGCCCAGAGAATGTGCCGCATCCTCAAGCACCGGAATGTCACGGGCCTCGCAGAGCGCCAGGATTGCATCCATATCCGAGGTATGGCCGCGCATATGGCTGATCAGAACGGCGGAGATATCCTGGTTCAGCTTGGCTTCAAAGTCGACCAGATTGATGCGGTAGTTGTCGCCGACTTCGCACAGGACTGGACTGCAATCCGCGTGCACCACCGCAGAGGGAACCGCCGCAAAGGTAAAGCCAGGGATCAGCACGCGCGCGTCGCGGGGCAGATCCAGTGCCTTGAGGGACAAGAACAGGGCGGCGGAACAGGAGGACACCGCCAGGGCGTATTTGCTGCCCAGCAGTTCGGCAAATTCCTGCTCCAGCAGGGCCACAGGCGCATCTTGCGCCGCAGTATAGCGAAACAGATCACCGGAGGCCATCAGCGCATCGATAGCCTCACGGGCAGCATCGGGGATAGGTTCGGCGGCATGGACGTTCGGAATCTGCATCATATTTCAAAATCCTGAATTTAATCTTTGGAATAAGTAAAACAATGGGGCGCAGCTGCCAAGGGGTTTCTGACCGGCCAGCGGGTTTGGTCAGAATTCCACCCAGCTGTTGGGGGTGGCGTGAGGTCATCGCGCTCGGCTCAGACCCCAAGCCGGTCGCGCAACGCGTACCAGGTCATGGCAAGCACCAGCAGCGGCGAGCGCAGGCTGGCGCCGCCGGGGAAGGCCGGGGCCGGAACCTGGGCCATGGTATCAAAGCCCTCGGCCTGACCCTGTATCGCCAGTGCCATCAGCTGG